>NZ_JACAQL010000011.1:0-95111 GCF_013385245.1 Pseudomonas sp. IPO3747
ACCGGTTGTGTAGATACCTATGGCTATCGCAGGCAAGCCAGCTCCCACAGTTGAAGGGTGTTGCCGGTTTTATTTGCGATCCAGCCACACGGTCTGTGCGTTGCAGAATTCACGCACACCAAAGTGCGACAGTTCGCGGCCAAACCCACTCTTTTTCACGCCGCCAAACGCCACGCGTGGGTCTGACACGCTGAACGAGTTGACGAATACTGCGCCGGTTTCCAGTTGGTTGGTGAAATCCCGTGCCTTCGCCGAGTCGGTGGTGAAGACACTGGCGGTCAAGCCGAACTCGCTGTCGTTGGCCAGGGCCAAGGCGTGGTCAGCATCGCGGGCGGTGATGATCGAGGCCACGGGGCCGAACAGTTCCTGTTTGAACGAGGTCATCTGGTCGGTGACGTTGGCCAGTACGGTCGGCTCATAGTAGTTGCCGGCGCCGGGCACTTTATTGCCGCCCAGCAGCAGGGTCGCGCCTTCTTCCAGGGTGGCTTGGACTTGGCCATGCAGCTCGTCGCGCAGGTCGAAACGGGCCATCGGGCCGACGTAAGTGTGGGTCGAGGTCGGGTCGCCCATTACCAGCGCGCGGCTGGCCTGAAGGAATTTGGCTGTGAAAGCTTCCACCACACCTGCTTCGATGATCAGGCGCTTGGCGGCGGCGCAGACCTGGCCGCTGTTCTGGAAGCGCCCGATCACGGCGGCCTGCACGGCGGCATCAAGGTCGGCGTCGTTAAGCACGATAAACGGGTCGGAGCCGCCCAATTCCAGCACGCATTTTTTCAGCGCTGCACCGGCTTGGGAGCCGATGGCGATACCGGCGCGCACGCTGCCAGTGAGGGTGACGGCGGCGATGCGTGGGTCGGCGATGGCCTTGGATACGCCCTCGTTGGTGACGTTGACCACTTCAAAAATACCTTCGGCAAAACCAGCTTTCTGGAACGCCTGCTGGATCAGGTAGGCGCTGCCCATCACATTCGGCGCGTGTTTAAGCACGTAGGTGTTACCGGCCAGCAAGGTCGGCACGGCGCCGCGCAGTACTTGCCACACCGGGAAGTTCCACGGCATGACGGCGAAGATCAGGCCCAGCGGGCGATATTCGATCTGCGCGCTGCCGTTGTCCACCAGGGTCGGTTCCGGTGCGAGCATGGCTGGGCCTTGGGCGGCGTACCACTCGCTGAGCTGTGCACATTTTTCGATTTCGGCGCGGGCCTGGGCGATGGGTTTGCCCATTTCCAGGGTGATCATCTGGGCCATGTCTTCGGCTTGCTCGCGCAATGCACCGGCCAGGGCCAGCAGCAGTTCAGCGCGTTGGCTCACCGGCTGGCGGCGCCAGCTGCGGAAAGCGTCAGTGGCGCGGTCTAGGGCGGCGTCCAGTTGCGCCGCGGTTTCGTAGGGGTAGCTGGCGACCATTTCGCCATTGGCGGGGTTGATCGACAAGGCGTGGGTCTGGTGAGTAATAGCGTTCATGGCACCGTCCGGCTGAATGAGTGGAATGGGGTCAGCCTACGGGGATGCATGTTTTCTGGAAACTGAATAATATTAAGTGATACGTTCTCGAATTGAGAATGGATGTTGGATTTTGGACGCGGAGCGTCCTTGGCGGCATTCCCACGCAGAGCGTGGGAACGCTCACATACGTTCACGATTGGAGAATGACTTGGATCTGGTGCAGCTGGAAATCTTCAAGGCCGTTGCCGAGCAAGGCAGCATCAGCGCCGCCGCGCAGTTGATTCATCGCGTGCCGTCGAACTTGACCACACGCATCAAGCAACTGGAGCAGGATTTGGGCGTGGAGTTGTTTATCCGTGAGAAAAGCCGCCTGCGCCTGTCGCCAGCCGGCTGGAATTTCCTCGGTTATGCGCGGCGCATTCTTGATTTGGTGCAGGAGGCCCGCGCAACCGTGGCCGGGGAGGAGCCTCAGGGCGCGTTTGCGCTTGGCTCGCTGGAGAGTACGGCGGCTGTACGCATTCCGGCGCTATTGGCGGCGTATAACCAGAAACACACCAAGGTCGAGCTGGACCTGAGCACCGGGCCGTCGGGCACGATGATCGAGGGCGTGTTGTCGGGGCGCCTGGCGGCGGCGTTTGTCGATGGGCCGGTGCTGCATGCCACGCTGGAGGGCGTGGCGGTGTTTGAGGAGGAGATGGTGGTGATTGCGCCGCTGCACCATGCGCCGATCACGCGGGGCCAGGATGTGGCGGGGGAGAGCATCTACACCTTTCGTTCGAACTGCTCGTATCGCCATCACTTCGAACGCTGGTTTTCACAGGATGGCGCGGTGCCGGGCAAGATTTTCGAAATGGAGTCGTACCACGGCATGCTCGCCTGCGTCAGTGCCGGTGCCGGCCTGGCGCTGATGCCGCGCAGTATGCTGGAGAGCATGCCGGGGTTTACGACGGTGAGTGTGTGGCCGTTGACCGACGCGTTTCGCCTGCTCAATACCTGGCTGATCTGGCGCCGGGGTACGGTGTCGCAGAGTTTGAACAGCTTTGTGAAATTGCTGGAGGAACGCGGTCTGCAGGCGAAGTAGAGCCAGTGTGGGAGCAGGCAAGCCAGCTCCCACATTGTGATCGTGTTTTTAACCGCCAAATTGCAGGGTGCCCATGGCCAGCTTGGCCATCAGTGCCGTGGCGCCCAACTGCACCAGCCACAAGGCCAACCCACCCAGAAACACACCCAGCGCCACTTGCAGCACCAGACTTTTCTGGCGCTTGGCTTGTGGGGCACGGGGTGTGTAGTCGTGCAGTTCGTCGCGGTCGGCGCGCAGGTCCAGGTCGTCGTTTCTCATAGGGCTCTCACAGCAAGGGGGCGTTCGGTGTTCAGTCTAGTGGCTTGGCCAACAAAAAGGGGGAAGCCATTGGCTTCCCCCTTCGTATGACGCTGGCAGGTTTATAGAACCTGAACAATCGCTTTAGTGACCGCACCAATGTTCGACTGGTTCAGCGCGGCCACGCAGATGCGGCCGGTGTCGAGCGCGTAGATACCAAACTCGGTGCGCAGGCGGGTGACTTGCTCAACGGTCAGGCCGGAGTAGGAGAACATCCCACGCTGGCGGCCGACGAAGCTGAAGTCGTGGCCCGGTGCAGCCTTGGCCAGTTCGGCGACCATCTGCTCGCGCATGCCGCGGATGCGCAGGCGCATCTCGGCCAGTTCGGCTTCCCACTGGGCGCGCAGCTCAGGGTTGTTCAGCACCGCAGCCACGATCGCCGCGCCGTGGGTCGGCGGGTTGGAGTAGTTGGTGCGGATAACGCGTTTGACCTGGGACAGGATGCGCGCGCTTTCTTCCTTGGATTCGCTGACGATCGACAGCGCGCCCACGCGTTCGCCGTACAGCGAGAACGACTTGGAGAACGAGCTGGAGACAAAGAAGGTCAGGCCCGATTCAGCAAACAGGCGCACAGCAGCGGCGTCTTCGTGGATGCCATCGCCAAAGCCCTGGTAGGCCATGTCGAGGAACGGCACCAGGTTCTTGGCCTTGATCACGTCCAGCACGTTTTGCCAGTCGGCCGGGCTCAGGTCAACGCCGGTCGGGTTGTGGCAGCAGGCGTGCAGCACCACGATGGACTGTGGCGGCAGGGCGTTGAGGTCTTCGAGCAGGCCGGCACGGTTGACGTCGTGGGTGGCGGCGTCGTAGTAGCGGTAGGTCTGCACCGGGAAGCCGGCTTTTTCGAACAGTGCCTGGTGGTTTTCCCAGCTCGGGTCGCTGATAGCGACGACGGCGTTGGGCAGCAGTTGCTTGAGGAAGTCCGCGCCGATTTTAAGCGCGCCGGTGCCGCCGACCGCTTGGGCGGTGATCACGCGGCCGGCGCTCAGCAGTGGCGACTCAGCGCCGAACAGCAGCTTTTGCACAGCCTGGTCGTACGCCACGATACCGTCGATCGGCAGGTAGCCACGGGCGGCGTGTTGCGCCACGCGAATGGCTTCCGCTTCGGCAACGGCACGCAAGAGTGGAATCTTCCCCTCCTCGTTGCAGTAAACGCCCACGCCAAGGTTGACCTTGGTGGTTCGTGTATCGGCGTTAAATGCTTCGTTGAGGCCCAGGATTGGATCGCGTGGTGCCATTTCGACAGCGGAGAACAGGCTCATTTTTGCGGCAGCTCTATGGGGGAATGGAGGGACGTGTCGCGCTCCAGCCGAATGCACTAGAGCGGTGCACAAACGGGGAGCTAGTATAGAGGCCATCCAGGCTCAGGGCGACAACCGAAACGGCTTTTAAGCCAAGTTTTTCGGTTTATTTGCCCACCGTTAGTCTTATTGCAATATTGATCAGCGACGGCAGGTAGGACGATTGCCTTGAAACCCGTCACATTCGCCACCACTTCTACAGCTATCATGGTTTTTTCCTGCAACCTGCGAAGACTATTCGCGGGTTGCTGAGCTATTTCGTCCCTGGCGGTTTCGAGTCTGGGGTGACTTCACGAGGTACGTTATGTCGGATTTCCAGCTCGTCACCCGTTTTGAACCCGCCGGCGACCAGCCCGAAGCCATTCGCCAGATGGTCGAAGGCATCGAAGCCGGCCTTGCGCACCAGACGCTGCTCGGGGTGACCGGTTCAGGCAAGACCTTCAGCATCGCCAACGTGATCGCGCAGATCAACCGCCCGACTCTGGTGCTGGCGCCGAACAAAACCCTGGCCGCGCAGTTGTACGGTGAGTTCAAGGCGTTCTTTCCGAACAACGCGGTGGAGTACTTCGTCTCCTACTACGACTACTACCAGCCCGAAGCCTATGTGCCGTCGTCCGACACCTTTATCGAGAAGGATGCGTCGATCAACGACCATATCGAGCAGATGCGGTTGTCGGCGACCAAGGCGTTGCTGGAGCGCAAGGACGCAATCATCGTCACCACGGTGTCGTGCATCTACGGCCTGGGCAGCCCGGAAACCTATTTGAAAATGGTGCTGCACGTCGATCGCGGCGACAAACTCGACCAGCGCGAACTGCTGCGCCGCCTGACAAGCCTTCAGTACACCCGCAACGACATGGATTTTGCCCGTGCCACCTTCCGTGTGCGTGGCGATGTGATCGACATTTACCCGGCCGAATCCGACCTGGAAGCGATCCGCATTGAGCTGTTCGACGATGAAGTCGAGAGCCTGTCGGCCTTCGACCCGTTGACCGGCGAGATGATCCGCAAACTGCCGCGCTTCACCTTCTATCCGAAAAGCCACTACGTGACGCCGCGTGAAACCCTGATGGGGGCGATCGAAGGCATCAAGGCCGAACTGGTAGAGCGTCTGGAATACCTGCGCGCCAACAACAAGCTGGTGGAAGCCCAGCGCCTGGAGCAGCGCACCCGCTTCGATTTGGAGATGATCCTGGAGCTGGGCTACTGCAACGGCATCGAAAACTACTCACGCTACCTGTCGGGGCGCGAAGCCGGCGCCGCGCCGCCGACGCTCTATGATTATTTGCCCGACGACGCGCTGCTGGTGATCGACGAATCCCACGTCAGCGTGCCGCAGGTCGGCGCCATGTATAAGGGCGACCGTTCGCGTAAAGAGACGTTGGTGGAATACGGCTTCCGTCTGCCATCGGCACTGGATAACCGGCCGATGCGTTTTGACGAGTGGGAGGCCATCAGCCCGCAGACCATCTTCGTGTCTGCAACCCCAGGCAACTATGAAGCCGAACATGCTGGCCGTGTGATTGAGCAGTTGGTGCGGCCGACCGGGCTGGTGGACCCGCAGATTGAAATCCGCCCGGCGCTGACCCAGGTCGATGACTTGCTCTCGGAAATCACCAAGCGCGTGGCCCTGGAAGAGCGCGTGCTGGTCACCACGCTGACCAAACGCATGTCCGAAGACTTGACCGATTACCTGGCCGACCACGGCGTGCGTGTGCGTTATTTGCACTCGGACATCGACACCGTGGAGCGCGTGGAGATCATCCGCGACCTGCGCCTGGGTGTGTTTGACGTGCTGGTGGGCATTAACTTGCTGCGCGAAGGCCTGGACATGCCGGAGGTCTCACTGGTGGCCATTCTGGATGCGGACAAGGAGGGCTTCCTGCGCTCCGAGCGCTCGTTGATCCAGACCATTGGCCGTGCCGCGCGTAACCTCAATGGTCGCGCGATTCTGTATGCCGACCGCATCACCGGCTCCATGGAGCGGGCGATCGGCGAGACCGAGCGCCGTCGGGACAAGCAGATCGCTTTCAACCTGGAGCATGGCATTACCCCGAAGGGCGTGTTCAAGGACGTCGCCGACATCATGGAAGGCGCCACCGTGCCGGGCTCGCGCAGCAAGAAGCGCAAGGGCATGGCCAAGGCGGCCGAGGAGAGCGCCAAGTACGAGAACGAACTGCGCTCGCCGAGTGAGATCACCAAGCGGATTCGGCAGTTGGAAGAGAAGATGTACCAGTTGGCGCGCGATCTTGAGTTTGAGGCGGCGGCGCAAACGCGCGATGAGATTGGCAAGTTGCGTGAGCGCCTGTTGGCTGTTTGATTTTTCGCTAGCCGGTCTGGCCTCATCGCGGGCAAGCCCGGCTCCTACAGTTGATGTGTGAACACAGTCAAAATGTGGGAGCTGGCTTGCCTGCGATAGCGACACCTCGGTCTGCCAGAACCCCCCGCGCTGGTGTTACCATTCGCCCCTTGTTTCAATTTTCAGTTTTATCGCCCATTCGAGACCTGCCATGACCACCGTCCGCACGCGCATTGCGCCATCGCCTACTGGGGATCCCCACGTCGGTACTGCCTACATCGCCCTGTTCAACTACTGCTTTGCCAAGCAGCACGGCGGTGAATTCATCCTGCGGATCGAAGACACCGACCAGGTGCGCTCCACCCGTGAGTCGGAGCAGCAGATTTTCGATGCCTTGCGCTGGTTGGGCATTACCTGGGCTGAAGGCCCGGACGTCGGCGGCCCGCACGGCCCGTATCGTCAGAGCGAGCGCAGCGACATCTACAAGCAGTACACCCAGCAACTGGTCGACATGGGCCACGCCTTCCCGTGCTTCTGCACCGCCGAAGAACTCGACCAGATGCGTGCCGAGCAACAGGCCCGTGGTGAAACCCCGCGTTACGACGGCCGCGCGCTGCTGCTGTCCAAGGAAGAAGTGGCCCGGCGCCTGGCCGCCGGCGAGCCGCACGTGATCCGCATGAAAGTGCCGAGCGAAGGCGTGTGCGTGGTGCCGGACATGCTGCGCGGTGACGTCGAGATCCCGTGGGACCGCATGGACATGCAAGTGCTGATGAAGACCGACGGCTTGCCGACGTACTTCCTGGCCAACGTGGTCGACGACCACCTGATGGGCATCACCCACGTGCTGCGCGGCGAAGAATGGCTGCCGTCTGCGCCCAAACTGATTCTGCTGTACGAGTATTTCGGTTGGGAGCAACCGCAGCTGTGCTACATGCCGCTGCTGCGTAACCCGGACAAGAGCAAGTTGTCCAAGCGCAAGAACCCGACCTCCGTCACGTTCTATGAGCGCATGGGCTTTATGCCTGAGGCGATGCTCAACTACCTGGGCCGCATGGGCTGGTCGATGCCGGACGAGCGCGAGAAGTTCTCGCTGCAGGAAATGGTCGACCACTTCGACCTGTCGCGCGTTTCCCTCGGCGGGCCGATCTTCGATATCGAGAAGCTGTCGTGGCTCAACGGCCAGTGGCTGCGTGATTTGCCGGTGGAAGAGTTTGCCAGCCGTGTGCAGCAGTGGGCGCTGAACCCCGAGTACATGATGAAGATCGCGCCGCTGGTGCAGGGCAGAGTAGAGACGTTCAGCCAGGTCGCACCGCTGGCCAGCTTCTTCTTCGCCGGTGGCGTGAACCCGGACGCCAAGCTGTTTGAGTCCAAGAAGCTCTCCGGTGATCAGGTTCGCCAGTTGATGCAGTTGATCCTGTGGAAGCTCGAAAGCCTGCGTCAGTGGGAGAAAGAGGCGATCACCGCGACAATCCAGGCAGTGGTGGAATCGTTGGAATTGAAATTGCGCGATGCCATGCCGCTGATGTTTGCCGCGATCACCGGGCAGGCCAGTTCGGTGTCGGTGCTCGATGCGATGGAAATTCTCGGCCCGGACCTTACGCGTTTCCGTCTGCGCCAAGCCCTTGATTTGCTTGGGGGTGTGTCGAAGAAAGAAAACAAAGAGTGGGAAAAGCTGCTGGGCGCTATCGCTTAAGCAGGCTGTTGTTACGACGAAACCCCGGTTTTCCGGGGTTTCGCCGGTAAGTGATTGTTATCCCGGCAAAAAAGTTTGGAAATTGTTGAAAATAAATTTGACACACTTCCAAACCGCCATTAAGATTCGCCCCGTCCTCACCGATGAGGGGCTATAGCTCAGCTGGGAGAGCGCTTGCATGGCATGCAAGAGGTCAACGGTTCGATCCCGTTTAGCTCCACCAATTTACAGGTTCAAGGTCTGGCCACACCGTCCTTGAATTGATCAGAACTCAGCTCTGATCGGTTGTACAGAAGGTTTTGTCCCCTTCGTCTAGTGGCCTAGGACACCGCCCTTTCACGGCGGTAACAGGGGTTCGAGTCCCCTAGGGGACGCCAGTTTCAACAAGCAGCTCGAAAGGTCTGCTGCGTCGCGAGACGAAAAATCCGGGGCTATAGCTCAGCTGGGAGAGCGCTTGCATGGCATGCAAGAGGTCAACGGTTCGATCCCGTTTAGCTCCACCAATTTACAGGTTCAAGGTTCTGGCCACACCGTCCTTGAATCGATCAGTTCTCAGCGCTGATCAGTGTATAGAAGGTTTGTGTCCCCTTCGTCTAGTGGCCTAGGACACCGCCCTTTCACGGCGGTAACAGGGGTTCGAGTCCCCTAGGGGACGCCACGATTACCCGCTCTGCGGGATTTTTAAGGGTCATTCAATTATTGAATGGCCCTTTTGTTTGTCTGGCGTTTGGCCAATTCTCTTCTCAGTGCCCCTTATTCTGTCCTGACCAGCGGTCATGCCTGTCGCTTGCTAAATATTATTATGGTAATAATATTCAACCCATGAGAGACGGAGGCACTGATGAGCGATAAAAAAGCGCAAACCCGCGAACGCATTTTGCAGGCTGCCAGCGCGGCGTTGATCCAGCGCGGCCCGGCTGAGCCGAGTGTCGGCGAAGTCATGGGCGCAGCCGGGCTCACGGTCGGCGGTTTCTACGCGCACTTTGAAAGCAAGGACGCGCTGATGCTGGAGGCCTTCACCCAGTTGCTGGCTCGGCGGCGTGCGTCGATCGACGACATGGACGCGCAACTGACCGGAGAGGAGCGCAGAAGCCTGGTGGCGGCGTTCTACCTGTCGCGCAAGCACCGCGACTCCACCGACCACGCCTGCCCGATCCCCGCCACCGTGGGCGAGATGAGCCGCCTGCCGGACGAGTTCCGCCTGGCGCTCAACGAGCACACCGAATTGATGGCCGCCCAACTGGCCGCCAGCCCCGAAGACACCGACAAGGCCCTGGCCGACATGGCCTTGATGATCGGCGGCCTGGCGCTGGCTCGTGCGCTTGGCCCAGGTGAATTGTCCGACCGCGTGTTGCGCGCCGCCAAGTCGGCAGTGCGTTAAAAAGGAGTCGCATGATGGGCGCATTAACCTGGATTCGTGGTTTCCATGGCACCGTTGGCCGTTTGGCGCCGCGAACGGTGGCCAGCAAATTGCGCCGCACCTTCATGACACCGCGCAACTTGCCGCCGCGAGATTGGGAGCTGCCGCTGCTGGCGCAATCGGAGCGCATCACCTTGCGTTTCGGCTTGTCAGCGTTGTGCTGGGGCCAAGGCCCAGCAGTATTGCTGATGCACGGTTGGGAAGGGCGCCCCACGCAGTTCGCCAGCTTGATCACCGCGTTGGTGGACAATGGTTATTCGGTAATAGCCCTGGATGGCCCGGCCCATGGTCGCTCGCCGGGGCGTGAAGCGCATGTGTTGCTGTTTGCCCGCGCCATGCTCGATGCTGCCGCTGAATTGCCGCCGCTGCATGCGGTGGTCGGGCATTCCATGGGCGGCGCCAGTGCGATGCTGGCGGTGCAATTGGGGTTGCGCACTGAAGCGCTGGTGAGCATTGCCGCGCCCTCGCGCTTCCTGGATGTGCTGCGTGGCTTTACCCGCATGGTGGGCTTGCCGCCGCGTGCGCGCTCGGCGTTTATCCAGGAGGTCGAACAGACTTTCGGCATGCCGCTCAAGCACCTGGATGTGGCCCACTACCAGATGAACCTGCCGGGGTTGATCGTGCACGCTGAAGACGACACGTTCGTCCCGGTCAAAGCCTCGCAAGCCATTCATGAGGCTTGGTTCGACAGCCGCCTGCTGCGCCTGGAGCAGGGCGGTCATCAGCGGGTGCTGGCCGATCCACGGGTGATCGAGGGTGTGTTGGCCCTGTTGGCCGGCAGTCGTTTACAGGAGCGGCAAACCGCCTGATACACTGCCCGGCGACATTCATCGACTGGAGCAAGGCATGGGCTGGGATCTGGCAGCGCCGTTTATCATCGACCTGCAGGTCGCCGCTGAAGACATCGATGGCCTTGGGCACGCCAATAATGCGGTGTACGTGTCCTGGCTGGAGCGTTGTGCGTGGCGTCACTCCCAGCGTCTGGGGCTGGACCTCGCCGAGTATCGCCGGCTCGACCGCGCCATGGCCGTGGTGCGCCATGAGATCGACTACCTGGCGGCTGGTTATGAAGGTGACGAGTTGCAATTGGCCACCTGGATCGTTGACTGGGACCAGCGGCTGAAGATGACTCGGCGCTTCCAGTTGGTACGCCCCAGCGATGGTGCGACCCTGCTGCGTGCGCAAACCACCTTTGTTTGCATCGAGCTGTCCAGCGGCAAACCCAAGCGCATGCCCGCCGAGTTTCTCGATGGCTATGGCCCGGCGCTGACAGGGGGTTAACGGTTACTGTGGGAAACCCAGTAAACTGCGCCACGATTTTTGTTGAGTGTTTCCCATGCAAATTGCTTTGGCGCCCATGGAGGGGTTGGTCGACAACATCCTTCGGGACGTGTTGACCCGCGTGGGCGGTATTGACTGGTGCGTGACCGAGTTCATTCGCGTCAACGACCGCCTGCTCACCCCGGCCTATTTCCACAAGCTCGCCCCCGAACTGCTGCACGGTGCCCACACCGCAGCGGGCGTGCCGTTGCGCGTGCAGTTGTTGGGCTCGGACCCGGTGTGCCTGGCGGAAAACGCTGCGCTGGCGTGCGAATTGGGTTCCGAGGTGATCGACCTGAACTTCGGCTGCCCGGCCAAGACCGTCAACAAATCCCGTGGCGGTGCGGTACTGCTCAAGGAGCCCGAGCTGCTCAACCAGATCGTCGAGCACGTGCGCCGCGCCGTGCCGGCGCATATCCCGGTCACCGCGAAAATGCGCCTGGGCTTCGACAGCCCCGACGGTGCGTTGGTGTGCGCCACGGCCCTGGCTGAAGGCGGCGCGGCGCACATCGTGGTGCATGCGCGCACCAAGACCGATGGCTACAAGCCGCCGGCCCATTGGGAGTGGATTCCGCGGGTGCAAGACGTGGTCAAGGTGCCGGTGTTTGCCAATGGCGATATCTGGAGCGTCGAAGACTGGAAGCGTTGCCGCGAAGTCAGCGGCGCCGAAGACATCATGCTTGGCCGTGGCCTGGTGGCCCGCCCGGACCTGGCGCGGCAGATTGTGGCGGCGAAGGCAGGCGAAGAGGTGGTAGAGATGACGTGGGCAGACATGCAGCCGATGCTCCAGGAGTTCTGGCGCCAATCGGTGGTGCAACTGACCGAAAAGCAGGCGCCGGGCCGTTTGAAGCAGTGGCTGGCGATGCTCACGCGCAACTACCCCGAGGCAGTCGAGTTGTTTACCGCGCTGCGCCGCGAAACCGGGTTGGAGCAGGTCAGCCGCTTGCTGGGTATGAAGCATCCCGACCCGGCGTAGTGAAGCGATCACAGCCGCCTTTGTTTCAAAAATGCTCCGTATTGAAAGATACGGAGCATTTTTGCATTTAAAGGTATTGCCGGGGAGGCTCGCCAAGCTTGAGAGGTAGCGTTTTTTCGCTGTCGGAAGCTTTTTTAGCGCTGGAAAGCAACAGTCGCTGCCAACCCGGGTTTGGAAATTGATACAGAGTTGTTCTAAATAGTCAGTCGTTTTCTAATCAAGTAATAAATGTTGCGACAGGTGTTTCATTGAGTGCGGAGTATCACACGTTGTCGTTTTGTTGGTTAGTTAATCATGTCGCTTAATTGCAGCCTTGGCAGTTTATAAGTGCATGTGTCCGCTGTTATGCGGGTAGGGGTGAGCGACGTCTCGGTTTTTCGTGAATAACAACGGGGAAAAGTCCTAAAGGTTGATTTGGTTTCCTTATATGAAGCGCGATTTCTGGAACTCAATAATCTCGCGCCTCACAAAAGTAGGGTCTGTGAAGCAGCGCTGTTGCTTGCAGCACTTATAATGACTGTCGCTGTTCTGGGTTTTAATTGCCCAGGCTGCGCTTAATTAGGAAATTGCTAATGTCTTTTTCGATCAACCATTCGCCCTCTATCAACTCTGATACGTTGCCCCTTGACCTGACAGTCTCGAAAGAACCCAATGTCGGTAAGCCTGTTGGCCTGCACGGGGCTGGTTTGGGGCACACTCCACCCGCCCCCCGAACTGAGTTTTCCACGGCTCTGCAGCGTGACGGGTTGAATAATGCCAACATGCTCACGAAACTGTTTGATATGTTTGAACAACTTGTCAGCGCCCTGCGTGAGATGTTTTCGGGCAAGGCCGAAACAGTTGCCCTAATGCCTCACACCGATACAACAGCCAATACCACGCAAGGTATATACCCTCAGAACGACGTGGCTGTGCACACCCAACCTCTGCTGAAGGACGCTGCGGCTGCCGCGTCTCAATTGAAAGGCAAGCTGCAAACAGGCTCGCTGTCCAAGGTTATTTCGGACGTTGCGGATCAACTAAAAGAGAAGTCGGATGAGGATTCGCATCCAGCAGCGCAACCAGTCCTCGGGAGCCGTGTTTCACATCCGATGCGCGAATCCGGTGTGAGCGTAACCAATCAGGCAAAACCGCAGGTCAAGGTGGAGGTCAATATCAACCATTGCCACTGTCCCGAGACCTTGGTTGAGCGCGATGGAATAACAACCGGTGTAAG
Source organism: Pseudomonas sp. IPO3747 (assembly GCF_013385245.1). Lineage (NCBI taxonomy): Bacteria > Pseudomonadati > Pseudomonadota > Gammaproteobacteria > Pseudomonadales > Pseudomonadaceae > Pseudomonas > Pseudomonas sp. IPO3747. The sequence continues at coordinate 13,044 of NZ_JACAQL010000011.1, forward strand.
TGTACCGGTTGATCACCGCCCTCGGACGCGGATAAACCTTAAGCCTGACAGCCCTGCCGAGCCGCACCCCACTGTTGGCGAGACGCTCAAGACGGTTTCGCCTATCACGCCTGTAGCGCCGGCACCGATTGACGACCACGACCACGACCACGACAGCCATAGCAAACCGCGCCACATCCATAGTGAGGTGCCAGGCTCGCCCAGGAAGACCCCGCAGGAAGACTTGGAGGTACTCACTAAGCCCAAGGTTGGCGTCACGAGCCCAGGCCCTGCTGAAAATGAGAATGATCGTTGGGACCAGGGCTTCTCCAGCCGCTCCCGGCTGAGGAACTGACACCCGCCAGGGTGTTTTTACTTCGCCGATAACGCCGCGTTTCCCCGGGCCCAAGGTTCGGGGAACCGTTTGAAAAACGTGGAGCAAGTCATGGTGTATTACCGAATTGATAACATCGCTTACCCAGATGTGCGTCAGCTGCCAAGCATGGATTTGCATGGCGCACCCAATGAGCGCGCGTCCTTTTACGCGCCAAAACATGCCGGTTCGCGGTGGAACTCGGTGCCGGTGCCCAGTGATAGGCCTGGGCAACAAAGGGCTCAAAGCCTGGTGGACAGGGTTGCCGCATTTTTAGCGCAAGTGGCCAGTGGTCCCTCGCAGCCAAAGGCTAAGGTCTTTCCCGATGTGCCCCCACAACCCCAAGTGAATCCCCAGGCGGTGAGGCGTGCCGCGCCAGCTGACTCGGCGCCCGTGCTGACTTGCGTGCCTGCGCAGGCGCATGGAGGCGATATCCCGGGTTTGTCCGATAAGCGTAATGGCGCAAAGCCATTGAATATTTGGAGTGGGTTCCGTCAGGGGCCAGGCGGTAACTGTGCCACGGTAGCGACGATCAAGGCTGCGATGCACACATTCGGTCAAAGCCCGACAGACATCTACCGCGAAGTCAGGCGGCTGGACGGTGGTTATCGGGTAACGATGCGCGACAATTACACGCTCACATTGACCGACCGAGAGTTGGCAGTCGCCTCGCGCGCTTCGCAGTTCATCGGCCCCGATAAAGGCATGCTCAAGGATGCGCACTTTTTGTTTGCCGTCAGTGCCAAGCGTGCACATGAGGAGAACAACGACACAACGGCGGGTGAGAGCTTTGACGCGGGTGTGGAGAGTTTGAATGATGGTGAGGATGAGGAAAAGCCTGGCGAGGGCTTCCTGCGGTTAGGGCTAATTCACTATATGAAAAACGTCAGCGTGCGTGAGCTTGCCGAAGGTCACGTGGGCGTGAGTAATCGGCGGGGGCACTCGGTAGCAGTCATCAATGGCCTTGAAGAGATTTGGGGGCGGCCCGGGGCTGAGCCTCGGCGAGGGGAGGCTGTGGCACTCAAGCGCACTCCTTGCTGTCAAGGCCTGGCCTCGCTGGGCGCGAATGATCAGGTAATAAAAGATAAGCGTTGACCGTAACTTTCTACTTATCGCAACTCATTGATTTAACTCTTCTTCTCAACGTGTATTGATTGACAGACTGCAGGAGTCATTTTTGTGGACGTAGCCAGGCTTAACCTCTCTCCTCGTTCAACACCCGTACATTCCCTGCCTTTTACAGGGCCGATCTCACACTCCACAGACGTTAAATTGCTGGACGTTGTCAACGCATTCAATGCCCCTCAAAGACGCTTTGGTGAGGACTATGACGCCAGTGCTCACTTAGCGGTTATCAAAATGATGATGGTTACTTTTGGTCAACGCCCTTCGGACTTGTTTACGCAGGTCAAGCGTGCCGAGCAGGGGTATGAGGTCACGCTTAGAGATGGCAACAAAGTTCAAGTGTCCGATCTCGAGTTACGGCAAACAGCCGCCGGCTCAAGAATTGTTGGACATGACCCGGCGGCGATCAGTGATGCGAACTTTGCATTGGCTGTGTTTGTTAAACGTAAACAACTAATGGGCGTTCAGGCAGGTAATAATCAGGGGTTTAAGAGTGCATTATCAAATTCGTTGCGTGGTGAGACGACTTATAATGTGCTCAAGGGCCTGGGCATGGCCGGTTTTTTACGCCAAGTACCGTCGGCGCAGTTGGCAGGCAGCGGGGTCGGCGTCATGCAAACCCATACATTTGGCGGTGCCCTGGTCTATGGGGGCGTGAGCCATGAATATGGGGGCCAGCGACCTGTCGAGCGTCCCTATGTCTACGTGCTGGTTAATCACAATACGTCCGTTGAGGTGCAGGGTAATGCCTCTGGTTTGAGTGCCAGCGCTCAGCCTCAGAGCCCCTCCGACCCCGGCGTGCCGCCAATGAGCGATTTGTCTTCCGACATCCCTGTTCGAGCAAAGGGGCAGAAACCTGTCGATATGGTAAGAAGTTTTGACGTCGCTGAACGACGGTTCGGTGAGGGCGATACCCGTCGGCATGCGTCAGTGATCAAAATGATGATGATGAGGTTTGGTCAAAGTCCGCAGGATGTGTTCGACAAGGTCGTGGCGGCCGCAGAGGGCTATGACATCACCATGAAGGACGGTTTTTCTTTACATCTGTCCAAAGAAGAATTGAGTCGCACGGCCGGGGTCTCGCGGTTTACCGGCGGTGACGGCGGTATTGTGATGGATGCCAATTTCATCTTGGCGGCCTATGTAAAACGTGTGCAACTGTCCAGTACGGACCCTGATAAACAGGGGAGCTTCGAGCGCGCGTTATCCGCAGTCATGCTTAATGATACGGTGTACCGGGCATTAAAAGGGATGGGGATGATCGGTTTCCTGCGCATTGTCGAACCCGAAAAAATGTTGAAAAAAGGCGCCGTTGCCGTCTTGGATAATTACGCTGGTGAGTTTGTACTGGATGGCATCAAATACTCGTCGGGAAAACAACAGCCTGTTGTCAAAGACTATGGCTATATGCTCGCCATGCAGCCGTCGAACACTTCGTCGGCGCCACCGGGCGGGAACATTTCAAACCTCTCCAGTCGTCAGGTGGGCGTCAAGCCTGACAATATCTGGAGTGGGTTCTATCAAGGTTCAGAACTCAACTGCGTCACCGTCTCTGCGATCAAGGCCGCGATGATGAAGTACGGTCAAAATCCCCAGGGCATTTATAAACGCATTATTGAGACACCCGAGGGTTATACCGTGACCATGCGTGACTCATGCACGGTACACCTGACCCACGATGAGTTGAAAAAAGCGCAAAAAGGTTCGCACTTCTTCGGTGAAGATAAAGGTCTTTTGCACGACGCGATTTTCATGTTCGCGGTGAGCGCAAAGCGCGCGCAAATGGAAAATCACGAGTTTCGGGCTGAAGCGAGTTTTGAGGCCGCCATGGGGACGCTCAATGATAGAGAAACCCCTGGCGAAGCACTTCGGCGCCTTGGCTTGTATGCCTTCACGCGTAGCAGCACTGCCGAGGAATTGGCCAGTGGCGTTGCGGGCACTCTTGCCAATCATGGCCACTCCGTAGGCGTTTTTGACGGAATTATCGATTTTTATGGGTCAACAATAAAATTGGCCGGTTCGGACTGGGAGAAAGGCGCTCACGCGTTAAAACTGGTGTAGACCGGGTGAGGGCGGTTGGACCAGTAACTGCCTGAACGCCTTGATCGGCAACGGCCGGCTGTGCAAATACCCTTGGAACAAATGGCACCCCAGCTTTTGCAGGAACGCCAGTTGCTCCGGCGTTTCCACGCCCTCGGCAATTACATCAAGGTTGAGGCTGCGGGCCATGGCCACGATGGCGCGGATGATTTCCGCGTCGTTGGGGTCATGGGTGGCATCGCGCACGAAGGACTGGTCGATCTTCAGCGCATCCACCGGCAGGCGTTTGAGATAAGTCAGCGACGAATAGCCGGTGCCGAAGTCATCCATGGCAAAGCTCACGCCGAGCTTTTTCAGGCGGCGCATCTTGGCCACGGTGTCGTCCAGGTTCTGGATGACGATGCCTTCGGTGATCTCCAGCTTTAACAGGCTGCAGGGCAGATGATGCTGTTTGAGGCTGTGTTCTACCCGCTCCACAAAGTCGTTCTGGCGAAACTGCCGGGGGCTGATATTCACGCACAGGCTGAAATTTAGCGGGTCTACCAGGCCCTCGGCAATCAGCTGCGCAAAGGCGCCGCAGGCCTCATCGAGAATCCAGGTGCCGACCTCCAGGATCAGGCCGCTGTCTTCCAGTACCTTGATAAATTCGGTGGGTGACTGCGCGCCCAATTGTGGGTGCTGCCAGCGCACCAGCGCCTCGGCGCCGACAATTTTGTTGCCGCGTGCATCCACCTGGGGTTGGTAATGCACGCTGAACTCACCGCGTGACAGCGCCAGGCGCAGGTCGGTCTCCATGCGCAGACGCTCACTGGCGGTTTTCTGCATGCTGTTGTGGAACATTTGCGTGGTGTTGCGCCCCGAGTCCTTGGCGCGATACAGCGCAATATCGGCGCGCTTGAGCAGGTCGGCCGGTGTGGAGCCATGATCGGGTATAAGCGCCACGCCGATGCTCGGTGTGACCTGCAAGCGGTGGCCATCCAGGAACATCGGCTCCGACAGCAGTTCGCGCAGCGTGTCGGCCAATACTTGTACTTGGCCGCTGACCGCTGTACGTGTGCCTTCCAGGCCACTGAGCAACACCACGAATTCATCGCCGCCCAGGCGCGCCACGGTGTCTTCCAGGCGCACGCTGGCTTCCAGCCGTGCAGTGACTATTTTCAGCACGGTGTCGCCCACCGGGTGACCGAGGGAATCATTGATGTGCTTGAAGTGGTCAAGGTCGAGGAACAATAACGCGCCGCGCAGGTTATGGCGTTTGAGCAGGGCGATCTGCTGACTGAGACGGTCCATCAGCAGCGCGCGGTTGGGCAGGTTGGTCAGAGGGTCGTGGTAGGCCAGGTGACGAATCTGCGCCTGGGCGTTTTTCAACAGGCTCACATCCCGTGCAGTCAACAGCAGGCACGGGGTTTCATTGAGGGTGATGGGTTCGACCGAGACTTCCACCGCCAACACTTCACCGCGCTTGTTGTGCCAGAGCATTTCCAGGTGATGAATGCGGCCCTTGATCTGCAGTTCGGCCAACAATGCCGCGCGCTGGTTTTCATCGGCCCAGATGCCGATCTGGTAGAGCGTGAGGCCGATGGCTTCTTCGGCGCGGTAGCCGGTCAGGCGGCAGAAGCCGTCGTTGACCTCGACGTAACGGCCGGTGTCGCGCTCGGTAATGGAAATCGCGTCAGGGCTGGAGTGAAAGGCCTTGGCGAACTTCTCTTCACTGGCCTTGAGCGCGGCTTCCGAGCGCTGTTGCTGGGTGATATCGCGCAACGTCGTGACAATGCAGGGTTGGTCACCGACCTTGATCAACCGGCTGGAAATCACGCAGGTCAGGCTGTGGCCGTTCTGGTGATGCACCACCAGGGCCACATTGCTCAACGATTGTTCGCGGATCACCTGCTCAATGCGTTGCAGGCGCTGGCTCGAATCGTCCCACAGGCCGATCTGCTCGGCGCTGTTGCCGATGACGTCGGCAGCGGTCCAGCCGAAGGTCTGGGTAAAGGCCGGGTTGATCTCGATAAACACGCCGCTGTCCAGGCAGGTTACGCAGATTGGGTCGGGGCTGGCCTGGAACAGGCTGGCGAATTTTTCCTCGGAGGCGGTCAGGCGTTGTTCGCGTTCAACCTGGTCGGTGATATCGAGCAAGGTGCCGGCCATGCGCAGCGGCTTGCCGGCGTCATCGCGATACAGGCGTGCACGGCTTTCCAGATAGCGCGGGCTGCCATCTTCCATTTCCACGCGGTAGGTCAACTGATAGTTGCCGTCCGGGCCTTCGCGCAGGCTGCGGTAGGCGTTGCGCATGCCCTCGCGGTCGGCATCGGACATGCCTTCAAAAAACGCATCGAAGGCTTCGTGGAACGGTTCGGGCGGCAGGCCGTGCAATTGGGCGGCGCGGGCCGAGCCGTAGAGCATGCCGGTGGGGATATGCCAGTCCCAGGTGCCCAGTTGCGCCGAATCCAGGGCCAGGTCGAGGCGCTCCTGGCTGTCCTTGAGGGCCTGCTCGGCGTTCTTGCGGTCGGTGGTGTCAAGAAAGGTGCTGATCAGGTAAGCCTCGCCCTCAAGCTCGACCTTTTGCGCGCTGAGGGTGCCATCGTGAATCTGGCCGTTGCTGGCGCAGAACTGCACGTCCATGGTGATCGGCTCGCCCTTGCGCTGGGTGGCCTTGACCAGCAGCGCGCGCTCCTCGGGGTGGCGCCACAGGCCCAGCTCCAGGGTGGTGCGGCCGATGGCCTCGGCAACGGGCCAGCCAAAGTGAATCTCGAAGTACTGGTTGGCTTCGCTGATGCGGCCGTCGGACTGGCGGGTGAGCAACACCATGTTGGGGCACAGGTGAAACAGCGTGGCGAAGCGTTTTTCCGATTGCATGAGGGCGTGTTCGCGCTCGCGCTGGCGGGTGGTTTCGCGAATTACCCCGATCATGCGGCGCCGGCCGGTTTTGTCCGGCGCCAGGCTGCCGTTGATTTCCAGCCAGTGATGGCTGCCATCCGGCCATTGGATGTGGTGGTGCATGGCCTGCTCGAACGGCTCGCCCGCCAGCACCGCATGAAACGCGCGCACCACCCGGGCGCGGTCCTGCGGCGCCAGCAGGTCCAGGTAGTCGAGGTCTTTGGGCAAGGGTTGCCGAGGGTCGTAGCCAAACAACGCCTGGGTGCCGCGTGACCAGCTGATCCTGCCCGTATCGATTTCCCAGCACCACGCGCCAAGGCGGGCAGCATTGAGGGCCGCCAGCAATTGTGGAGCACTTTCCCAGCTTTGTTCCGCCTCTTGAGGGTCCAAGGCGTAAATGCGCGGCAGGGGCGGTACGGAATCGACGGGGTTGCGCATTATCAATGGGCCTTGGCTCAATGGGCGTTCGGCGCGGGATTATTCAGGCTTTATGGGCCGCACAGCTTCATGCCGGTATCCCTGGCAGATCGACCTGTGCATCCAATAGGCTCATGAAAGCCCGCGCAGCGTTCGACAGCGTCCTTTCGGTGTGCACGATATAGCCTAGCTGGCGACTGAGTTGTATGCCCGGCAAAGCGATACTTGCCACCTGATCATCGAGCATGGTGCGCGGCAAAACGCTCCAGGCCAGGCCGATGGAGACCATCATCTTGATGGTTTCCAGGTAGTTGGTGCTCATGGCGATGTTGGGCGTGAGGCCCTGGGCCTCGAACAGCCGTCTGACGATATGGTGGGTAAAGGTGTTGCCGCCGGGAAAGACCGCCGGGTGTTTGGCAATGTCGGCAAGGCTGACCGTGCCGTTGCCGGTCAAGCTGTGTTCCGGCGCCACCACGAAGTCCAGCGGGTCGTCCCACACCGGCGTGGCGCGCACCAGGTTGTGCGGTTCAGGTGCCAGGGTGATGACCGCCACTTCGGCACGGCCATGGAGGATTTCTTCGTAGGCCACTTCCGAATCAAGGAACTGAATATCCAGTGCCACATTGGGATATTGCCGGGTAAAGGTGCGCAGAATGGGCGGCAGGCGGTGCAGGCCGATGTGATGGCTGGTGGCCAATGTCAGCCGGCCGCTGACTTCGCCGGTCAGGTTGGTGAGCGCCCGGCGTGTATCGTCCAGCACATTCAAAATCTGATAAGCGCGTGGCAGCAGGGCGCGCCCGGCTTCGGTCAGGCCGACTTCACGGCCCAGGCGATCGAACAGGCGCACCTTTAATTGTTGTTCCAGCCCGGCGATGCGTTTGCTGATCGCAGGCTGGGTCAGGTGCAGGCGATCACCGGCGCCGGAAAAGCTGCCGGTCTCGGCGATAGCGATAAAGGCGTTGAGGTTGGCCAGGTCCATGGTGGTATTCCAGTTGGTAATCCAAAGCATAAAAAATATGAATTTGAGTTATTTAATGTAGCGCCATACCATCAGCCTCACAAGCCAAAGGGTTATTGAAAAGCCCGGCGTATAGATGCACCTGTGATGAGGACCGACTGATGGCCGGCAAAACGCTTTACGACAAGCTTTGGGATTCCCATGAAGTGAAACGGCGCGACGATGGCTCGTCGCTGATCTATATCGACCGTCACATCATCCATGAAGTGACCTCGCCCCAAGCGTTCGAAGGCCTGCGACTGGCCGGGCGCAAGCCTTGGCGCGTCGACTCGATCATCGCCACCCCGGACCACAACGTGCCGACCACCCCGGAACGCAAGGGCGGGATCGACGCCATCGTCGACACCGTGTCGCGCCTTCAGGTGCAGACCCTCGACGACTACTGCGACGAATATGGCATCACCGAATTCAAGATGAATGATGTGCGTCAAGGCATCGTCCACGTGATCGGCCCGGAGCAGGGCGCCACCTTGCCGGGCATGACCGTGGTCTGCGGCGACTCCCACACGTCCACCCACGGCGCGTTCGGCGCCCTGGCGCACGGCATCGGCACCTCCGAGGTGGAACATGTGTTCGCCACCCAGTGCCTGGTCGCCAAGAAGATGAAAAATATGTTGGTGAAAGTCGAAGGCAAATTGCCGTTCGGCGTGACCGCCAAAGACATCGTGCTGGCCGTGATCGGCAAGATTGGCACCGCCGGCGGTAACGGCCACGCCATCGAATTCGCCGGCAGCGCGATTCGCGACCTGTCCATCGAAGGCCGCATGACCATCTGCAACATGTCCATCGAAGCCGGTGCCCGCGTGGGCATGGTGGCGGCGGACGAAAAAACCGTTGAATACGTCAAAGGTCGCCCATTCGCACCGGCGGGCGCCGATTGGGACGCCGCCGTTGAGGCCTGGAAAGACCTGGTCTCCGACACCGACGCGGTGTTCGACACCGTGGTCGAGCTCGACGCGGCCCAGATCAAGCCGCAAGTGAGCTGGGGCACCTCGCCGGAAATGGTCCTGGCGGTTGACCAGAACGTGCCGGACCCGGCTAAAGAAACCGACTTGGTCAAGCGCGGTTCCATCGAGCGCGCCCTGAAATACATGGGCTTGCAAGCCAACCAGGCGATTACCGACATTCAGTTGGATCGCGTGTTTATCGGCTCCTGCACCAACTCGCGGATCGAAGACCTGCGCGCTGCGGCGGTGATCGCCAAGGGCCGCAAAGTGGCTTCGACCATCAAGCAAGCCATCGTGGTGCCGGGTTCGGGCCTTGTCAAAGCCCAAGCCGAAGCCGAAGGCCTGGACAAGATCTTCCTCGAAGCCGGTTTTGAATGGCGTGAGCCGGGCTGCTCGATGTGCCTGGCGATGAACCCGGACCGTTTGGAATCGGGCGAGCATTGCGCGTCGACCTCCAACCGTAACTTTGAAGGGCGTCAGGGCGCCGGCGGGCGTACTCACCTGGTCAGCCCGGCCATGGCCGCTGCGGCTGCCGTCAACGGTCGTTTCATCGACGTTCGCGAATTGATCTGAGGAATACCCGATGAGAGCTTTTACCCAACACACCGGCCTTGTCGCCCCTTTGGATCGCGCCAACGTCGACACCGACCAGATCATCCCCAAGCAGTTCTTGAAGTCGATCAAGCGCACCGGTTTCGGCCCTAACCTGTTCGACGAGTGGCGCTACCTGGACGTGGGCTACGCCTACCAGGACAACTCCAAGCGCCCGTTGAACAAGGATTTCGTGCTCAACGCCGAACGCTATCAGGGCGCCAGTGTATTGCTGGCGCGGGAAAACTTCGGCTGCGGCTCCAGCCGTGAGCACGCGCCGTGGGCCCTGGAAGAATATGGCTTTCGCAGCATCATCGCGCCGAGCTACGCCGACATCTTCTTCAACAACAGCTTCAAGAACGGCTTGCTGCCGATCATCTTGAGCGATGCCGAAGTGGATGAGTTGTTCAAGCAGGTGGAGGCTGATGTGGGCTACCAACTGACCGTTGACCTGGCCGCGCAGACCGTGACGCGCCCGGACGGCAAGGTGTATCACTTCGAGGTGGATGCGTTCCGCAAGCATTGCCTGATCAATGGCCTGGACGATATCGGCCTGACCTTGCAGGACGGCGATGCGATTGCCGCGTTTGAAGCCAAACACCGGGCGAGCCAGCCCTGGTTGTTTCGCGATGCCTGATTGGCGGTAACCGTGCGGGCCCCATCGCGGGCAAGCCCGACTCCCACCCTGGAATGCATTCCACTGTGGGAGCTGGCTTGCCTGCGATAGCGCCCGTACAACCACCCCAACACCCAAGGAAAGCCACCATGACCACCACCGCCCACACCCAAGTCGTGCAAAAACAATTCGGCGAGCAAGCCTCCGCCTACCTGAGCAGTGCCGTGCACGCCCAAGGCACCGAATTCGCGCTGCTCCAGGCCGAACTGGCCGGGCAGGGCGCTGCACGGCTGCTGGATCTGGGTTGCGGCGCCGGGCATGTGAGTTTCCAGGTGGCGCCACTGGTTAAAGAAGTGGTGGCCTACGACCTGTCCCAACAGATGCTCGACGTGGTTGCGGCCGCCGCCAAAGACCGCAACCTGGCCAACATCCGCACCGTACACGGCGCCGCCGAGCGCCTGCCATTCGCCGACGGCGAGTTCGACTTCGTGTTCAGCCGCTACTCGGCCCACCACTGGAGCGACCTGGGCCTGGCGCTGCGCGAAGTGCGCCGGGTGCTCAAGCCCGGTGGCGTGGCAGCCTTCGTCGACGTCTTGTCACCGGGCAGCCCACTGTTGGACACTTACCTGCAAACCGTCGAAGTGCTGCGTGACACCAGCCACGTGCGCGATTATTGCGCCGCCGAATGGATGCAACAGCTCAGCGAATCCGGCTTGCATGTGCGCACCAGCAGCCGTCAACGCCTGCGCCTGGAATACACCTCGTGGGTCGAGCGCATGCGCACGCCAGAGGTATTGCGCGCGGCGATCCTTGCGCTGCAACAGGCAATGGGCCAGGAAGTGCGCGATTACTACGAGATTCAAGCCGACGGCACCTTCAGCACCGACGTGCTGGTGGTTTTCGCTGAACGCTGATTGATTTTTCCCGACCTGCCCACGGGCGGGTCGCTTGATGAAATGAGGAACGCATGAGCAAGCAGATTCTGATTCTCCCTGGCGACGGTATTGGTCCGGAAATCATGGCCGAAGCGGTCAAGGTCCTGGAACTCGCCAACAGCAAGTACAGCCTGGGCTTTGAGCTGAGCCACGACGTGATCGGTGGCGCGGCCATCGACAAGCACGGCGTGCCGCTGGCTGACGAAACCCTGGACCGCGCCCGTGCGGCCGATGCCGTGCTGCTCGGCGCCGTGGGTGGCCCGAAATGGGACAAGATCGAGCGTGACATCCGCCCTGAGCGCGGCCTGCTGAAAATCCGCGCGCAACTGGGCCTGTTCGGCAACCTGCGCCCGGCCATCCTCTACCCGCAACTGGCTGACGCGTCGAGCCTCAAGCCGGAAGTGGTCGCGGGCCTGGATATCCTGATCGTGCGTGAACTGACCGGCGGTATCTATTTTGGCTCGCCACGCGGCGTGCGCGAGTTGGAGAATGGCGAACGCCAGGCCTACGACACGCTGCCGTACAGCGAGAGTGAAATCCGCCGTATCGCCCGTGTCGGTTTCGACATGGCCCGCGTGCGCGGCAAAAAGGTCTGCTCGGTCGATAAAGCCAACGTACTGGCCTCCAGCCAACTGTGGCGCGAAATCGTCGAGGAAGTCGCCAAGGACTACCCGGACGTCGAGCTGAGCCACATGTACGTCGACAACGCTGCCATGCAACTGGTGCGTGCGCCCAAGCAGTTTGACGTGATTGTCACCGATAACCTGTTTGGCGACATCCTGTCGGACCAGGCCTCGATGCTCACCGGCTCCATCGGCATGCTGCCGTCGGCGTCCCTGGACACCAACAACAAGGGCATGTACGAGCCTTGCCACGGTTCGGCGCCGGACATCGCGGGCCAGGGCATTGCCAACCCGTTGGCGACGATTTTGTCGGTCTCGATGATGCTGCGTTACAGCTTCAACCTGAGCGAAGCGGCGGATGCCATCGAGAAGGCCGTAAGCCTGGTGCTGGATCAAGGTTTGCGCACCGGTGACATTTGGTCACAGGGTTGCACCAAAGTCGGCACGCAAGAAATGGGCGACGCAGTAGTCGCCGCGCTGCGGAATCTGTAATCTCTCCGGCCCGCTTGCAGTTGTTGCTGCAAGGCGGCCCACTTTTTAACAAGGTGTAGTTGCGATGAAACGTGTAGGTCTGATCGGTTGGCGCGGTATGGTCGGTTCCGTGCTCATGCAGCGGATGCTGGAAGAGCAGGATTTCGATCTTATTGAGCCGGTGTTTTTCACCACTTCGAACGTAGGTGGCCAAGGGCCGTCCGTGGGCAAGGATATCGCCCCGCTCAAGGACGCCTACAGCATTGAAGAGCTGAAAACCCTCGATGTGATCCTGACCTGCCAGGGTGGCGACTACACCAGCGAAGTCTTCCCCAAGCTGCGCGAAGCCGGCTGGCAGGGTTACTGGATCGACGCCGCCTCCAGCCTGCGCATGCAGGACGACGCGGTGATCATCCTCGACCCGGTGAACCGCAAGGTCATCGACCAGCAACTGGATGCCGGCACCAAGAACTACGTCGGCGGCAATTGCACCGTCAGCCTGATGCTGATGGGCCTGGGCGGCTTGTTCGAAGCCGGCCTGGTTGAGTGGATGAGCGCCATGACTTATCAGGCGGCGTCCGGCGCCGGTGCGCAGAACATGCGTGAACTGATCAAGCAGATGGGCGCGACCCACGCCGCTGTCGCCGATCAACTGGCCGACCCTGCCAGCGCGATCCTCGACATCGACCGCCGCGTGGCCGAAGCCATGCGCAGCGACGCTTACCCGACCGAGAACTTCGGTGTGCCATTGGCCGGCAGCCTGATCCCGTGGATCGACAAGGAACTGCCAAACGGCCAGAGCCGCGAAGAGTGGAAGGCCCAGGCCGAGACCAACAAGATTTTGGGTCGCTTCAAGAGCCCGATCCCGGTCGACGGCATCTGCGTGCGCATCGGCGCCATGCGCTGCCACAGCCAGGCGCTGACCATCAAGCTGAACAAAGACGTGCCGATCGCCGATATCGAAGGGTTGATCAGCCAGCACAACCCGTGGGTCAAGCTGGTGCCGAACAACCGCGACATCAGCATGCAGGAGCTGAGCCCGACCAAGGTCACCGGCACCCTGAATGTACCGGTGGGCCGTCTGCGCAAGCTGAACATGGGCAGCCAGTTCCTCGGCGCGTTCACGGTCGGCGACCAACTGCTGTGGGGCGCTGCCGAGCCGCTGCGTCGCATGCTGCGGATCTTGCTTGAGCGTTGATCGCTTGAAGCCGTAAGAGAAACCCGCGTACTGGTGACAGGCGCGGGTTTTTTGTTGCCCTTGAGGCCGCCATCGCAGGCAAGCCAGCTCCCACATTTTGTTTTGTAAACACATTCAAGGGTGGGAGCTGGCTTGCCTGCGATGAGGCCATCAGCCTCACCACAAAGGCCAGCTTAATTGCCTCACCCCGAGCCACCCGGTAAAGTGCCGCTCCCCCCGCAATGCCCGAGGCAGCCTCCATGACCCAGACCTTTGAAATCGCCGTGATCGGCGCCACTGGCACCGTCGGTGAAACCCTGGTGCAGATTCTCGAAGAACTGGATTTTCCGGTGGGCACCCTCTATCTGCTGGCCGGCAGCAATTCGACCGGCGCCTCCGTGCCGTTTCGCGGCAAGAACGTGCGGGTCAAGGAAGTCGATGAGTTCGATTTCAAAAAAGCGCAGCTTGCCTTCTTTGCGGCCGGCCCGGCCGTTACCTTGAGCTTCGCCCCGCGCGCCACCGCTGCCGGTTGCGCGGTGATCGACTTGTCTGGCGCCTTGCCTGCTGAACAGGCGCCTCAGGTGGTGCCGGAAGCCAATGCCCATGTACTGGACAGTTTGAAAAAGCCCTTCCAACTGAGCAGCCCAAGCCCATCGGCGACCAACCTGGCCGTGGTGCTGGCGCCGTTGCGTGAATTGTTGGAGATCCAGCGTGTCAGCGTCACCGCCAACCTGGCGGTATCCGCCCAGGGCCGTGAAGCCGTCAGCGAGCTGGCGCGACAGACCGCCGAACTGTTGAACGTGCGCCCGCTGGAGCCCAAGTTCTTTGATCGGCAAATGGCCTTCAACCTTTTGGCACAAGTCGGCACGCCAGATGCGAAAGGTCATACAGCCCTGGAGAAACGTCTCGTACACGAACTGCGCGCGGTGCTGGAAACTCCATTGCTGAAGATTTCTGCAACCTGCGTTCAAGCCCCGGTGTTTTTTGGCGATAGCCTGACGGTGTCGTTGCAATTGGGCGCGCCGGTCGATCTGGCAGCGGTGAACCGTGCATTGGAAGCGGCGCCTGGCATCGAACTGGTTGAAGAGGGCGATTACCCCACGGCTGTGGGCGATGCGGTCGGCCAGGATGTGGTCTACGTCGGCCGTGTGCGTGCAGGTGTGGATGACCCGGCGGAACTAAATCTGTGGCTGACGTCAGATAACGTACGCAAGGGCGCGGCACTCAACGCCGTACAGCTGGCGCAGTTGTTGATAAAAGGCCTTGTGTAAAAGATACTTGGCGGCAATTTGTAGATTGATTCTAGCCAGGCGCTATGCTTGGCCCCAAGCGGTAAAGAAGCGCGTCGGTAACCTATCGGCTCGCCATGCCTTATGGCAGCGGTTACCAACCTTCTCGCAGGCCGGGGAGTGTTCAGACAAAGGATGAGGCTATGGTTCAAGTTCGCAAACTGGTGTTAGCAATAGCGGCCGCCTCGGCGCTGTCCTCCGGTATGGCGCAGGCGCTGCAACTTGGGGAGATGACCCTCAAATCGAAGCTGAACCAGCCGTTGTCGGTGGAAATCGAATTGCTCGACGTGGGCGGCCTCACGGCTGCTGAGATCACCCCGAGCCTGGCCTCCGACCAGGCGTTTGTCGATGCAGGCGTTGACCGCCAGGCGTTTCTCAATGACCTGACGTTTACCCCGGTGGTCAACCCCAGCGGCCGCAGTGTGGTGCGCGTCACCTCCAGCAAGCCGCTGCCCGATTCCTACGTACGTTTCCTGCTGCAGGTGCAGTGGCCCAATGGCCGCTTGATGCGCGACTACAGTGTGTTGCTCGACCCTGCCAAGTTCGAGCAGCCGGCGCCGACCGCCAACGCGCCCGCGCCGCGCTTGAGCGCACCGGCCAGCACTGCGGCCGCCAACCCGGCGAAGACCGCCAGCAAATCCGCTCAACACACCACGACCTCTCACGACACCTTGTGGGAAATTGCCGAAAAGAATCGCAACGGTGCGTCGGTGCAGCAAACCATGCTGGCCATCCAGGCGCTTAATCCTGATGCCTTTGTCGACGGCAACATCAATCGCCTGAAAACCGGCCAGGTTCTGCGCCTGCCGGACCGCCAGCAAGCCACCAGCTTGCCGCAGCCCGAGGCGATTGCCGAAGTGACTGCGCAAAATGCTGCCTGGCGCGCAGGTCGTCGCGCAGCCAGTAACCCGGTGGCGGGCAAGCAACAGCTGGACGCGACCAAGCGCACCCAGGCGGGCAATGCGCCGTCGAGCACCACGGCCAAGGACAACTTGAGCCTGGTCTCGGCGGAGTCGGCCAAAAAAGGCGCAAAGGGCAAGGCCGGTGATAGCCGAGCGGTGAGCGATAAACTGGCGATGACCCAGGAGCAGCTGGACACCACCCGTCGCGACAATGAAGAGCTCAAAAGCCGTGCGGCCGACCTGCAAAGCCAACTGGACAAGCTGCAAAAACTGATTCAACTGAAAAACGATCAACTCGCCAGGTTGCAGGCCGGTAACCCTGAGCCGGCGGCGCAGGCGACAGCGGCGATGCCGGCTCAATTGGCAACTGAAGCTACGCCAACGCCTGCACCCGCTGAGGCGGCGCCCGTTGCCGCAGCACCCGCGCCTGAGCCAATCAAGGCGCAGGACACGCCTGCCACCAACGAAGGCAAGTTCAACGAGCTGCTGACCAATCCGATCGTCCTTGGTGTAATCGGTGGCGCGGCTGGCTTGCTGGTGTTGTTGCTTCTGCTGCTGTGGGCGCGCCATCGCAATGCGCGCCTCGAAGAGGAAAAGCACCTGCGCATGGCACGCGCGCTGGCCGAAGAACCGGCATTTACGCCAAATGTGGATCACGATCTGCCTGCGGACAGCTTCGAAGGCCTTGAGGTGGCAGCGCCGAACGTTAAATTGGCTGCTGCTCCTGCGCCGGCGGCGGTTGCTGAGCCTGTGGTGGTGCCATCGGTCGCCTCCGTGCTGGCGCCATTGGCCGTCGCCGTCGCCCCGGAAAACTCCAGTGATGCACTGGCGCAAGCGCAATCCCATATCGACCGTGGCCACCTGAACCAGGCCGCCGATGTGCTGGAGCAGGCGATCAAGCGCGAACCCAAGCGCAGCGACCTGCGCCTGAAGTTGATGGAAGTCTATGGCCTGCAAGGCGACAAGGACGGTTTCGTCACCCAGGAGCGTCAACTGGTGGCCAATGGTGAAAACCATGCCCAGGTCGAGCAGCTCAAAAACCGCTTCCCGGCCATGGCCGTGTTGGCTGCGGGCGTCAGTGCTGCGGTGGCAGCGGCGGCCCTGGATGCTCAATACGTCAAGGACTTGCTCGAAGAAAAGCCCGCCGCGCCTGCCCCGGAGCCTGAGGCGTTCGACACCGATTTCGACCTGAGTCTGGATGACCTGGAAGCGGCGTCACCCACCGTAGTCAGCCCGAAAGACGCGCCGAGCTTTGAGTCGGTGCTGCAACAGCAGACCGAAGCCAAGGCCAGCCCTGATGACCTGTCGGACTTCGACCTGGACTTGCAGCTTGAGGCTCCGTCTTCGCAGGCCGATGACGACTTCCTGTCGGGCCTGGAAGATCAAATGAAGGACGTGCCGGCTGTTGAGCCGCCGACCCTCAAGCCGGCTGCGCTGGACGATTTTGACCTGCCGGAGGACTTCGACCTGTCCCTGGCGGACGAGCCGCAAGCCCCGGCCGTTGCCAAGCCTGATGCATTCGCCTCGGAGCTCGATGACGTCAACGCAGAACTCGATCGCCTGTCTTCGAGCCTCGAGCATCCGCCGATCGAGCCTTCCTTCACCGCTGAAGACGCGGCGTTGGGCGCTGATGAGCCGGAGTTTGACTTCCTTTCCGGCACCGACGAGGTCGCCACCAAGCTGGACTTGGCCCAGGCTTACATCGACATGGGCGATGCGGATGGCGCAAAGGACATCCTCAATGAAGTGCTGACCGAGGGCAGTGAAGAGCAGCGCGATGAAGCCAAGGAAATGCTCGGCAAAATCTAACAATTGATACAAACCCCCTGTGGGAGCTGGTTTGTGTGGGAGCTGGCTTGCCTGCGATGGCGTCAACCGGGTCTCAACTGTAGACCGAGGTGCCTGTATCGCAGGCAAGCCAGCTCCCACACAACAAAAGCGCCCCGCATAGCTCCAGCGCCTTTATAATGCCCGCCTTCGCGCAACTCATCGGGCTCTCAGTTCTTGGCAAATATAGATAACGCGGCTGCCGAAATGGCGGCCGCAGGCTTTAACCGCATCGCCTTGGGCGTGGAATACAAAGGTTCGCGCTATCGCGGCTGGCAGCGCCAGGCTTCAGGTGTGCTGACTGTGCAGGAAACCCTCGAAAACGCGTTGTCGAAGGTGGCTGATTCGCCGGTCTCGCTGATGTGTGCCGGGCGTACCGATGCCGGTGTGCATGCCTGTGGCCAGGTGGTGCACTTTGACACCCAGGCCGAGCGCACGCTGAAAGCCTGGGTGATGGGCGCTAATATCAATTTGCCCCATGACGTCAGCGTGACCTGGGCCAAGGTCATGCCTGCGCATTTTCATGCGCGCTTCAAGGCCATTGCCCGGCGCTACCGCTATGTGATCTACAACGATCAGATCCGCCCGGCGCACCTGAATCAAGAAATCACCTGGAACCACCGCCCGCTGGATGCCGAACGTATGGCCGAGGCCGCCCAGCATCTGGTCGGCGTGCATGATTTCAGCGCCTTCCGTGCGGGGCAATGCCAGGCTAAATCGCCGATCAAGGAAGTCCATCACCTGCGCGTTACCCGTCACGGCAAGATGATCGTGCTGGATATCCGCGCCGGTGCTTTCCTGCACCACATGGTGCGCAATATTGCCGGTGTGCTGATGACCATCGGCACTGGCGAGCGCCCGGTGGAGTGGGCGCGGGAAGTGCTGGAGAGCCGCGTTCGCCGCACCGGCGGTGTCACGGCGCACCCGTTCGGCTTGTACCTGGTGGATGTGGAGTACCGCGACGAGTTTGAATTGCCGCAGCGCTTTATCGGTCCACATTTCCTCACAGGTTTCAGCGAACTTGACGGCTGACGCCTGCAAGCGCTTTTGTTACCATCCGGGACTTTCTCGGCCCAACCCCTGAGGTTTCCACGACATGCCAGCCGTTCGCAGCAAGATTTGCGGGATTACCCGCATAGAAGACGCGCTGGCGGCAGTCGAAGCGGGGGCGGATGCCATCGGTTTCGTGTTTTATGCCAAGAGCCCGCGCGCGGTAAATGTGTTGCAGGCGCGGGCGATTATCGCTGCGCTGCCGCCATTCGTGACCACCGTGGGGCTGTTCGTCAACGCCAGCCGTTGCGAACTCAACGAAACCCTGGATGCCGTGCCGTTGGATATGCTGCAATTTCACGGTGACGAAAGCCCCGATGAATGCGAAAGCTACCAGCGCCCGTACATCAAGGCGCTACGCGTCAAGGCCGGGGATGACATTGCTGCTGCGTGCGCCGCCTATACTGGCGCTCGCGGCATTTTGCTGGATACCTATGTCGAAGGCGTGCCCGGCGGCACGGGTGAGGCGTTCGACTGGACGCTGATTCCCGAAGGCTTGAGCAAGCCGATCATCCTCGCAGGTGGGCTCAATCCCGCGAATGTCGCGGCGGCCATCGAGCAGGTCCGGCCTTATGCGGTGGACGTCAGCGGCGGAGTGGAGCAGGGCAAGGGCATCAAGGATCACCACAAGATTCGCGCATTCATGCAGGCCGTGCGCAACAGCAGTGGCGCGATGTGACGGCTGGCAGTCTGCCGCCGTCCATAACTACCACTGTGTAGAACAGCACCGGTGCCGCCTGCGGGAGGCCCGGAAATGAAGTGGCAACCCTGCGTTGGCAGGTTGTCTGGAAGGCTGAGGATACAGGCGGGAAATGGCCGGTCGAACGTCTGACCCCGTCCAGCCTGTGTCATCGCCACATATGAATTTAGCTCAAGGGCATACGCGGGGCTGTGTTCAAGCCACCGGTACTGGAGAAAGAAAGCATGAGCAACTGGTTAGTAGACAAACTGATCCCTTCGATCATGCGGTCCGAGGTGAAGAAAAGCTCGGTTCCTGAAGGTCTGTGGCACAAGTGCCCATCCTGCGACGCGGTGCTGTACCGCCCGGAGCTGGAAAAGACCCTGGACGTTTGCCCCAAGTGCAACCATCACATGCGTATCGGCGCCCGTGCGCGCATCGACATCTTCCTTGATGCCGACGGCCGTAACGAGCTGGGCGCAGACCTGGAGCCGGTTGACCGTCTCAAGTTCCGCGACGGCAAGAAGTACAAGGACCGCTTGACCGCAGCGCAGAAGCAGACCGGCGAAAAAGACGCGCTGATTTCGGTCAGCGGCAAGCTGCTGGGTATGCCGGTGGTAGTGTCCGCGTTCGAATTTTCCTTCATGGGCGGTTCCATGGGTGCCATCGTCGGCGAGCGTTTTGTACGTGCCGCCAACTACGCGCTGGAAAATCGTTGCCCGATGATCTGCTTCGCTGCCTCTGGTGGTGCGCGCATGCAGGAAGCGCTGATCTCCTTGATGCAAATGGCCAAGACCTCTGCGGTACTGGCGCGTCTGCGTGAAGAAGGCATCCCGTTCATCTCGGTACTGACTGACCCGGTTTACGGCGGTGTTTCCGCCAGCCTGGCGATGCTGGGTGACGTGATCGTCGGTGAGCCCAAAGCACTGATCGGCTTTGCCGGCCCGCGCGTGATCGAGCAGACCGTACGTGAAAAGCTGCCGGAAGGCTTCCAGCGCAGCGAGTTCCTGCTGGAGCATGGTGCGATCGACCTGATCATCCCGCGCGGTGAACTGCGCCCACGCCTGGGTAACCTGCTGGCGCAAATGATGGGCTTGCCGACGCCTGTGTACGTCGCACCTAAAATCGAACCTATCGTTGTTCCGCCGGTGCCAGCAAACCTATGACCCAACGTACCCTGGGCGAATGGCTCGCTTACCTTGAGCAGTTGCATCCGTCAGCCATCGACATGGGCCTGGAGCGCTCGCAACAGGTAGCGGCCCGCCTCGGGTTGGGCCGCCCGGCGCCGCGTGTAATCACGGTGACCGGCACCAACGGCAAAGGCTCTACCTGTGCCTTTGTCGCGGCGCTGCTGCAAGCCCAAGGGCTTAAAGTAGGCGTCTACAATTCTCCGCACCTGCTGCGTTATAACGAGCGGGTGCAGCTCAATGGCATCGAAGCCACTGACGCGCAGCTTTGCGAAGCCTTCGCCGCACTGGATGCCGGCCGTGGCGAAATTTCCCTGACTTACTTTGAAATGGGCACCTTGGCGGCTTTCTGGCTGTTCGAGCGTGCGCAGTTGGATGTGGTCGTGCTGGAAGTCGGGCTTGGCGGGCGTCTGGATACCGTTAACGTGGTGGACGCCGATATCGCGCTGGTAACCAGCATTGGTGTCGACCATGCGGACTATCTGGGCAACACTCGCGAGTCGGTGTCTTATGAAAAGGCCGGGATCTTCCGCCAAGGCAAGCCGGCGCTGTGTGGTGACCTGAACCCGCCGCAGCCTTTGCTGGACAAGGTGCGCGAGCTGGATTGCCCATTTTACCTGCGCGGCCGCGAATTCAATCTCGAAGTTGGCGACCAGCATTGGCAGTGGCGCGGGTGTGATGCGCGTGCCCAGGTGGTAGAGCTGCGGGATTTGCCGCTGCTGAACCTGCCGATGGAAAACGCCGCGCTGGCGCTGCAAGCGTACCTGTTGATGGATCTGCCGTGGAATCCCGAGCAGATTGCTGCCACGTTGCTGGCTACTCGTGTGGTGGGGCGCCTGGATCGCCGCACATTCGAGTGGGAAGGCAAGCGTTTGAACCTGCTGCTGGATGTGGGGCACAACCCGCACGCCGCCGAGTACCTGGCGCAACGTCTGTCACGCACGCCACCTGCCGGTCGTCGCCTGGCGGTGTTCGGGCTGTTGGCTGACAAGGATCTGGACGGTGTGGTTGCGCCGTTACTCGGCAATGTCCAGGCTTGGGCGGTAGCGCCGCTGGACACGCCGCGCAGTCGCCCGGCTGCCGAACTGCAAGTGGCATTGCAGAACCTTGGTGCGTCGGCGGCGTCGTATGCAAGCGTCACTGCAGCGCTTGAGGCGCAATGTGCAGTGGCGACGGCCGAGGACGAGATTCTGTTGTTCGGATCATTTTATTGTGTTGCCGAGGCGCTTGAGTGGTTGGCCCGGCGCTCCACGGAGGAAGCTGCACATGGCATTACTGGATAGCGCATACAAGCAGCGAATGGTCGGAGCCCTGGTATTGGTGGCGTTGGCGGTGATTTTCCTGCCGATGCTGTTTTCGCGCCAGGACGAACAGCGCCAGGTCGTGGTCGAGGCACCGGCAGCGCCACAGGCGCCAGCGATGCCGCAAGTTCAGGTGGAGCCGGTGGTGGTGCCTGAGCCGCAGACGCTGCCTGAAGAACCGGTGCCGAGCGATGATGAGGTGGCTGCGCAAACGACTCCAGCGGCGCCAGCAGTGCCGGTGCAACAGAGTGTGCCGGTGGTCAAGCCGGCGCCCGCTCCAGCGGCCCCGGTGGTGGCTGCCAAACCTGCTGCGCCAGCCCCTGCGCCCAAGCCTGTAGCGCCACAACCAGCCGCGCCGGGCAAGCCGGATGTCGGTCAAAGCCGTATCGACCCGAATGGTCTGCCGATCAGTTGGTCGATCCAGCTCGCCAGCCTGGCCAACCGTGAAAGCGCCGATGCCTTGCAGAAAAAGTTGCGTGCCCAGGGGTATAACGCCTATATCCGCAGTGCCGACGGCAAAAATCGCGTATTTATCGGGCCGCTGATCGAGCGCGCCGAAGCGGATCGCCTGCGTGACCTGCTGGGGCGACAGCAGAACCTGAATGGGTTTGTGGTGCGGTTCCAGCCTGAGCGCGGCTGAGTAAAGGGTTGGAATGCAGGGCAAATGTGGGAGCTGGCTTTTGTGGGAGCCAGCTCCCACATTGTTTTTGGGTGGTCTTGAGATTGCTCAACCCATTGATTTGCAAAGCACCCACAATCACAGCTTACCGATAGCCCAGCGCTCTGCTAAAATGCGCCGCCTTATCCGTACGTAGGCTGCACTGTGCCATTTACCTGGGTTGATTGGGCGATCGTAGCAATCGTCGCCATCTCCGCTTTGATCAGTCTAAGCCGCGGCTTCGTAAAAGAAGCACTGTCGTTGCTGACCTGGATCATCGCAGGAGTTGTAGCCTGGATGTTCGGTGGTTCACTGTCGGTTTACCTGGCCGGGTATATCGAAACACCTTCGGCTCGCGTCATTGCGGGCTGCGCCATCATGTTCATCGCCACGCTGTTGGTGGGGGCAATGGTCAATTATCTTATTGGCGAGTTGATACGTGTCACCGGCCTCTCCGGGACCGATCGATTTCTCGGCATGGCCTTCGGCGCCGCACGTGGCGGCTTGCTGGTGGTTGTGGCGGTCGGGCTGTTGAGCCTGGGGCCGGTACAGCAGGATTCGTGGTGGCAGGAGTCGGTACTCGTGCCAAAATTTCTATTGGTTGCAGATTGGTCCAAGAACCTCATATTGGGGTGGAGCAGTCAGTGGCTGGCCAGCGGAATCAGCGTACCCGCTGATCTTTCGTTCAAGGAACACCTCTTGCCGGCCAAAACGCCTCAGTAAGTAGTGTTCAGTCAAGATTCATTAAGTAGGGGTTGCGTCGCATGTGTGGCATCGTCGGTATCGTCGGTAAGTCGAACGTCAATCAGGCGCTGTATGACGCGCTAACCGTCCTCCAGCACCGCGGCCAGGACGCTGCCGGTATTGTGACCAGCCACGACGGCCGGTTATTCCTGCGCAAGGACAATGGCCTGGTGCGTGACGTGTTCCATCAGCGTCACATGCAGCGCCTCGTCGGGCACATGGGCATTGGCCATGTGCGTTACCCGACTGCCGGTAGCTCGACCTCGGCCGAAGCTCAACCGTTTTACGTCAACTCGCCTTACGGCATCACCCTGGCGCACAACGGTAACCTGACCAACGTTGAACAGCTGGCCAAGGAGATTTACGAATCTGACCTGCGCCACGTCAACACCAACTCCGACTCGGAAGTGCTGCTCAACGTGTTCGCACATGAGCTGGCCCAGCGCGGCAAGTTGCAGCCGACCGAAGAAGATGTATTCGCTGCCGTGACCGACGTGCACAACCGTTGTGTCGGTGGTTATGCCGTCGTCGCAATGATCACCGGTTATGGCATCGTCGGTTTCCGTGACCCGCACGGCATTCGCCCGATCGTGTTCGGCCAGCGTCACACCGACGAAGGCGTCGAGTACATGATCGCGTCCGAAAGCGTGTCCCTGGACGTGCTCGGCTTCACCCTGATCCGCGACCTCGCGCCGGGCGAAGCCGTATACATCACCGAAGACGGCAAGCTGCACACCCGTCAGTGCGCGATTGCGCCGAAACTCACTCCGTGCATCTTCGAACACGTCTACCTGGCGCGTCCGGACTCGATCATCGACGGTGTTTCGGTGTACAAGGCGCGCCTGCGCATGGGCGAGAAGCTGGCCGAGAAAATCCTGCGCGAGCGTCCTGAGCACGATATCGACGTGGTGATCCCGATCCCGGACACCAGCCGTACCGCTGCGCTGGAGCTGGCCAACCACTTGGGCGTCAAGTTCCGCGAAGGTTTCGTCAAGAACCGTTATATCGGCCGTACCTTCATCATGCCTGGCCAGGCGGCGCGCAAGAAGTCGGTGCGCCAGAAGCTCAACGCCATTGAGCTGGAATTCCGCGGCAAGAACGTGATGCTGGTCGACGACTCCATCGTGCGCGGCACCACCTGCAAGCAGATCATCCAGATGGCCCGCGAAGCCGGTGCGAAGAACGTGTACTTCTGCTCCGCCGCGCCTGCCGTGCGTTACCCGAACGTGTACGGTATCGACATGCCGAGCGCCCACGAGCTGATCGCCCACAACCGTTCGACCCAGGATGTAGCCGACCTGATCGGTGCCGACTGGTTGATCTATCAGGACCTGCCGGACCTGATCGAGGCGGTCGGTGGTGGCAAGATCAAGATCGCCGAGTTTGACTGCGCCGTGTTCGACGGCAAGTACGTGACCGGTGATGTCGACGAGGCTTACCTGAACAAGATCGAGCAGGCGCGTAACGACTCGTCGAAGATCAAGACCCAGGCGGTCAGTGCGATCATCGATCTGTACAACAACTGAGTAAACACCGGCCCTGAGGGGCCGGTTTTGTATCTTAAATAGAGTATTGAGTAAGGAGTCGCAGCATGAGTCAGGAATGGGATGCCGGTCGGTTGGACAGCGACCTCGATGGCGTAGCTTTCGATACCCTGGCTGTGCGCGCCGGTCAGCACCGCACCCCGGAAGGTGAGCACGGTGACCCGATGTTCTTCACCTCCAGCTATGTGTTCCGCACCGCAGCCGACGCGGCTGCGCGCTTTGCCGGTGAAGTGCCGGGCAACGTTTACTCGCGTTACACCAACCCGACCGTGCGTGCGTTCGAAGAGCGTATCGCGGCCCTGGAAGGCGCTGAGCAGGCGGTGGCCACGGCGACCGGTATGGCTGCGATCCTGGCAGTGGTGATGAGCCTGTGCAGTGCTGGCGACCATGTGCTGGTGTCGCGCAGTGTGTTCGGCTCCACCATCAGCCTGTTCGAGAAGTACTTCAAGCGCTTCGGCATCGAAGTGGACTACGTGCCCCTGGCGGATCTGTCCGGCTGGGATGCGGCGATCAAGGCCAACACCAAGCTGCTGTTCGTCGAGTCGCCGTCCAATCCGCTGGCCGAGTTGGTAGATATCGCCGCGTTGTCCGAAGTGGCCCACGCCAAGGGCGCGATGCTGGTGGTCGATAACTGCTTCTGTACGCCGGCGCTGCAACAGCCGTTGAAGCTGGGCGCGGACATTGTTGTGCACTCTGCCACCAAGTTCATCGACGGCCAGGGCCGTTGCATGGGCGGCGTAGTCGCCGGCCGCAGCGAGCAGATGAAGGAAGTGGTGGGTTTCTTGCGCACCGCCGGGCCGACTCTGAGCCCGTTCAATGCGTGGATCTTCCTCAAAGGCCTGGAGACCCTCAGCCTGCGGATGAAGGCCCATTGCGCCAATGCCCAGGCCCTGGCCGAGTGGCTGGAGCAACAGGACGGGATTGAGAAAGTCCATTACGCCGGTCTCAAGAGCCACCCGCAACACGCGCTGGCCCAGCGTCAGCAGCGTGGTTTCGGCGCGGTGGTGAGCTTTGAAGTAAAAGGCGGCAAAGACGGCGCCTGGCGCTTTATCGACGCAACGCGCCTGATCTCCATCACGGCCAACCTGGGTGACAGCAAGACCACCATCACCCACCCCAGCACCACCTCCCACGGGCGCCTGGCGCCACAGGAGCGTGAAGCGGCCGGCATCCGTGACAGCCTGATCCGCATTGCAGTGGGCCTGGAAGACGTAGCCGACCTGCAAGCTGACCTGGCTCGCGGGCTGGCTGCCTTGTGATCGAGTGGTCCATGGAAACAGCAGCGGCCGGTAACGGCCGTGTTGCGCTGGTGACGGGCGCCGCCCGAGGCATTGGCCTCGGCATCGCGGCATGGCTGATCAGCGAAGGCTGGCAGGTGGTGTTGACCGACCTGGACCGCGAGCGCGGCTCCAAGGTGTCCAAGGTGCTGGGTGACAACGCCTGGTTTATCAGCATGGACGTGGCCGACGAGAAGCAGGTCGCCCAAGGCGTTGCCGAAGTGCTCGGTCAGTTCGGTCGCCTGGACGCGTTGGTGTGCAACGCCGCGGTGGCCGACCCGCGCAATATCACCCTCGAAAGCCTCGACCTGGCGTACTGGAACCGCGTGCTGGCGGTAAATCTCAGCGGGCCGATGCTGCTGGCCAAGCACTGTGCACCGTACCTGCGTGCCCATGGCGGCGCGATCGTCAACCTGGCCTCGACCCGCGCGCGTCAATCGGAGCCCGACACCGAGGCCTACGCGGCGAGCAAGGGCGGGCTGTTGGCCCTGACTCACGCGCTGGCCATAAGTCTTGGGCCGGAGGTGCGGGTCAATGCCGTCAGCCCTGGCTGGATCGATGCGCGTGATCCAGCGGCGCGGCGTGCCGAGCCTTTGACCGATGCCGATCATGCCCAGCATCCGGCGGGCAGGGTGGGCACGGTTGAGGATGTGGCGGCGATGGTGGCGTGGCTGCTGTCGCGTCAGGCAGGGTTTGTCACTGGCCAAGAGTTTGTGGTCGACGGCGGCATGAGCAAGAAGATGATTTACAGCGAGTAGGGCGGGTAGCCGCCTTGAAGCAATTTTGTCTTTTTCAGAAAAACTTCAAGCAGGCTATTGACTTAGGTCTGCTACCTGCGTAAATTTCGCGGCCTCAACGAAGCAAAGGGTGATTAGCTCAGCTGGGAGAGCATCTGCCTTACAAGCAGAGGGTCGGCGGTTCGATCCCGTCATCACCCACCACTTCTTGAGAGTTTTGCCTTCGGGCAAGACGCAACGTTAAAGGTTGCACCGACGCGCAGCGGTAGTTCAGTCGGTTAGAATACCGGCCTGTCACGCCGGGGGTCGCGGGTTCGAGTCCCGTCCGCTGCGCCATATTTTCCAGGTCCGATTTGTCGGGTTTGAGATTGAAAGGCTTAGGCTGATCAGTCATACGTTTAAAGACGGTTGAGGGTTTAGGCTCAACTGGTCAAGCGATACGCAGCGGTAGTTCAGTCGGTTAGAATACCGGCCTGTCACGCCGGGGGTCGCGGGTTCGAGTCCCGTCCGCTGCGCCATATCTGCCCCAAGGCCCGCTGAACGCCTTGGAGCACAAAGCAAGCGTTAAGCTGCTTTGACCCGATAGCAAAGACCCTGGTCGAAAGACCGGGGTTTTTTGTGTCTGTGATTTGATATTTTGGGTTGAGCTTCTTCTGCAGCTGCCACTGGTCAATGTGGGGGCTGGTTTGCCTGCGATAGCTTCACCTCGGTCCAAGGTAAGGCCATCGTCGGCAGCCAGCTATCGCAATCAGAACCCCAGCTTATCCCGCAGCCCGTAATACCATGCGCCCAGCGCCGCAAACGGTGTGCGCAACAGCTGCCCACCCGGGAATGGGTAGTGCGGCAGGTCGGCAAACGCGTCAAAACGCTCTGCCTGGCCTCTCAACGCTTCTGCCAGCACCTTGCCAGCCAGGTGCGTGTACGTCACGCCGTGGCCACTGCAGCCTTGTGAGTAATAAATGTTGTCGCCCAGGCGACCCACCTGTGGCAGGCGCGACAGGGTCAGCAGGAAATTGCCGGTCCAGGCGTAATCTATCTTCACATCCTTGAGCTGCGGGAAGGCCTTGAGCATCTTCGGGCGGATGATCGCTTCGATGTTGGCCGGGTCGCGCGCGCCATACACCACGCCACCGCCGAAGATCAGGCGCTTGTCACTGGTGAGGCGGTAGTAGTCCAGCAAGTAGTTGCAGTCCTCGACGCAGTAGTCCTGCGGCAGCAAGGTCTTGGCCAGTTCATCGCCCAGCGGCGCGGTGGTGATGACCTGGGTGCCGCACGGCATCGACTTGGCCGCCAGCTCCGGCACCAGGTTGCCCAGGTAGGCATTGCCCGCGACGATGATGAACTTGGCCCTGACCTTGCCCTCGGCGGTGTGTACCACAGGGTTGGCGCCGCGCTCGATGCGCACCGCCGCAGACTGCTCGTAAATCGTGCCGCCCAGGGACTCCACCGCCGCTGCTTCGCCCAGTGCCAGGTTGAGCGGGTGAATATGGCCGCCGCTCATGTCCAGCAGGCCGCCGACATAGTTGTCACAGGCCACCACTTCGCGGATACGGCGCTCATCCAGCAACTCAAGCTGCGTATGGCCGTAGCGCTCCCACAGGCGCTGCTGCGACTCCAGGTGGCCCATGTGCTTGCTGTTGAGTGCAGCGAACACACCGCCGTCCTTCAAGTCGCACTGGATCTGGTACTTGGCCACGCGCTCACGAATGATCCTGCCGCCCTCAAACGCCATCTGCCCCAGCAACTGCGCCTGCTTGGGGCCAACGCTGCGTTCGATCACGTCGATGTCGCGGCTATAGCTGTTGACGATCTGCCCACCATTGCGGCCCGAGGCGCCAAAGCCGACCTTGGCGGCTTCCAGTACCGTCACGCGAAAACCGTTCTCCAGCAGAAACAGCGCGCTGGACAGGCCGGTATAACCGGCGCCAATCACGCAGACATCGGTTTCGACTTCACCTTGCAGCACCGGGCGTGGCGGAACCGCATTCGCGGACGCGGCGTAATACGACTGGGGGTAGGGGGTGTTCGCCATCCTGGAACCTCTGTTTTATATTTTTTACGAGTGCGCCGATCCTACCTGAGTTGAAAATTGCCTGCCAGCCACCCGAAAACCCCGGGCATGCCTTTCACAAATAAAAAATTCGCATATTCATAGGGTTAGCTGCAAAAAAGATGTTGACACCCCTTCGGAATTCCGTAGAATGCCGCCTCACAGCAGGCACGTAGCTCAGTTGGTTAGAGCACCACCTTGACATGGTGGGGGTCGTTGGTTCGAGTCCAATCGCGCCTACCAAACAAAATCCGCTCTGCTGGGCGGTCTGGAAGGGCTCACCGAAAGGTGGGCCCTTTTTTGTTGTCTGCGATTTGCAAAACTTCCTTATCAACACTCCCGCCGCCATCGTTATGCTTTTACCCGTCGTGCTGCTGCTCTTCTGCAAGCTTATCGAATGCCGCCTGGGCGTTCATCACAGCTTCAGAATGTTGGAGCGTCCACCTATATAACGCACGAAATGGCTCTTCCAGCGTATGCCCCAGGTCCGTAACGCTGTACTCGACCGCGACTTGAGAAGAGGGAATGACGCGGCGCGACAAAATGCCATTGCGCTCCAGGCGACGCAGGCTTTGCGTGAGCGCTTTTTGCGTAATGCCGTCGAGTCGACGTTTGATTTCATTGAAGCGCAGCGGGCTTTTACAGAGCGTTGCCAGTATCAATACGGACCATTTGTCCGCGATCTGATCGAGCAGTATCCGGCTGGTGCAATCAGCGGCGTAGACGACTGGAGGGTTCTCGTTTTGCCCCAACGCCTGAATAGCTTTTTCCTGCATGTAGTTTCCTCGGGTATACCTGAGCACTTTTAAGTGCCTTATTGATATTAGGTATACAACTTATACCATGGAGTTTCCTTTTGCTCGGAGCATCTCTCAATGAGTTCTACGAATCTCGACTCTCTATTTCAGCCGTTCACGATCAAGTCCTTGACCCTGAAGAATCGAATTGTAATGGCGCCTATGACGCGCGCTTTCGCCAAGGGCGGTGTGCCTGACGAACAAATCGCCGCCTATTACCGCAAGCGTGCGGAAAACCAGGTCGGGTTGATTCTGTCTGAGGGGACTGTGGTGGATCGTCCGGGCGCTCGTAATATGTCGCGGATTCCGTTTTTCCATGGCGATGAATCACTCGCAGGCTGGAAAGCAGTAATCGATGGTGTTCATCGCGCCGGTGGCAAAATGGGGCCGCAGATCTGGCACGTCGGGGCCGCGCCCAGTTTCCAGGAAGACTGGGCGCCCGCCGGTGGGTTTGAGAGCCCGTCGGGGCTTGCCGGCCCGCAGAAACCACTGGGGCAGGCCATGAATGATGAGGCGATTGCCGACACCATTGCGGCGTTCGCCAAGGCCGCTGCTGACGCCAAGCGGCTGGGGTTTGATACCGTCGAAATACACGGTGCCCACGGATACCTGCTGGACCAGTTTTTCTGGACAGGTACGAATGAACGCTCCGACCACTTCAACGGCGCAACGATCAAGGAGCGTTCACGGTTCGCGGCGGAAGTGGTCAAGGCCATACGCGCAGCCGTAGGGCCGGATTTCCCGGTCATTCTGCGTCTGAGTCAGTGGAAGCAGCAGGATTACAGCGCCCGATTGGCTACGACGCCTGAAAGCATGTCCGATTGGCTGGTGCCACTGGTGGAGGCCGGTGTGGACGTTTTGCATTGCTCTCAACGGCGCTTCTGGGAAGCCGAGTTCCCGGAACTGGACGGCGAGCAGGGTCTGAACTTTGCCGGCTGGGCCAAAAAGCTGACGGGCGCTGCGACTATCAGTGTCGGCTCTGTGGGGTTGTCCGGCGACTTCCTCGGCGCCTTCAGCGGCGAAAGCTCCCAACCGGCAGCCATCGACAATTTGGTGCAGCGATTGGAGAAAGAGGAGTTCGACTTGATCGCTGTTGGGCGAGCACTGTTGAGTGACGCGCAGTGGGTGAGGAAAATTCGATCGGGCAATTCGGCCGACTTGAAGCCTTTTGACGTAAAAGATTTGGCCGAGCTGGCCTGAGTCTCACACTTCTGACACGTGCAAAACCTTGAGTGTTGAAGGGCTCACCGAAAGGTGGGCTCTTTTTTTGGCTGGAATTTTGCCAATACCTGCCCATACCGCTTTGCGGGTTACTGCGCTGAGAACTGCTAGCAGAACAGCGTAGCCACCGATAACAGGCAGATAATCTGTGCAAACATCTGGCACCGTATCTCACCATTTGTTGTCGCCATACTCGTTTGTCCGGCGTACATAGCGGCTGCCTCCATCGGCAATACTGCGCTGAGCGCTGCGCAGGACCGCGCAACACTGTATTGAGTATAGGTCTGGAACGAGATCCATGCTGTCGAGACGACTTAAGGTGATTGAGCGCCGCTGGGTTAATGAAACTGGCGCAGATCCACTCAGGTTTGGTGCGCCCAAGGCATACTGAGGAACGATTGAATTCAACCCATGGAGTCCGTAATGGAATTGGCAATGGAAGTATCGTTCGACGTGACGGCGCAGGAGCGCGAGGCCATTCTCAAGCCGCTGCGGGCTTTCAACCGCAGCCACACCGGCCAGATGCCGTCCGAAACGGTCGGTATTTTGCTGCGTGATCCCGCTTCTCAAGAAGTAGTGGGCGGTCTTTACGGGGAGATTTCCTTCGGGTGGTTGTTCATTGAACTGTTGAGCATTCCCGACCAGATGCGCACCCAAGGCACGGGCACGCGATTGATGCGTGCGGCTGAAGACCTGGCCCGTGAACGCGGATGCGAGGGCATCTGGCTGGACACTTTCAGCTTCCAGGCGCCCGGGTTTTATCGCAAGCAGGGCTTCACTGAATTTGGCCACATTGCTGATTTCCCGCCGGGCCATAAACGCCATTTTTTCCACAAGCGCTTGAGCTGAACTCCCTCAAAGCGCCGGGCCACCCGGCGCCCATCACCGACAAAATTTATTGGTTTGCAGCAACAATTTTTCTTGTTGGACACCTCCCGCCCCCAAGCAGCACAGTTGCCGCCACTGACGCTCGACCTCCCAGGTCAACAATAAAAAACCACGTCGGGCTGCACGCCACTTTCATGCTGTGAACCCTTTGTTCACACCTGCCGTCATGGCGCCGCAGCGCGCATTCTAGGACTTAATCGTCATGCAAACTGTTGTGAACCTATGGCCGTTGATCGGCGTACTTGTCATCGTGGTTGGCTTTGTCCTGCGCTTCAATCCGTTGCTGGTGGTGACCGCCGCAGCCATTGCCACGGGGCTTGCCGCCCACTTCCCGCTGGAAAAAATCCTCGCCAGCATGGGCGAAGGCTTCCTTCAGACCCGCGCCTTGCAATTGATCCTGTTACTGCCCCTAGCCGTTATTGGGCTGCTGGAGCGCCATGGCCTGCGCCTGCATGCGCAGAACTGGATCGCCCGCTTCGAGCGCGCCACGGTGGGGCGCTTGTTGATCATGTATCTATTTGTGCGCGAGTCCACGGCCGCCATGGGCCTCACCAGCCTGGGCGGGCATCCGCAGATGGTGCGCCCGCTGTTGGCACCGATGGCCGAAGGCGCAGCGGAAAAACGCTACGGCAAGCTGCCGGACAAGGTGCGCCACAAGGTGTTGGCGATGTGTGCGGCGACCGATAACGTCGGGCTGTTTTTCGGTGAAGACATCTTTGTTGCCTTTGGTGCGATTGCGCTGATGCACACCTTCCTGCTCGGTTCGGGGATTGATGTGGAGCCGTTGCACATCGCGGTGTGGGGCATTCCGACGGCGATCTGTGCGTTTATCATCCATGCGATTCGCCTGCACCGGTTCGACCGAAGGCTTACCCGCGAGATGACGCCCGTCGCGACGCCGGTGGAGTCTGCGCAATGATTATCTCGATTGAGTGCCTGTACTGGCTTGCTGGCATTCTGCTGTTGATTACCGCAGGCATGATCCTGCTGGATCGTACCCATCCCAAGCGCTGGTCCAGCGCGGTATTCTGGTTGCTGTTTGCCATTCCGTTCCTGGTCGGGGAGCGTTTGCCGCCGGTGGTTATCGGCGTTGGCGTGGTGGTGATGGCGTTGATCGCAGGTTTGGGTGGCGTGGGGCGCGGTGTGCATGCCCAGTTGCATGACAAGTCTGCCCGTGCCAGTGCCGGTCGGCTTGGCCACAAGCTGTTTATCCCAGCGTTGGCCATTCCGCTGACCACCGTGATTGGCTCGGTATTGCTCAAGCACACCGAAATCGGTGGCGTGCCATTGCTGGACCCGAAAAACACCACTTTTGTCTCCTTGGGCATCGGCTGCCTGATCGCCCTCGGCCTGGCCTGTTGGTTGACCCGCGACACACCGGTGCAAGCCTTGCGTGAATCCCGACGCCTGACCGAAGCCTTGGGCTGGGCCATGGTGCTGCCGCAAATGCTCGCCATGCTCGGCTTGCTGTTCAATGAAGCCGGGGTCGGCACAGCGGTTGCCCATGTCACCACCACCTATATCAACCTGGATTTCAAGCTGGTGGCGGTGATGGTGTATGTATTGGGCATGGCGCTGTTTACCGTGATCATGGGCAATGGTTTTGCGGCGTTCCCGGTGATGACCGGCGGTGTCGGCGTGCCGGTGCTGGTGGGCATCTATGGCGGCAACCCGGCGGTGATGGCGGCGATTGGCATGTTCTCCGGCTATTGCGGCACGTTGATGACGCCGATGGCGGCCAACTTCAATATTGTCCCGGCGGCCTTGCTGGAGTTGCCCGACAAGAACGCGGTCATCAAGGCGCAGCTGCCGACGGCACTGATGATGCTGGTGGTCAATATTGTGCTGCTTTACCTGTTGATGTGAGGCCAGGATGCAAACGTTACTGTTGATGGGCTTCGAGCCTTTTGATCAAGACCCGGTCAACCCGTCCTGGGAGGCTGTACGCCAGTTGGATGGGATGCTATTGGGCGAGGATGTGCAGATTGTTGCGCGCCGACTGCCCTGTGCATTTAGCTTGGTGGGGGAGTGCCTGGCTGAGTGGATCACGCAATTGCGCCCGTCGATGGTGATCGCAACGGACCTCGGGCCTGGACGCAGCAGCATTTCCATGGAGCGGGTGGCGATCAACGTTAACGACGCGCGCATCCCGGACAACCTGGGTGAGCAACCTGTCGATACGCCCGTGGTGATCGACGGGCCGGTGGCGTACTTCAGCACATTGCCGATCAAGGCCATGGTCAAGGCGTTGCGCGAGGCCGGGGTGCCTGCGGCGGTTTCGCAGACGGCGGGTACGTTTGTGTGTAATCAGGTGTTTTATCTGTTGCAGCACGCGCTGGCCGGCACGGACGTTCGCAGTGGGTTCATCCATGTGCCGAACTTGCCGGAGCAGGTGGTGGGGACTGGGCTGGCATCGATGCCATTGGTGACAACCTTAGAAGGCTTGCGCCTGGCGGTGCAGGTGGCATGGAACACACAGGTTGATGTGGTGCAGGCCGGTGGCCAGGTCAGTTGACCCGGCTCGCGGTGTTCAGGCTTCGCGCCTGGGGAAAAACAACTCAAAACAGGTCACTCCGGCCTCACTGGTGACCCGGTAGCGGCCGTTATGCAGCTGCATGATGGTCGCCACAATCGACAGCCCCAGCCCATTGGACTGGGCCGAGCGTTCCCGTGACTCATCCACCCGGTAAAAACGCTCGAACAGGCGCGGCAAATGCTCGGCGGGAATCGTCTGCCCCTGGTTGCTGACGCGCAAGTTGATGCCCTCGGCGTCTGGAATGGCCTGAATCAGCAACTGCGAACTGGGTGCGCCGTACTTGATGGCGTTTGCACACAAATTTGCCAAGGCGCGGCGCAACAGCATCGGCTCGGCCCAGATCAGGCCTTCGCCCTCGGCCTGAATGTGAATATCCACATCGCTCGCCAACCCTTCGAAGTAGTCGGCTATACGCTCCACTTCATCCGCCGCACTCAGTTCCTGGCGTTGGCGCAGTGCGCTGGCCGGGTCGGTACGGGCGAGGAACAGCATGTTGTCGAGCATTCGTGCCAGGCGTTCGAGTTCTTCGACATTGGACGCCAGCAGTTGCTGGTAGCTCTCAATGTTACGGCTCTGTTGCAGGGCGACCTGGGTTTCCCCCAGCAAGTTGTTGATCGGCGTGCGCAGCTCGTGGGCCATGTCGGTGGATACCTGGCTCAGTTGCACAAAGCCCTTGGCCAACCGTTCAAGCATGGTATTGAAGGCGTCGATCATCGGCAGCAGCTCTTTGGGCGCGCCGTGGCTGTCGAGGCGTTCGGCCAGGTTGCCCACGCCGATACCTTGGGTGTGCACGGCCAGGCGCCGCAGTGGCACCAGCCCGCGGTGCACCAGCAGGTAGCTGACGATGGCGAGAATGACCGCGGCGATGCTGGCGAGGATAAACACGCTCAAGCGATAGCTGGCGAGCATCGCCGTGCGTTCGGTCATCAGGCGCCCGGTGGTGACTTGCAGGCTGCCCAGGTCGCCCGAGTCGATGGACGCGGCCACGGTGGCGAAAGGCACGCCATTGATACCGGGTAAATGGTGCACGTCGGCAAAGCCCAGTTCACGGTTGGTGGGCACGGGCGGCACATCTGGCATTGCAATGTTGCCCGGGTTTACCAGCAGCAACGGCTTTTGCCCCGGCGCCGCGATGCTCAGCACCGACTCGCTGTTGCCCAGCATGTTCTGGAACAGCTCTGGCTTGGTCTTGATCAGGTCCAGGGTGTTGCTGTCCTTGAGCAGGTTGCGCAACTGGTCGGCGCGATAAATCAGTGCGGCGTCGTCACGCTTGATCAGTTCACGCTCAAGCTCGCGGTACAACGCAACGCCCAAGGTGGCGAGCAGCGCGAAGGCGAGCAGGGCGAAGATCAGCGCCAGGCGCAGGGTCAGCGAATAATGGCGGCGAGGGTTCATGGCTGGGTGTCGAAGCGGTAGCCGATGCCCCGCACGCTGTGGATCAATTTGAGCTGGAATGGGTCGTCGATTTTCAGGCGCAGGCGCCGCACGGCGACGTCGACCACATTGGTGTCGCTGTCGAAATTCATGTCCCAGACCCGCGAAGCAATCATCGAGCGTGATAACACCTGGTCCTGGTGGGTGGCGAACAGGTGCAGCAGGGCGAACTCCTTGTTGGTCAATGTAATGCGCGTGCCGCCGCGAGTGACGCGGCGTTTGAGCACGTCGATCTGCAGGTCGGCGATGTGCAGTTGCTCTTCTTCGCGACTCGGGCCGCGACGCGTCAGGGTACGCAAGCGCGCGACTAGTTCGGCGAAGGAGAAGGGCTTGATCAGGTAGTCGTCGGCGCCCAGTTCCAGGCCCTTGATGCGGTCGGCGATGTCATCGCGGGCAGTGAGGAACAGCACCGGCGTGTCAGCCTCTTTGCGCAGGCGGCGCAGCACTTCCCAGCCGTCCATTTTCGGCATCATCACATCCAGCACGATGACGTCGAAGGGCGTTTCCAGTGCCTGGTGCAAGCCGTCTACGCCGTCGCGGGCAAGGCTCACCGAGTAACCCAGTTCCTGCAGGCCATTGAGCAGGTAATTGCCGGCCTTGGGTTCGTCTTCGACTACGAGGATGTTCATGGGAAGTGCCCTGGTTCGCTGCGTTGCGCAAGTGTAGCCGGATCAATTGTCACTGGGGCAACCGATGCCTTGCACCTGGTAGTCCAGCACGTGTTCACGGTCTTGGGAGTCGAGGTATTTGAGTTGTGCCGGGACGATCCCGCATTGGCCGTAGGTGTCGGTGCTCGACAGCACTTTGGCCACGTCCAGGTGCACGAAGAAGCCGGTTTTGTCGTGGATCACGTTAGCGTCAGGGGCGGTGTCGGCAGCGAACGCAGAGCCGGTAGCAAGCAAAGCGGCAAAGCCCAGGATAAACAGTTTCATGGCAGTAGCTCTCTTTAAGGGTTGGCTGCCGGGGCTGGCAGTGAGTTCACAGTAACCAGGCACCCCAAACAGCCAGCCAACAGGATCATGACAAGTTTGTAATGCGTGGTTTAAGGCTGGCGGCCGGACGCTTCGAGGATCAGGTCGGTGATTGCCTTGGCGTGGGACACCAGCGACAAGTGGCTCGACGGCAGTTCGATGGTGGTCGCGTTCATGCGCTTGGCCAGAAAACGCTCCAGGTCCGGGTTGATGGTCTGGTCATTGCTCGACACTGCGTACCAGGACGGCTTGGTGTGCCAGGCGGCATTCACCGTGCGGCCGTTGAACAGGGTCTTGGCGATCGGCTGCTGTACCGCGTACAGCTGCAGGGCTTTGGCGCGCGGCACGTCAGCGGCGAAGTACTTGAGGAAGGCGTCCTGGTTCAGCGTCAGGTAACCGTCGTGCTCGACGACACCGGCGCGCACCGGCGTGCTGGGGTATTTGGCAGACAGGGCGACGAAGTCTTCGTTGGCGTCCGGTGCACGGGCGGCCACGTACACCAGTGAGCTGACCTTGGGGTTCGCCCCGGCGTCGCTGACCACGGTGCCGGCGTAGGAGTGACCGACCAGCACGGTAGGGCCGTCCTGTTGGTCCAGCACGCGGTTGGTGGCAGCGACGTCATCGGCCACCGAAGTCAGTGGGTTTTGTACGGCGGTCACATGCAGCCCGGCGGCCTGCAGGCGCGTGATCACCTCGGACCAGCTCGAGCCGTCAGCCCAGGACCCGTGCACCAGCACCACATTGTTGGCCTTGACCGGCGCGACAGTGCCGGCCATGGCGGTGCCGGTGCCCAGCATCAACAGGCTGGCGGCGATCAGGCAGAGTTTGCTGGCAGGTTTCATCGTGCGGCCCTTCATCATCAGTGGGAAGTTGTGCCACCCGGTGTGGGTGACTGACGACGCCACTGTATGAAGCGAGGGTGCTGACAAGCCTTACAGGCTCATTACAAACCTGTCATTCAATCGCAGGGGCCGCCAGATACCGCTGGCGTTTACAAGCGAGGAGGTGACCCGTAGATTGCATCGGGCCGATTATTTGTTACCGCCTATGAGGAAGCCACGCAGTGTCCATTCGAGGTCCAGCCGTATTCACCCAACGTTACCGCGCCTTCCTGTTTGATATGGATGGCACCCTGCTCAACTCCATTGCCGCCGCCGAGCGCGTGTGGAGCATCTGGGCTGAACGCCACGGTCTGGAGGTGGCGGCGTTCCTGACCACCATTCATGGCGCACGCGCCATTGACACTATTACTCGCCAGGCACTGCCAGGCGTGGACCCCGAAGTTGAAGCACAGTGGATTACCGAGGCCGAAATCAACGACGTCGAAGGCGTGGTGGCGATTCCCGGTGCTGTCGGGTTTCTGAATAGCGTGCCTGGCGATCAATGGGCACTGGTCACGTCTGCGCCCAAGGCGCTCGCGCTACGACGCCTGGCTGCGGCCGGTATTACGCCCCCAGCCGTGCTGGTGACGGCCGAGGACGTTGCCAGCGGCAAGCCCGATCCCGCCTGTTACGTGCTGGGCGCCCAGCGTCTGGGTGTGCCGGTGCAGGATTGCCTGGTGTTCGAAGACGCTTCGGTGGGGATTCGCGCCGGGGAGGCGGCCGGCGCGGATGTGCTGGTTGTAACCAATACACACCTGACGCCGATCGTCACGGCGCATGCCTGCATTAACGACTATCAGCCGCTGCAGGTTCTGCGCGATGCAGAGGGCACGTTACGCTTGCAGCGCCTGGAAGACTGAAACGAAAAAGCCGAGCCCGTTATTGGTCTCGGCTTTGTGCGCAGGAAGGCGAGTCGGGTGGCGCCTGCAGTCGGCTGCTCTTGATGCCTTGGCGCGAAAGCACCATTTCCCTGAGGATTTCATTGGCA
This sequence comes from Pseudomonas sp. IPO3747, assembly GCF_013385245.1. Taxonomy (NCBI): domain Bacteria; kingdom Pseudomonadati; phylum Pseudomonadota; class Gammaproteobacteria; order Pseudomonadales; family Pseudomonadaceae; genus Pseudomonas; species Pseudomonas sp. IPO3747. The sequence goes on from NZ_JACAQL010000011.1 coordinate 51,194, forward strand.
AGCCGGGCAATCGCCTCGGGGCCATGGTAGTGCGCGCGCACGATGCCGGTAATCGCGAAATGGTCGGTTTCCGGACCACTAAGGATGGCGGAAAGGGTGCCGTCAGCGTGTAACGTACAGGTGATCGCATAGCTGGGCAAACGCGCCGCCAGGGCCGCTTCGATTTGAGATTTGCTGAGGGTATCCATCTGCGTCAATGCCTTTCAGAAACCGTGCAAGCCCAAGCATAGATCCTGCCGCCGACCTGTAAATACCGGCGATCTAATAGCAGATTAGCCGCCATCAACGTGCGGTTTTCGGGTGCTCACGTTGCGCGGCGCGCTGGCATAATTTGCGCAAAATGGCTTTCTGGATAGGCTGTAGGCAGAACACGAACAGGTAGCCGCACAAGAAGAGTGTAAGTTCCATCGACGAACGCTTGCCGGGGTCACTGACTGTTTCGATCTCGAACTTCACGCCATATCCCAGCACCACGAAGGCCAGCCCTATCAGCAGGGCGATCCCCCAAGACTTGGAGGCAAGCGGTTGTTTTGCAATCGGTCTCATCGACGTGCTCCTGAACGCACACTGATGGTAGGGTTATAGTCAGTGGATTCGGCCGCGAATTACGCAACAAGTTCCAGTCGCCAAGACAGTTTTATCTTGCAGCGTAGCTGAAAGCATAAAGCACGCCGATCATGCAGGAAGCGCGAGTGGGCGGAAGGGTTTTCGCCAGCCATCACAATGAACGAAAAGGCTGGCTACTGAGTGAGGCGTCAAGGAGTCTGGTTTTTGTCCGGAGCTGTCAGGCCAGCCTGAATGCGCTGGTAGATCTCCTCGCGATGCACGGCAACGTCCTTGGGTGCGTTGATGCCGATTCGTACTTGCTGGCCGCTGACGCCCAGGATGGTGATCGTGATGTCATCACCGATGTTTATGCTTTCACCAACTTTGCGGGTGAGTATCAGCATGGACTTCTCCTTGATTACTTTTAAGGACACATGTTTCAGACAGGGCAGGTGTCGGATGTGTGTAGCTTACTGCTAAGCGCTTCCCTGTGACTGCCTCTTTTAGGACGCATAGAGGCGACATTAATTCCCATGGCGGCATCATACAGGTCTGCGATACATCATTCGCATTGTTTAAGCCAACGTTTATGACGGCCAGAATAGACAGTGAATGATAAAGTTGCCTCTTTATCCTTAAAGGAGCAGGGCTGTGCGTAAAGTAGCGATGGCAATTGCGGTGTTGGCGTTGGCCGGTTGCGGTGAAGGTAAACCGGTTGACGCCCCCAAGGCCAAGCCTGCCGTGACCGAGAGCCAGCCACAAACCGGGGCGATTGCCGCTCAGGAATGGGATGTGTGGGTAGGCCCGCCGGACCATAAGCTGCAAGCAATCACCGACCTGACTGCCTGGTTGCTCGAACATGGTTTCAACTTCTATATCGTCAAAACAGACGGCAAGGACGAGGTGTATCTAGGCCCGTTCGCGAGCAAGGCCGAGGCTGAAGCCAAGCAGGCGCTGCTGACCGAAAAGCTCGCACGGGCCAAGAAAAACGATACCGAATCAGAGGTTATCGAGCACAAGGTCGCGCAATAACCGGCAGGGTGGGCGGCAACTCCGCCCACGCTCAACCGCAGGTCTTCAGGTTTACCGGGCCGACGAACTCGTTACCGCGCCCCATCACACACGCCACAGTCTGGTTGCGCTGGCGCTCCCAGGGTTGCACCGGATAGGTCTTGTTCCAGGCTTCATACAGCTGGCGGTCCTGTTTTGACAGGCGCAAGCCGTATTGTTTGCTCATGTAAAAATACGTTCGGGCGATCATTCCGCGAATAGACGGGCGGGGCATGACTTTTTTGGCCTTGAAATCGACCTGGGTCAGGCATGAGCCGTACTGCCCGCGTTGCGCCGGCAGCCAGCCAAAACTGAAGTTGTTACGGTCGCCATTGACCTCGCCGATGCTCGGCACCAGGTTGTGCAGGTCCGCCTCGGCGCGCTTGAACACATCATCGTGACGCGTACAGTTTTTGCGCCCGCCGGCTTGCCAGCACTGGCGCTGATGTCCGATCTGCCAGGCCGGGACGATATGTTCCCATTCGATGCGTGCGGCACGGTTGGCATTTTTGCGCGGTACGTAACCGCAGGCTTTCAAATCGACCCGGTTGCCGGTGTATTTGCAGCCACAGTAGAACTCCGTGGATTGCGGGGCGTAGAGCTTCCAGGCGACTTTCTTGGCCTCGCTGAAGGTTCGAGGCGCCTGTGCGTGGGCTGTAACGGCAAAAAACAGGCAAAAAACAGCAATAAAACGGCCACTCATTGAATCAATCTTCCTTCGGCACAACCCAGAAAATCTGCACGCCACCGTCATCCCGGTAGGCGAGGGTGACGTTGTCGTTCTCCGCAATCTCCTCCAGCAAGCGCGCCCATTCCTCCTCAGGCTCATCCGGCAAGCGAAAGATCAAGGCAGCCTTGGCTTTCTGGGCATTGGTCGAATTGATGATTTTTTGCACGCGAACGGCAAGGCGTGCGTACGCGTCAGGGGTTGGCGCTGCGGAAGAGGACGTTGCCACGGAGTATTCCTTAGTGTGCTGTACGGGCATACAGTATTTAACTGTTACGATTTTCGCAACTGCTTAAAATTCAGGAGGTTTGTCTGGCAGCGTTTTCAGCGAGGTGATTGAGCGCGGGGAGTTGTATCGAGGTGTAAGAGGAGAGGTAGAAGCGGGTGAACCCGCCTCTACCCGTGTTACCGGGGATCAGTATTCCCAGAACATCCGTTGCAGCTCTTTGCTGTCCTGGGTCTTGGTCAGGGCAACCATCGCCAGAATCCGGGCTTTTTGTGGGTTCAGGTCATGTGCGGCGACCCAGTCGTACTTGTCGTCAGGCTGTTCGGCATTGCGCAGAACGAAACCGCCGGCATTCACGTGGGAAGAACGAATGATCTGCACGCCTTGCTTGCGCAGTTCCTGCAGGGCCGGCACTACCTTGGAAGACACCGAACCATTGCCGGTACCGGCGTGGATGATGGCTTTGGCACCGGCCTGGGCCAGGGCTTTGACGGCGGTGTCGCTCACGTTGCCGTAACCGTAGGCGATTTCAACGTCCGGCAGGCTCTTGATGGTCTTGATGTCGAATTCGGAATCCATGGTGTGACGCTTGGCAGGCAAGCGGAACCAGTAGGATTTGCCTTCAACCACCATGCCCAGCGGGCCCCATGGGCTTTTGAACGCTTCAGTCTTGATGTTGATCATTTTGCTGACGTCGCGACCCGATTGGATCTCGTCGTTCATGGTCACCAGCACGCCCTTGCCGCGCGCGTCTTTGCTGCCGGCAACGGCCACGGCGTTGTACAGGTTGAGCATGCCGTCCGCCGACATGGCGGTGCCTGGGCGCATGGAGCCGACCACCACGATTGGCTTGTCGGTTTTTTCCACCAGGTTGAGGAAGTAAGCGGTTTCTTCCAGGGTGTCGGTGCCGTGGGTGATCACGATACCGTCCACGTCCTTGCTGTCGGCCAGCTCGGCAACACGGCGGCCCAGTTGCAGCAGGTTTTCGTTGTTGATGCTTTCGGACGCAATTTGCATCACTTGTTCGCCGCGTACGTTGGCGATCTGACTAAGCTCAGGAACGCCGGCGATCAGTTGTTCGATGCCGACTTTGGCCGCCTGGTACGTGGCACTGTTGGCCGCACTGGCGCCGGCGCCAGCAATGGTGCCGCCGGTGGCGAGGATCACGACGTTGGACAGTTTGGTCTTGGTTTCAACTTCCTTTGCCTGGGCGGCAACGGGGAACAGCAGCAGGAGGGCGAGGGCGCCCGGAACAAAAGTCTTCAGTGCAGATTTCATTATTTTTCTCTCTGGTTTTTGATGAGTGCTGTAGCAGGTTCATCGAGAACACCCGGGCCGTTCTGAATGCCGCGAGGTGCTTGGAAAGAGCAGGATTTGTACCAAGCCCATGATGTTCGCGGTCATAAATTAACGTGTTGATTTAAAACAACTTATATTGAATTTTAAGATGAGTGGGCAGCGTGCTCGTCCGGCATTCCGAACAGCAGGGTGGTATTGCGTTCGGTTGTCCGAAAACCATGATGGAATATCAACGGTGGGTGTGGGACTTGGGCGCCATAGCCTGTCGTTTTAGACAACGATCGGGAGAAGCTGAGGTTCAATCCTGCGACCCGCAGGGTGTAGGGGAAGGTAACCGAGCGCCTGGATGAAAGACGCTTTTCACCCGTTGACAAATCTCGACAAGGTTCTCATAGTTTGAACAACGCAAACGTTTGCGAGATGTTTCGCAGTGCAAGCGTTGCTCACAATAATCATAAGATCGGAGTGAACCCATGAAGCTGCCATTTGCTGGACGTCTTCTTGCTGTCGCTGTGCTTGCTGCCGCATCCGCTGCTCTGCCCCTTTCCTCTGCTTTTGCCGATGACGCCGCCGCCAAACCCAAGGTCGGCCTGGTGATGAAGTCCCTCGCCAACGAATTTTTCGTGACCATGCAGGACGGCGCCAAGGCTTATCAGAAAGAACACGCCGCCGATTTCGACATGATCACCAACGGGATCAAGAACGAAACCGACACCAGCGCGCAGATCGATATCGTCAACCAGATGATCCTCGCCAAAGTAAACGCCATCGTGATTGCTCCGGCTGATTCCAAGGCGCTGGTCACCGTGTTGAAGAAAGCCTCCGATGCCGGCATCAAGGTCGTCAACATCGATAATCGCCTTGACCCGGACGTGCTCAAAAGCAAAAACCTCGATATCCCGTTCGTAGGTCCGGACAACCGCAAAGGCTCCAAGCTGGTGGGTGACTACCTGGCCAAGCAACTGAAGGCAGGTGACAAGGTCGGCATCATCGAAGGCGTGCCGACCACCACCAATGCCCAGCAGCGCACCGCAGGCTACAAGGATGCGATGGACGCCGCGGGCATGAAGATTGTTTCCACCCAATCGGGTAACTGGGAAATCGACCAGGGCCAGAAGGTGGCGTCTGCCATGCTGAGCGAATACCCGGACCTCAAGGCACTGCTGGCGGGTAACGACAACATGGCCCTGGGCGCTGTCTCTGCCGTACGTGCGGCGGGCAAGGCCGGCAAGGTGCTGGTGGTTGGCTATGACAATATCGAAGCCATCAAGCCTATGTTGCAAGACGGCCGCGTACTCGCGACCGCCGACCAGGCTGCAGCCCAGCAAGCGGTATTCGGTATCCAGAACGCGCTCAAGCTGGTCAAGGGTGAAAAAGTCGAGTCCAAAGACGGCGTGATCGAAACCCCGGTCGAACTCGTCCTCAAGAAGTAATCCTGGCAGCACCCAACAGCGCCCGCTCGTCCTGAGCGGGCGCCTGGAGATTTTCCTATGTCATCTTCCGCCCCGAACGCTGTCCTCTCGGTCAGCGGTATCGGCAAGACCTATGCCCAACCGGTACTGTCCGACATCACCCTGACGCTCAATCGCGGGGAAGTGCTGGCGCTGACCGGTGAGAATGGCGCAGGTAAAAGCACCTTGTCGAAAATCATCGGCGGGCTGGTCACGCCGACCACCGGGCACATGCAGTTCAATGGCCAGGATTACCGTCCCGGCAGCCGCACCCAGGCTGAAGAGCTGGGCGTGCGCATGGTCATGCAGGAACTCAACCTGCTGCCGACCCTGACCGTGGCCGAAAACCTGTTCCTGGACAACCTGCCCCGCAACTGTGGCTGGATCAACCGCAAGCAACTGCGTAAAGCTGCGATCGAAGCCATGGCCCAGGTCGGCCTGGATGCGATCGACCCGGACACCCTGGTGGGGACGCTGGGCATTGGCCATCAGCAGATGGTCGAGATCGCCCGCAACCTGATCGGCGACTGCCATGTACTGATCCTCGACGAACCGACCGCCATGCTCACGGCCCGTGAAGTCGAGATGCTCTTTGAACAAATCACCCGCCTGCAGGCTCGGGGCGTGGCGATCATTTATATTTCACACCGGCTTGAAGAGCTCGCCCGTGTTGCCCAGCGCATTGCAGTACTGCGTGACGGCAAGCTGGTCTGCGTCGAGCCGATGGCCAATTACAACAGTGAGCAGCTGGTGACCTTGATGGTCGGCCGCGAGCTGGGTGAGCAGATCGACCTGGGGCCACGCACCATTGGCGGCCCGGCGCTGACGGTCAAAGGCTTGACCCGCTCGGACAAGGTTCGCGATGTGTCCTTTGAGGTGCGTGCCGGTGAGATCTATGGCATTTCAGGCCTGATCGGCGCCGGCCGCACTGAATTGCTGCGTCTTATTTTCGGTGCCGACCTGGCCGACAGCGGCACCGTGGCCCTGGGTTCGCCAGCCCAAGTGGTGAGCATTCGCTCGCCGGTGGACGCAGTGGGCCATGGCATCGCGCTGATCACCGAAGACCGCAAGGGCGAAGGCCTGCTGCTGACCCAATCCATCAGCGCCAACATTGCCTTGGGCAACATGCCGGAAATCTCCGGTGGCGGCGTGGTCAACAGCCGCGACGAAACTGCCTTGGCCAAGCGCCAGATCGATGCCATGCGCATCCGCAGCTCCAGCCCGGCGCAGTTGGTGTCCGAGTTGTCGGGCGGCAACCAGCAGAAGGTCGTGATTGGCCGTTGGCTGGAGCGCGACTGCGCGGTAATGCTGTTCGATGAGCCGACTCGCGGTATCGACGTCGGCGCCAAGTTCGACATTTATGCCTTGCTCGGCGAATTGACGCGCCAGGGCAAAGCGCTGGTGGTGGTATCGAGTGACCTGCGCGAACTGATGCTGATCTGCGATCGCATCGGTGTGCTGTCTGCCGGGCGCTTGATCGAGACCTTCGAGCGCGACAGCTGGACCCAGGACGAATTGCTCGCCGCCGCCTTTGCCGGCTATCAAAAACGTGACGCGCTGCTCAACGACGCAGTGCTTAGGGAAACACCATGAAAATCACTTCTTCCCCGGGCAAAACCGGCGGCAACTTCTACGGCCTGGGCACCTACCTGGGGCTGGCTGGCGCCTTGCTCGCGATGATTGCGCTGTTCTCGGTGCTCAGCGACCACTTCCTGTCCTATGACACCTTCAGCACCCTGGCCAACCAGATCCCGGACCTGATGGTGCTGGCGGTGGGCATGACGTTCATCCTGATCATCGGCGGCATTGATCTGTCGGTGGGCTCGGTGCTGGCACTGGCCGCTTCGGCGGTCAGTGTGGCGATTCTGGGCTGGGGCTGGAGCGTGTTGCCAGCCGCATTGCTGGGCATGGGCTGCGCTGCGTTGGCGGGCACCATTACGGGTTCGATTACCGTGGCATGGCGCATTCCGTCGTTTATCGTGTCCCTTGGCGTGCTGGAAATGGCGCGTGGCGTGGCCTACCAGATGACCGGCTCGCGCACCGCCTATATCGGTGACTCCTATGCCTGGCTGTCGAACCCGGTGGCTTTCGGGATTTCGCCGTCGTTCATCATTGCCCTGTTGGTGATCATCGCCGCTCAGTTGGTGTTGACCCGTACCGTATTCGGTCGCTACCTGATCGGCATCGGCACCAACGAAGAAGCCGTGCGCCTGGCCGGCATCAACCCCAAGCCTTACAAGATCCTGGTGTTCAGCCTGATGGGCCTGCTGGCCGGGGTGGCGGCATTGTTCCAGATTTCCCGCCTGGAAGCGGCGGACCCGAATGCCGGCTCCGGCCTGGAGCTGCAAGTGATCGCCGCCGTGGTGATCGGTGGCACCAGCCTGATGGGTGGGCGCGGGTCGGTTATCAGCACCTTCTTCGGTGTGCTGATTATTTCGGTACTGGCCGCCGGCCTTGCGCAGATCGGTGCGACAGAGCCAACCAAACGCATCATTACCGGCGCCGTAATCGTGATTGCCGTGGTCCTCGACACCTACCGCAGCCAGCGCGCCAGTCGGCGGGGCTGAACCATGGCAACGATCAAGGATGTGGCCGCGCTTGCAGGTATTTCCTACACCACTGTGTCCCATGTGGTGAACAAGACGCGGCCGGTCAGCGAGCCTGTGCGCATCAAGGTGGAAGCGGCGATCAAGCAGCTGGACTACGTGCCGAGTGCCGTCGCGCGCTCGCTCAAGGCCAAGACCACTGCGACCATCGGCCTGCTGGTGCCCAACAGCCTTAACCCGTATTTTGCCGAGCTGGCGCGGGGTATCGAGGATTACTGCGAGCGTAATGGCTATTGCGTGATCCTCTGCAACTCCGACGATAACGCCGAAAAGCAGCGCAGCTATCTGCGCGTGTTGCTGGAAAAGCGCATCGACGGCCTGATCGTGACCTCGGTGGGCGGCGACGACAGTGGCCTTGCCGCAGGCTTGAGCGCGGTGCGCACCCCCATGGTAATTGTCGACCGAGCACTGGACGGCATTGATGTCGACCTGGTGCGCATCGATCATGAGCAGGGTGCCTACCTGGCAACCCGGCATTTGCTGGAGCTTGGTCACCGCGACATCGCCTGCATTGGCGGCCCCAGTCATACCCGCGTGGCGCAAATGCGTCTTGCCGGCTATCACCGCGCGCTGCGTGAGGCGGGCGTGGAAGTGCTGGCCAATCGCACCCAGGAAAGCGATTTCACCAGCACCGGTGGTTATGCCGCGGCGGTACAGCTGCTGTCGGAAAACCCGCCCAGCGCGATTTTCGCCAGTAACGATATGATTGGTTTCGGTGTGTTGCGTGCAGCCGCCGAACGCAATATCCGTGTGCCTGGCGAGCTGTCGGTGATTGGTTTTGACGATATTCAAATGGGCCGTTACGTGTACCCGGCGCTGACGACGGTCGGGCAGTCGATCGTGCAACTGGGCGAGACGGCGGCCGAGCTTTTACTGCGACGAATTGCAACACCCCAACTGCCGATCGATCAGCGCATCGTGACGCCGAGCATTGTTTTGCGTGAGTCGACGGCGCCGTTTGCCGGTGTGTTCGCCCAATACCGCTGAACCGAATTGATGAGTACTGATGTATGCCAGCAAAAGTAGTGGTAATAGGCAGCTTGAACATGGACCTGGTCACCCGCGCCAGTCGCTTGCCGCGCGCCGGTGAAACCCTGATCGGCCAGACGTTTTCCACCGTGCCGGGCGGCAAGGGCGCCAATCAGGCGGTGGCCTCTGCGCGCCTTGGCGCTGAGGTGGCGATGATCGGCTGTGTGGGCACGGATGCCTACGGCGCGCAATTGCGTGATGCGCTGCTGGTGGAGGGCATCGATTGCCAGGCCGTCAGCACGGTGGATGGCTCCAGCGGCGTGGCGTTGATTGTGGTGGATGACAGCAGCCAGAACGCGATTGTGATCGTGGCTGGCAGCAACGGTGAGCTCACGCCCGCGTCGTTGCAGGCGGCTGACGCGGTACTGCAGGCAGCAGATGTCATTGTCTGCCAGTTGGAAGTGCCGATGGACACGGTTGGCCAGGCGCTCAAGCGCGGTCGTGAATTGGGTAAGACCGTGATCCTCAATCCGGCACCGGCCAGTGGCCCGCTGCCAGAGGAATGGTATGCCTCGATCGATTATTTGATCCCCAACGAAAGCGAGGCCAGCGCCTTGAGTGGTGTGACGGTCGATTCACTCGACGGCGCCAAGGCTGCCGCAACGCTGCTGCTCAAGGCGGGTGCCGGCAAGGTCATTATTACCCTTGGCAGTCAGGGCGCGTTGTTTGCCGATGGCAAAGGTTTCGAGCACTTGCAGGCGCCCAAGGTCAAGGCGGTGGACACCACAGCTGCCGGTGACACCTTTGTTGGTGGTTTTGCCGCGGCGCTGGCCAATGGCAAAAGTGAAGCCGAAGCTATCCGGTTTGGCCAGGTGGCTGCCGCGCTGTCGGTCACGCGGGCGGGTGCGCAACCCTCTATTCCTACGCTGCAGGACGTACAAGGTTTTATGCCCTCATGAAAAAGACACCATTGCTCAATATTGCGCTGTCGCGCGTGATCGCATCCCTCGGCCACGGTGACATCCTGGTGATCGGTGATGCCGGCCTGCCAGTGCCGCCAGGCGTCGAGTTGATTGACCTGGCGCTCACCCAGGGCATTCCGGATTTCATCAGCACCCTGCGCATTGTGCTCAGCGAGATGCAGGTAGAAAGCCATGTGTTGGCCGAAGAAATCCTGCTCAAGCAGCCACCTGCGCTGACGCCACTTAATGTGTTGACCGAACAGGCCGCCTTGGGCGAGCGCCGTTTGGTCAGCCATGAAGAATTCAAGCAGCTCAGCCGCAAGGCCCGCGCCGTGGTGCGCACGGGCGAGTGCCAGCCGTATTGCAATATCGCGCTGGTGTCCGGCGTTACCTTCTAGAGTTTCCCTACGACAAGGAGTGTTTCATGCAACGTGGTCTCCCAACCCTGAAGAATCTATTTCGGAGTGTCCTGCTTTTGTCCGCACTCACCGCAGCCAGCGCCCACGCGGCGGAAAAAATCGACCTGATCATCGACACCGACCCAGGCGCCGATGACGTCGTGGCGTTGCTGTTTGCCATGGCGTCCCCGCAGGAGCTGAGCATTCGTGCGCTGACCACCGTCGCCGGTAACGTGCGCCTCGACAAGACCTCCCGCAACGCGCGCCTGGCCCGCGAGTGGGCAGGGCGCGAAGACATCCCGGTGTACGCCGGCGCGCCAAAACCCATGCTGCGCACGCCGATCTATGCGGAGAATATCCATGGCAAGGAAGGTATTTCCGGGGTCGCCGTGTATGAGCCGAAAAAAGGCCTGGCCGAAGGCAATGCCGTTGACTACCTGATCAAGACCCTCAGCACCGCCAAGCCTCACAGCATCACCATCGCCATGCTCGGCCCGCAGACCAACCTGGCACTGGCGTTGACCCAGGCGCCGGAGATCACCCAAGGCATCAAGGAAGTGGTGGTGATGGGCGGGGCGCATTTTAATGGCGGCAATATCACCCCGGTGGCTGAGTTCAATCTGTTCGCGGACCCTGTCGCCGCTGAAATTGTGCTCAAAAGTGGCGTCAAGCTGACTTACCTGCCGCTGGACGTGACCCACAAGGTGCTGACCAGTGACGCGCGCCTGAAACAGATTGCCGACATCAAGAACAATGCGAGCAAGGTGGTGGGCGATATTCTCAATGAATACGTCAAGGGCGACATGGAGCACTACGGCATCCCGGGTGGCCCGGTGCATGACGCTACCGTGATTGCCTACCTGCTCAAGCCTTCCCTGTTCAGCGGCCGTGAAGTCAACGTGGTGATCGACAGCCGCGAAGGCCCGACCTTCGGCCAGACCGTCGTCGACTGGTACGACGGCCTCAAGCAGCCGAAGAACGCATTCTGGGTTGAGAACGGCGACGCCCAGGGCTTCTTCGATCTGTTGACCGAGCGCCTGGCCCGTCTGAAGTAAGGTGTTTGCCGGTCGGCGCTCGCCGGCCGGGTCTTATTCGCGCTCGGGGTTATGAGCGCCCATGTGGTCGGCCGGGTATTTCTCGAATACCTGGCCGATGAACGCCTGTGCGGCCTGAGTGCCGAGCTCCTTGACCAGCAGGTCGATTCCGATGATGGCCAACTCCTCCGGGCTTCCGGGGCTGTAGGAGCTTTGTCCTTGAGGCCACTTGGCTTTGATGTCGGCTTGGAGGGTTACGGTACTCATGGTCGGGGCTCACGGGGCGGGAAGGCTGGGCAATGCGCTGGAACGCGGTTCTAACCGGGGCAGTTAACCATTTTTGCGTAGGGTTTGGCAGTGCTACTTAGGCATGAGACGTTTCGGGATGAGGCCGATGCTGTGCGACACTGTTACCCCATTCAATTGCCGGGGACACCAGGTGCAGATCGATTTGAACAACCCCGAGAACCTCACGCTGGAAGCCGTGCGCCAGTTGCTCGCGAGTGCCAGTGACGACGAGCACACCCAGTTGCGGGTGACCAAGGGCGGTATCGCGTTTATTTCTTCCGGGAAGGCCGTAGGCGGAGTCGACATCGACGGCCTGCTGTTTCGCCTCGAGACCTGGGCCAAAGGCTCGGGTTATGTCGGTAACGTCGCGGCCAGCGATGAAGTCTGGGTCCGGCAGATTTTCAACGCGCTCCAGCAGAACTGGCCGAAGCCGCCGTTTGACTACATCGATATCTACTGAATTCGTTCATATCTGGTGACGATTGATCCGGCGAATGCTCGCCTTGAGTCAGGCAGACTTGCTCTTAGGCGATTTACGTCTTGAAACCAAACCGCCAGATCGCTGTCGCACGATCTCTGTCCATTTTTTCATAGGAGGCTTCATGCCTTGGAAGCTCGCATCATTCGGTACTTTGTTGGCAGCACTCGCGTTGGCGGGTTGCAGCACCCCGGGTGCCCCTGAGCCGGGCAAAGATGCCGCCGTTGCCGATGCAGGTCACACTCGCTGCGAGTCGAAGGCTGCCGAATTCGCCATCGGCCAGAAAGCCTCGCCTCAATTGCTGGAGCAGGCGCGTACCCGTGCCGGCGCGCAGAACGCACGGATCCTCAAGCCTAACGACATGATCACCCTGGAATACCGCTCCGACCGTCTGAACCTGAACACCGACGACAACCTGGTGATCACGCGGGTCAACTGCGGCTGATCGCCTCCTGGCTTTTGCAGCGCCCATAAAAAACCCCGTCACATGGACGGGGTTTTTTTAGCTCAGCGGAGAATTACTCGCCGCGAACCTGTGCAGCTTGCATACCCTTTTGGCCTTTCTCAGCCACGAAGGAAACGGTTTGGCCTTCTTTCAGGCTTTTGAAACCGTCGCTTTCGATAGCTTTGAAGTGTACGAACAGGTCGTCACCGCCACCTTGAGGAGTGATGAAGCCGAAGCCTTTTTCATCGTTGAACCATTTAACGGTGCCGGTTTGGCGATTAGACATGGTGTATCTCCAAGAAACATATATTTTCAGTAGTGCTGTGCTGCTCAGGCCAACTGGGCACACCGGGGTATCATAGTCGAAATGTTCGGCTTGTAAGCCCCCCCAAGGCATTGTTTGCTAATCAATAGCGTTGCGTTTAGTGCCTTGGTTGGCTGAAAGCCCCGATCTACGGGGCTTTGCAGCGAAATACCAGCTGTTAAAAAAAGCCGTAAAAGCTGCGTAATTTGTGCGAAATGGCAGTTTTCAGGCTGTTTTTTCAGTCAAATGGCCGTCTGATCAGTGGTCGTTGTTATTTTTTCTTCACGACTTTGCAGGACGAAATAGCCGCGACAGCTTTGTTTTTGAGCTCGGGGCTGGAGTTCGGGTTAGTCATGAGCTCTTTGATTTCAGCGGTGCTCAATTCGGCATTGATCTTGTCCGCGCCACATTCGCAATGGCTTTTGGCGGTTTTGGCGTCCACGTTTTGTTGGGCTGCCGAGCTGCAATCTTTGATGAAGCTGTCACGGGCACCTTCAGGCCAGTTCGAAGGGGCGGCGGCGTGCGCGCCAACAGACAAGAAAGCCAGGGAAGCGGCGAGAGCGAGGGTCGAGGTAAAGCGCATCATGAAGTGCTCCTTTGATTCGTGGGCAAACAGCGATTCTCAGCGGGTTTGAGGGCTTTCGTACAGCTCAAGTTCACTTTTACAGGCATCAAACACGGGATTTTATGTTTCATCAGGCGCGGCAGGCGCGATGACCGTTCATCTGTGCTAGCATCCTGTGCTTGGCTATTTCCAGGCGCGCCCATTGCCGCCTTGCCATGTTTTTTGAGTTCACTCCAGTCACTCTGGTTCGATTATCGGTTGGCCGAAAGGCTCCTGCCGCTGTAAGGCAGGCGTTCATCATTGAACGGCCTGGTGTTGGATCTTGTACTGGCTCATCCCAACCCACGTGACCTTTGGTAGGGGTCACCACTAGGAGAGGAGGCGCCATGCCAACTATTACTCTTCCCGACGGCAGTCAACGTTCATTCGATCATTCGGTTTCCGTAGCCGAGGTCGCCGCATCCATTGGTGCAGGTCTTGCCAAGGCCACCGTGGCCGGCAAGGTCGACGGCAAGCTGGTTGACGCCAGCGACCTGATCACTGGTGATGTCAGCCTGCAAATCATCACGCCCAAGGATCAAGAGGGGCTGGAGATCATTCGCCACTCTTGCGCGCACCTGATTGGCCATGCGGTCAAGCAGCTGTACCCAACGGCAAAAATGGTGATCGGCCCGGTCATTGACGAAGGCTTTTACTACGATATCGCCTATGAGCGTCCTTTCACTCCGGACGACCTGGCCGCTATCGAAGCGCGCATGCACGCGCTGATCGAAAAAGATTACGACGTAATCAAGAAGGTCACGCCGCGCGCCGAAGTGATCGACGTGTTCACCGCCCGTGGCGAAGACTACAAGCTGCGTCTGGTGGAAGACATGCCGGACGAACAGGCCATGGGCCTGTATTACCACGAAGAATATGTCGACATGTGCCGTGGTCCGCACGTGCCGAACACACGCTTCCTCAAGTCGTTCAAGCTGACCAAGCTGTCCGGTGCCTACTGGCGCGGTGATGCGAAGAACGAACAATTGCAGCGGATCTACGGCACGGCCTGGGCTGACAAGAAGCAACTGGCGGCCTACATCCAGCGCATCGAAGAAGCTGAAAAGCGCGACCACCGCAAAATCGGCAAGCGCCTGAACCTGTTTCACCTCCAGGAAGAAGCGCCGGGCATGGTGTTCTGGCACCCGAACGGCTGGACCCTGTACCAGGTGCTCGAGCAGTACATGCGCAAGGTTCAGCGTGACAACGGCTACCTGGAGATCAAGACGCCTCAGGTTGTTGACCGCAGCCTGTGGGAGAAATCCGGGCACTGGGCCAACTACGCCGACAACATGTTCACTACGCAGTCGGAAAACCGCGACTACGCCATCAAGCCAATGAACTGCCCATGCCACGTGCAGGTGTTCAACCAGGGCCTGAAGAGCTACCGCGAGTTGCCGATGCGCCTGGCCGAGTTTGGTGCCTGCCACCGTAACGAACCGTCGGGTGCGCTGCACGGCATCATGCGTGTGCGTGGCTTCACCCAGGACGACGCTCACATCTTCTGCACCGAAGAGCAGATGCAGGCTGAATCCGCCGCGTTCATCAAGCTGACCATGGATGTTTATCGCGATTTCGGTTTCACCGAAGTCGAAATGAAACTGTCCACTCGTCCGGAAAAACGTGTTGGTTCCGACGAACTGTGGGATCGCGCTGAATCTGCACTGGCCGCTGCGCTAGATAGCGCGGGCCTTGCGTACGATCTGCAGCCGGGTGAGGGCGCCTTCTACGGTCCGAAGATCGAGTTCTCGCTGAAAGATTGCCTTGGTCGCGTCTGGCAGTGTGGTACCCTGCAGCTCGATTTTAACCTGCCGATCCGTTTGGGAGCCGAATACGTCTCCGAAGATAACAGCCGCAAGCACCCGGTTATGCTGCACCGGGCGATCCTCGGCTCGTTCGAACGGTTCGTCGGTATCCTGATCGAGCACTACGAGGGTGCATTCCCTGCGTGGCTGGCTCCGACCCAGGCAGTGATCATGAATATCACTGATAAACAGGCCGATTTTGCCGCTGAAGTTGAAAAAACTCTCAACGAAAGCGGATTTCGTGCCAAGTCCGACTTGAGAAATGAAAAGATCGGCTTTAAAATCCGCGAGCATACTTTGCTCAAGGTTCCCTATCTTTTGGTTATCGGAGATCGGGAAGTCGAGATGCAGACTGTCGCTGTGCGTACTCGTGAAGGTGCTGACCTGGGCTCGATGCCCGTCGCCCAGTTCGCTGAGTTCCTCGCGCAAGCGGTTTCCCGGCGTGGTCGCCCAGATTCGGAGTAATTATTATTAAGCGTGAAATGAGACAAGATAAACGAGCTGCACCGAAAGCCCCGATCAACGAGAATATCTCGGCACGCGAGGTTCGGTTAATTGGCGCTGACGGCGAGCAGATTGGCATCGTCTCGATTGATGAAGCGCTTCGTATTGCTGAAGAGTCCAAATTGGACCTGGTGGAAATCTCCGCCGATGCAATCCCACCTGTTTGTCGGGTGATGGACTACGGCAAATCGATCTTCGAGAAGAAGAAACAGGTTGCCGCAGCGAAGAAGAACCAGAAGCAGATTCAAGTAAAAGAAATCAAGTTTCGTCCAGGGACGGAGGAAGGGGATTACCAGGTAAAACTGCGCAACCTGGTACGTTTCCTGAGTGATGGGGACAGGGCCAAGGTATCCTTGCGATTCCGCGGCCGTGAGATGGCCCACCAGGAGCTGGGGATGGAACTCCTCAAGCGGGTTGAAGCTGACTTGCTCGAGTACGGTTCGGTCGAACAGCATCCTAAGATGGAAGGACGCCAGCTTATTATGGTCATCGCCCCGAAAAAGAAGAAGTAATCAACAGGGCACGGCAGGCCTTCTGATTATGTTTATCAACTGAATGCGGAGTACCGAACATGCCAAAGATGAAAACTAAAAGTGGTGCTGCTAAGCGGTTTCTGAAAACTGCTAACGGTATCAAGCACAAGCACGCTTTCAAGAGCCACATTCTGACCAAAATGTCGACCAAGCGTAAGCGTCAACTGCGCGGTAGCAGCTTGCTGCATCCGTCTGACGTGGCAAAAGTCGAGCGCATGCTGCGCCTTCGTTAATTTTAGTCAAGAATAGAGGAATAACTCATGGCTCGTGTAAAGCGTGGCGTCATTGCCCGTAAGCGTCACAAAAAAATTCTGAAACTTGCTAAAGGCTACTACGGCGCGCGTTCACGCGTATTCCGTGTTGCCAAGCAAGCGGTAATCAAGGCAGGCCAATACGCCTACCGCGACCGTCGTCAGAAAAAACGTCAGTTCCGCGCTCTGTGGATCGCTCGTATCAATGCTGGTGCACGTGTTAACGGTCTGTCCTACAGCCGTTTCATCGCTGGCCTGAAAAAAGCGTCCATCGAAATCGACCGTAAGGTTCTGGCTGAACTGGCCGTGAACGAAAAAGCGGTGTTTGCTGCGATTGTCGAGAAAGCTAAAGCCACCTTGGCTTAAGTACCCCCGACAGTCACCTTGGGCTGCTCCTGTAGCCCAAGGTGGTAAACGTCATAAATAGGGGAAGAGCCTTCAAGCTCTTCCCCTATTTTGTATCTGGAGTCTGTACATGGAAAACCTGGATGCGCTCGTTGCCCAAGCTCTTGAGGCTGTGCATAGCGCTGAAGATGTAAATGCCCTGGAGCAAATCCGGGTTCACTACCTTGGCAAAAAAGGTGAATTGACTCAGGTGATGAAGACCCTGGGGAATTTGCCGGCTGAAGAGCGTCCGCAAGTCGGCGCGCTGATCAACGTCGCCAAGGAGCGTGTCACCGAGGTGCTCAATGCGCGCAAGGCGTCGCTCGAGGAGGCCGATCTTGCGGCCAAGCTCGCCGCCGAGTCCATTGACGTCACCTTGCCTGGTCGTGGCCAGGCCTCGGGCGGTCTGCATCCGATCACCCGGACTCTGGAACGTATCGAGCAGTTCTTCACCCATATCGGTTACGGCATTGCCGAAGGCCCCGAGGTCGAAGACGACTATCACAACTTCGAGGCGCTCAACATCCCAGGCCATCACCCGGCCCGGTCGATGCACGACACCTTCTATTTCAACGCGAACATGCTGTTGCGCACCCATACCTCGCCGGTACAGGTCCGCACCATGGAAGCGAACAAGCCGCCGATCCGCATCGTCTGCCCAGGCCGTGTGTACCGCAGCGACTCTGATATCACCCACTCGCCGATGTTCCACCAGGTCGAAGGCCTGCTGGTCGATCGCGACATCAATTTCGCCGACCTCAAAGGCACCATCGAAGAGTTCCTGCGGGTGTTCTTCGAGAAAGAGCTGGCGGTGCGTTTCCGTCCATCGTTCTTCCCGTTCACCGAGCCATCCGCTGAAGTCGACATGGAATGCGTGATGTGCAGCGGCAAAGGCTGCCGCGTCTGCAAGCAGACCGGCTGGCTGGAAGTGATGGGCTGCGGCATGGTTCACCCTAACGTGCTGCGCATGTCCGGGATCGACCCGGAAGAGTTCTCGGGCTTTGCCTTCGGCATGGGCGTTGAGCGCCTGGCCATGCTGCGTTACGGCGTGAACGACTTGCGTCTGTTCTTCGACAACGACTTGCGGTTCCTCGCGCAATTTCGCTAGTCGTAACGAATCTTTAGGAGAGCAGGATGAAATTCAGTGAACAATGGCTGCGTGGCTGGGTAAGCCCGCAGGTAGATCGCGACGAGCTGGTTGCTCGTCTGTCGATGGCCGGCCTTGAGGTCGATAGCGTAACGCCGGCCGCCGGTGTTTTCACCGGCGTGGTGGTGGGCGAGGTGCTGAGCACCGAGCAGCACCCCGATGCCGACAAGCTGCGTGTGTGCCAGGTCAGCAATGGCGTGGAAACCTTTCAGGTCGTGTGCGGAGCGCCAAACGTGCGCCCGGGCCTGAAGATTCCGTTTGCCATGATCGGCGCCGAACTGCCGGGCGACTTCAAGATCAAGAAAGCCAAGCTGCGTGGCGTTGAGTCCAACGGCATGCTGTGTTCCCAGGCCGAGCTGCAAGTCGGCGAGGGCAACGATGGCCTGATGGAACTGCCGGCCGATGCGCCAGTGGGTCAGGACATTCGCGTTTACCTGGAACTGGAAGACGCCAGCATCGAGGTCGACCTGACCCCGAACCGGGGTGACTGCCTGTCCCTCGCCGGTCTGGCCCGTGAAGTGGGCGCGCTGTACAACGCCCCGGTCACCCGCCCGGTGGTGGCCGCAGTCGCTGCAGTCCACGACGAAGTGCGCCCTGTCGACGTACTGGCGCCAAACGCCTGCCCACGTTACCTGGGTCGTGTGATCCGCAACGTCGACCTGTCCAAGCCAACCCCGCTGTGGATGGTTGAGCGCCTGCGTCGCGCCGACGTGCGCAGCATCGATGCCGCCGTGGACATCACCAACTACGTGATGCTGGAGCTGGGCCAACCGCTGCACGCCTTCGATCTTGCCGAAATCAATGGCGGCATCCGTGTGCGCATGGCCGAAGAAGGCGAGAAGCTGGTATTGCTCGACGGCCAGGAAGTCAGCCTGCGCGCCGACACCCTGGTCATTGCCGACCATTCCCGCGCCCTGGCGATTGCCGGCGTGATGGGTGGCGAGCACAGCGGCGTGTCCGAAACCACCCGCGATATTTTCCTTGAGAGCGCATTCTTCGACCAGATCGCCATCGCTGGCAAGGCCCGTTCCTACGGCCTGCACACCGATGCGTCGCACCGCTACGAGCGTGGCGTGGACTGGAAACTGGCCCGTGAAGCCATGGAGCGCGCCACTGGCCTGCTGCTGGAAATCACTGGCGGCGAAGCCGGCCCGATCACTGAAACCGTCAACGAGCAGTTCCTGCCGTCGATTGCACCGATCACCCTGCGCGCCAAAAGCGTCGAGCAAATGCTTGGCCTGGTGATTGAACCTGCGCAGATCGAGCAACTGCTGTCCGCACTCGGCCTGGGTATTTCCGCCGGTGGGGAAGGGCAGTGGCACGTTGAAGTGCCAAGCCACCGTTTCGATATCAGCCTGGAAGTTGACCTGATCGAAGAACTGGCCCGCCTGTACGGCTACAACCGCCTGCCGGTTCGTTACCCGCAAGCGCGTCTGGCACCGCAACCCAAGGCCGAGGCGCGTGCGCACCTGCCAGAGTTGCGTCGCCTGCTGGTTGCCCGTGGCTACCAGGAAGCGGTGACTTATAGCTTCATCGATCCAAAGCAGTTTGAGCTGTTCAACCCAGGTGTTGAGCCGTTGCTGTTGGCCAACCCGATCTCCAATGACATGGCCGCCATGCGCTCGTCGCTGTGGCCGGGTCTGGTTAAGGCACTGTCCCACAACTTGAACCGTCAGCAGGACCGCGTGCGCATGTTCGAAAGCGGCCTGCGTTTTGTCGGTCAACTCGACGGCCTCAAGCAAGAGCCGATGCTGGCGGGTGTTGTCTGCGGTAGCCGCCTGCCAGAAGGCTGGGCACAGGGCCGCGATGGCGTGGACTTCTTCGACGTTAAAGCCGATGTGGAAGCGGTGCTGGGCTTTGCCGGTGCACTGGATGATTTCACGTTTGTGCCTGGTAGCCACCCGGCATTGCACCCGGGCCAGACTGCACGTATCGAGCGCGAAGGGCGTTTGGTGGGTTTTGTCGGTGCTATCCACCCTGAGCTGTCGAAAACATTGGGCCTGGACCGTCCGGTCTTTGTTTTTGAGCTGGTCCTGGCTGAAGTGGCGTCGGGCAAGATGCCTAAATTCAGCGAGTTGTCGCGCTTCCCTGAAGTGCGTCGTGACCTCGCGCTGATCGCCGACCGTGAAGTGGCCGCCACTGCCGTTCTGGACGTAATCCGTGAAAATGCAGGGGAATGGCTGACAGACCTCAGGCTATTTGACGTCTATCAGGGTAAAGGCATTGATCCGCATAGAAAAAGCCTTGCAGTTGGCTTGACCTGGCAGCATCCATCGCGCACTCTTAATGACGATGAGGTGAATACCACGACACAAAATATCCTCACCTCGCTCGAACAAAGGTTGAACGCCACGTTAAGGAAGTGACGTATGGGGGCTTTGACGAAAGCTGAGATGGCGGAACGTCTGTACGAAGAGTTGGGTCTGAACAAACGCGAAGCCAAGGAATTGGTCGAGCTGTTCTTTGAAGAAATTCGGCACGCTCTGGAAGACAACGAACAGGTCAAATTGTCCGGTTTCGGCAATTTTGACCTGCGGGACAAACGCCAGCGGCCTGGCCGCAATCCAAAAACGGGAGAAGAAATCCCGATCACGGCTCGCCGTGTGGTCACCTTTCGTCCAGGGCAGAAGTTGAAGGCCCGAGTTGAGGCTTATGCTGGAACCAAGTCATAACGACGAACTACCCGTCATCCCAGGCAAACGCTACTTCACCATCGGTGAAGTCAGCGAGCTCTGTGCGGTCAAACCGCACGTGCTGCGCTATTGGGAGCAGGAGTTTCCTCAACTCAACCCCGTCAAACGCACCGGGAACCGTCGGTATTATCAGCGCCAGGACGTGCTGATGATCCGACAGATCCGTGCGTTGCTGTACGACCAGGGGTTCACCATCAGCGGCGCGCGCCAGCGTATGTCCGGTGATGAAGCTAAAGACGACACCACCCAATACAAACAACTGATCCGCCAGATGATCTCCGAACTCGAAGATGTGCTGGTGGTGTTGAAGAAGTGATACAAGCTTTTAAAATACTTCCACATTTCAAAAGCTTGCGGTATATTCCGGATCGCTTCGTTACGAAGCAAACCCAGTAACACGCCTAGTCGGGGCGTAGCGCAGTCCGGTAGCGCACTAGCATGGGGTGCTAGGGGTCGAGTGTTCGAATCACTCCGTCCCGACCATATTTTTCAATGACTTAGCCCAATCTGAAAAGGTTGGGCTTTTTCATGTGCGCGTTTTTTGGGGAACGCCCCAATTTTTCACCCTTGTACCGTCTGCCATACCCAAGCGCATCCCTAAGCAGGCAGTACTCTTATACGGTTTTTCGGCGCTTTAGAATGAAAGTATCCGAGATGAAAGGTTGCATAAAGCACCCAGCGTCTTGGAGAAACTCATGAGTTGTGAACAGCAAACCCCTACCACCCATGCTCGTGGCATTGATGTATCGCGCTGGCAAGGCGAGATCGACTGGCGCCGCGTCGCGTCAGCCGGTGTCACCCATGCCATTGTGAAGATGACCGAAGGGGGCACCTACACTGACCCTCGGTTTGCAACAAACTTTGCCGGGATGCTGGCCCACGGTTTGACTGCGGGGGTTTACCACTACTTTCGTGCACTGAGCAGTACCCCCGGCGAACAACTGGCCAATATTCGGCAGCGGCTCTGCGAGGCCAACTTCGAGGTCGGGAAGCACATCCTGGCCATTGATGTAGAAACCTCGCGCAACGAAACGGCGAGCCCGGATCAGATGGCCGATGCCTTGTACGAACTGGTAATGCTGCTCAGCACGCAGGTGCTCGATGGCGCCCATCCCTACATCTACACGTCACCCAGCATCTGGGCTGACCGTGTGGCGTGGCGCAAGTACGATTTCAGCCGGTGCCCGTTGTGGATCGCCCACTGGGATGCCAAGCAGCCGACGGTGCCCGAAACCTGGCGTAGCCACGGCAAGCGCTGGCACTGGTGGCAGCACAGCAGCAAAGGCCAGGTCGATGGCATTCAAGGTGCCGTGGATTTGGATTGGATCAAGCGCTGAAGGCTTCAGCCAGCCGAACGCCCGCGCTGGCTGAGGTACTCCACAAACGGCCCGATATCCGTACTGCACAGCAAATGCGCCACATCACGCACCTCCGCCTCCGGCCAGTCCCACCAGCCGGATTGCTCAAGGATCAGCCGAGTCGGTTCATCAAAACGCCAGCGGATATGTTTGGCCGGGTTGCCGCCGACGATGGCGTAAGGCGCCACATCCTTGGTCACAATCGCGCCCGCAGCCACGACTGCGCCATTGCCGATGGTCACGCCCGACAGAATTTTCGCGTGGGAGCTGATCCAGCAATCATTGCCAATGATCACGTCGCCTTTGCTGCCACCAAAGTCGGTAATGTGCGCGAGGCTTTTCATCTTGGCGGGGAAGGGGTAGCAACTGAGCCAGTCGGTGCGATGATGGCCGCCCAAATACACTTCCACATTGCCGGCAATCGAGGTGTAGGCGCCGACACGCAGGGTCGTGCCTTCATGCCAGTCGTGCACCTTCAAGTCGCCGTAGGTGCCTATGCCAAAGCTGTAGTTTGGATAGCGGTTGCGCAGTTTTTGCGTAGAGCGCTCCAGCGGGGAGAGCGCGCGTATTGCCTTGCGCGCTTTTTTTTCGCGCCATTTACGCAATAACTTCATGCGGTGAGCCTTTATGCAGAGATTGAAATCAGGCGACATCGTGAGCAATGGTTGCCCTCTATGCAAGACGAAGGCTTTATCTGCTGAAAAAAATCGCCAACCCCTGTCCCTTTTTTGCGCCTCGCCTGTCATTCCAGGCAAGTGAACAAAATCGAGAGCTTCTCCCCATGCCCGCAGTCCGACCCATGCGCTTGCGCCCGTTGCTGAACCTGAGCCTGATGCTGAGCCTCAGTGCCAGCCCGTTATTCGTCCCGCTCAGCTATGCCGAAGACAGCACCGCCCGCCGCAGTTACCAGGTGCCGGCCGGTAGCCTGAGCGCCGCATTGACCCGCTTCGCCGGGCTCGCCGGGGTCAACCTGTCGGTGGACCCGGCGCTGGTCAGCGGTCGCAGCAGCGCCGGCTTGTCGGGTGAATACGGCGTGGAGGAGGGCTTTGCGCAGTTGCTGACGGGCTCGGGCCTGCAGTTGCAACCGATGGGCACGCAGGCCTACAGGCTGATGCCGGTGCCGGAAAGCGGCAGCCTGCAACTGGCACCCACGTCCATCGTCGGTACCACTGGGTTGGCCGATGGCGATACCTATGCCGGTGGCCAGGTGGCGCGGCGTGGCTCGCAAGGCCTGCTCGGCTCACGGGACTTTATGGAAACCCCGTTCAGCATGACCACCTATACCGCCGAGGCGGTGAAGAACCAGCAGGCGCGTACCCTCGGCGATCTGGTCGCCAGCGACCCTTCGGTGCGCGCCACCAACCCGGCGGGCGGGCGCTACGAGCAGTTCACCATTCGCGGGTTCAGCCTGTTCAACAGTGATGTGGCTTACAACGGCCTCTATGGCGTACTGCCGACGTACACCATCGACATGGAAATGGCCGAGCGCGTCGACATCCTCAAAGGCCCGAGCCAGTTGATCAACGGCATCTCGCCGCGCGGCAGCGTGGGCGGCGGGATCAACGTGGTGCCCAAGCGCGCTACCGACAAGGACATTACCTCGCTGACCGGCACCTGGGCGTCCGGCAGCCAGGCCGGTGGCGCGGTGGACGTGGGGCGGCGCTTTGGTGAGGACAACAAGTTCGGCATCCGTTTCAATGGCGTGAAGCAGTCCGGCGATACCGAATGGGATCACCAGAGCGTCGACCGTGAAATGGCGGTGCTGGGCCTGGATTTTCGCGGTGAGCGCCTGCGCCTTTCCACGGATATCGGCCACACCGAGCGCGACACCGATGCGCCGCAAGAACGTGTACAAGTCGGCGCCAATGCCCGGGTGCCGAGTGCCAATGACGTACGGCATAACTACGCACAGCCCTGGAGCAAAGCCCGTACCGATGACACCTTCGGCACGGTTAACGGCGAGTTCGACCTCAGTGACAGCGTGATGCTGTATGGCGGCGTCGGCGCGCGTAAAAGCAACCACGACTTCTTGCGTCACGCGGTGTCCGTCACCAACAACGCCGGGGATTTCAGCGTATTGCCACGGGATTTCACCCGCGATGAAAACGTGCGCACCGCCACCGCCGGGGTGCGCAGTTGGTTGCATACCGGGCCGGTCAGCCATGAGATCAACCTGGCGGCCAGCTACTTCTATATGGACTTTGAAAACGGCGGCGCCCGTTACGCGGCGGCGCCGAGCAACCTGTACAACCCGGTAGAAACCCCAACCCCTTCACGGCCAACACGCCTGGATTCCAAGGTCTACACCGAGAACCGCTTCAGTGGCGTGGCGCTGTCCGATACCCTGGGCTTTTTCGACGAGCGTTTATTGCTGACCCTCGGCGCGCGCTGGCAGCGGGTCAAGGTCGACGACTGGACCGACAACGTCAAAGGCGCTACGGCCTACGATGAGGAAAAAGTCTCGCCCTCCGGCGGCATCCTGTTTAAAGCCACCGACAAACTGTCGCTGTACGCCAACTACATGGAAGGCTTGAGCCAAGGCAAAATCGCGCCGTCGACCTCGATCAACGAAGATGAAATTTTCCCGCCGTTTGTCAGCCGTCAGGTTGAAGTGGGTGCCAAATACGACGCCGGCGCGTTTGCCGTGACGGCGGCGGTGTTCCGTATCAAGCAACCGGCCTACGAAACCAACGCCACTACGCGGGTGTTCGGGCCCAATGGCAAACGCCAGAACGACGGCGTGGAACTGAGCGTGTTCGGCGAGCCGCTCAAGGGCGTGCGCTTGCTGGGCGGCGTGATGTACATCGACAGCGAACTGACCCACACCACCAACGGTACTTTCGACGGCAACCGCGCCCCGGCCACGCCCAAGTACAACGTCAACCTGGGCGCCGAATGGGATGTGCCGACGGTGGAAGGCCTGACCCTGACCAGCCGGGGTATCTATTCCAGCTCGCAGTACCTGGACCAGTCCAACGTCAAGGAGATCGACGCGTGGACACGCCTTGACGTCGGTGCGCGCTATGCCTTCAAGGTCGACGATAAGCACATCACCTTGCGGGCGAATGTCGAGAACGTCGCTGATAAACGCTATTGGAGCTCGGCCGGTGCTTCGGATGACAGTGAGCCGGGCCTGACCCTGTCCACGCCGCGTACCTATTTGCTGTCGGCCACCGTCGACTTCTAAACGCAACGATCATGAGGGGAGGGCCAATGTGGGAGCTGGCTTGCCTGCGATACAGGCACCTCGGTCTGTCAGTAAGACCCGGTCGATGCTATCGCAGGCAAGCCAGCTCCCACACAAGCCAGCTCCCACACAGCCCTGACCACATAAGCCAGCCCACACCACGGACGTGCCGCGTTAATAAGAATGTTTTTTGATTGCATCGCCTCAATATGGAATAGTACCCGCCGTTTTCCCCGGCCCGTCCAGCCGGGGTGTTTTAACGCCGAGGTCTTTGTCATGCGAATGTTGCGCTCCATCCCGACCCTTGCCGCCTGCCTCCTGGCGTTGTCTTCCAGCGTGTTGAACGCCGCGCCTATCGACCTTAATGATGGCCAGCACGCGGTGCACCTGCCGGATGCGCCCAAGCGCGTGGTGGTGCTGGAGTTCTCATTTCTCGACAGTCTCGCCGCCGTCGACGTTACGCCGGTCGGCGCTGCGGACGATGGCGATGCCAACCGCGTCTTGCCGCGTGTGCGCCAGGCCATCGGCCAATGGAAGTCCGTGGGCTTGCGTTCGCAACCGAGCATCGAAGAAATCGCCCGGCTCAAGCCGGACTTGATCGTCGCCGACCTCAATCGTCATCAGGCGTTGTACAGCGACTTGGCGAGCATCGCGCCGACCTTGTTGCTGCCATCACGTGGAGAAGATTACGAAGGCAGCCTTAAATCCGCCGAACTGATCGGCACGGCCCTGGGCAAAAGCGCGCAGATGCACGCGCGCATCGCCCAGAACCGTGAACACTTGCAGGCCATTGCCAAGCAGATTCCGGCGGGTGCCAGCGTGTTGTTCGGGGTTGCCCGTGAAGACAGCTTTTCCGTACACGGGCCTGACTCCTACGCCGGCAGCGTGCTGCAAGCCATCGGCCTGAAAGTGCCTTTGGTACGTGCCAAGGCTGCGCCGACTGAATTTGTCAGCCTGGAACAATTGCTCGCGCTTGACCCTGGCTGGTTGCTGGTTGGTCACTATCGTCGCCCAAGTATCGTCGACACCTGGAGCAAGCAGCCGTTGTGGCAAGTGCTCGGCGCGGTGCGTAATCATCAGGTGGCCGAGGTCGATGGCGACAGTTGGGCGCGTAACCGAGGTGTATTGGCGTCGGAGCAAATCGCTGAAGACACCCTGGCGATACTCAAGGGCGGCAAAGCCGTATTGAGCCAATAACCGTGCAGCGCAGTTTCGCGGCGGCAGGCATTGTGCTGCTGGGTGCCGTGTTGTTCTGGTACTCGCTGTACAGCTGGTCGCCGTTCACTATCACCGCGACGGATGCCTGGAACGGCCTGATTCACCAGGGCAGCGTGGGCGGCAATATGGCCTATATCGTGGCGCAGCTGCGCGTGCCCCGAGCGTTGTGCGCGGCGTTGGTCGGTGCCTGCCTGGGCCTGGCCGGTGCATTGATGCAAGGCATCACCCGCAACCGCCTGGCATCGCCGTCGTTGTTCGGCGTGACGGCTGGCGCGGCATTGGGATTGGCCTTGTTTTCCACCGGTTTGGTCGCGCCGCCCTTTGCCGGTGGCGCCCTGTTGATGACCTGCCTGGGCGGCGCGCTGGCCTGGGTCACGGTGTTCAGCCTCGGCGGCGCGTGGTCGCCGAACACCGCGCAAGGTCGGCTGGTGTTGGCCGGTGTGGCGGTTGCTGCGTTGTGCGCGGCCTTGACCCGGCTCACGGTGATTCTGGTCGAGGCCCAGGCCCAAAGCGTGCTGAACTGGCTGGCCGGGTCGCTGGCCAATGTGGGTGCGGCCCAGGTGCAACTGCTCTGGCCATGCACGCTGATCGGCGGCGTGTGGGCGCTGTGGTGTGCGCCGCGGCTGAACCTGATCAACCTCGGCGAAGACGCCGCGCGCTCGTTGGGCGTCGGTATCGCCAGCCTGCGCTTGCAGGTGTTTGTCGCCAGCTTGCTGTTGGTGGGCGCCAGCGTGTGCGCGGTCGGCCCCATTGGCTTTGTCGGGCTGATCGCGCCGAATATCATTCGCCAGTTTCTCGGTAACGACTACCGCTGGCTGATCCCGCTCAGCGCGGCGTTGGGCGCGGTGATCGTGCTGGGCGCCGACTTGCTCAGTCGCGCGGTGGCCTTTCCAGTGGAAACCCCGGCGGGCGTGGTCACTGCGTTGATCGGCGCACCGTTCTTCCTGTTTCTTGCCAGGCGCACCCTATGATTCGGCCACGCTTACGTTTATGGCTGCTGCTGGGCTTGCTGCTGGTGGCGTTGCTGGCGAGCCTCAGCGCCGGTACGGTGTGGCTCAAACCTGCCACCGTGCTGGAGCGCCTGCTGGCCCACGACGCCCTCGATTTTGAAGTGTGGAACCACCGCCTGCCACGCAGCCTGATCGCCATTCTGGCTGGCTGCGCCTTCGGCCTGGCCGGCGCGATTGTGCAGGGCGTGATCCGCAACCCGCTGGCCTCGCCGGAAATTCTCGGCGTGACCCAAGGTGCCGGGCTGGCGCTGACCGTGGCGATCATCAGCTGGCCACACCTGCCGATTGCCTGGCTGCCACTGGTGGCCTGCCTGGGCGGCGCCGGTGGGGCCTTGCTGCTGGCGCTGTACAACACCGGCGTGAGTTTTTCCGGGGTGCGTTTTGCGCTGTCGGGGGTGGCGATTGCGGTGACCTTGTCCAGCGTCACCGAGTTTTTGATCCTGTCCCATCCGTTGGATATCAACACCGCGTTGCTCGCGCTGACGGGCAGTTTGTGGAGCCGTAATTGGCACCATGTGGCGCTGGTGTTGCCGTTTCTGCTGTTGATCCCGTTGGGCCTGTGCCTGGCTAAACCCCTGAACCTCATCGCGCTTGGCGATGAGGCCGCCCACAGCCTGGGCACTGCGCTTGGCCGTACCCGCTGGTGGGCGATGGCCTGCGCGGTGGTGCTCACCAGCCTGGGTGTCGGCGTGATCGGGCCGATTGGTTTTATCGGCCTGGTCGCACCGCACATGGCGCGGCGTCTGGTGGGTGGGCATCACCAGTACCTGCTGCCGGCTGCGATGCTGATTGGCGCGTTATTGCTGGTGCTGGCCGACACGCTTGGACGCACGTTGATCGCGCCCAGCGAAATCCCGGCGGGCGTGCTTACGGCGGTGATTGGTGCGCCGTATTTTCTTTGGTTGCTGGCACGGTTCAAGGGTTGATGACATGAGTATTTTGCAGGCCCACCAACTCGATATCGGCTACGGCGCCACGCGTATCGTGCAGGGCCTTTCGTTCGCACCGCCGACAGGTCGCGTCACCGCGCTGATCGGCCCCAACGGCTGCGGCAAGTCCACCTTGCTCAAGGCGTTTGCGCGCATCCTCAAGCCGACCCAGGGCGAGTTGACCCTGGATGGCCACGCCTACGCCAGCTTGTCCGCTCGGCAACTGGCGCGGCAGATCGCATTTTTACCGCAGGTATTGCCGGTGCCGGAAGGTGTCAGCGTGCGCCAGTTGGTCGCCTACGGCCGCAGCCCGCATAACTCGTTGTGGGGGCGCCTGAGCGGCAACGATCAAGCCCAGGTGACCCAGGCCATGCAGCGCCTGGAGCTGGACAGCCTGGGCGACCGCGCGTTGGCGGATTTGTCCGGCGGCCAGCGCCAGCGCGCCTGGCTGGCCATGGTGCTGGCACAGAATGCGCCAGTGGTGTTGCTCGACGAACCCACCACTTACCTCGACATCAGCCATCAGGTGGAACTGCTCGACCTGATGGGCGAACTGGCCGCCGAGGGCAAAACCGTTATCACCGTACTGCACGACATCAACCAGGCCTGCCGCTACGCCGATCACCTGGCGGTGATGCACGCCGGCAAGCTGGTGGCTGACGGCCCGCCCGCCCAAGTGATCAGTGCTGAGCTGATGCGCCAGGTGTTCGACGTGCAGGTGCAGATCCTGCAGGAGCCGGTTGCCGGCACGCCAATGTGCCTGGTGGAAAAAAGCACCCGCACCCACGCCTGA
Organism: Pseudomonas sp. IPO3747; assembly: GCF_013385245.1. Classification (NCBI taxonomy): domain Bacteria; kingdom Pseudomonadati; phylum Pseudomonadota; class Gammaproteobacteria; order Pseudomonadales; family Pseudomonadaceae; genus Pseudomonas; species Pseudomonas sp. IPO3747. The sequence goes on from NZ_JACAQL010000011.1 coordinate 80,393, forward strand.
CCCTGTTCGCTCTCACGCACTAATGCTCGTTCCCACGCTCCGCGTGGGAATGCAGCCCGTGACGCTCCGCGTCACAAGGTTGCCGGTTGCAGGGCGGGACGCGGAGCGTCCCATGAGGCATTCCCACGCGGAGCGTGGGAACGATCAGTAAAAAACATTATTTATATGAATAAAGTTATTCGCTAATAATGAAAGTAGAGAATATTAGCTTATGCCCAAATAGCATTATATTTTTAAAATCCATTCCGTTATGTTTGATCGCAACAGCCTACCCCTGACCTCGGATGGTACCCAGCGTGATTCAGATTCTGCGCGCCATAACCGGGTAAAGACCCCGCGGCAGAATCGTTGGAAGGGAGTTCAACGTATGTTGCCGATTCAAAACCCTCGCTCGCTCCACACCTAGTTCCCATCGCAGCTGCACCCTGAAAAACGAGCACCGCGCCCGCCCGCGCGAGTGCCCGACTTCGCGATTCGGAACGTCTGGAGTGGCCATGAAGCAAGTTTTACCCCCCACCGCCGCACTCACGCTGGTCCTGTTGGCCGGCACTGCATCCGCCCAGGACGACAGCACCCTGTCCACCGTGGTGGTCACCGGCAACCGTGGCGCCGAGCAGCGCACCGTCACCAGCAGCCCGGTGCCGATCGATGTGGTCAGCGCCAAGCAACTGCAAAGCACCGGTAAGCCTGGCTTGATGGAAGCCTTGAGCGCGGTGATCCCGTCGCTGACCCTGCCGGAAAAAACCGGCTGGGACGCCAGCGGCATTGCCCGTGCGCCCAACCTGCGGGGCTTGAGCGCCGCCGAAGTGCTGGTGCTGGTCAACGGCAAACGTCGCCACACCAGCGCCACGCTGAACATCAATGGCATCAACACCGGTGCGGCGCCGGCTGACCTGGATTTGATCCCCATCAGTGCCATCGACCATGTGGAAGTGCTGCGCGACGGCGCCGCCGCCCAGTACGGCTCGGATGCCATCGCCGGGGTCATCAATGTGATCCTCAAGGCTGATACCAGCGGCACCGCCGTCACCAACGTCGGTCAGGGCTACGACGGTAAGAAGCAAACCGTGCAACAAAGCCTCAACAAGGGTTTTGAAATCGGCAACGGCGGCGTCGTGCAATTGGCCCTGGATGCCCGCAGCCAGAATGACGACAACAAAGCCAGCGCCAACGGCTACACCTATGAGCAAGCCTACAACCAGGCCGGCAGATCGACCTACGGCGGTTACGGCACGCCCAAGACCAACCTGCTGACCCTGGGCTACAACGCCGAGCTGCCGATTGATGACAGCCTCAGCCTGTATTCCTTCACCACCTACTCGCGGCGCAAGGCCGAGCAGGGGCAGAACTACCGCCTGCCGACCATCACCAATACCATCACCACCGGGCCGAATGGCTACCCGGCCGGGTACACGCCGACCTGGTACATCGACGAGGACGATTTCCAGGCCGCGTTCGGCGGCAAAGGCACCGTTGGCGCGTGGGACTGGGATTTGTCCACCACCTACGGGCGCAACGAGGCGGAACAGGGCACCACCCACAACCAGAACCCGTCGCTGGGCGAGTACACGCCCAACAGCTTCACTTCTGGCACCTGGATTTCCACCGAGCTGACCACCAACCTCGACTTCAAGCGTGGCTTTGATGTCGGCCTGCAAAAACCGTTGGACCTGTCCTACGGCTTCGAACATCGGCGCGACACCTATGAGGTGCAGGCGGGTGACTACGCGTCTTATGCCAATGGCGGCTACTGCGTGGCGCCCGGCAACTGCGCGTCATCCGGGGCGCAGGTCACCAACGGTATTTCGCCGGATGAAGAAAGCAGCGCCTCGCGCAACAGTCTCGCCAGTTATGTCGATGTGGGCTTCAACCCGCTGCCGGACTGGTACATCGGCACGGCCTTTCGCTACGAGCATTACAACGAAGGCGTCGGCGCCACCCGCAGCGGCAAGCTGACCACACGCTACGATTTCACCCCGCAATTTGCCGTGCGCGCCACCGTCAGCAATGGCTTCCGCGCGCCGTCCCTGGCCAACAGCCTGTTCAGCGCGCGCTCCACCACTTATGGCGTGGTCGACGGTGTGTATCAGTCGATCAACTACGGGGTATTGCCGGTGGGTTCGGCGGCGGCCAAGGCCCTCGGCGCCCAAGAGTTGAAGCCCGAGCGCTCGACCAACTTCAGCCTGGGTTTCACCCTTACGCCCACCGACCGCCTGAACTTCACCGCCGACGCCTACGTGATCAACCTGCGCGACCGCATCACCCTGACCGGCACCTTGCTCGGCCCCGAAGTCACCCAGGTACTGCAAAGCAACGGCATCAACTCCACCTCCGGCGGCCAGTACTTTATCAACGGCGCCGACACCCGCACCAAGGGCGTGGATCTGGTCAGCAACTACAACCAGGACCTCGGCCAGTTCGGCGCCTTGAAGTGGACCGCCGCGTTCAACTGGAACCAGACCAAGATCCTCAACTACAAGGCGTCCACCGATATCCTCGGCACGCCCTATGACCTGATGGACCGCCAGGCCCGTGGCCTGATCACCGATGTGCAGCCCAAGACCAAGCTCATCCTCGGCGGCGACTGGAGCATCGACCGCTTCAACCTCAACCTGGCCCTGACCCGCTACGGCGCCTACAAAGAGGTCAATTCCTCGGCCAATCGCGACCTGGACCGGGTTTACAACGCCCGCTGGATCACCGACCTCGACCTTGGCTACAACCTCACCAAAGCCCTCAACATCGCCGTCGGCGCCAAGAACCTGTTCGACCTTTACCCCAAGAAACAAGGCGTGCCGAGCAGCACCATGCTCGCCAGCTACGGCACTTATTCGCCCTACGGTTTTACCGGCGGGTACTACTACACCCGGCTGACTTACGCCTTCTAAGGCCGCAACCCGCGAGGAATAGAACATGCCCATTGTCGCCAAATCCTATGACCTGATCGAAGACGTCAGCCCGGTTCGCCAGCGCCGCGTTGCAACGCCCATCAAGGCCCTGCAAGTGGTTCCCGCCCGCCACCCGTGGCGCTGGGCCGGGTCTATCTTCGCTGCGCTGGTGCTGCTCGCTATCGTGCATTCACTGGCCACCAACCCGCGTTGGGAGTGGGGCGTGTTCGGCCAGTGGTTCTTTTCTGCCTCGGTGCTGCGCGGCCTCGGCCAGACGCTGCTGCTGACGCTGCTCAGTACCGTGTTCAGCATCCTCTTCGGCACTGCATTGGCGCTGGCACGGCTGTCGGGCTCGCCATTGCTGGCGGCGTTGGCCTGGGGCTATATCTGGTTTTTCCGCTCGATGCCGGCGCTGCTGGTGCTGATCATCCTCTACAACTTTGCCTACCTGTATGACCACATCGTGCTCGGCGTGCCGTTCACCCGCGTGGTGTTCGCCGAGTGGTCGACCGTGGATGTGCTCAGCCAATTCACCGTGGCGGTGTTGGGCCTGAGCTTGATGCAGGCAGCCTATGCGGCGGAGATCATTCGTGGCGGTTTGATTGGCGTGGATGCCGGCCAGCATGAAGCGGCGGCGGCCCTCGGTTTGCCGGCTTCGCGACGGATTTTTCGCATCATCCTGCCCCAGGCGCTGCGCTCGATTTTGCCGTCGGGTTTCAACGAAATCATCGGCCTGGTCAAGGGCACGTCCATCGTCTACGTGCTGGCCTTGCCGGAGCTGTTCTACACCGTGCAGGTCATCTACAACCGCACCCAGGCGGTGATCCCGCTGCTGGTGGTGGCGACCGTGTGGTACCTGATCATCACCACGGTGCTGACCAGCGCCCAGTACTACGTCGAGCGCCACTTTGCGCGTGGTACGGCGCGGGTACTGCCGCCCACACCGCTGCAACGCCTGCGCGGCTGGCTCAAGGAGAAAACCCATGGCTGAAGCACGCGCCGGGCGCATTCAGATCCAGGGCGTGGGCAAGCGCTTTGGCAACCAGCAGGTGTTGAAAGACATCGACCTGACCATCGACCCAGGCAAGGTCACGGTGATTCTCGGGCCGTCCGGCTCGGGCAAATCCACCTTGCTGCGCACCATCAACCACCTGGAAAAAATCGACAGCGGGCACATCACCATCGACGGTGAATACGTCGGCTATCGGCGCAAGGGTGACCTGCTCTACGAATTGAAAGAACGCGAGATTCTCAAGCGCCGCATCGACGTGGGTTTTGTGTTCCAGAACTTCAACCTGTTCCCGCACCTCACCGCCTGGGAAAACGTCGCCGAGGCACCGCTGGCGCACAAGCGCTGGAGCAAGGCCGGGGCGCAGGCCAAGGCCTGCGAGCTGCTGGCCAAGGTCGGCCTGGCCGACAAAGTCGATGCCTACCCACGGCAGCTCTCCGGCGGCCAGCAACAGCGCGTGGCTATCGCCCGCGCCCTGGCGCTGGATCCCAAAGTGCTGCTGTTCGATGAACCCACCTCAGCCCTCGACCCGGAGCTGGTGGGCGAAGTGCTCGACGTGATCAAAGGCCTGACCCAACTGGGTGTGACCCTGGTGATCGTCACCCACGAAATCGGGTTTGCCCGCGAAGTGGCCGACCACGTGGTGTTCCTGTGTGACGGTCAACTGATCGAAGAAGGCCCGCCCGAACAGATGTTTCGCCAACCCCGACATCCCCGCACCGTGGCCTTTCTGGGCAAGGTGCTTTAGTTCAAGGAGTGACTGCCCATGTTCATCAATACTGCCCGCGTGGCCTTGCTGACGCTTGCCGTCGGTGCTGCGCAAACCGCGTTCGCCGTGCAACAGGTGGATTTCAGCCCCGACCGTGTGCGCATCCATGTGCCGCGCAATGAAGCAGCGATTGCGCAGATCCCGCCGGGTTTCAAGTTCGCCCAGCCTGGCAAATTCACCGTGGCGGTGTCCGGCGTTGCCGGGCCGCCGCTGGCGCTGTTGGCCAATGACGACAAGACCACCATTGGCAGCGAAGCCGACACCGCGCAGTTGGTGGCCGACAGCCTCGGCCTGCAACTCAATGTGGTGCAGACCAGTTGGGAGGATTGGCCGCTGGGCGTCAGCTCCGGCAAGTACGACGCGGTGATCAGCAACGTCACCGTGACCGAGGCGCGCAAGAAGCGTTTTGACTTCGCCACCTATCGCCAGGATGTGCTCGGCTTTTACGTCAAGAGCACCAACAAAATCACCGAGATCAAACAGGCCGCCGACATTGCCGGGCTGAAGATTATCGTCGGCTCCGGCACCAACCAGGAAAAGGTCTTGCTGGCCTGGAACGAGGCCAATGAAAAGGCCGGTATCGAGCCTGCGCTCCTGCAATACATCGACGACCAGGCCGCCGCGCAACTGGCGGTGCAATCGGGTCGCAGCGATGCGCTGTTCGGGCCTAACTCGGTGTATGCCTATTCGGCGGCGGTCACCGGTGGCATCAAGCGGGTGGGCACGGTGAACGGCGGCTGGCCGTTGAAGGCAGATATTGCCGTGACCACACGCAAGGACAACGGCCTGGTCCAACCGATTCACACCGCCCTGGAAGGCGCGATCGCCGGCGGCCAATACGAACAGGTGCTGCAACGCTGGGGTCTGGACATCGAGCGTGTCGACACGTCGCTGATCAACCCACCGGGCCTGCCGGACTAGGAGCATCGACATGGGACTGACACGCCGTGAAGCGCTGTCGAGCATCGCTGCTGTAGGCGGCGAAAAGGCCGTCAAGGATGCATTGGCGGTATTGGGTTTGGGGCCGTCGTCACATCGCCGCCCGCAACCGCTGAAACTCAACGCGGGCCTGGGGCAGGGCACTCGTGTGCTGGTGCTGGGCGCCGGGATTGCCGGGTTGGTGACGGCCCTGGAACTCAGCCGCGCCGGGTTCAGCGTGCAAATACTGGAGGCCCGCAACCGCGTGGGCGGGCGCACCTGGACCCTGCGCAATGGCGACCGCGTGGACTACAAGGACGGCCGCACGCAAACCGTAGCGTTTGATAACGGCCTGTATTTCAACGCCGGTCCCGCCAGGATTCCGAGCCAGCACCGCACGCTTCTCGACTATTGCAGCGAGCTGGGTGTGCCGTTGGAAGTACTGGTCAACAGCAGCCACGGCGCCCAGGTGCGGCCCGACCTGCAACAGCCGGCGTTCACCGTCGGCCAGGCGATCAATGACACGCGCGGGCATTTGTCCGGCTTGCTGGCCAAAGCCGTGCAGCGCGATGCCCTCGATGATGTGTTGAGCAGTGAAGAGCGCACGCGCTTGCTGGCGTTTTTGCAGGTGTATGGCGATCTGTCGCAGGAACTGGCCTTTGAAGGCAGCTTGCGCTCCGGTCACCTGGAGTCGCCTGCCCACCCCGGCGCGCTGCCCGCCAGCCGTAGCCCGCTGGCGCTGGACCGGCTGCTGCATCCGGAGTTGTGGGGGGCGTTATTGCACACCGAATTCCCGGAATTTTCCGCCACCATGTTCCAACCTGTCGGCGGCATGGACCGCATCACCGACGCCTTCTACCAGCGCGTGCGCGAGCACGTGCAACTCGGCGCCCAGGTGCGGCAGATCCGCCAGCTTGAAGACGGCGTGGCGGTGACCTACCACGACCAGCTCAGCGGCCGCGAACAGGTGGTGCGCGCCGATTACCTGGTCTCGACCTTGCCGTTGCCGCTGTTGGCCAAACTCGACACCGACTTCAGCGACCGGGTCAAAGCCGCCTTGCTCAGCACCCGCAGTGATCAGGCGACCAAAGTGGCGTGGCAATCGCCGCGCTTCTGGGAAACCGACTATCGCACCTACGGCGGCTTGTCGTGGATCGAACACCCGGCGCGCCTGCTGTGGTACCCCAGCAACGACCTCAACACCCGCGACGGTTTGCTGGTGGCCGGTTACGTGACCGGGGAGGGCGCCGACGTATTTGGTGCCAAGCCATTCGACCAGCAGTACGCCACGTCCAAAGAAGCCGTGGAACTGCTGCATCCGGGTTATTCAAAACACCTGCGCCACCCGCTGGCGGTGTCCTGGGAACAGATCCCCTACAGCGAAGGCCCATGGCTGCAACGCGAACACTTCCCGGCCGACGCCAGTGCCTTGCTGGAACAGGCCCACGGCCGCGTGTACTTCGCCGGCGACGGCCTGGTGCAAAGCGGTGTGGGCATCTGGCAGGAGTCGGCAGCCAACTCGGCACGGCATGTGGTCGCGCAGCTGGCCGAGCGCGTTACCCAACAACAACAGATTGCGGCACTCGCCGCCTCCTGAGGAGCATCACCATGAGCGACAGCATTCAACGCACCAGCGTCGGCGATTTTCCCATCTCGCAAACCGTCACCGTACCGGCCTCGGCCAGCCTGATTTTCGTCAGCGGCACCTTGCCCGACCTGGCCGACCCTAACGTGCCCGGGGTTTACGGCAACACCGAAGTGCAGACGGTGTCGGTGTTCAACAAGCTGCGCAAGATCCTCCAGCAGCAAGACCTGGACCTGGGCGATATCGTGCAATTGCGCGTGTTTCTGGTGGGGGCCGAAGAGACCGACGGCAAGCTCGACTTTGCCGGGTTGCAGCGTGGTTACACGCAGTTCTTCGCCACGCCAGAGCAGCCGAACAAGCCTGCGCGCACGGCGTTGCAGGTGGTGGCATTGCCGTTGCCAGGGGCGCTGGTGGAAGTGGAGGCGATTGCGGCCAGAACGGCCTGACTCTATTGAATGCGCTGTTGTGGATAGCTTGCTTGCTGTGGCTTGTTGTGGCGAGCAGGCTTGCCCTGCGTTGGGGCGCGCAGCGGCGCCTGAAACCAGGCGCTGAGTTCCTTCAGGAGAATCCCGGTGCCTTTACTGGGGCTGCTGCGCAGCCCAACGCAGGGCAAGCCTGCTCGCCACAACAAGCCTGTTTGCCACAATAAGCCTCTAGCCACAACAAGCTGCTCACCACCATTGGTGGCAGGCCCGTGAACAGATCATCGGATTGTCAGTAACCGCATGTCACCTTTTTGTCGCTTGCAGTCTCTACTTTGTCTTGAGCGTTTTTATCTCAAGCACCCCAGGGATTGATTAGTGCCATGCCAACTCTCACCCGCCGCACCCTGCTGAAGGCCGCCGCCATCGGCTCCGCCTACACCCTGCTACCCGACTCCATCCGCCAGGCGCTGGCGATCCCCGCCAACAACCGCACCGGCACGATCATGGATGTGGAACACGTAGTCATCCTGATGCAGGAAAACCGCGCGTTCGACCACTACTTCGGGACCTTGCCCGGCGTACGTGGTTTCAGCGACCGCTTCACCATTCCGCTGCCGGGCGGCCGCAAAGTCTGGGAGCAACAGGGCAAGGGGCGGCGCGTATTGCCTTATCATTTGGACAGTTCACGCGGCAATGCCCAGCGTGTCGACGGCACGCCACATTCCTGGGTTGACGAACACGCCGCCTGGGGCAGCGGCCGCATGAATGCCTGGCCAACCTACAAGACCAACACGTCAATGGGCTATTACCGCGAGCAGGAATTGCCGTTCCAGTTTGCGTTGGCCAACACCTTTACCCTGTGCGATGCCTACCACTGTTCGGTGCACGCCGGCACCAACCCGAACCGGCTGTTCCATTGGACCGGCACCAACGGCCCGACCGGCGCCAATGTGGCTGCGGTGGTCAATGAATGGGACGGCCCTGGCGCAGTGAGCGTGGGTTACACCTGGAAAACCTACCCTGAGCGCCTGGAAGAGGCGGGCGTGAGTTGGAAGGTCTACCAGTTCTTGCCGGATAACTTTGGCGACAACCCGCTGGCTGGTTTTCGCCAGTACCGCGCCGCCAGTGTTGCGGCCGGCAACCCGGCGGAGCCACCGAAAGACTTCAAGGCCTTTGTGCCCTACAGCGATCAACTCAACGCCCGTGTGCCGTTGTACAAAGGCAACGGCAACACGCTGCCATCGGCAAACGGCAGTGACCTGGAAGCGATCATCCAGGGCTTTCGCGATGACATAAAAAACGGCCGCTTGCCTCAGGTGAGCTGGCTGGTCGCCCCGGCCAATTACTCCGAACATCCTGGGCCTTCCAGCCCGGTGCAGGGTGGCTGGTTCACCCAGGAGATTCTCAAGTCGCTGACTGAAAACCCGCAGGTGTGGAGCAAGACTGTATTGCTGGTCAACTACGATGAAAACGACGGTTTCTTCGACCACGTCCCTTCACCGTCAGCCCCGTCCAAGCGTGCCGATGGCAGCTTTGCCGGCAAATCCACGGTCAAGTTCGACAGCGAAATCTTCACGCACCCGGCGCCGCCCGGCACCACGCAACAGCCTGCGCCTGACGGTGGTGTTTACGGCCCTGGCCCACGGGTGCCGATGCTGGTGCTGTCGCCCTGGAGCCGCGGCGGTTGGGTCAACTCCCAGGCGTTCGATCACACCTCGGTGCTGCAATTTCTGGAGAAGCGCTTCCAGGTGCGCGAGCCCAATATCAGCGCCTGGCGCCGCGCCGTATGCGGCGACCTCACCTCGGCGTTCAACTTCGTCAACCCCAACACCGAGTTGTTGCCGCCACTGCATGAAACCACCCGCCGGGCGGCGGATTTGCTGCGCCAGCGCCAGGAACAACTGGCCCAGGTTGTGGTACCTGCTGAAGGTCGGCAACAGGCGCCGCATCAGGCACGCATGGCTCGGCCATCCCGTGCGTTGCCATACCAGTTGAACGTCGAAGGTGACGTTGATCGTCGCGCCGGTGAGCTGACGTTGAACTTCTTCAACCATGGCGAACAGGGCGCGGTCTTCCACGTCTACGATCGACTGCACCTGGAAGACATCCCACGGCGCTACACCGTTGGCGCCGAACAGCACCTCAGTGATACCTGGCCAGTGGCTGGCGGCTATGACCTGTGGCTATTGGGGCCGAACGGCTTTCACCGGTCATTCAAGGGTGATCTGCAACGCCGCGAACCGCAACTGTCAGTGGCTTACCAGGGGGACAGCGTGCAACTGACAGTGATCAACCCCAGCAAGCATCCAGCCTCGGTGACGATCAAGCGCTGCCCTTACACCCATCAAGGCCCATGGCTGCTGGAGATTGCTGGCCACAGCTCGCAGCAACGCACATTCTCCCGTCAGCCGAGCGGTGGCTGGTATGACTTCACCGTGCGTAATGAGCATGGCTGGGTGCGCCGGGTGGCGGGGCGGGTTGAGACGGGGGCGCATAGCATCAGTGACCCGTTGATGGGTAAGCCGGTGTAGCAAACCCTGAGGCGGCGGATAGCGTTGAACCGATCCGCTGCCTTTGGCCGGGAGTTAGTATTTTGAGAAATATCCTACGTTCATAAAGGATTAAACATCCGCGCTTTTTCCGGGCAGTTTTAGACAATCGTTGGGTCCACCACCCACGAGCCCACGCCAATGACGAGCCAGCCTTTACGCGTCCTGATCCTTGAGGAGCACGCCTTTCAGCGCGCCGTCGTCGTGAGCCAGTTCAAACGGTTGGGGCATGCGGTGATCGAGGCGACGCATGCCATTGAAGCCTTGGCCCTCCTGGAAAGCGTTCACGGGGTGGATGTCGTACTGTGCGACTTGTCCATGTCCGGCATGGATGGGCTGGAGTTTTTGCAACATGCCGCGCAACGAGGGTGGCTGCATGGCGTGATTGTCAGCGGCCATCAGCCGACCGGGATCAGCCAAGCCCTGCAACAGTTCACCAGCCTGCTCGGCGTGTGTTTGCTTGGCCATGTCGAAAAGCTGGCGACCCTCAATCAGCTCGAAGAGGTATTGCATCGTCATCAGCCTGTTGGGGGGATCGTGCCTGCGGTTTCACCTGCGTTGCCATTGTTTACTCAGGCGCAAGTATGCGACGCATTAGCTGCCGGCCAGCTGCACGCGTACTACCAGCCCAAATTCAGCCTGTGGACCAACGAGATGATCGGCGTGGAAGTGTTGAGCCGCTGGCAGCACCCGCTTTACGGTTTGTTACCGGCAATGGCCTTCATGCCGGTGCTGGAGCGTTGCGGGCTGCTCGACCCATTGCTGTTTGCACAGATGCACCAGGCCTTGACCCTGCAACAACACGTCAGGGCAAGAGGCATGACCTTGAACCTGGCGTTCAATCTGCACGCTCAGCAGCTGGCTCAGGGCGGGTTGAGTTTGAAGATCAAAGACGTCATGGCGCCGTTCAAGGCACCGCGCTCCAGCGTGACTTTCGAGCTGACCGAAAGCGGCATGCTGGAAGCCTCGGCGAGCAGCCTGGCGTGCCTGATGCGTTTGCGCATGCTCGGTTGCAACCTGTCCCTGGATGACTTCGGCGCCGGGTTTTCATCCTTGCAACGGCTGTGTCAGCTGCCGTTCAACGAGATCAAGCTGGATGCCGAGTTTGTGCGCGGCATGACCGCCGACCCACGCTGCTGCGCGGTGATCCACAGCACCCTGGCGCTGGGCGATAGCCTGGGCATGAGCGTGGTGGTGGAAGGTATCGAAACCCAGGAGCAGCAGCGGCAATTGCTGGCGATGGGCTGCAGGGTGGGCCAGGGGTATGTGTATGCGCCGGCGATGAGTGGCGAGCAGTTGTTGTGGCGGTTGCAGAACGTGGCTTGATGGGCGTTGAGCGAATACAGGTGGCAGGGCGCTCACCACCATTTCCAGCGGCCCTGTTTTTTCAGGGTGGCGATGATGTCTTCGCGCTTGAGGCGGATTTCGACCATCTTGTGGCGCAGTTCGCGGCAGCGGTTGCTGTTGAGGATCAGCAGGCCGGTCAGTGGGCTAAGCAGTGACATAGCGTAGAGAAAAAGCGGCGGGCGGTACGCAATTGCGGGTAGGGATATCAGCAAGCAAATTAAGTAAATACCGACACTGATCCATACCGCGCGGATATGCCCATAGTTGACCTGAGCCTTGGAAAAAAACAGGACAAGGCCTGCTGCGATGCTGCCGAGAAAACAGATCTTAATTGCAAGGTCTTCCGGAAGTCTGGAGAGAAAGGTCAGCAACAGTAAGACGGCAGTCATTGCAATCGTGGAGCAGCCGGTAATTAGATCGGCGCCAATCACTAGCGCGTAGCGTCTCCTGAACGTTTGTGGGTTCTCAAAATAGAAGTATGCGTAAGCGCGATCCTCAGAGGTCAGGGCTTTGCGATCTTCATATATTTCATCCTTTTCGGATCCGCTAAGACCTTTTTTTGGTACATGCTTGCTCACTGGCTGACTTCCTCGTAGATACCAATAGCCCACGTCTTGATATTTCCTGGCATCGAGCTGCTCGCGAAACCCAGGGTTGCAGCCAAGGTGTCTTTTATGTGATTGGCGGTAGCAAGTTGCATTTCTGTGGCACTGATTCGTTTTGGTAATACGCCGGTGGCTTGTTTCACCTTGAGGATTTTTAGGGTTAATCGAGGATCACGAAGCCTGAGCAATTCATCATTCAGTCTCGCTCGTTCTTGCCGGTTCAGACCTTTGAGTACTTGTTTGAGAGGTTTGCCAGTGACTCTTGTTGCTGTGTTTATTGTTTTGATTGTGGTCAAGGCAGAAGTGGCGACGCCAAGTAATGCAATGGCATCCAGCGTCGTAACAACGGCCTGATACCAGGTTTCGTTATCCAGAAGATCAAGGTATTGGGGCGCAAACGCTTCTACACTGGTTCGACCTAACCCGATGGCGCATTGGGTCATACTGGCAGCCAGAGCAGCCTTGCCGATAAACGTAATTACCGCGCTCGTCCCCGCCGTAAAGGGCATCAACATCACGCCACTGGTAATGACTACCCAACTCAGAATCGCCCCCGTACAGGTCACCGCCGTGCCAAGCGCTTCAGCCACCCATTCCGACTCTCGCGGCTCATGCTCCAACATCCGCTTGAACTCCACCGGCCCCACATGTTTCGGAGCCTCACGCAGCACGACCTTGATCGGCCGCACACTGCAAATCGCCTGAAACTCGCGCAGTACCACCACGTTAAACATGCCATCGATATACACCACGCCCGCGCCAATCAGTGCCGGGTCGCTATCGATGGTGAAGAACAACTTGCGCAGATCAATACTGCTTTCAATCCGCTGACGTGTGGTGCGGTGCGCCGAAGGGAGTCCATCTCTGAGCAGGGAAGCCGTCATCCTTAACTCCTGTTTTTGCGGGAGTCGAGAGCCTAAAGATGAGGAGGTGGCGCTGAATGTCGGAAGGTTCGCCATTTAACGTCGGGTGCATCTCTAACTGCCCTCTGCGTCTTGCGCGCACCGCTGCGGCTGAGGAAAAGTGCGCCCCACGTCACTACCGACGCATACCAAGGCAAGGAGCAAACATGGCAGTCGATATGTTTTTGAAGCTGGGTGATATCAAGGGTGAATCAAGGGACCAGGCCCATCGCGACGAGATTGACATCACCCAATGGGCGTGGGGCATGTCGCAGTCGGGTTCGATGCACAGCGGTACGGGCGGCGGTGCGGGCAAGGTCAATATCGCCAACCTGAACCTGACCAAACCGCTGGATAAATCCAGCCCCAACCTGATGATGGCCTGCGCCAGCGGCAAGCATTACCCCGAGGCCAGGTTGGTGGTACGCAAGGCCGGCGGTGCGAGCCCGGTGGAGTATCTGGTGATTACCCTGAAGGAAGTCATGGTGGTGTCCTACAGCACGAATGCTGAAAGCAACACCGACGTCGTGCATGACAGCGTCGCTCTCAATTTCGCCAGCGTCGACGTCAGCTACCAGCCGCAGAAGGCCGACGGTACCAAGGACGGCGGGCCAGTGAAGTTTGGCTGGAACATTCGGCAGAACATCAAAGCCTGAGCACCAGCCAGCCTCTTATTGTTCCAACTGCAATGCCTGCTGTTTGAGCTTGCGTTTTTGTTCAAACGGCAACTTCTCATCATCCCCATACGGCGCGCTGTACCAGTTGCCGTAACTCGGGTTCGGCAGCAGGAACCAGCGCTGCCCCAGCCAGCTCACATAGGGTTCCACCGCTTTACGTTGGGCGGCAAGGGTGTTGTGTTCGGCCTGCACGAAATCACCCAGCGAGTCCCCGGCCATCAGCAATACGCGGGCATGGCTGGCGACCCACTGACGGCGACATGTCTTGCCGTAGCCGGCGCTTTCGCAATGGCCGATTGGCGTGCTGGCGGCCAGGACCTGCGTGTCACTGGTCACCGGAAAACCACGCAGGCGCAGGTTGGCGACAGTGGCCGCGACCTGGCTGTGTTCGCGGTTGGTGAGGTAGTAAACCTTGATGCCTTTTTGCTCGGCGGCGTGCAGGAAAGCCACTGCGCCCGGCAATGCCTGGGCCTTGGCCTGGTCGACCCAGGTGTTCCAGCGATCGTAGGAATAGATTTGATTATTGATGATATCGCGCGCGTTCAGCGGCACGTTATCCAGCAGGGTTTCGTCGATATCAACCACCACCGCTGGAGGTAAACCGTTCAGATTGCGGGGTGGAAAGGGCAGGGCATCCCAGGTCGGGTCGGCCAGGGCCACGTCGAGTTGGCGGGTGGCGTTGGCGAACAGCTGGCGGTAGATCAACTCGTGTTCGATGGAGGTCTGGGTCCAGAGCACGGCGTCGAGTTGGTCGTTGGCCGGCGGGGTCTGCTGGCAGCCGGTCAGGGCGGTGGTCAGCAGGCAGACACTGGCGAAAATCAGGTGGCGCATGGGATGCCTCGGCGGTGGACGCGTGTGGGCAGCACCTTAGCCTAATCAGGCTATACATCAATCCCGAATGTTTTTTTGGGGGGGTAGGTGTACATATCCGTTGCTGCGGTAACGGCGGCCTATGGTTCCGCCCTTACGGCGGCTCACTTTTGCAAGGACCGGAATGCCGGCCCAGTCAAAAGTAAGCAAAAGGTCCTCGCCCCAACACTCGGTG
>NZ_JACAQL010000011.1:95267-155942 GCF_013385245.1 Pseudomonas sp. IPO3747
CGGAGCAACAGCGACAGCAACAACAGAGCCATACTCGGTCAAAGGTGGGAGCTGGCTTGCCTGCGATGGCATCAACTCGGTTTACCTGATACACCGAGGTGTCTGCATCGCAGGCAAGCCAGCTCCCACAGAAAAGCAGACGAGCCACCACCCCTCAAGGCCCACACACCAACGCCTGCCGCTCATAGTTCAACGCCTTGTTCTGCGGCGGTAGCGCATAGCTTGCACTGCAGCGCTGCTCGCCCCACTTGATGATCAGCGTGCCCTGATCCTGCTCCACCAACGCCAGCGCATTCCCATTCGGGTCCGCAATCGCCAGTTGCTTACCCGCCGAGTCTTCCAGCGAAGCCCCGAACGACAATGGCTTGTGCTGCGCATCAAACAGCTCGAACAACACCCGTCGCCCGGTGGTGCCGCTGTAACGCGCAACTACAATAGCGCCACGGCGCGGCACCAGTTGCTGGGTGGCGTTGGTGATTTCCACATCGCCGCCCAGGTCGCGGGTGTCCAGGCTGATCCAGTTCACCCGGTAAGGTTGCGCCGTGGGGATCACCGCATAGCCGTTGTAGCCGGTCTCGACGCCGCTGTAGCTGCCGATTTTAGCCCCCGAGATACCCGGCACTTCAGCCAGGGC
This sequence comes from Pseudomonas sp. IPO3747, assembly GCF_013385245.1. Lineage (NCBI taxonomy): Bacteria > Pseudomonadati > Pseudomonadota > Gammaproteobacteria > Pseudomonadales > Pseudomonadaceae > Pseudomonas > Pseudomonas sp. IPO3747. The sequence continues at coordinate 95,902 of NZ_JACAQL010000011.1, forward strand.
GAAGGTTTCGCTGACGGTTTGCCCCAGGTTGACGCCACCTGCGTGGGCAACCACGGAGCCGGCGAGGTTGAGGTTCTGCGAGTTGTAGCCCTGACCCTGGCTGTAACCCAGGCTCACATCCGCCATAGAGGTGCGGCTGTTGATATTCACCGAGCCGGAGTCGCCGCTGGTATCGCTATGGCCCGCCTGCACCGAATAGAAGGTGTCACTGGTATCGGCGACGTAACCGTTGATACCCGCTTGCGTGGTGGTGTCGCCGCGCTGATGGCTGGTAGTGACAAAGGCTCGCGGCGCACGGGCCTGGCTGCCCAGTGGGAATGAGACGGACAGGTTCACTTGGGTGTCGCTGCTGGGCTCACCATAGGTGACGATCTGCTGGGTGCGCGTCACGCCAAGGTTGTAGCTCAGGTCGCCCCAATTGCCGGTGTAGCCGGCGGACAAACTGCGCGAACCGCCACGGTTCCAGTAGCGCTGGTCACTGGCATTGACGTACAGGCTGCCGAACTGGCTGTTACGCCCCAGGCTCTGGTTGATGGTCAGGTCGGTACGGGTTTTCGAGTGGCCGGTGCGCACGCGCACGTCTTCACTGTTGTCTTCCACGTGGTCGGTGAGGGTGCGGTAGCCCTCGGTGGAGTAACGGTAGGCGGCCAGGGTGAAGTTGGTGTCGGTGCCGGCAAAGGTCTTCGCGTACAACGCCCGCACGCTGCTGCCCTGATGGGTTTGCCCGCGCGCTTTGCTGGACGAGTGCGTGGTATCCAGGGAGAAGGCGCCGAACGCAGTGTTCCTGCCAGCGCCGATCGACAGCGCGCTGTAGTCCTCGCTGGCTTGCAGGCCGACGATGCCGCTGAGGTTACTGGTCAAGCCATACGCCAGCGTGCCGCTCAGAAAACGCGGGCTGCCCAGTCCGTCGGCATTGCTTTTGAACGTGCCCGCCGAGAGGCTGTACTTGACCTGGCCTTCACGCACCATGATCGGCAAACTGGAAAATGCCTGCATCGTCACCCGCCGGCTGCCGTCGGCTTCGATCACGGTGATTTGCAAGTCGCCGTTGGAGCCGCTGGGGTAGATGTCGTTGATCTCGAACGGGCCGGGCGCAACGTTGGCGGTGTAGAGGATGTAGTCGTTCTGGCGGATCTCTACGGTCGCGTTGGTCTGCGCCACGCCACGGATCACCGGCGCATAGCCGCGTTCGCTGTCGGCACGCATGCCGTCATCGGAGGCCAGTTTGAGGCCGCGATAGCGCACACTGTCGAACAGGTCGGTGTCGGAGAAAATCTCGCCGGCGCTGAACTGGCCCTTGATCGCGGTCACGTCGTGCTGCACGTAGGTGCGGTTGCTGGTGAAGGTGTTCGAGCGGTCGGTGCCGCTGCTCATGTTCGATTCGTTGCGCAGGCGCCAGGCGCCCAGGTTGATGCCGTTGCGCAGCCCGAGGTTATTGGCGATGCGGGTTTTATAGTCGCCGGCGGTGCGGCTGCTGTTGAGCTGGTAGTTGATGAACGCGGCCGGCACGCCGTCGTCCCACAACTCTGGGTCGACATACCCGCGCAAGCCGCGCTGCATGGCCACTTGCGGAATACTTGCCAACAGGCGCAGGCGGCTGCTGTCGTAACGCACGCTGGCGTCTTCGATCATGTCCGCGAGGGCATAACACTCTTGCGGTTGTTGCGGGTCGAGTTTGCCTTCGGCCTGCAATCGGCCCATGTCGACGCCCAATTGCTTGAGCAGGTCGAGGGTCAGGCAGGCTTCGACCCGGCCGTTTTTCGGGTTGCGCTTGAAGTCGATATCACGCCGGCCCACCAGCACTTCGTTGCTGTACAGGTCGACCCGGTAATTGCCCGGCAGCACGCTGTTGGCTGAGAGTAGTTGCTGCAAATCGACTGGCGACTGCGAGCCCTGCAGGAACGTGGTGTTGAAGCTTTGCGCTGCGTCATCGGCCACCGCCCAGGTCGGCAGGCTGGCAGCCATCGCGAGCGACAGCGTCTTCAACTTCAGTACGCCACGTGCGGGCCTGTTGCTGGAAAGAAAAGACATGCGAAGACCTATGACATCCCTGATTGACGGACAGCCGGGCACGCAAACACGCACGCGAAGTGAGCCTGTGGGTTAGAGAAGCTACTTAGGGTTTGAGGCGCGATTCAGTCGCGTGCGCAGGTAGCGCAGCGCCGCTCGACAGGGGCGCGCTGTAGTGGTTCTGCGCGCCATAGTCATTGATGCTGGAAAACGACAGCTGCACCGGGCCGTTGGCGATGGCTGCTGCGATCGGGAACTGTTTTTGCTCGCCAGGCGCAATCATGGTGGAGTCGCTGGCCAGCACCGACTGTACTTTGATGTCGGCCATGGACACGTGATACAGCGTCGGGTTTTTCACCTGCAGCAGGGTCTGGCCGCCGTGTTTGGCCAGTGTCCATTCAAGTTGCGCAGGCGCTTGCAGCGCGCTGCCGGTAAGGCCGGCAGGGCGGTAAAAAATCTTGATGCGCTGGCGGATGGCCAACTGCAAGGTGTTCTCGGCGGCGCTGGCCTTGGGGATTTCCTGCACGTTGAGCCACACCACCGACTCGCGGTCCGTGGGCATGCCTTTGCCTTCGTACAGAATGCGCAGCAATTGTTGTTCCTTGGCGAATACCCGCGCCAATGGCGGGGTGACGGCAAACGGTGCGCGACTGGCGCTGGCATCGTTCATGTCGACCCAGGATTGAATCAACACATCCTGGTTGCCGTTGCGCACGGTGATATTGGCTTCCTTGTGGTCGCCATCAAACACGATGCGGGTGGCATTCAATGAAATGCTGGCGGCGGCCTGGGCAGCCATAAGCAAGCCCAGTAGCCCCAAGCATGCGGCGATAGAACGAGGCGGCATGAGGGTTATCCGGTGTAATCAAAAGACAATGGCGAGGCCGCAGGGCCTCGCGCGTTCGGTGCCTGGGGCGCCGAGTTATTCGTATTGCAGGATGAACGGCAGGGTGGCATCACCGCGACCGGCGGTGGACGAACCGGCGGCTGCGGTGGTGACGTAGGCGGCCGCGAAGCTCAGGGTGGCGTCGCCGCCAGTAGTGCCGGCGCCGTGCATGGTGCTTTCGATGCGCGCGGTGCTGGAAGAGCTGAGGTCGATCAGGCTGCCTTTGCTGTCGAGCAGGGCGATACCGACGTTTTGTGCAGTGGCCGAACCCGGGTTCAGGGCCAGGACTTTTTTGCCGGTGACCAGGCCCGAACCGCCGTTGTTGGCGTCAAAGATCATCGCGACTTTGGTGCCCTGGTTGCAGTTGACGTTCAGGTTGAAGTCTTTGGCGGTGACACGGCCTGCGGTTGGGTTTTCGGCGGTGCCCATGTCCTTGATCGACACGTTGCCCATGTCCACCGAAATGGTGCGGTCGGAGTTGGCGCCGTCGACCGAGCAGGCATCGTTGTTGATCACGCCGGTGAAGGTGATTTTACCGCTGCCGCCCAGGGTCGGCGTCGGTGCCGGGTCGACGGCAAATGCGCTGCCGGAAGCGGCGATAATGGCCGAGGCGATAACAGCCAGGGAAAACTTCTTCATGATGATGTCCGTTAGTGTTAGTTGGAAAATGCTGTTGTTGAACTGCGAGAGGAGAATAAGCGGCGAGGGCAAGCGAGCGAATAAGACGATTCTTATAAGTCAGGAAACGGACGGTTTAGAGCGGTGCAAGGGCGTGTGAATACTCAGAAAATAAAGGGCGAAGCCATTGTTTTAAATGGCTTGCTAGTTGTGGGTTAGTTGAAAATGTTACGTGCCAGGCAATAAGCGAGCAGGTCCTGGTCACTGCTCACTTCAAGTTTGCGCATGGCCGAGATCTTTTGCGCGCTGATGGTCTTTGAACTGCGATTCTGGCTGCGCGCAATATCACTGACGCTCATGCCGGAAATAAATAAGCGCAGGATCTCGAACTCTTTGGGCGACAAACTGGTAAAGCGCTCGTCAATCGCCGTAAGGGTCTCGATCACCGAGGTTTTTGGCGGTTCCAGGCTGCGATAGGCGCTCTGCTGGGCGATCGCCTTGAGCGCCAATTGAATCTCGGTGTGCAACTGGCTTTTCTGGATGATGCCGACCACACCCAGCTCTTGCAGGCGGGTGAGGATCAGGTGGTTGGAAATCATCGTCAGGATCAGGATCTGCACCTGCGGAAAATGCCGCTTGAGGTACTCCACCAATTTGAGGCCGTCGCCGTAGGGCGAGTCGCCCGGCATGTTGTAGTCGGTGATCACAATGTCGGCGCCCTGGTGCTGCAACAGCGCGATCAGGCCGGCCGAGCACACGGCCTCGCCGACCACCTGGAAGCGTGTGTCGCGCTCTACCAACTCGCGAACACCCAGCAATACGATCGGGTGATCGTCCGCGATTACCACGTTGAATTTTTTCATAAAGGGCCGTCCGTAGTGCCAGTTCAAGTGAGTGAAGAGTGCCCGGGCTGGAGAGTTTCCAGAACGGCCGACAGACGCTGCATCACCGCCTTCACCTTGAGTTCAAGTGCCGTGTCGAGGCTGCCGCGGTTAAGTGCGCTTTCCAGTTCGATGCACGCTTGGGCCAGGTTCAGCGCCTGGACTGCGCCCAGGGCGCCGGCGACCGAATGCAGCAATTGGCCCAGGCCGTGGGCATCACGTTGCGTCAGGGCGGTATCGATACGCTGCAAGTCCTGCTGCACGCTGCTGATGAACAACGGGCGCATCTTGTCCGACAGCTGCACGCTGTCGTCGCAGGACGCAGTGGCAGGCTCCGGCGCCGGCTTGACCTTGCACAGCTTGATCAACTGCCCGCGCAGGGTTTGCAGGCTTAACGGCTTGACGATCCAGGCGTTCATGCCCACCGCCAGGCAGCGCACGCCTTCCTCGCGCATGGCGTTGGCGGTCACGCCGATAATCGGCAGGTGCGGGTCATGCTCACGCAAGGTCCTGGCCAGTTCATAGCCATTCATCAACGGCATATTCACGTCGGTCAGCACCAGGTCAAACGCCTGGGGTTGCCACTGTTGCAGCGCCTGCTCGCCATTGGCGGCCAGGCTCACCGAACAGCCGAGCGCTTCGAGCTGTTCCTTGATGATCGCCTGGTTGACCGGGTTGTCCTCGGCCACCAGGATGCGCAAGCCCAACTGCCCGATGCTTTGTGGCCGGGCCGCTGCGGGTTGCTCATGCTTGCCGTGCTGCGCCAGGGACACGGTGCTGGCGATGCTGCGCACATCGTGCAGGTCGACCACCCAACCTTGCGCCGTGTGCAGCGGCGGGCTGTGTGCGCCCGGCAGGCACAGCACGCGTTGGCCGCCCCATGGCTTGGCGGGCTCGCTGGGCAGCAGGTCCACCAGCACCGCGTGGCGGCTGTCTTTTTCCTGGGTGGTCGCCGCCAAGGCCGCTGCGATGCCTAGCCGATTGAGCCAGTCACTCATCGACTGCGCCAGTTCGCGCACCGGCGCCTGCACGTACACCGGCGTCGGGCTGGGTTCGATCAGCGGCAGGTTGGTCAGCGTGCCGCAGCACAGCGGCAGGCGCATTTTCAGGGTAAAGCTGCTGCCCAGCCCCGGCTCGCTGACCACCCGTATCTCACCGTCCATCATCTGCGCCAGCCAGCGGCAAATGGGCAGTCCCAGCCCGGCGCCGCCTTCGCTGGCGGTGTCCGGCGCCTGGTAAAACAGGTCGAACAGCTTGGCCTGCTGCGCTTCGGGAATGCCGACGCCGGAGTCGGTGACTTGCCATTCCAGGTCGACATGCTCGGCGTCCAGCGCCATCACCCGGGCACGAATCACCACGCGCCCGATGTCGGTGAACTTGATCGCATTGCTCACCAGGTTATTGAGGATCTGGCGAATGCGCATCGGGTCGCCCATCAGGCAGTCCGGTAAGCGCGGATCGATGCAGCTGTAGAGCTGCAAACCCTTGCGCTGGGCGAAAGCGGCGTAGGTATGCAAGGTGTCTTCGAGCATGTCCAGCGGGCAGAAGTCCACGGCTTCTATTGCCATTTGCCCGGACTCGATCTTCGACACATCCAGCACATCGCTGATCAGCTGGAACAGCGTGGCGGACGAACGTTGAATGGTGTGCAGGTAAGTCTTCTGATGCGGATCCAGATCGGTCAGGCCGAGCAATTCCAGGGTGCCAAGCACGCCATACAACGGGGTGCGGATCTCATGGCTCATGGTCGCCAGGAACAACGTCTTGGCCTCGTTGGCGGTATCGGCGGCGTGACGTGCCTCTTCCAGCGCCTGGGCGTCTTCGATGTGCCGGGTGATGTCGTTGAAGGCATACAGGCGCACGTCCTCGGCCTGATAACGGGTCGACACGAAGCCGATTTGCAGGTGCCGGCCTTCGATCTCCAAGTGGCTTTCGCCGTTCTCGACGCCGTCGTGTTGACCGGCCATGGCCGCCACCAGACGTGCGGTGCCCGGCCACTGCTGGGCGCGCTGGTTTTCGATCAGCACCTTGCCGTCGCTGCGCCGCACCACGCACAAGCCGGTGGGCGCGGTGTCGATGATCACGCGGCTGAACGCCACGCTTTCGGCGATGCGTTCGTGGGCCAGGCGCGCCGGACTGATCACCTGGCGCCGGTACCAGCGGCTGCCGGCCCAGCCCAGGGTTATCAGGCTGACCAGCAGCAGCGCCAGGGTGCTCAATGGCCATAAGGCCGAGTGGAAGAAGTGCGAGTAGTTCAGGCCATAGACTGCGCTCCAGGGCCGGTCGCCAGCCTGGGTAATCTTGAATTCAAAGCCATGGGCCGTGAAGTGCACGCCATTGCTGAGCGACGGCTCGGTGGCTGGCCCTACCAAACGGGTGCCGTCGGGCGCAAACAAGGTGAAGCGATCAAACGCGGAGTGATCCAGCGCGCGCTGCACATCGTCGACCTGCGACAGGTCGAGCAGGGTGCCGATCACCGTCTGGCCCTGGCCGTCGAGTGACAGGCCAATGTAGGCCAGCAAGTGCTCGGGCTCCGGCCCTGCTTTCCAGTACACCCAATCCTGCTCCAGTACCTGTGGCGTCTGCGCAAGGCTTTGCTGCACAGCATTGACCAGCGCCACCTGGTTGCCGGTCTCTTCAGTGCTTTCGCGACGCTGATAGCCCACGGAGGGAATGGTGATGGTGTAGTGGGTCTGGCGATTGAACAGAAAAGTTTGCGGTGCCTCGTACGGTGACGAAGACCAGAAGGCGCTGTAGTAGCTGGTCAGGTGTGCGCCCAGGGCAAAAATCGGTGGCCGGGCAGCTACGCCGACCTGCTGCTCATCGAACTTGACGTCGAACGGTACCGAAAACGAGTACTTCTGGCCTTCATATAACGTGCGGCGGTTCTCGACCATTCGGCTCTTGAGGCTGACCTGCACGCTGGTCGCCCGCAGCAATTCGGCCTGGATGCCTGGGTGCGTCAAGCTCTTGAGATAGGTTTGCTGCTCGCTGAGGTTTTCCATTAGCCGCGCAAAATGAAAGCGTGTTGCGCCATAACGGGTTTCGACCCCGCGTTGCAATGACCAGTAGTTGGTGAGGAGCAGCAGCAACGCGATTCCAATCAGCACCATCAGGCCTTTGTTCAAGCGTACGGAGCTGCGGGTAAAGGCTTCGAGTATCGCGTTGTTGTGCTTCATCAGGGGTTTCCGCAGGCGCAGGACAAATCGGCACTGGATGGAGCTTGCGCTTTATAAAGGGCAAATAATCCGGGGCCTCCAGCTAGTGAGATGTCGCGGGGCCATCATTGTTCAGTAGTTGCTGAAATTGGTCCGAAGACACCGCGTGGGAGATCAGGAAACCCTGCACCTGATTGCAGTCGATTTTGCGCAGCAGCGCCAATTGCGCTGGCGTTTCCACACCTTCGGCGACCACTGTCAGGCCGAGCTTGCGGCCCAGCGCGATGATGCTCGCCAGCGCCTGGGCGATGCCTTCGTTGTCATGGCTGCCTTGCACCAATGCCTGGTCGATCTTCAGTTCGGTAAACGGTGTTGAGACGAGGTTGAGGTATGAGCTGTAGCCCTTGCCAAAATCATCCTGGGACAAGCCGAAGCCTTTGATGCGCAAGCGGCAGGCCCCGGCGTAGAAGTTGCTGATGTCTTGGGGCACCGAGCATTCCATCAACTCGAAGCAGATCATTCCGGGAATGCCGTCGTGGTGCAGCACAAACTCCAGCAGGCGGTCCGCCAGGTCATGGCTGTTGAGCAGATGGGTGGGCAGGTTGATCGCCACCGGGATTTCATAGCCGCGTTGGCGCCACTGCTCCTGGGCGTGAATCGCCTGTTTGAGTACCAGCCACAACAGCCGTTCTTCCAGCTCGAAGGCCTTGATCGCCGGCAGGAACGCGGCCGGCAGCATCACGCCTTGCTCGGGGTGCATCCAGCGCACCAGGGCTTCGGCGGCGACGATACGCCCGTTGGCGAGGGACTTTTTCGGTTGGAACCAGGCCTGCAACTGGCCGCTGCTCATGGCCTGCACCAGCGTATGGCGGTCGATGTCCATGTGCTCGGGCAGTTCGGGGGAGGGCTTGCGCACCGTGTTCCTCAACTGATCGACCAGATTGCGTAAGGCCTCGGCGTTAACGGGCTTGGAGATCAGCCCGATCACTTCCACATCGAGGTTTTTCGCCACCAGGCTGGCTGCCATCAGCATGCGCCGCGAGGCGGCGCTCATGATCGCCAGGGCCGGCTTGCTGCGCAAGTTGGCCAGGCACTGGATAAATTGCACGCCGTCCATGCCGGGCATCAGCAGGTCGGTCAGTACCAGGTCGAAATCGCGCTGGCGTAAACGCTCCAGCGCTTCTTTGCCGTCCTCGGCGGTTTCCAGCCTGAAATCCCCCAACTCACTGAGCAAGTGCTGCAGGTAGATGTGCTGCAGGGGATGGTCCTCAACAATCAAAATACTAAGGGGCTTCATGGGTGATCCGTGCATAAGGCGCCAGGGAGTTGAATAGAGCCCGCAACGCAAAGGGTTTGACCAGGCAATGGTTCATGCCGGCGGCCAGGCACAGGTCGGCCTCGCCGCGCATGGCGTTGGCGGTGGCCCCGATAATCGGCAACGGGCAGCCTTGGCGGCGCAGTTCGCGTGCCAGTTCATAGCCGTTGATGTGGGGCATGTTCACGTCCGTCAACACCACGTCGAAGCTACCGGCGGTATACAGCTGCAACGCTTCCTGACCATCGGCCGCGAGCTCCACGGTGCAGCCGAGTTCTTCGAGTTGGTCACGCAAAATCAGCTGGTTGATGATGTTGTCCTCGGCTACCAGCAAGTGCAGGTTGAGTTTGTTCAGGTCGCGCTGGCGTGTTTGCTCATCGGCACGGGCCACCCACAGCCCTTGCGCCTGGCTCACGGCCTGATGAATCGCACCCAGGTGGTTGAGGTTGACGTGCCAGGCGCCGGCCTCGGTTTCCACGGCGGTGCAGGCATTACTGCTCACGTGAATCACCGGCCCCGGCCATTCGGGCGCCAGCAATGGGTCGACGCTGCCGGGGTGCACTTGCAGCAGCAGATGCGTGTCCGGCAACGTCGGCAGGCCGGCCTGGGCCCTGGCACCCCAGCGGCGCAGCCAGCCGCTGACGGAGTTGGCCAGTTCCGGGATGGGCGACGCTACATAGATGGTCTCGGCCAACAGCGCGGTCATCGGCGTGGTCGGCGCTTCTTCCAGCGGCAGGATCAGGCTGAAACTGCTGCCCAGGCCCAGCTCGCTGACCATGCGGATGTTGCCGTTCATCAATTCGGTCAGGCGTTGACAGATCGGCAGGCCCAGGCCGGTGCCGGCGACCACATTGGTGTTGCCTTCACTCTGGTAGAACGGCTCGAAAATCATCGCCTGGTCTTCCTGGGCGATGCCTTTGCCGGTGTCCGAGACCTGCCACAACAGGCTGGAGCGTTCACCGTCACGGCCAAGTACCTTTACCCGCAATACCACGCGGCCGTAGTCGGTGAACTTCACCGCATTATTGAGCAGGTTATTCAGAATCTGGCGAATGCGCGTCACGTCGCCGATCAGCCGTTCGGGCAGCTTCGGGTCGAAGCAGGCATACAGCTGCAAGCCTTTGCCTTGAGCGGCTGCGGCATAGCCCTGAATGATTTCATGCACCAGCTCCAGCGGTGAAAACTCGCTCATTTCCAGCGCCAGCTGCCCGGCTTCGATCTTCGACACATCGAGCACATCGCAGATCAACTGCAACAAGGTCGACGACGAGCCTTCGATGGCGTGCAGGTAGTCCCTTTGCTGGGCATCCAGTTGCGTGCGCGCCAGCAATTCGAGGGTGCCGAGCACGCCATACAGCGGCGTGCGGATTTCATGGCTCATGGTTGCCAGGAACAGGGTCTTGGCGGCGTTGGCAGCGTCCGCCGAGTGGCGTGCTTCTTCCAGCGCTGCTTCGACTTGCTTGCGCGCACTGATATCGCTGAACGCGCAAAACAGCACGTCCTCGCCTTTATAGCGGGTGGGGGCACTGCTCAGGTACAGGTGGCGGCCGTCGATGGTTTCAAAGTAATCACTGCGTTCGCACGGGCCTTGGGCGAAGGCTTGCTCGATCCAGCCGGCCCGCAGTGCCTCGCGCTCCGGGCCGTTGCCCAACCATTGCTGGGCCAGGGTGTTTTCCAGCACCACCTGGCCGTCGGTGCGGCGCAGCACGCAAAGGGCCACGGGCGCGATCTGAATCACATCGCGGCCAAAGGCTTCGCTTTCGATCAACGCCTGGATGCGATGGATCGACGGAATAATGAAACGCTGGTCGACGCGGCGCATCACCAGCCAGATCAGCGTGAGGCTCATCAGGCAGAACAGCAGCGAGCCGAGCAGCTGTTTCCACAGGCCGGTGACCACCGCGCGCAGGTCGATGGAATACATCAGTTGCCATTCCGAAGACTTCAAGTGCTTGCGAATCACCAGGTGGTCGGGCAGCAAACCGTTGCCGACAAAGCCGAAAAAGCTTTCTTCGCCGGGCCGCAAATGTTGTTGCTTGAGCTGGGTGTCGGTGCTGTTGGTAAACACCAACATGCCCTGGGAGTTGAGCATCATGAACTCACCGGCACTTTGGTCGCTGAGGGTTGAAGACACTTCACGACTTTCCATCTCAAGGCCCAGCCAGCCGGACTCAGGGTCGCGCTCGTCGAGGCGGATGAAAATGTAGAGGTGCGAATGGCCTTCGGTGTTGTCGCTCAGCCACAACTCGTTAAGTGTGGCCGGGTCGCTGTGCTGCAGGGCCTTGAGGCGGTTGAGCATGCACTTGGAAATCGGCAGTACCTGCGCGGTGGCGTCGTACAGCCGCGTCACCTGTGGGCTGGGGCCGGCGTTCACATACAGCAGGTTGAGCTGCTTGGCCTTGAGGTAGTCGCGCATGCGTGCGGTCAGCCAGATGCTCCACTGGTTGCCGGGTGTGTTGCCCAGTTCCAGGTGTTGTTCTTCCTCGGAGGAGGGGTAGAGCCTGGACTGTTTGCGCACCGCCGACAGGCTCAGGCTTTGCAGCAGCGCCTCGCGGTTGGTGAAAAAAGTATGGGCTTCGGCGATGGCGCTGCTCATGTAGCCGCGGCGCTGGGAGATGTCGTTGTTGAAGGTCGACAGCAGAAAGGTATAGACCCCGCTCAGGATGCCCACGAGCAGCACGCTCGCAAAAATACGAAGCAGCCTTCTGGCTGCTTCGGGTCGGGAGAGGACGGGGTTGATCTGGAGCAGGTAACTTTTCAATCGCATCGGCGCAGAGTAGTGGCATATCAATGCCAACGGCATAAGACGATCCTTAAAGTCGTCGGCTACTTGTAAAACATGTCCACCACCACTGCGGCTTCGAAAGCCCCCGGAATCGGCAGGGTGCGCCAGCTCAGGTCGGCGCGAAAATCATTGCGTGCCTGGCCGGAGCCCATCAGTGTCTGCAACGTAAACCAGTCATTGAAGGGCAGGCGCTGATCGCTGTCGGCGCGAGACAATGAGATGCCCACCGAGCTGTTGTTGGCCGGCACCAGCAAGCCGTTGATGACACTGCCGCCACCCGGGGTGGTGGCGAAGCGTGCATTGACGGTGTAGGGCGTGTCACAGACTTTGCGCAGGCTGAGGTTGAAGTTCGCGGTGCTGGCCACGGCGCCGACCTGCGCCTTGCGTGATGGGGTGGGGAAGTTGACGACACTGGGGGTAATGGTCAGTTCGGGCGCGCAGGGCACGAAGCGGATGTCGTTCATGCCGGTGACGATGTAGTTGAGGTTGCTGTTGGGGTTGGTGTTGAGCCCGCGTACGCCGTCGAGTTGGAACACGCGATATTGAGCCAGGGTGCTGGCTTGACCGCTGGGCGGTGTCTTACCGTATTTTTCGATGAATACACTGAAGTTCAGGGTAAAGCGCGCTTTGTCCCAGCCTGTGCAATTGGACCAGTTGCAACCGCGGTCCGAGTAAAAACCGGTGCCGACCTTACCGGTGCTTTGGGTGATGGGTGCGTTGTTGTAGCGGATGCCTACGCGGATGCCTTGGCCGATGCTGACGTTGGCCGGGTTGACGTAGAAATACACTTCTTCGCGGCCGTGGTTGCGGTCGTCCTTGCACAACACATTCGTGGAGCGTGGGCCCGACTCCCAGATGATCGTACCGTCCGGTGCATCAGCCGCAACCGCCAATGAGGTGCCAAGCGGGTTGATATCGACATAGGCGCCGCTGCCATCTTCCACGCACGACAGTGCATAGCTTGTGGCAGGAAGGGCCGCGCAGCCGCACAGTAGAAGGGGCAGTAAACGTTTGGTGAGAGACATAAATGCAAGTTTCCCGCGATTGATCACTTGAGCACCGCGCTATGGCGGGCCTGCAAACCGATATCGTTGATGTCGGTGAAGTGAAGGGTGGATCCTGTAGGTAAAGCAGTCGCTGTACTCAGGCGCTTGCTCTCAAGGGGTTTGAGCAGCAGGTAGTCGCTGAGCTGCTGGGTGTCCGTCTGCACATTGATCAACGACAGGTGGAATGCGCTTGGGTTGTGGGCGATGACGCTGTGATCATCGCGGCTCCACACCAACTGCTGCAGCGCCTCGGCCGAGCCACCCTTGAGCGCCGGTGGCCGATAGAACAGCTTGAGCCGTTGGCGTATCGCAAACTGCACGCTGTTGGGGTCGGCGGATTTGAGCGGAATCTCCATGATATTGAGCCAGAACAGCGATTCGCGATCGGCGGGCAGGCCTTCACCGGCATACAGGATGCGCAGCCTGTGATGCTCGCCGGCGCCCAATTGCACCAACGGCTCGGTGGCAGCAAACGGCACGGGGCTGTCGGCTGATTCGTCCTCGCTGGTGATCCAGGTTTGCACCACCACTTGCTGTGAGGCCGGGTTGACCACGCTGATGCCGGCGGCCTTGTCCTGGCCGTAATAAATCAGGCGTGTGCCTTCGATCTTCAGCGCCGCGCTGGCTGGCGGTGGCGCGAGCACCAGCAGCCCGCCGGCCAGCAGCATCATTCTGAGTAAAAACATGAACACAAAAATTCCATGGCAACGTGTGGGAACGCAGCCATGGTAGGGGCGGGTGAGTGCGAGGGCTTTGAGGCGATTCTTAAAAGCGTGCAGCGCCCGTTTCAGAATCGCCTTAAAGGCATGTTCGAGCCCCGACAGTTACCGTGTTCGACGTTGAATGATCGACGCTGATGCCCAACTGTCAGGTTTACCCTATGTCCAATAAAGCCTTACGCCTTCTGATTGCCGATGCAGACCTGCTGCAGCGGATCAAGCTGGAGAAAATGCTCAACCAGCTGGGCTACCACCGCATCGCCCCCTTGAGTTCGTTCGACGAATTGCAGGCGTTGACGCGCTCCGGTTGCGTGGCATTCGACCTGTTGGTCATCAATACGGCGCTGGTGCGTTCGCGGCAGGTCAACCTGTTGAAGTACTGCCATGACAACCCATTGATTCGCCATACGCTGATCTACGACGGGCAATGCGCACAGAGCTCGGTGGTGTCGGTGTCGGTGAGCCAGACCTTGCACCTGTCACTGTCGCAGTCGCCGGATTTCAACTCCCTGCGCCGCTGCATGGAGATTGTCGACCCCCTGCATAGTCTGCCGACGGTTGAGCGACCGATGTTGCGCGCTGTCGACAGCCGGGTCGCTGCACCCTCGACGGCTGCGCGTAGCGTTTACCTGGGCGACCCGGCAGTGATGGCGTGCGCCGTCGGTTTATCGCCCAAGCGCTGAGCCGGTCTCAGTTGCGCCAGGCAGGACGGTGGTCTTCGGCCAGCGCCCAATGCGGCTGGCCGGGCTTGAGGCACACACCACCGACCCAGCGCTCATGCCCGGCGTGGTCCAACCAATAAGCCTCGCCGCCCAGCACTTGGTGCGCCAGTGGCGTCAATGCCAGTTCGCGGCGCGGCCAGTCGCGTTCGGTCGCGGTTTCGACCAGCAAGGGGTTCGGGCCGTCGATCAATGGCCGCAACAACGAGTGGAACATCATGTCGCCCAGGAACGGCAGCGGCTCACGCTTGGCCATCAGTTCGGCGAACACCCGGCCGAACGGCACCGGCCCGGCCTCGGCGATGTAGCGCAGCGACAAGCGTTCAGTCAGTGACAGGCCATCCTCAATACCGGGCAACTCCTGCAACTGGCGCAACAACGCGTTGGCTAGAAAGGGCAGGGCCGGGTGGTTGCCGTGAGCCAGTTGCGCAAGCTTGACCGGCGAGCTGTCGCAGTAAGCCGCCCAGGCCTGTCGGGCCAGTTGCACCGCTGCGTCATCGATCAAGCGTCGTTGGGGCCACAACCACGCCAATACATCGGGCGCCAGCTGGCCGATGCCGATAAAGCGTTCGACACCCGGAATACGGTCGACTTCGATCAGCTCGAGCTTTTTCGGCGCGCGCTCAAGACCGGCCAGCGCGCGGACCAGAAACAGCTGATCATAGGCGTCCGCTTCGCACCACAGCACGCTGTGATCGGCGCTGGCCAGGGCCTGCAGGTGGTCGTATTCATCATTGACGCGGTGCGCGACTTCAGCAGCGTCCAGCGCAAAGGCCTGGCTGATAAAGGCACTGCGCATCGCGCGGAAATCTTCACTGGGCAGGTCGCGCACCGGCCCCATGCATAACGGATCGCTGAGCATGCGGAACTGCCCCTTGAACCCGGCCAGTTGCAGGCTGTGGGCAATGTCACTGCCACAGCGCCAGTGGGTGGTGCGGGCTTCATCGCTGGCAGCAAAGTCCGGGTGGCGGGCGGCGAAGTCGATGGCGTCGACATGCGCCTTGAGCTTGGGCCAACTGCTGAAACCCAGCTGCCTGGCGACCTGCCATTGGGCCTGGGACAAGGTGGCGTGCGGGTCGAGGGTTTTCAGACGTGGCAACAGTTCCTTGGCGCGCTTGCGCTGCTGCTCAAGGTTGAGGCGGCCGTCGGTAGTCGAGGATAAGAGGCGTTGCGACATACGATCTCCTTGCACAAACCTTTTCCGCTTTCAGGTTGGGAGTCGTAGAAATGTGATATTCAGTCAGGATCCTGGGCGCAGCCCTTTCCGCGGAAGGTGGCGTGGAGTGCGCCAGGCACGAAATATAGGCAGTGGAGTTGTGGATTGCAAGCCGTCGAGCCGAGTACCGAGTTGATGACAGACACCGTATTGATCGAAACCCGCGCCCTCACGCGCAGGGACGAGCGGCGCCAAGTGGCGTTGCTGCAACCCACGGATTTCAGCCTGAAACGCGCCGACCGTGTGTCCATCACCGGCTCCTCCGGCTCCGGTAAAAGCGTGTTCCTGCGCGCGCTGGCGTTGCTGGATGCGCCCACGTCGGGGCAGATCCTGTGGAACAACCAGCCGATCGCAAATGCGCAGATTCCCCACTATCGCAGCCACATCAGCTACCTGTCGCAACGCCCGGCGCTGCTGGAGGGCACGGTGGAGGACAACCTGCGTTTCCCGTTCAGCCTCAAGACCCTGCGCACGCGCAGCTTCGACCTGCAAGCGGTGACCAAACTGCTGGAACATGCCGGTAAAAGCCCGGACTTCCTGGGCAAAAACGCCGGCGACCTGTCCGGTGGTGAATCCCAGGTGGTGTCACTGATCCGCACCTTGCAACTGAACCCCGAAGTGCTGTTGCTGGATGAACCGACGGCCGCCCTCGACCCCACGTCCTCGCGCGATGTCGAGGCACTGATCAGCGCCTGGTATGCCGCCGACAATGCCCGCGCCTATATCTGGGTATCCCACGACCTCGACCAGGCCCGGCGCATGAGCGCCATTCACCTGCACATGAGTGCCGGTGTCCTGAGCGGAGCCGCCCAGCCATGAACTATCAAAACCTCACGGCATTGGACATGGGCATCGCCGCCTCGCTGATCCTCATTAACGGCGCGCTGTCGCTGTTGCTGCGTCTGGGCCTGGGCCGCCAATTGCTGTGGGCGGCCGTGCGTACCGTGGTGCAATTGCTGGCCATCGGTTACCTGCTGGGTTGGGTGTTCGAGTTTGCCTACTGGTATGTGGTGCTGCCGCTGATGTGTGCGATGACTTTGATCGCCGGGTTATCCGCAGCGGGGCGTGGGCGCCGCACTTACCGTGGGCAACGGGTCGACAGCATTCTGTCGGTGTGGGGCAGTTCGTGGCTGGTCACGGCGGTGGGGTTGTTTGCGGTGATCCGTATCCATCCGTGGTACGAGCCGCAGTATGCGATTCCGATCCTCGGCATGATCCTCGGTAATACCCTCACCGGCGTGTCCTTGGGCATTGAGCGCATGACCCAGGAACTGACCTCGGGGCGCAACACCATCGAGATGATCCTGGCACTGGGCGGTTCACGCTGGGAGGCTGCCCAGGAGGCGATCCGCCAGGCCGTGCGCGCCGGGATGATCCCGACGCTGAACCAGATGACCGTGGTCGGCATCGTCAGCCTGCCCGGCATGATGACTGGCCAGGTACTGGCCGGCGAAAGCCCGGTGGACGCGGTGCGTTACCAGATCGTGATCATGTTTCTGATCGCCGCCTCCTCGGCCTTGGGCACGGTAGGTGCGGTGCTGCTCACCTACCGTCGGTTGTTTTCCAACAGCCATCGGTTTTTGCGCGATCGGCTAGAGGAACGCGCTTGAGCCTCAGGTGCTGGTCTGGCCGTCCCGTCACCTGACGCCCGCTGCTCAACCCACATGACGCTTTTCTGTGGGAGCTGGCTTGCCTGCGATACGGGCACCTCGGTACATCAGGTACACGGAGGTGATGCAATCGCAGGCAAGCCAGTTCCCACATTTGACCGGGCCCCGTCCTGCCAGAAGGCCGCCACAACGGTGAATCAAGCTCAGTCAGCCACACCAAAATCCAGCACCACTTTCATCGCCTGGGTCTTGTCCGCCGCCAGTTCAAACGCCTGCACCGCCTGTTCAAACGGCACGGTGTGGGAGATCACCGGTTTCACATCGATGATCCCGCGATTGAGCAAATCCACCGCCTGGGCAAACTCGCTGTGAAAGCGGAAGGTGCCGCGCAAGTCGATCTCGCGGCTCACCAGCAGGTTCAATGGCAACGACACATCGCCGCCGAGTCCGACCGTCACCAGCACACCCCGTGGCGCGATGCATTCCAGGCCATTGCGCAAGGCCTGGGCGCTTCCGGAGACTTCGAACATTACCTCGAAATAGCCTTTTTCGGCGGTGTAGCGCTTGAGCGCATCCGCGCCGTCGGCAATGTTGTGAGTGCGCGTGGCGCCCATTTTTTCGGCGCAGGCGAGGGCGCTGGCAGACAGGTCCACGGCGACGATTTCACCCGCCCCGGCAGCCCGCAAACTGCCAATCAGCAGGTTGCCGATCGGGCCGCAGCCGGTCACCAGCACGCGTTTGCCGAACACCGCGCCGGCGCGTTGAATCGCGTGTAAACCCACGGACAACGGCTCGGCCAGCGCACCTTCGGCCAGGCTCACGTGGTCGGCCAGCCGATGTGCCTGATGCGTCTCGATCACCAGGCTCTGGCGAAACGCGCCCTGAATATGCGGAAACGGCATCGCACTGCCGTAGAAACGCATATTCAGGCAGTGATTCGGCAGGCCTTGATGGCAGTAGCGGCAACCGCCGCACGGGCGCGAGGGCGATACGCTGATGCGCTGGCCGACCTTGAACAGCCCGGCGTCCGCACCCACGGCATCAATCACCGCTGACACTTCGTGGCCGAGCACCATCGGCTCGCGCAGGCGCACGGTGCCGAAGCCGCCGTGCTGGTAGTAATGCAGGTCCGAACCGCAGATGCCGCCACGCGCAATGCGCACGCGCAGTTGATCGGGGGCGAGGGATTGCGGTTCGTCCTGGGGGTCGACCCGCAGGTCTTTGGAGGCGTGACAGACGATAGCGTGCATACAATTCTCCGGATTACAGCGAAGCGGTGATACCACCGTCGACGTACAGAATATGGCCGTTGACGAAGCTGGCAGCATCGCTGGCAAGGAACACGGCGGCACCGGCCAGTTCGGCCACGTCGCCCCAACGACGACTCGGCGTGCGTTGCACCAGCCAGTCGCTGAACTCGGGGTTGGCCACCAGGTTGGCATTCAGTTCCGTCTTGAAATAACCGGGGCCGATGCCATTGACCGTCAACCCATGCGGGCCCCAATCGATGGCCATGCCCTTGGTGAGCATTTTCAGCGCGCCTTTGCTGGCCGCATACGGCGCGATGCCGGGGCGGCCCAGCTCACTTTGCACCGAGCAGATATTGATGATGCGCCCACGCTTGCGCGGGATCATCGCCCGCGCCACGGCCTGGCCAACCAGAAAGGCGCTGTCCAGATTGGTGCTGATCAACTCGCGCCAGTGTTGTTCGCTGTAGTCCTCCAGCGGCCCACGCCGTTGCATGCCGGCGTTGTTCACCAGGATCTCCAGCGGGCCGAGGCGCGCTTCGATGTCCGCCACGGCGGCCTGGATCGCCGTGCTGTCGGTCACGTCAAACGCCTGGGTGTGCACCGTCAACCCTTCGGCCGCCAGCAGCGCCGCCGCATCGCGCAAGGTGCTGCGGTTGCGCCCGTTGAGCACCACCTGCGCCCCGGCCTGGGCCAGGCCACGGGCAATTGCCAGGCCGATACCGGCACTGGAGCCGGTGACCAGCGCCAGCCGGCCATCAAGGCGGAAGTTGTCTAGAACGCTTTGCATGGCTACCTCTCCTAACGCTTCACACTACCAACGACAGCAGCATGATGAACTCCAGGGCGACAAAGGGATGGACCTTGAGGTGGGTGATCAACAATATCTATCCGATAATCGTGATCAGCGCGACCCGCAGCAGATACGTGGGGTCCGTGTTCGGATTGTTATAGGCCACGCCCCGTCATATCGTGTATGAATTGGGCTTACTTCACCCCAGGCGCTGGGCAGCGTCCAATTTTCATTTGTGATCGGGTGATCACCGTTTGTGATAACCGTTTCTAATGGCTGAGAGAATTTAATGGAGTTGAAGCATTTGCGCGCCTTCGTGGTGCTCGCCCAGGAGCTGCATTTCGGTCGGGCAGCGGCGCAGCTGTCGATCGTGCAACCGGCGCTGAGCATGCAGATCAAGCTGCTGGAAAGCGGCTTGGGCGTGCGCCTGCTGGATCGTAACCGCCACTCGGTCACACTCACCGAAGCGGGGCGGGCGTTCTTGCCTGAGGCCCAGGCCACCTTGCACCAGGCCGCTCGGGCGGCAGAGGCGGCGCGGGCGTCCAGCCGCGGTGAAATCGGCCGGGTGCGCCTGGGGTTTGTGTCATCGGTATTGCCGCAATTGCTGCCGCAACTGATCCGCGCGGTGCATCAGCGTTACCCGCGTATCGAACTGGAACTCAAGGACATGCCCGGCCCCGACCAAGCCGCCGCGTTAAAGAATGGCCAGCTGGATTTCGGCCTGATGCGCCTGCCGGCCGCCCACCCCGGCGTGCAGACCCGTGCGGTCTTGCGTGAGAGTTTCTGCGTGGCGCTGCCGATGGACCACCCTTTGGCCGCCCTGGAGTCCATCCAGCCTGCCGACCTGCTCACGTGGCCGGTGTATATCCTCGCCAGGCGTTACGCGCCGGGGTTCTACGATGAGCTTATCCAGGCCGTCGGCATACCCTTGGACATCGCCAGCGAACTGGGTGAGTTCACCACCATGCTCGCGCTGGTCTCCGCCGGGTTGGGTATCGGCGTGTTGCCGCAGCAGGCGGCGCGGGCGTTGCCAGTCAATTGCGTGTCGCGGCCTTTGCAATTGGGTGGGTTTCAGGCCACCACGGGGTTGGCCTGGACCGAGTTGGACAGTGCGGTGAAGACCACCTTGTTCAACCTGATCGTGGAATTGTTTGGCGAGTGATTGTTTCATCGAGTGAAATGCTCGATTGTAAAGTCTGGTGATTCCATCGATCAGGGCAGCGGTGGAGTATGTGTGGCGTCAACACCCCCACTTTTGGAGCCTCTCATGTCCCAGCCTGCGATCAAGCTTTATGGTTTCCCCTTGTCCGGCCACTCCCACCGGGTCGAGCTGATGTTGTCGTTGCTGGGCTTGCCCAGTGAATTTATCCTGGTCGACCTCAAGCAAGGCGCGCAAAAAGCGCCGGACTTTATCGCCCACCTCAACCGCTTTGGCCAGGTGCCGGTGATTGACGATAACGGCACGGTGTTGGCCGACTCCAACGCGATTCTGGTGTACCTCGCCAACCAATATGGCAACGGCCAGTGGCTGCCGAGCGACCCTGTCGGCCAGGCTCGCGTGCAGCGCTGGTTGTCGGCGGCTGCCGGCCAACTGCACGCCGGACCCGCTGCTGCGCGGTTGGCGGTGGTGTTTGGTGCCGAAGTCGATACCGTCGCGGCCATCAGCCGTTCCCATGCGCTGCTCAAGCTGGTGGACGAACAACTGAGCCAAAGCCGCTTTTTGGTTGGTGAGCAGCCGAGCATCGCCGATGTGGCGTTCTACACCTACGTGGCCCACGCGCCGGAAGGCAATGTGTCGTTGGCCGACTACCCTCAAGTGCGTGCCTGGCTTGCTCGCATCGAGGCGTTGCCGGGGTTTGTCGGCATGCCGCGCAGCGCCGTGGGTCTGCAAGCAAAGTAATGTGAACCCCCTGTGGCGAGGGAGCTTGCTCCCGCTGGGCTGCGCAGCAGCCCCAATAAGGGCAGCGCGTTAATTCAGGCAATACGCGGTCATTTTTTTGGGGGCCGCTGCGCGCCCCAGCGGGAGCAAGCTCCCTCGCCACGGGTGAGTAGTTTTCAGCTAATGAGAAGGCGTGCCGATGGATCGATTTCATGAGATGCAGGTATTCCTGGCGGTGGCCGAGGAGGAGGGCTTCGCTGCCGCTGCGCGGCGCCTGAAAACCTCGCCGCCCAGCGTGACCCGAGCGATTGCCGCCATGGAACAGCGTATCGGCACGCAGTTGCTGGCACGCACCACCCGCAGCCTGCACCTGACCGAAGCCGGCCAACGTTACCTGGAAGATTGCCGACGCATCCTGGCCGAGCTCGATGAAGCCGAGGAAGCGGCGGCGGGCAGCTACTCCATCCCCGGCGGCCACCTGACGGTGACCGCGCCGGTGCTGTTCGGCGAGCTGTATGTGGCGCCGGTGCTGGGGGATTACCTGGACCGCTTTCCCTTGGTAAATATCACCGCCTTACTGGTCGACCGTGTGGTTAACATGACCGACGAAGGCGTCGATGTGGCCGTGCGTATCGGTCATCTGCAAGAACTTGGACAGCAGGCCATAAAGGTCGGGGAAGTGCGCCGGGTGGTGTGTGCATCGCCCGGTTACCTCGACCAGCACGGTCGGCCGCAACGGCCTGAGCAGTTGCGTGAAGCCAAGATCGTCACGTCATCCTCCAGCCAGCTGGTAAGTGAATGGGCGTTCGTCGACGCCGGGCAGCCGTTGACGGTACCCATCGAGCCGCGTCTGGTGGTCACGGCAAATAATGCGGCGATCAACCTGGCGCGCCTGGGTTGGGGCATGACGCGGGTGCTGTCTTATCAGGTCGCGGCAGCGGTGGCGGCGGGGGAGTTGGAGGTTGTGCTGGAGGCTTTTGAACCGCCACCGCTGCCGATCCAGGTGGTGTTCCAGAAAAGCGGCCGCGTACCGGCCAAGGTCCACACCTTTGTGGACTTCCTCACCCATCGCCTCGGGCAGGACGCTGCCCTGAACCCGGCGATGAAGCGCCGCGGCTGATGGAACGCTATCGCGACATGCAGCTGTTTGCAGCGCTGGCTGATCAGCCCAGCCTGGCTTCGGCGGCGCGCCAGGCCCAGGTTTCCGGCCCGACCCTGATCCGTGCGGTTGCTCGCCTGGAAGCCCGCCTGCGGGTGCCGTTGTTGCAACGCAGCACACGCGGCGTGAGCCTGACCGAAGCGGGCAGCGCCTATCTGGCCGATTGCGTGCGGTTGCTGGCAGCCGTCGATACCGCCGAGGCTTCGGCCAAGGGGCTGCACGTGCAGGCCCAGGGCAATTTGCAGGTGTTCTTGCCGTTTCTGTTCAGCCGTTATGTGATGGCGCCGGTATTGGCCAGCTATATGGACAACTACCCCGACGTCCGCCTGGTGGCGCGCTACCACGACTACTACCCGAACCTGCACGAAGAGGGGCTGGATGTGGCGATCCTGGTCGGCGAATTGCCCAATTCATCGCTGATCGCTCGGCCGGTGGGGCAGGTGCGGCATATCCTCTGCGCCAGCCCCGATTACCTCGCCGCCCATGGCGAACCCCGACATCCGAGCGAGCTTAAAAAGCATCGGCTGATTGCCAGTGCCGACCCGGTGGCCTGGGATTTCCAAGGCTTGCAGCTCAAGGCCCGCGCGCGCTTGAGCTGTGCCAGCGTGCAAGGTGCAATCAATGCGGCGGTGCAGGGTGCGGGGGTGATTCGTTGCGTGAGTTACCCGCTGCACCAGCACCTGCAGAGCGGTCAGTTGCGCCGTGTGTTGCCTGACTTTGAACAGCCACCGTTGCCGGTGCATGTGGTGTACCGCGAGGGCCGCAACGCACCGATGCGCGTACGCAGTTTTGTCGACCACTGTGTGGCGGCGCTGCGTGAGCATCCGGCATTTCAGTCGGTGAAATAGTGGATTGCCAAGTGTGGGCATTCTCACGTTGGCAGGTGGGGCGCAGCATGGGCGCATCCAACCTGAGGTGCTCAACATGAACCCAGTCGAACAATCTCCCTGGCATGCCGGCGAACGGCACCTGCAAGCAAGCGCTGGCGCGGCTGAGCGCATGGCCGTGGTCGGGCTCAAGGTGATTCGCGATCACTTGCCGGAGCAGCATCGCGACTTCTACCCGCTGTTGCCCTACCTGATGCTCGGCGTAGTGGATCCCCAGGGCATTCCCTGGGCGACCATGCTTGAAGGCGCGCCGGGCTTTGCGCATTCACCCGACCCACACACCTTGCAGATCGACAGTTTGCCGTCCAAAAGCGACCCGGCGCTTGGCGCCTTGCACTTAGGTGCCAGCGTGGGTTTGCTCGGCATTGACCTCAACACCCGGCGCCGCAACCGCATGAACGGCCGCATCGGTGGTTTGGACCACGAAGGTTTTTCGGTCGATGTGGTGCACACCTATGGCAACTGCCCCAAATACATCCAGTTGCGGCCCGTCGACGGCATCGCCCGCAAGCCCGGCACCACGGTCGAGCGCCTCAACGGCCTGGACGCTGCGGCACAAATGTTGATCCGCAGCGCCGACACTTTCTTCGTCGCCAGCTACGCCGACGTGGATGGCGCACGCTCGGTGGACGTTTCACACAGAGGCGGTAATACGGGGTTTGTGCGGGTTGAGGGTGACGTGCTGACCATCCCGGATTTTGCCGGCAACCTGTTCTTCAATACCCTGGGCAATTTGCAGCTCAACCCGGTGGCGGGGTTGCTGTTTATTGATTTTGAGTCGGGCGATGTGTTGCAGGTTGCCGGGCGCACTTCGCTGATCCTCGACGGGCCTGAAGTGGCCAGGTTCGAGGGCGCCCAACGGCTGTGGACAGTAACGGTGGAGCAGGTCATACGCCGCCCGGCAGCATTGGCGTTGCGCTGGCAGAACTGATCGTTCCCACGCTCTGCGTGGGAATGCCGCCCCGGACGCTTCGCGTCCCGATGTCAGCGCTTATGTGAGCCTTGTGAGCTGCGACGCGGAGCGTCACGGGATGCGTTCCCACGCGGAGCGTGGGAACGATCAGTCAGCGAAATCAATGGGTTGACGCTCCAGGCGCCGCCCAGAGCCGTGTACAGGTTCACCTCCGCGACCAGTTGCGCCAGCCGATCGACAATCAGCGCCTGCTGCGAACTGAACAAGGAACGCTGCGCATCGAGGAACGTCAGGTTGCTGTCCACACCGCTGCGGTAGCGGTGCTGGGCCAGGTCGTAATAGGCCTGGTTGGCGGCGACGAAATCCCGTTGCGCGTCCAACTGGTCGTTAAAGGTTTGCCGGGCGGCGAGGCCGTCGGCGACTTCCTGAAACGCCGTTTGAATGGATTTTTCGTACTGCGCCACCGTAATGTCTTTCTGCAGTTTGGCGTAGTCGAGGCTGGCGCGCAGGCTGCCGGCGTTGAAGATCGGCAGGTTGATTTGCGGCTGGAAGGTCCAGGTGCCCGCGCCGCCCTTGAACAGCCCCGACAGCTCCTTGCTGGTGCTGCCGGCGTTGGCGGTGAGCGTCACCGACGGAAAAAATGCTGCCCGCGCCGCGCCGATATTGGCGTTGGCGGCTTGCAGTTGGTATTCGGCCTGGAGGATATCCGGGCGCCGTTGCAGCAGGTCGGAGGGCAAGCCTGCGGGCAGGCGCGCCACCAGGTCATCAGCGAGCGGGCGCGACGGCAGGTTTTCATCCACCGGGCCGCCCACCAGCAGGGCCAGGTTGTTGACATCCTGGGCGACCTGGCGCTTATAGCGGGCCACGCTGGCGCGGGTGCTTTCTACTGCCGTGCGGGCTTGCACCACATCCAGTGCCGAGGCCTTGCCCGCGGTTTTGCTGCGGCTGGTGAGCTGCCAGCTGTGGTCGTTGGCGGTCAGGGTTTGCTGCGCCAGGGTCAGCAGCTCCTGGTCGGCGCGCCAGGTCAGGTAGGCATTGGCGACGTTGGCCACCAGGCTCAGTTGCGCGCTGCGCCGCGCCTCTTCGGTGCCCAGATACGTGAGCATCGCCTGCTCGCTGAGGCTGCGCACCCGTCCGAACAGATCCAGCTCATAGGCACTCAGGCCCAGGGTGGCCGAATAGTTGGAAGTGATCGCCGACTTGCCGGTGCCGGTCAGATCGCCCGGTACTTTCTGGCGTTTGCCGGCGCCGCTGGCCGATATCGCCGGGAACAGGTCCGCTCGCTGGATGCGGTACTGCGCCTGAAACGCCTGCACATTCAGCGCCGCTACCCGCAGGTCGCGGTTATTGGCCAGTGCTGCGCCAATCAGCTGTTGCAGCGCCGGGTCGTGGAACAACTGCTGCCAGCCCGGCTCGACCGCCACAGTGCCGGCTTGCGCCAGGCTGTAGACCCCGCCTTGTGGGTACTGCGCCGGCACCGGCGCAGCGGGCCGCTGATACTCGGGGATCAGCGAGCAACCGCCGAGCACCCAGGCCATGCCAACGGTGGTGAGGGTGAATTTTTTCATCAGGCGCCAACCATCCATTTGGCCAGGCCATGGCGCCCGCTGACGCCCAGTTTGGCGGCGGCACGCTTGAGGTAGGTTTCGATCGAGCTGTTTTTCACGCTGAGTTTTTCCGCCATTTGCGGCACGGTGCCGCCGGTCAACAGGCCCAGGCACACCTCCTGCTCACGCGCCGACAGGGTGATATCGCTGAGGGACAGGCGCTTGTAGAACTCGCGCTGCAACTGTGACTGTTCCAGCTGGCTGTGGGCTGGTTCGGCCTGGCTGTGAGGGGCCTGGCGCAAAATCCGCGCATGCCGTTCCATCAACGGCAACAGGGTGTCCGACAAGCACTTGAGAAACGACAGTTCTGCCAGGGAAAAGCCTTGTTGGGTCGGCGGGCGGTAGAACGAAATCACGCAGCGTCGGTTGCCCTGGCGCGAGACCAGGTTGCACTGGTGCGAGGTGCCGCGTGGGTGTGCGCTGTTGGCCTTGGCCTTCATCTGGATCAGCAACGGGTCTTGCATGCGCAGCATTTCCCGTAGCAGCGGGTGGTCGTTCAACGCATGTACGGGCTGGGGCGCCAGCAGGTGTTTTTTCAACCCGGCGCTGCCCAGCAGCTGAATATCGATCGCGCTGTCACGCAGTTCGTCGAGTGTCCATTCACTCAGGTCGACCAAGTGAATCGGCACCCATTTATCCACCAGATGCAGCATGTTGGCGGCGAAATTTTCCTGGCCGCTGTTTGAAATCAATTCACCCATTTCGGCGTAGAACTGCGGGCTGTGGGCGCCGCCAATACTAGAAGTCAGACTCATAGCCATCTCATCCTTGATGTCGAAAACCGTCAACGGGTGCCCTGGGTCTGTGTGGGGCGGCCCGTACTCCTTGAACGTGACTCTTCTTCAGCGTCATTCGGCGTTCGAGATTTTATTTAGCCATAGCGATTTGTCCTACGTATGTAGCGGAAACGAGGGACACAAGCTGCCATAAAAACTACGTCATTAATTCGACGTTTCAGACGGAGAATTCCGCCAACGAAAAACCATGGCTAAAAATTAGAGCTGATTAACCAATTGATATTTATAGTAAAAATAAGTAATTGGGGCGTGTTGAGAAAAACTGACTGCGGCCATGTGTAGTCAATTTCCTACAGCGCTTTAATCGTTTCAGCAGTCAACCATCAGCCAAGCCCGTTTCCATCCATATGAATGTCCGGGTTTCGGGTGACAGACACCTTCGGGTCGCCATGCTCAAATCCGGCAATTTTGGCGAAATGGGCCCGTGTGCGGCCGTGCCGGACTCCTATTGAGAAGGATCTTATGAAGCATTCCCCAAGCTTCCCCCTGACTGCCGCCCAGCAGGACATCTGGCTCGACCAACTGCGAGCAGGCGACTCGCCGCTGTACAACATTGGCGGCTATATGGATTTCGCCGGCCCCTTGGTGCCGGAACTGATCCAGCGCGCCGCCGAGCTGCTGGTGGCCAAGCACGATGCCTTGCGCACCCAGTTGCACACCGATACCGACGGCTTGCCTCGACAGACCTTCGACGCTGCGCTGACGGTGCAGGTACAACGGCACGACTTCTGCGCGCTGCAAGACCCGCAGGCCGCGAGCCAGGCGCTGATGCAAGCGCAAATGGCCCGGCCCTATGCGATGAGTGGTGAACCGTTATTGCGGTTTGTCCTGGTCAAGCTCGATGACGACCACTACCGCCTCGGCATCCAGGCCCATCACCTGATTCTCGATGGCTGGGGCTTTGGCCAGGTGCTGCAATCCCTGGCCCGGCTGTACACGGACCTTGAACAGGGGCGGCAACCGGAGCCGTACGCCCCGTCCTATATCGACTTTATCGACACGGACCTGCGTTACCAGGCATCGGCCCGTTACGCCCGTGACCGCGCGTACTGGCTGGACAAATACCAGGTGCTGCCCGAGCCGTTGCTGACGCCGCGCCACAATGCCCCGGCGTCGAGCAACACCTGGGTGGAGCCGTTCCCGGTGGTGCTGCTCAACCGCATGGAGCAAGTCGCCAACCGTTACCAGGCCTCGGCCTTCCATGTGTTGCTGGCGGCGCTGTACGTGTATTTCACCCGCACCAGCCAGCGTGAAGAGTGGGTGGTGGGGCTGCCAATTCTCAACCGTTCCAACGCGCGTTTTCGTTCCACCGTGGGCTTGTTCACCCAGGTCAGTGCAGTGCGTTTCCAGTTCGATGCGCAATTGCCGTTCAGCGCGGTAGTGCGCGGTGTGCGTGACCAGCTCAAGCAGGACTTTCGCCACCAGCGTTTTCCCCTGAGCGAGATGAACCGTGAACTAGGCCTGCGCCGTACCGATCGCGGCCAGTTGTTTGATTTGTCGGTGTCCTTTGAGCAGGACGATCACGACCTGCGCTTCGGCCAGGTCCAGGCCCGCGCGGTCAAGGTATCCAACTACCACGAGCCGCTGCCGATTGCCTTCCACCTGCGCAGCAACCGTTACCAGGACACTGCTTGCCTGCACTGCGTGTACAACGAGGCGTGG
The DNA here is from genome assembly GCF_013385245.1 of Pseudomonas sp. IPO3747. Lineage (NCBI taxonomy): Bacteria > Pseudomonadati > Pseudomonadota > Gammaproteobacteria > Pseudomonadales > Pseudomonadaceae > Pseudomonas > Pseudomonas sp. IPO3747. The sequence continues at coordinate 123,809 of NZ_JACAQL010000011.1, forward strand.
TTTCGCGAGGACGAGGTGCAGGCGTTGGCGCAGCGCTTTACCTGGCTGCTGGAGCAGGGGTTGGCAAATACCGCGTTGACGCTGGCTGAGTTTGCCTTGGTGACGCCGGCCGAACAGCTCCGGTTGCAGCAGTGGAATGCCACCGCACAAGCGCCTGCCAGCGCGCAAACACTGCATCGGCGCATCGAGGCGCAAGCAGCGCGCACGCCTGACGCCATTGCGGTGGTGCATCAGGACCGGCAATTGACCTACGCCCAGCTCGATCAACAGGCCAATGCCCTGGCCCACCAATTGCTCGAACATGGCGTGCAGCCGGATGACCGTGTGGCGATTGTGGCGCGGCGCGGGTTGGACACCGTGGCCGGGTTGCTGGCGATCCTCAAGGCCGGCGCCTGCTACGTACCGGTGGACCCGGCTCACCCGGCCGAGCGCCTGAGCTACCTGCTGCACGACAGTTCCCCGGTGGCGGTGCTGGCCCAGCACAACGTGCTGGCGCGCCTGCCGATGCTCGACGTGCCGATAATCCGTTTGGACCTGCCGACGCATGGCCGCAGTGACAGCCCACCGGTGGCGGTCACGCCGTCGAACCTCGCGTATGTGATCTACACCTCAGGCTCCACCGGTTTGCCCAAAGGCGTGATGGTTGAGCACCACACCGTGTCGAACCTGGTGGACTGGCACTGCCGCGCCTTCAACCTGCACGCGGGCAGCCAGACGGCCAGCGTGGCCGGCTTCGGTTTTGACGCAATGGCCTGGGAAGTGTGGCCGGCGTTGTGCGTGGGCGCGACCTTGCACTTGCCGCCGGCACAGGACGACGCCCAGGACATTGATGCGCTGCTCAACTGGTGGCGTGCGCAGCCGTTGGACGTGTGCTTTTTGCCGACGCCGGTGGCCGAGTACGCCTTCAGCCAGCGCCTGCAACACCCGACCCTGCGCACCCTGCTGATCGGCGGCGACCGCCTGCGCAGTTTCAGCCGCGCACAAACCTTCGACGTGATCAACAACTACGGCCCCACTGAAGCCACGGTGGTCGCCACCTCCGGGCGCGTCGAGGCGGGCCATGCGCTGCACATCGGCGCGCCGATCGACAATGCCACGGTGTACGTGCTGGATGAACAGCGGCGCCCGGTGCCGATTGGCGTGGCGGGGGAGCTGTATATCGGCGGCAAGGGTGTGGCGCGGGGTTACCTGAACCAGCCTGAACTGAGCGCCGAGCGCTTTGTGGATGACCCGTTCACCGCGGGCCGGATGTACCGCACCGGTGATCTGGTGCGCTGGCTGCCCGACGGCAACCTTGAGTACCTGGGCCGCAATGACGACCAGGTGAAAATCCGTGGCGTGCGCATCGAACTGGGGGAAATCGAGTCCGCGCTGGCCAGCCATCCGGCGGTCCAGGAAGCCGTGGTGCAGTGTCGCGAAGGCCAACTGCTGGCCTGGTTTGTGGCCCGGCACAACGTCGAAATCGAAGCGTTGCGCGCCCATTTGCAAGCCTCGCTGCCCGATTACATGCTGCCGGCGGCCTATGTGCAGTTGGAGGCGATGCCGCTGACCGCCAACGGCAAGCTCGACCGCAAGGCGCTTCCTGCGCCCACCCAGCAAGCCTTTGTCACGCGCCAGTTCGAAGCACCGTACGAAGGCGCGGAAACCCTTCTGGCGCAGATCTGGGCTGAGCTATTGCAGGTGCAGCAAGTGGGGCGCCATGACCATTTCTTTGAACTGGGCGGCCATTCGCTGTTGGCGGTGCAGTTGGTGCAGCGCATGCGCCAGGCCGGCTTGCATGCCGATGTGCAGGTGTTGTTCGGCCAGCCGACGCTCGCCGCGCTGGCGGCGGTCAGTGGAGGCAGTGAGGTACAGGTGCCGGGCAATCGTATTGCGCCAGGTTGCAGCCACATCACCCCGGACATGCTCGCACTGGCCGAACTCGACCAGCCGAGCCTGGATCGTATCGTCGCCGGCATCCCCGGTGGGGCTGCCAATGTGCAGGAAATCTACCCGCTGGCGCCGTTGCAGGAGGGCTTGCTGTACCACCACCTCACGGACGCGCGCGACCCCTACCAGCAACATGCGCTGTTCAGTTTTGTCCGTCGCGACCAGTTGGAGGCGTTTGCCCAAGCGTTGCAGCAGGTGATCAACCGTCACGATATTCTGCGCACCAGCCTGGTGTGGGATGCGCTTGAACAACCGATGCAAGTGGTGTGGCGCCAGGCGCAGTTGCGCGTCGAACCGCTGCACGATCAGCACGCACCGCTGGATCTGCGCCAGGCGCCGCTGATGGCACTGGATTACGCCGAGGAGCCGCACAACCAGCGCTGGGTCGCCAAGTTGCGCTTCCATCACCTGGTCAATGACGCCACTTCGACCACTGTGCTGGTGGATGAAATTCGCGCCCACTTGCTGGGCCAGCAGGCGCAATTGCCGGAACCGGTGCCTTACCGCAACGTGGTCGCGCAGGCCCGCTCGGCAGCGCGCCAGGCGGCCCATGAGGCGTTCTTTCGCGAGCGCCTGGCCGACGTTGACGAGCCGACCCTGGCGTTCGGCTTGCAGGAGCGCCAGGCCAATCGCGCCGACATCGAAGCGGCCGAACGGCCCCTGGCAGACGCCCTCAACCTGCGCCTGCGCGCCCAGGCGCGAGCGCTTGGGGTGAGTGCCGCGAGCCTGTTTCACCTGGCCTGGGCCCAGGTACTCAGCCGGGTCGCGGGCCGCGATGATGTGGTGTTCGGCACCGTGTTGCTCGGCCGTTTGCAAGCCGGCGAGGGCGCCGACCGTGCCTTGGGCATGTTCATCAACACCTTGCCGCTGCGCGTGCGCCTGGCCGGGCAAAGCGTGGTCGCTGCGCTGGCAGACACCCATGCGCAACTGAGCGCGCTGGTCGCCCATGAACAGGCATCGCTGGCCCTGGCCCAGCGTTGCAGCGGTGCATCGCCGCTGTTCAACAGCCTGCTCAACTATCGGCACACGGCGGCGGACAGGGACCTGAACCTGGTGCCGGGCATTGCGCTGCTCAGCAGCGAAGACATCCTCAGCTACCCGCTGATGCTGACGGTCGACGACGTCGCCAGCGGCTTTCGCCTCACGGCCAAGGCGCCGCGCAAGGTCGGTGCCGAGCGCTTGCTGGATTATATCGAGACGGTGTTGTGCGGCCTGGCGGAAGCCCTTGAACACGCGCCGACCACACCCCTGCGCGAGGTACAGGTGCTGCCGGCCAGCGAACTGAAAACGCAGTTGCTGGACTTTAATGCGACCCACACCGACTACCCCGAAACCCTCACCGTCCAAGCCCTGTTCGAAGCCCATGCGCGGCAGATTCCCAATGCCATTGCGGTGCAGGCCGGCGAACGGCAGTTGACCTACCTCGAGCTCAACGAGCGTGCCAACCAGCTTGCCTTTCACCTGCGCGAGCGCGGCGTCCAGCCGGATTCGCGTGTGGCCCTGTGCGTCGAGCGCGGGCTGGAACTGGTGGTGGGGTTGCTGGCGATCCTCAAGGCGGGCGGCGCCTATGTGCCGCTGGACCCTGGCTACCCGCGCGAACGCCTGGCCTACATGCTCAGCGACAGTCAGCCCGTCGCGTTACTGGTGCACGCGGCCACCCGTGACTTGCCCGGCGAGGTGTCGATGCCGGTAATCGACTTCGACCGCTGCGCCTGGAGCCAGGCACCTGGCGGCAACCCGTTGGTGCCCGGTTTGAGCGTCGCCAACCTGGCCTACGTGATGTACACCTCCGGTTCCACCGGCACGCCCAAAGGCGTGATGATCGAGCATCGGGGCTTAAGCAACCTGATGCACTGGGGCTCCCGGTTGTGCCCGAATGCCCAGGGCGGCGCCTTGTTGCAACGTGCGCCGTTCAGCTTCGATGGCTCGGTGTGGGAGCTGTTCTGGCCGCTGACCAATGGCATGCGCCTGGTGCTTGCACGGCCCGATGGGCACCGTGAACCGGCGTACCTGGCCCAGGTGATCCGCGAGCAACAGATCAGCGTGATCAAGTTCGTGCCGGCGATGTTGCAGCAGTTTCTGGAACTGGAAGAGTCCGCGCTGTGCACCAGCCTCACCGACGTGCTCTGCGGCGGCGGTGAGCTCACTGAAGCCCTGGCCCGAGGCGTGCAGGCACGCTTGCCCAACGTGCGCTTGCATAACGTCTACGGCCCCACCGAAGCCACGGTGGACAGCAGCGCCTGGACCCTGGAACCCGGCGCCGCCGTGCCGGCCCTGCAACTGCCGATTGGTCGGGCGATCAACAACACCCGCCTGTATGTGCTGGATGAACATGATACGCCGGTGCCCATTGGCGTCAGCGGCCAACTGCATATCGGCGGCGTCGGCGTTGCGCGGGGCTATTTGGGCCTGGAACAGATGACCGCCGAGCGCTTTATCGACAGCCCGTTTGTGGCCGGTGATCGGCTGTATCGCACCGGCGATCTGGTGCGTTACTTGCCCGATGGTAACCTTGAGTTCCTGGGGCGCAATGACTTTCAGGTCAAGCTGCGGGGCGTGCGCCTGGAGCTGGGCGAAATCGAATCGCGCCTGGCCGCGCACCCGGCGCTGCGGGACGTGGCGGTGCTGATTCGTGATGAGCGTTTGGTGGCGTACTTTACCCTGCGCGGGCAAGCGCCAAGCCTGGAAGCCTTGCGTGCGTACGTGTTGGAACAGTTGCCTGAATACATGGTGCCGGCGGCCTTTGTGCAGCTTGATGAATGGCCGCTTAACCCGGCTGGCAAACTCGACCGCAAGGCCTTGCCGGAGCCTGGGTTGGAGGCGGTGGTGAGTCGCGCGTATGAGCCGCCGCAGGGTGAGGTGGAAACCCTGATGGCGGGCATCTGGGCCGACGTGTTGAAACTTGCTCGGGTAGGGCGTCACGACCACTTCTTCGAGCTGGGTGGGCATTCGTTGTTGGCCGTGAACCTGGTGGCGCGGATGCGCAAGGCCGGGTTAGAGGTGGATGCGCGCACCTTGTTCAGCCAGCCGACGTTGGCGCAATTGGCGGCCTGCACCACTGCTCAGGTACAGCGCGTAGAAGTGCCGCAAACCGCGATCCCCCAACTCAACCGCCGCCGCCGGATCTGAAGCCTGGAGGCGGGCGATGTGGGAGCCGGGCTTGTCGGGTCGCCGCATCGCCGCGATAGCGGTAGTTCAGGCAACGCCTCTGTTGCTGATACGCCGCTATCGCAGCATGGGTATCTACACAACGTTTGAAGGCAGCCAATTTCACCTGTGGCGAGCAGGCTTGTCCTGCGTTGGGCTGCGAAGCAGCCCCTAACCCAGACGCTGAGTTCTTTCAGGAAAACTGCAGTGCCTTTACTGGGGCCGCTTCGCAGCCCAACGCAGGACAAGCCTGCTCGCCACAACAGCTCTAACCGGTTGTGTGGATACCTATGGCTATCGCAGGCAAGCCAGCTCCCACACTTTTAGATCACAGTCAGGCAGTTGTTTTTGAAGGATTCAGGCACTCGATAGAGCGGTCCACCGTGGTCTTGGCCACCTCAAGCAAATGCCACACCGCCAGAATCTTCGCCCGCTGGGGACTGGCCAGCAGATCACCGCAATTGAGCGCGGTCGCTGAAGCGCTGTCGAGCAAGCTGGCGGTGTAGAGCAGGGCGTCTTCGAAGCTCAGGTCTTCGATTTGAACACCCTTGGAGGGCAGGTAATGGTCGATGGCGCGATTGAAGGCGGCGCGGTCTTTGGCGGCGTTGCGGGGTGGGTCGGGGACGACTTTTTTCATGGTGTACCTTCGCGTTAGATAAGGGACGGACACCCTTCGCGACTAAACGAGGGTGGCGGCTGTACGCAGGTTAGTCGACCGGCCCAACACGCAAAATCCGGCGCACCCGAAGGTGCCCTGCGCACAGCCACCATAAAACCTCATGGAGGACCATGCACGCGTTGGAAGGTCGGGCGACTAAACCCGATCACTGATAAGCAGTGACGGATCGCAGACTAGCCACCGATTCCAACGGGCACAAGGCGGCAGGGATTGTCTAGGAAACGTCCTGCAATTAAAAGAGACACGCCTTGCTGGCCCTTTACAAACCATGACCAAACGCCATCAACCGCAGGTTCCGATTTGATCGTTCCCACGCTCCGCGTGGGAATGCAGCCCGCGACGCTCCGCGTCGCAAGTGCGCAATGGTGGAGAGACGCAGCGCGTCCCAAGAGGCGTTCCTTTGCTGCGCGTGGGAACGATCGCCATCAACCGCAGGTTCCGATGGAACCTTTTTTGCCGTCACCACCAACACACTGTGCAGTTTCGCCTGAAACGTCGGCGTCAGCGTTTCGACGCCGTTGGATTTTGATGGACAACCTGGCTCATGACCCCAACGCTTGGACACTTTCAGCCTTTCATACAGACGCGCGCGCCGACGTTGCCTGCCCCTCGCACTGAGGCCGACACCTCCAGCCTGCCGACGCGCGCGCAAACACGGCCGGCGGATGATCAACGCTCAGCGACGCAAATCTACAAGGACAACCCCATGCTGGGCACGGGCATCATGTCACGCGCCTATGGCTGGAACCCACAAAGGCGTGAGCGCCAAACCCGATTGATCACCCACTTGAAGCGACAGGTGGGCGACTTTACCGCCGCCAACCCAGACCCCGTGTCGCGCGCCGACGCCATGTATCGCCTGGCGCGGGTGATCCACCACATCGACAACGACCCCTGTCTGCGCCGGGTCAAAGGCAGTTATCCAGGGGATGGGCGCCTGGACGTGCAGGGTATAAAAGGGTTTGCGTCCGAGGTGGACCGCCTGACTCAGTTCGCCGAGCAAGGCTACCGCGTACTGGTGGAGGGCGGTCGTGGGGTCGTCTGGCCAAAGCCTGCCCCCCACGGCCGCGCAGCAGGTGACCGACGCGCGGTGCAGGCAATCACTGTGAATCCCTTGTTCAAGGCACTTGATAACGTGCTCGACGCGAACGAACGGCTCGCCTTCAAAGTGCTCGTAGGCGGTGACTGGAACGACCCCCGGTTACCCGCCGATGTTCGTGCAGCCAGTGCCGCGAATGCTGAACACCTCCTTGAATTCATTGATCAGCAAGGCGGCGCCCATTCCACGGCCAGTAACGGCGAAATAGACGGAAGGGTGGAGGACGTTCCTGACCTTCCTGCGTCTTACCTGACACGTGAGCATTTCACTTACCCCGGTTCTGAAGCGCGGCGGCTGTCGGATTTTGCTTATGTCGGTTATGCCGTGTTTGAGAAGCGCTAGCCGTGTTGCCGACGGGCACGTACTGCTGGCGTTCAATATCCTGTTGCATCACTGCGCAAATTAACACCAGCGCATGTCTGGTGTGTTGTGTTGCAAGGGGCATCGCCGGGATGTTTGAAGTGGAACACGTGTGAGAGGCAAGTAATACCGTTTATCGGATGAGTGCACTGTTTTTGAGAGGGATATCTTCTGTTGTACGCGTCTTTTTGAATGAGGGGCTGAGGGTGTTTGTAGATTGATAGTTTATAAGGTATTAATTCTGTACGGATAATAACTTGGCGTTGAAGGTTGGTTGCCTGTTATTGGTAGTGCGCAATTATTAGTCATCTGATTTGATTGAAAGATATTTCCTATTGTTTGGTCCGAATTCTCCTACGTCTGCGGCGTGAGAGGTTTGCATTTTTTTGCAGTAGAGCTAAATTGGCTTTGTTAATTTTAATAGAAGATTGAAAAACAACCCATTCATAACTACTCTGGAGAAAGAAGATGAAAACTGTTGAAGAGTTTTGCGAGTCGGTTTTTTATGGTGAGTTTGGTTTTACATCATATGGCGGCAGACTTGGTGGGTCAGACTTCTATGCTGCCTTCGCGCTTGAAAGCGATGGTGCCTTTTCCATGAGGTGATTAATGAACGTCTATTTATTAATTAGGTCGGGTGCGTTAGCGACTCTTTTTATTAAAGAACAATTGAAGGAGCCTCTTGCGTTATTTTGGATCGTCCTCTCCCCAGTTGTCACCTTTTACTTAATTATGTATGCCCGGATGACCCGTGCGGAAATGTCGGCTGATTACATTTCGGTGACCTCATGGTTCTATGCCTTCGTATCGTCGAGTGTCGCCATGTTTGGGCTGGCGTTTTATATAGTGGGGAGAAGAGAGAGCGGTTTTCTTCGATCGTTTGTCTATACGAATCGCACGAAGAGGGTCTTTCTTGTTGGTCAGTTTTTGGCCTATTCAATTATGTCAATGGTTTATTGTTTGGTGTTCTATGTTCTGACGCGGGTGTACTTTGGTGAGATGAGTTTTGTTGAATTTCTTGTTGTCGCTGGAAGATTCTACATTTGCTTTTTGCTGTTTTCGATACCGTCACTGTTATTGACGCTGGTTCCGCTGGGGTTTCAAAATGCGAATACTGTGTTTTCAGTGTTGTCTTTCCTGATGTTAGCGCTGGGGATTGTGAGTATAAGCTCGTCCCATCCGGTGATCGAAGTGGTGAAGTTTTTCAATCCGATGTGGTGGGCTAACCAGATTATGCAGTGGGGTGTCTTTGAATCTTTATCTGTAGTGATGACCATTGTAGTTCTGTTTGTTTTGTCGCTGGCTGTGGTCTATAAATTTTTGCTCGTCAATCCGGTTTGGAGTCGTTACTGATGAAACGCTTGATTGTGAATTCGCTAGGCGTCCGGTATGAGCGCCATACGGTATTTAGTAAGGCGTCAATGGTGGTCGAAGCGGGCTCCATCTCAGGCTTACTGGGGCCTAACGGATCTGGAAAAACTACTTTTTTTGATGTGATTTGCCGTCTGAAGAAAATGGAGGCCGGTGAGATAGTCAATTCGTTCTCAACGTTTCTTTACTTGTCTCAAGTTATCACTACGCCTCCAGTGCTTCGAATGTTTGATGTGTTTAAAATGATGATGATTTTTTGTGCTGATGTGCCGGTTACTCAAAAGCATGCGTTAGAAAAAATCGAAATGTGGAGCCCGGGGGTTGCCGAGCGCTATTGCGACATCTGGAACAAAAAATCCTCGCTTTGCAGTTATGGAGAAAAGCGTTGGTTTTTTACGCTGTCTCTGCTCGCTGTAGGGGCCGATCTGGTCATTCTGGATGAGCCTACAGCGGGCGTGGATCCGGAGTTTCGTTATCATATTTGGAGGTGTTTGGAAGGCGCTGCGCAGCAGGGTGTTGCTGTTCTCGTCTCGTCACATAACGTTGACGAAATCGTCAATCATTGCGATGACTTTTACATGCTGAGTCAGCAACGCTTTAACCGCTTTACTGACGCAGGAGGGTTCATGGGGGCGTATGACGCCAAAAGCCTGGATGAGGCCTTTATTCACGCGGCAAGCTTGCCAACAAATTAAGTCAGACTTTGCCGCGCGACGTTATTTACCTATGGGAACAAACGCCACGCTGCCACCCGAGCGCTTCTGGAACAACCGCTCGCCATTATCCGGCTGAGTGGTGATCACCGTGTGATCCGCGCCCAGGTAGGCCAGCGGCGTCGGGTCTTCCTTGGAATACTGCGCGACGATAATGGTGTGCTGCGGGTCGAAGCCCTGGCCGCTGGTTTTTTCCAGCCAGGCCATCAAGGCGGCGCTGTCGCCCTGGCGCGGGAAGTCCTGGGTCTCGCTGACGTAGTAGAACGGTTTGCCGCCATTTTGCAGGTACATCGGCACCTTGTTGTCGACTTCTACCATCACCATCTGCCAGTGAGCCCACGGCGCACTTTTGACCGCCTCGGCCTGTACGTCGTCGGCGAAGCGGGTCACGCCGCCATTGCCGTTGACCCAGGGATAGATCCCTCCGAGCACCAGCAACAGCAGGCCTGCGGTGAAACCGAAGCCTTTTTGCCAACGCGGCCAGCTGGCGGTTTTTTGCTCCAGGCGTTCACTCAACCACCAGGCCGCCAACAACTGGGCAAAAGGCACCAGCGGCAGCACGTAGTAGCTGCGCCGGCTGCCACTGGCGGTGAAGAATACAAACAGCAGGCCCAGGCCCCACACCAGCCAGCGCACGTTCGGTGGCGTGTGGCGCCAGTTGCGCAGCGCCAGCCACAGGCCCAGCAACCAGCACGGTGCCCAGGGCAAGGTGTAGGCGGGCAGGTAGATCAGGTAGGTGTAGATCGGCCCCATGTGGTCGAACGGGTCGAAGAAACGCACGACGTTTTCCTTGAACACCAGTTCAAGGCCACTCTCGCCGTAAGTCGGCGCGCCGTAGAGGTGGGACAGCACGAAGGGAATCGCATAAAACGCCGCTGCAATCAGCATGGCCAGCAGCAGGCGCAGGTTGAGGTGGCGCTTGTAGCGGTGCTCGCTGAGCAGGTGCGGCAGCAGCACCAGGCCCGGCAGCACAAAACCGATCAAACCTTTGAACAGCGAGGTGGCCGCCAGCAGCAGGAAAAACACCGTGTAGCGCCCCAGCCGCGTGTCGTCCGGCCCGCGCCAATACCACCACACCGCCGCCAGCACGCCGCACACGGTGAGGATATCGGCCGTGGCCACGCGCGCCCAGAACAGAAAGTAGAAGGTGGTGGCGAGCATCCAACCGGCAATCAGCCCGGTGCCTTTGCGAAACAGGCGTTCGCCGATCAGGTACACCAGCCAGATGCTCAGCCACGCCGCAATCACCGACGACAAACGCAGCGACCAGGGGCCAAGCCCGCCCATCAGGTTGGCGAAGCCGGTGATCAGCCAGTAGGAGGGCAGGGGTTTGTCGTAGTAGGGCGCGCCCTTGAGGTAGGGGTCGAAGTAATCACCGCTTTGCAGCATCTGCAACGCGATGTTGGCCCAGCGGGTTTCCGGCCCCCACAGGTCGCGACTGCCCAGGCCCAGCAGCAGGAGCAGCGCCGAGACGCCCAGCAGCAGCACCAGGGCGCCGCGTTCGGTTTTGAAGACACTCATGGGCGGCTCTCAAGGCAGACGTAACGTTAAGGAAGCTGCGGATAAATAATCAAGAGCAGGGCGCCTTTGCGATAGCGCTTGCCACCCGGTGGCAGTTGCCCTTCTTCGCGGTGTTCGCTGGTGCTGCGCACGCGCATCAGCACACCGACCGAACCTTGCTGGCGCGCCTGCGCAAGCCAGGTCTGCACGCTGTCCAGGTCGACCTTGCGGTGCACCGAGTCGGCGTACTTGAGGCCATAACGCAGCTCGCCTTCGGTGTCGTAAAACGCCACTTCCGTGCGACCCAGGCGCCAGGACAAGGCCGACGCCGAGCCCAACTCGTTGCTGATCAAAGCATGGGTTTGTTGCAATTCGTCCAGATGCTCAAGCACGAACTGGTCGGGCATTTCGGTATCGGTGATCATTTCCGGCATGCCCGCCGGCAGCAACGCCACCAGCAAACCGATGCCCAGTGCCGGCATTGCCCACAGGGTCAGCGGGCGCAGCGCTTGCAGCAGGTTGGCGAGGATCCAGGCCAGCAATACGATAAACGCCAGGGACAGGCTGAACATCTCCGCGTGGCTGTTGCCGTACATCGGGTTGCTGATTTGCAGGTAGATCAATGCCACCATCGCCGCCAGGCCAATCACGGCGTTTACCAGCCCGTTGATCAGGATCGCGCGGGCCTTGCCTTGCTGGATCAAGTCGATCAGCGCGTGGCCCATCAACAAGGCCAGTGGCAGCAGGCACGGCATGATGTAGGTCGGCAATTTGCCGCGGCTCATGCTGAAGAAGGCCAGGGGCAACAGCAACCACAGGGCCAGGAACACGATGGCCGGCTGGGCTTTGTCTTTCCAGGTTTTGATCAGTGTGGCTGGCAGCAACGCCGCCCAGGGCAGGCAGGCGACCACCATGATCGGCAGGAAGAACCACCAGGCCCGCGCATGCTGGGCATTGTCGGCAGAGAAGCGACGGATATGCTCGTGCCAGAAGAAGAAACGCCAGTAGTCAGGCTCCTGCAAGTGAATGGCCAAGGCCCACGGCACACACAAGATCGCGGCGACCACAATGGCCAGCGGGCCGTAGCGCAACAATTCGCCCAGGCGGCGCTGCCAGAGGATATAGGGCACGGCGATCAGCACGGGCAACAGCCAGGCCAGAAAGCCCTTGGTCATAAAGCCCATGCCGCAGGCCACGCCCAACACTGCCCAGGCACCCAGACGGCTGCGCGGCGTGCGGCTGTCGAGGGCAAACCACAGCGCTACCAGGCTGAGGTTGACCCAGAAGGTGAATTGCGGATCGAGGTTGGAATAACCTGCTTGCCCAGCCACCAGCCCGAAGCTCATGTAGAGCAGGGCGCAGGCGAAGCTTTTGCGCGGGTCGTTCCACAGGCGGCGAGCGATAAGGTAGGCCAGCACCACGCTCAGGCCGGTGGTCAAGGCCGAAGCCACACGCACACCGAACAGGTTTTCGCCGAACACCGCCTGCCCGAGGGCGATCAGCCAATAGCCGGCGGCGGGTTTTTCGAAATAGCGCACACCCATGAAGTGCGGTGCGACCCAATTGCCGCTCTGGAGCATTTCCTGGCTGATCTGGGCGTAGCGGGTTTCATCCGGGATCCACAAACCGTGCAGGCCCATGGGCAGTAGATAGAATACCGCGAAGGCCAATAGCAATAGAGGTAAGGGTTTAAGCAGTCGAGTCATGAAAACGTCGCTCCTTGACGTTTAATGGCGAAGTAAGCAGATGTGTAAAAGTTTGTAGGAAGAATCACTAAGTTCACTAAGTCGATGAAAGTATTCATGACGTCCAATAGTAGCGGGCGCAGTTGAACATGCCAGAACAGGGCTGTCGTTTTGCTGAACATGAAGAAAGTTATAGGTAAAAAAGTGTCTATAGCTTTTTAAGTACGGCGGCCCAGGCGGGGCCTTTCATGATGCCAAGCGTCTCGAATTTGCCGTTGGCCAGTACGCGCACGAACAGGGCACTGCCGTACTCGGAGAACGTCGCATGGGGGTAGCCCAGGGCGCTTTCGAAGTCGGCAATACAGCCGCTGTGGGTGACAAAGACGAGGTTACGACCAGGTCGTTTGCGGCTGAGCAGTTCTTCATCGATGTCCTCGCCACAGATGGTCTTTTCCCCAGCGGTCAGCTCGGCTTTGCCGAACATGAAGTGCGAGGTCTGTACCGTGCGCAAGGCCGGGCTGGCAACGATGTCGCTGTTTTCCAGGCCCAGTAGTTTGAAGGCCTTGCCCACTTCTTCAGCGCGTTGGGTGCCGACGGTCGTCAGGCCTTCAGGTGCGCCGAAGCAGGCATTGGGCGAGCGGTCGCAGCGCTCTTCGTGACGCACCAGCACGATCAGGTCGCCATTACGCCAGGCCGGCAGCACTTGCGAGGTCAGCAGGCGATTGCCGACGCTCAGGTCGCGCGGCGAGAACGGCCACACCAGGAAACCGGCGAGCAGCAAGCCGATAACGGCAAGGCCCGCCCACCACTTTCGCAGGCGCTTGAGATAGCCCCGGCGTGAGCGCGGTTTGGTCAGGGTAAGGTCAACCACATCATTCACCATGGGCACTGTCTTCAGTGTTTTATTCAAATAGGCGCAACGCACTGACGGATGCCCGTAGTTGAAGCGGAGCGTGTCATAGCGCTGCTGTCTTTTGGCTGAACATCCGACGGTTAAAAGTTGCCGTGGGCGGTAACTAACAAGTTGCCGTCTAGCGACGCATGGCGGGCAATTTAGAGGGGCGAGGGTGGGCAAGCGGTGAAATCCATGTGAAAAATTTGCGTGGGGCCGTCAACCAGCCGTTATGCTCGTTTGCAGTCCTTTAAACGAGCGTGTTTATGTTGCAGGTGCAAGGTGTTGTTAAAAGCTACGCCACCCCGCAAGGTCCACTGCCGGTGCTGGCGGGTGTCGACCTGTACCTGGGAGAGCGTAGCAGCCTGGCGCTGATGGGCGAGTCCGGCAGCGGAAAAAGTACGTTGCTGCATCTGGTCGCCGGGCTCGACCGTGTGGACAGTGGCACTGTTCAGGTGGGCGAGCAGCGCCTGGACCAACTGAGCGAGGCGCAACTGGCGCATTGGCGGCGTACCGAAATCGGCCTGGTGTTCCAGCAGTTCAACCTGATCGGCAGTTTGCGTGTCGACGACAACCTGGCGTTCCAGGCACGTCTGGCCGGGCGCTTCGACCCGCAATGGCAGGCGCAACTGGTTGAGCGCCTGGGCCTGGGCGATTTGCTCAAGCGTTATCCCGAACAACTCTCCGGCGGCCAACAGCAGCGGGTTGCGGTGGGCCGTGCGTTGGCCTCGCGCCCCGGCTTGTTGCTGGCGGATGAACCCACCGGCAATCTCGACGAGGCCACCAGCGATGACGTGCTGCAATTGCTGCTGGACCTGCTGCGAGACAGCCCCACCAGCCTGTTGATGGTCACCCACAGCCCGCGCATCGCCGCGCGCCTGGACCGCCAGGTGGTGTTGCGGCGTGGTCGTGTGGTCGCATGAGATGAGGGTATTTTATTGGGCACTGCGCGCATTGTTGAGCCATTGGCGACGACACCCGGTGCAGTTCTTCAGCGTGCTCACCGGCTTGTGGCTGGCCACCGCGTTGTTGACCGGCGTGCAAGCCCTTAACAGCCATGCGCGCGACAGCTATGCACGTGCCAGCCAATTGATCGGCGGTGAGCCCCAAGCCAGCCTGACTGCGCCGGACAGCGCGAGCTTCCCGCAAGCACTGTTTGCCGAGCTGCGCCGCGCCGGCTGGCCGGTGTCGCCGGTGGTGCAGGGGCGGCTGCAGCTCAAGGGGCATGAAGATCTGCGCCTGCAATTGATGGGCATCGAGCCGTTGTCCTTGCCCGCTGGCGGTGCGGTGGCGGGGCAGCGCTTGAGCCAGGCGCAGATGCTCGGGTTTTTCAACCCGCCTGGGCAAACCTGGATCGCCGCGCAAACTTTACAGGCGTTGGGGTTGCAGGCCGGTGCGCGACCGTTGACGGCGAACGGCCAACGGTTGCCACCATTGCAGGTTCAGCCTGACATGGCTCCCGGCCTGTTGCTGACCGATATCGGCTTCGCCCAACCGTTATTGGACATGCCGGGGCGTCTGTCGCGCCTGCTGGTGGACAAGGCATTTGCCGCCACCCACCCGACGCCTCCCGCCGCGCTGCAACTCAAGCAAGGCGAGGACAACAACCTCTCGCGCCTCACCGAGAGCTTTCACCTGAACCTCGATGCCTTGGGTTTTTTATCCTTTGTAGTCGGCCTGTTTATTGTCCACGCCGCCATCGGCCTGGCCCTGGAGCAACGCCGTGGCTTGCTGCGTACCTTGCGTGCCTGTGGGGTCAGCGCGCGCCTGCTGATCGTAAGCCTGGCGGTTGAGCTGGGCGTGTTGTCGTTGCTGGGTGGCGTGTTGGGTGTGATCAGTGGTTACCTGCTGGCCAGCCTGTTGCTCCCGGATGTGGCCGCCAGCCTGCGCGGGCTGTATGGCGCCGAGGTGGCGGGCCAATTAAACCTCAGCCCGTGGTGGTGGCTGGCCGGCTTGGGCTTGAGCCTGCTCGGCGCGCTGCTGGCGGGCGCCAGCAGCCTGTGGCGCGCGTCGCGTTTGCCCTTGCTGGCGCTGGCCAATGCCCAGGCCTGGCATGAGGCACACGGGCGCTGGCTGCGACGTCAGGGTTGGGTGGCGGCTACTGCGTTGGCGATTGCAGTGCTGGCGCTGTGGTGGGGTAACAGCCTCGCCGCCGGGTTTGTGCTGATGGCAGCCTTGCTGCTGGGCGCGGCGCTCGGCCTGCCGGTGGTGCTCAATGGCCTGTTGACGGCGGTGCTTGGAGGTAGCCGTTCGGTGTTGGGCCAGTGGTTTCTTGCCGACTGCCGCCAGCAGTTGCCGGCCTTGAGCCTGGCGCTGATGGCGTTGCTGTTGGCCCTGGCGGCGAACATTGGTGCGGGCTCCATGACTTCGGGGTTTCGCCAGACGTTCAATAACTGGCTGGAACAACGCCTTACCGCCGAGCTGTACCTCAACCCGCAAAACCCGGCCCAGGCCGAGCAGCTTTCCACCTGGTTGGCGCGGCAACCGCTGGTGCAGGCGGTGCTGCCCACCTGGCAGGTGGCGGTGCAATTGCAGGGCTGGCCGGCGGATGTGTTCGGGGTGGTCGACGATCCGACCTATCGCCAGCACTGGCCGCTGCTGCAAGCCGCCAGCACACCCTGGGATCAACTGTTGCAGGGCGATAGCGTGATGCTCAGCGAGCAATTGGCGCGCCGCTTGAAGGTGGGCCTGGGCGACGCCATCAAGCTCCCCACGCCGCAAGGCGTGTGGTCGCCAAAAGTGGTGGGGGTTTACGCTGACTACGGCAACCCCAAGGGCCATCTGCTGGTCAATTCGCAACACCTGCTGGCGCACTGGCCGGGCCTGGCACCGGCGCGCTTCAACCTGCGCGTACTGCCCGGCAATGTGCCGGCGCTGGTGCAGGAGGTGCGGCGCGCCTTTGCCCTGGAGGACAGCCGCATCGTCGATCAGCAGCAGCTCAAAGGCTGGTCGAGCCAGGTGTTCGAACGCACCTTCGCCGCCACCGCGGCACTCAACAGCCTGACCCTGGGTGTCGCCGGTGTGGCGCTGTTTATCAGCCTGCTGACCCAGAGCCAAAGCCGCCTTGGCCAACTCGCACCGCTGTGGGCGCTGGGCGTGACGCGCCGGCAATTGATGCTGCTCAACCTCGGCCAAACCTGGCTGCTGGCGGTGTTGACGCTGGTGTTGGCCTTACCCTTGGGCCTGCTGCTGGCGTGGTGCCTGGACGCGGTGATCAATGTGCAGGCATTCGGCTGGCGCTTGCCCCTGCAAGTGTTCCCATGGCAGCTGGCGCAATTGCTGGGGCTGGCGATGCTTGCCACGCTGCTGGCCTCGGCCTGGCCACTGTGGCAGTTGTACCGCAGCCGCCCGGCGGATTTGCTGAGGACCTTTGCCCATGAAGATTAACGCCTGGTGCTGGGCCGCCGTGTTGCTATTGACCGCCTGCGACAAAGCCCCCGCGCCGCAGGAAAGCTTCGCCGGCCTTGGCAGTGAAGCGGCGGATTTCGCCCAGGTGGTGCCTGGCAAGGTCTTCAGCTTTCCCGAAGACCACGGCCCGCACCCCGGCTTTCGCATCGAATGGTGGTACGTCACCGCCAACCTCAAGGATGCCCAAGGCCATGTGTTCGGCGTGCAATGGACGTTGTTTCGCAACGCGCTCAAGGCCGGGCCGGTACATGCGGGCTGGCGTGACTCGACGATCTGGCTGGGCCACGCCGCCGTCACCTCCGCCACCCGGCATTACGCCGCCGAGCGCTACGCCCGTGGCGGTGTTGGCCAGGCCGGCGCCCAGGCAGCGCCATTCACTGCCTGGCTCGACGATTGGAGTTTTGCCACCCGGCCCGATGCCGCCAGCGCCTTGGCCGATATGCAACTCAAGGCCACAGGCCCACAGTTTGCCTACGACTTGCACCTGACTTCCAGCCGCCCGCTGGTGCTGCAAGGTGATAACGGCTACAGCCGCAAATCCGATCAAGGCCAGGCGTCCTACTACTACAGCCAGCCGTTTTTTACCGCAGCAGGCAATGTCACGCTCGACGGCACCACCTACCAGGTCAGCGGCCCGGCCTGGCTCGACCGCGAATGGAGCAGCCAGCCCCTGGCCGCGAGCCAGACCGGCTGGGACTGGTTCTCCCTGCACCTGGACCGTGGCGAGCAGTTGATGCTGTTTCGCGTGCGGCAAAAGGACGGCGCGGGTTACCTGACCGGCACCTGGATCGACCAGCAAGGGCACACCCAGACCCTGCATAACGCCGATATTCAACTCACACCGCTGGCCACCACCGAGGTTGACGGGCGCACTGTTCCTACGCGCTGGTCACTGAAAATTCCCGGCAAGCAACTGGATATCACGCCCCAGGCCGTCAACCCGAAGGCGTGGATGAACCTGAGCATCCCGTACTGGGAAGGGCCGGTGCAGTTTGAAGGTGGTGTGGGGTATCTGGAGATGACCGGGTATTAATCGCGGGTTTTTGTAGGCGATTTTTCTCTGCCGAGTAGGCAACTTCCCAAATGTGATTTCCCGCGCCCGCCCTTGTGTGCGGGCCGCCTGTGCTTGCCTATATTCCGACGCCATCTTCATTGCATCCGGGATGGAAGGCATGGCGCAGGGGTTCATCAATGACCGCACAACGGACTACGGCAGTTTGAAATCCAGGGCGATGGGCGGGGCGCCAAATCGTCAGCGTTCTGATCACTTTGACGTGTTGAACCGGCACTTACGTGCTGGCCTGGTAACACCGGGGCAACTGGTAATTATCCCTGACGACTTCAGCTTCAGCTGTCGCAGTGAAGAAGCTTGGTTGATGCGTTATGGCGAGCAGATTCGCTGGGGGCTGGAGCCATCGGCCGGTTCGGCGGTAATCAATAACTACGATTTGCTGCAGAGCTTGCTGGCGAACGGGTCGATTGGTATCGGCAGCGCCACGTCGGCGTGGGCACGGCATCTGGATGAGGTGGCGCAGACCCTGGAAGCGATTGAGCGCTTGCATCAGCGGTTGAAGGGCGGTGGGTTGGAGCGGGGAGAGTTTGCTCGTCAGCGCCAAGGGCTGTTTCGGCAGTTGGACGCGCAACTGCAAGGCGCGGCGCGGTTTGGCACGGGGTTGCGGGGCAATCAGTCGTTGAAGAAGGTGCTAGGGATATCGACCAAAAGCTTTCTGCATAAGGGTGAGATTGCGGGGTATGCGCAGCGGGTCGGGGACGTGGCGCAGGTGTCGAAGTGGTTGGGGAAGGGCACTTATGTGGGGTTGGCATTGGATGTGGGAGCAGCAGGATTAGAGATCAAGGAGGCGTGCGGGATGGGAAGGGAGGCGCAATGTAGAAGGGCGAGGTATGTGGAAACGGGAAGGTTGGTGGGGGCGGTGGCAGGTGCCGCTGTGGGCGGAAAATATGGTGCAGCCATCGCTCGTCGTGCATGCAACATCGTGTTGGGTATTTCTATGAAGGGGAATGGTGCGCTTGCCTGTGGCGTTATTGGAGGCGCCGCTGGAGGGTATGGCGTAGGCAATGAAGGTGGTGATTATGGAGCGCTTCTGGGTGGGAAAATCCTGGAGGTCAATGGTGATTTGATCTTCGAGCCAGAGGGCGCGTAACCATGGATTTTTTTCTGGTCTACTCAATTGTGTGGTTTGTTTGGATGTTCGTCGTTCTGGGGCTGATGCTTTTTGCCGAATATACAAAACTCGATGAGGTGGAAAGTTACTTCAGTCACAACGAGCGGGTTCGTGGCAACAAACGTTTTTGGAGACGAAAGGAGTGGATTGACAGGCAGTACCGCATGTTGCTGATTTTTGAGTTTCTGTCCGATTCAAAGCGCCACGTGAAAGCCGGTGTTGTGACCGAGGCCGAACTGGCGTCTGTGCCTTTAGCGCTCAAACGCTGGGTGTTATGGCCTTATTACCTGGGGTTTACCTGGCTGATCACAACCGTGGTCTGGTCCGTTTGGCGCAGGTGGGGTGACTTACCTATTTGAAGGAGGTTAATTTTTTCTAAAAAATACTGTTCATGCATACAGTATTGTTCTACATTCCATCCCAGGTGACCGGATGTCACCGATCACCTGAGCTTCAATTTTTTAACTATGGATGGATAAAAAATGAAACCAACCAAAGCCCTTATGCTGGGCGCGGCCATGATGGCCTCCTGCTTTATCTCGGCCTCTGCCCTGGCCGACCTGAACCTTCCCAAACTCACCCCCGGCACAGTCAGCCAAGGCGAGATTGACGCGCTCAAACCTGGCGGCACGCTCACTGCGGTGCCGATTTCGGAGGCGCTGCGGCAAAAGCTGCTGGAGGCGCGGGACCGCAAGACCAAGGCGGTCACTAAAGCGGCCAGGTCCGCACCGTTCAACACCGTCATCGGCACGTTGAAAAAGCCGAATCAGAGCGAGCTGAAAAGTGCAGCGGTCGCCGACTTTGTTCCGCTGTTTCCGACCCTGGATATCAACACCCTCTACACCATCAGCGAAGTGCAAACGGGCCAGGATTTCCCTTACCACTTCAACCTGCCAAAAAGCGCGCGGGTGCTGGTGCAGTTGATCAACCAGAGTGCCGGCGCCGACATGTCGCTGAGCCTGTTCCGCGACGACGGCCAAGGCAACCTGCAACTGCTGGCCACCGCTGATAACGCCGGCAATGCCGATGAATACATCGACGGCGTGCTGCCGGCCGGTGACTACTACTGGTACATGGTGGCCAAGACCGCAACCAATGCGCAGTTCAGTTTTGGCGTAGCGGCAGACACCAACATCGACGCCTTCGAGCCCAACGACACGCCGCAGGACGCCTTTGCGCTGCCGGACACCATGAACAAGGTGAGCGGCAACCTGGACAACGCCAACGACGTCGATTACTTCGACTTCAAGGCCGTGCGTGGCCAGGCCGTGAGCATGTACCTGGCAGGCGATGACAGTGGCAGCCGTAACCAGTGGATCTTCGAGCGCTTTGATGGCGTCAACTGGATCGTCGTACCGGCCGGCTCTACGTCCACCTACCCGAGCGTCACGCCGGGTACGACGGTCAAGGTGCGTGTGCGGGCCAACCCGGCCGTGACGCAGGATCCAAGCAAATATTACAAGTTGAGCCTCGGTTCTGCGCCACGGCTGAACACCTCGCAGGTAACCGGTGACAACATCGTGCGGGTGCCGGCATCGATATTCTGGATGGCGACTCAGGCGGGGCGCACATTGAACTGGACCACCAACTGGTCCGATTCCACGGGCGCGCCGCTGCTGGGCGTCACACCTGTGCTGCGTGTCGACAAGCGCTTTGAGGGCACCGAGTTTCATTGGACCGACTTCAAGGCCACCACCAACAGTGCCGGCACATCCCAGGCCAGTGCTGCGCTCGGTACCTGCTTTGGCGATAACCGTGTGCAGTACCCGGACAGCAGCACCGGCGTGCAGTACACCTGGGACACCACCTTCAACTTCGGCGGCTGGCGTATCGAGCTGGACGAGTTCCCGGGCGTGGGTGTCGGCGGTGATAACGTGCAGTATGTGACCTTTGGGCACATCTGCACCCAGGACATCATCCATTGATACCGTGATGTAAATCAGAAGGGGCAGCCTGAACAGGCTGCCCCTTTTGGTTATTCGCCGGCCAGCGCCAGCTTCAACGGCAGGCGCGCCATGCTGGTGCTCGTGAGCGAGCCCAGGTACAACCAGTCGCCGTATTCGCGCGCGGTAGTGACCGGCGAGTAATTGCCCGCACTGCCATCCTGCAAGTTGGCGATGACCTTGCCATCGATGTCCAGCCCCAGCACAAAGGCTTTGCGCTCGATGGGCTTGGGCATCACCATCAGTGCGCGCACCATCACCTTGCGCAACAGCGGGTAGCCGGCGAAACCGTCCAGCAACGGGTTGCGCGGCGAATACAGGGCAACCCAGAAGCGATCGCGGCCATTGAAACTGAGGTTGTCCGGCAGGCCGGGCAGGTTGTCGATAAACAGGTCATGGGTGCCGCTGCGCTCGCCCTTGAGCCAGTAGCGGCTGATACGGTAGGCGCCGGTTTCATTCACCAGTACGTAGTTTTCATCCGGCCCCAGGGTCACGCCATTGGCAAATTGCAGCCGGTCCAGCAACACCTCTGTGGTGCCGTTGCTGAAGTCATAGCGCAGCAACCGGCCGTCGCCACCATGCTCAATCACTGCTGTGCCGTCCTGGCCATAGCCCCAGCGGCTTGATGCGTCGCTGAAGTAGGCATAGCGCCCGCTGGCATCGACGGTCACATCGTCAGTGAGGCCAAAGGGTACGCCGTCAGCGCTGCTGCTCAATGGCTTGAGCTGGCGATTGGCATCCAGGGCAAGCAACCCCTTGACCCCATCGGCAATGATCAAGCGCCCATCTGGGTGCAACGCCAGGCCGAGCGGGCGGCCGCCGGTGTTGGCGAGTACTTCCAGGGTGTGGCTGTCCGGCGAGGTGCGGATGATGCGCCCGTCTTGCAGGCCGCTGATCAGAAAGCCCTGGGGGTCGAGCAGCAAGGCTTCGGGGCCGGCGATGTTCTGCGCGCCGATTTTTTCAATACCCTTGAGCCGCTGGTTTTCGGCGTAGGCGCCGTCTTTGAGCGAGGGCGCCTTGGGCGGCGACCAGTTCACCGGTTGCACCTTGGTGGGCATCAGCAGCAGAAAAGCGATGACTGCAAGCAGCAGTACGAACAGCAAATGGCGCAGTTTTTTGGGGCGGGTACTCATGACTATTCCTGGTTGTCGTGGGCGTTCGGCTCCCAGTGCAGGGTGCCGAACAGGTAATCCATCAGGGGGAGGACGATATTGAAGTTGCGCCCCTGCATCAGCTCACGGCGGTGGTGCAGGGCATGCAATTGGTGCATCTGGCGAATCCATGGCAAGCGCGCCACCGGGTGCTCGGCGGGCAGGTGTTCGCAGGCGTGAAACACTTCGTAAAGTAAATACCCAAGGATCATGCACCCGGCAAACAACCCGGCGACGTTGGGGCTCAATTGTTTGAGCAGCCACCAGGCGGGCAGGGTGATCGTCAGGCTGTGCAGCACGATCAGCCAGGCCGGGAATAGAATCACACGCCAGTCTCGCGGGCTGTCATAGGTCATGTGGCCTGGAGTAAAGAAACTGTGGTGGTCACCCGTGTGGCGCGCATAGAACAGC
This sequence comes from Pseudomonas sp. IPO3747, assembly GCF_013385245.1. Taxonomy (NCBI): domain Bacteria; kingdom Pseudomonadati; phylum Pseudomonadota; class Gammaproteobacteria; order Pseudomonadales; family Pseudomonadaceae; genus Pseudomonas; species Pseudomonas sp. IPO3747. The sequence continues at coordinate 146,280 of NZ_JACAQL010000011.1, forward strand.
CGGGCCAGGCTGTGTTTGTGATGACCCAGGTGGCGGTGTACGAGGTAGATGCACAGGTTGAAAAACACCAGCGTCAGCGGCACGGTCAGCCACTGCAGCGCGGTGATGTGCGTGGTGGAGGACCAGGCCAGGGCGATGCAGACGATGCCGTAGCCGAGCACGAAACTGGCGTGCAGCCAGGGGTTGTATCGGGCGCTCACGGCGGCGCGGTAGCCGGCGCGGAAGGTCTCGGTGGGATGGGCCATGGCGGCAAGCTCTGGTTTTTTTGTTGGAGCCTGAGCTTAGTTGGTACGCGAGATAGTGCGAGTTTTTGCGCAGTACGCGGTTCAAGTGTGGGAGCTGGCTTGTGTGGAAACAGGCTTTTGTGGGAGCTGGCTTGCCTGGGATGCAGACACCTCGGTGTGTCAGGTAGAGCGAGTAGATGCTATCGCAGGCAAGCCAGCTCCCACACTTGAACCGCGGGCGACCGACGGGGGCTTGCACAGGCCTGATTTACTTGCTAGCTTCTCGCAAAATGTTATCGATAACATTTGCTCTAAAAATAAAAACAAAACAGAGAACCACGCCATGAAAATGCTCCCGAAAACCCTGTGTTTACTGGCTGTCAGCATCACCCTCGGCGCAACCAGCGCAGCGTTTGCCGACGCCGCCAAACCGATCCGCATCGGCGCTTCCTTCCAGGAAATCAACAACCCCTATTTCGTCACCATGAAAAACGCCCTGGAAGAAGCCGGCGCAACCATCGGTGCGAAGCTGATCATCACCGATGCCCGTCACGACGTGTCCAAGCAGGTCAGCGATGTCGAAGACATGCTGCAAAAGGGCATCGATATCCTGCTGATCAACCCCACCGACTCGGTTGGCGTGCAATCGGCGGTGAAGTCCGCCCACGCCGCGGGTGTGGTCGTGGTCGCGGTGGACGCCCAGGCCGACGGCCCGTTGGACTCCTTCGTCGGTTCAAAAAACTTCGACGCCGGCTTCCAGGCCTGTGAATACCTGGCCAAGAACATCGGCGACAAAGGCAATATTGCGATCCTCGACGGCATCGCCGTGGTGCCGATCCTTGAGCGTGTGCGCGGCTGCAAAGAAGCGGTGGCCAAGCACCCGGACATCAAGATCGTGAGCATCCAGAATGGCAAGCAGGAACGTGACCAGGCGCTGACCGTCACCGAAAACATGCTGCAGGCCCAGCCGGGCCTCAAGGGCATCTTCAGCGTGAATGACAACGGCTCCCTCGGCGCACTGTCGGCCATCGAAGCCAGCGGCCTGGACGTAAAACTGGTCAGCGTCGACGGCGCACCGGAAGCCATCAAGGCGATCCAGAAGCCCGGTAGCAAGTTCATCGCCACCTCGGCGCAATACCCGCGCGATCAGATCCGCCTGGCTCTGGGCATCGCCCTGGCCAAGAAGTGGGGCTCGCAAGTGCCGGCCACCATTCCCGTCGACATCACCTTGATCGACCAGGCCAAGGCCAAGGACTTCAGCTGGTAAATCGCCCCGGCCCCACGTGAACCGTGGGGCTTGAGGTCTCCTTCTGAATACGAGGTCGGCGGCATGAGCAGTCTTCTGAAGCTGGAAAATATCTGTAAGCGCTATCCGGGCGTACAAGCCCTCAAGTCCATCAACCTGCAGGTCGAACGCGGCGAAATCCATGCGTTGCTGGGTGAAAATGGCGCGGGCAAGTCGACCCTGATGAAGATCCTCGGCGGCGTCGAGCATCAGGACGAAGGGCAGATTTTAATCGATGGCCAGGTGCAAAAGTTTGCCACTTACCGCGATGCGATCGCCGCCGGTATCGGCATTGTGTTCCAGGAATTCAGCCTGATTCCCTATCTCACGGCGGTGGAAAACATCTTCCTCGGGCATGAGTTGAGCAACCGCTTCGGCCTGCTGCGCAAACGTGAAATGGTCGAGGCCAGTCAGGCGTTGTTCAAGCGCTTGGGCGTGAGTATCAACCTGCAATGCGCGGTCAAGCACCTGAGCGTGGCCGAGCAGCAATTCGTCGAAATCGCCAAGGCCCTGGCCCTGGATGCGCGCCTGTTGGTACTCGATGAACCGACCGCTACGCTCACGCCCAGCGAAGCCGAACTGTTGTTCGAGATCATGCGCGAACTCAAGCGTCAGGGTGTGGCGGTGATCTTTATCTCTCACCACCTGGAGGAGATTTTCCAGGTGTGCGACCGCATCAGCGTGCTGCGCGATGGCGGTAACGTAGGCGTGACCGATGTGGCCGACAGCGATATCGACCGGCTCGTCGAAATGATGGTCGGCCGCCGCCTGGAAAACAGCTTTCCACCCAAACCCACGAAAGACCGTGGTCCGTTGTTGCTGGAGGTCAAGGACATCCAGTTGGTACGCAATGGCCCGCGCAACAGCTTTCAGTTGCACAAGGGCGAGATCCTCGGCTTTGCCGGGCTGGTCGGCTCCGGTCGTACCGAACTGGCGCTGGGCATGATGGGTGCGCTGCCGTCGGTGAGCAAAGACGTGTGGTTGCGCGGCGAGAAAGTCAGCCTGGATGACCCGGCGCAAGCCTTGGCCCACGGCATCGGGCTGCTCCCGGAAAGCCGCAAGAGCGAAGGGCTGATCACCGATTTCAGCATTCGCGAAAACATCTCCCTGAACAACCTGCCCAAATATCAGAACGCCACGGGCCTGATCGACAAGAGCAAAGAGTGCGCCAGCGTCGACGCGCTGATGCGCCAGCTGTCGATCAAGGCGCCCAGCGGCGAAAGCCGGGTGTTCAACCTCAGCGGCGGCAACCAGCAAAAGGTTGTGATCGCACGCTGGATCAACCACCACTGCGACGTGCTGGTGTTCGATGAACCCACACGCGGCATCGACGTCGGCGCCAAGGCGCAGATCTACGCCCTGATGCGCAGCCTCACCGAACAAGGCTACGCGATCATCATGATTTCTTCCGAACTGCCCGAAGTCATTGGCATGTGCGACCGCGTCGCCGTGTTCCACAAGGGCGCCATCGTCAAGCTGCTGGAAGCGGCCGCCGTCAACCCACAAGAGGTCATGCGCCATGCAACAGGGGGCTCAAGTGAATATGTCCATTAATACCGGCGACACCCGCCGACTGCGCCTGAACCTGGCACGGCTGGTGCGCTCGCCGGCGTTTTATCCCTTCGTCGGGTTGGTGGTGGTGACCCTGGTGATGATCTTCGCCAGCGATAACTTCCTCACCACCAGCAACCTGTCGAACATTGCGCGCCAGGTGTCGATCAACGCGATTATCGCGGTGGGCATGACCTGCGTGATTCTCACCGGTGGCATCGACCTGTCGGTAGGCCCGGTGATGGCGCTGTCGGGCACCTTGACCGCAGGGCTGATGGTCGCGGGCCTGCCGCCGGGCCTGGCGATTGGCGCCGGCCTGCTGATCGGCGTAGCCTTCGGCATCGGCAATGGCGTGTTCGTCGCCTACCTGCACATGCCGCCGATCATCGTCACCCTGGCGACCATGGGCATCGCCCGTGGCCTGGGCCTGATGTACACCGACGGCTACCCGATTTCGGGGTTGCCGGAGTGGTTCGGTTTCTTCGGCCGCCAGAGCCTGTTCGGCGTCGACGTGCCGATCCTGATCATGCTGGTCACCTACTTTGCCGCCTATGTGTTGCTGCAACACACGCGCATCGGCCGCTACATCTACGCCATCGGCGGCAATGAAGAAGCGGTGCGTTTGTCGGGCGTGCGGGCGGCGCGCTTCAAGTTGCTGGTGTACGGCATCAGCGGCCTGACCGCAGCGATTGCCGGGCTGGTGCTCACCTCACGCTTGATGAGCGGCCAGCCGAATGCCGGTGTGTCGTTCGAATTGGATGCGATTGCGGCGGTGGTCCTTGGCGGTGCGTCGATTGCCGGCGGGCGCGGGGTCATTGTCGGCACCTTGCTCGGCGCGATGCTGCTGGGCGTACTCAATAACGGATTGAACATGCTCGGGGTCTCGCCCTACGTCCAGAGCGTGATCAAGGGCGGGATCATTTTGCTGGCGATTTTCATCAGCCGTCAGCGCCATAAATAAACACCTGACAAGAAAGGACCGAACACATGGACAAGCACACCGAGATGCAAGCCGTCGTTTGCCACGGCCCGAAAGACTACCGCCTGGAGCGAATCGGCAAACCCAAGGCGCGCCCCAATGAACTGGTGATCCGTATCGCCGCCTGCGGCATCTGCGCCAGTGACTGCAAGTGCCATTCCGGCGCGGCCATGTTCTGGGGTGGCGATAACCCGTGGGTCAAGGCACCGGTGGTGCCGGGCCATGAGTTTTTCGGTTACGTGGAAGAGGTGGGTGAGGGCGCCGAGGAACACTTTGAAGTCGCGGTGGGCGACAAGGTGATCGCCGAGCAGATCGTGCCGTGCGGCAAGTGCCGCTTCTGCAAGTCGGGCAAGTACTGGATGTGTGAAGTGCACAATATCTTCGGCTTCCAGCGTGAAGTCGCCGAAGGCGGCATGGCCCAGTTCATGCGCATTCCCAAGACCGCCATCGTGCACAAGATTCCCGAGTCGGTGTCGCTGGAAGACTCCGCATTGGTGGAGCCGATGGCGTGTTCGATCCACACCGTCAACCGTGGCGAAATCCAGCTCGATGACGTGGTGGTGATCGCCGGTGCCGGTACGCTGGGGCTGTGCATGGTCCAGGTGGCGGCGCTGAAAACCCCGAAAAAACTGGTGGTGATCGACATGGTCGACGAGCGCCTGGAACTGGCCAAGCAGTTTGGCGCCGACGTGGTGATCAACCCGTCCCGCGACAATGCCCGCGAGATTATCAATGGCCTCACCGATAACTATGGCTGCGACGTGTACATCGAAACCACGGGCGTGCCCGCCGGAGTGACCCAAGGCCTGGACCTGATCCGCAAGCTCGGGCGTTTTGTCGAGTTCAGTGTGTTCGGCGCCGAAACCAGCGTCGACTGGTCGATCATCGGCGACCGCAAGGAGCTGGACGTACGCGGCGCGCACCTCGGCCCATATTGCTACCCGATCGCTATCGACCTGTTTGAGCGCGGCCTGGTGACGTCCAAGGGCATTGTTACCCATGACTTCCCGCTGGATGATTTTGCCGAGGCCTTCGCGTTGGCCAACTCGACCAAGTCGATCAAGGTGCTGTTGAAGCCGGTGATTTGATCTATGAACTACGTAATGGGTGTCGATATAGGAACCCAGAGCACCAAGGCGCTGCTGGTGGATGGTCAAGGTACGATCATCGCCCAGCACAGCCAGGGGTATCGCGTCGATACCCCGAAAGTGCGCTGGGCCGAGCAATGGCCGCAGGTGTGGCTGGAGGCCGTCGAGGCGTGTGTGGCGCAGTGCATGGCCAAATCCGGCGTGGCGGCCGGGCAGGTCAAGGCGCTGTGCATCAGCAGCCTGTATGGCGGTTCGGGGATTGCCGTTGACGCGCAGATGACGCCGCTGCACCCGTGCCTTATCTGGATGGACCGGCGCGCCGGCGAGCAGGTGGCGTGGGTGCGTGAGCACCTGGACCAGGAACGCTTGTTCGAAGTAACGGGTAACTCGGTGGACAGCTATTACGGCTTCACCAAGATGCTCTGGCTCAAGCAGCATCAGCCGCAGGTGTGGGCTGATACGCGCTACCTGCTGCCGCCCAACAGCTATATCAACTGGTGCCTTACCGGCGAATTGGCGGTGGACCATAGCAGCGCCGGCAATATTGGCGGGGTTTACGACGTGAAAGCGCGCGGCTGGTCCGCCGAGATGCTCGATGCACTGGGCATTCCTCAGGCCATGATGCCCGAGCGGTTGGTGTATTCCGGTGAGGTGGTGGGCGGTTTGCTCGAAAGCTGGGCCACGCGCCTGGGCTTGCAGGCAGGCACGCCACTCCTCGCCGGCGGTGTGGATGCGGCGATGGCGACATTGGCAGCGGGTGTTACGCAGCCGGGTAACCATGTGGCGATGATCGGCACCAGCATGTGCTGGGGGTATTTGAACCAGCACGTGGACGCACACCACGGCCTGGTGAGCATGCCTCACGTCTACAACGGCCATCGAGACCTGTACATCTTTGGCGGTGCGATCACCGCCGGGGCGTCGGTCAGCTGGTTTCGCGAACAGTTCTGCCAGGCCGAAGAACAGCAGGCCCAGGCCACCGGCCAGGACAGCCTGGTGTTGCTGGAGCAGAGCGCCACCCAGGTTCCGGCGGGCAGCGAAGGTTTGTTGTTTTTGCCGTACCTGATGGGCGAACGCAGCCCGGTATGGGACGACCGCGCCAGCGGCAGCTTTGTCGGGCTGAACCTGTATCACAGCCGTATTCACCTGTACCGCGCGGTGCTTGAAGGGGTGAGTTTTGCCCTGCGCCACAACATTGAAGCCGGTACCCAGGGCGCGCATTCGCTGGACCCGCGCTTGATTGTGGTGGGAGGCGCGAGCCATTCGGATTTGTGGATGCAGATTATTGCCGATGTCACGCGCTACCCGGTCTACACCATTGTGCAGGAGGTGGAAGCGGCCTTGGGCGCAGCGTTGCTGGCGGCGCATACGGTGGGCTTGGTGAGTGATGACGAGATGGACAAAGGCTGGGTGCAGCTGGAACTGCGGGCGCAGCCCAAGCGCGAGAATGTCATGACGTATGACCGGGCGTTTGCCGAGTACCTGAAGCTGTATCCGGCCCTCAAGCCGATCATGCATAGCCTGCAAACCAACTGACCCAACACAGATCAAAAATGTGGGAGCTGGCTTGCCTGCGATAGCGGTGTATCAGTGCCAAATGTGCTGGCTGACACGCTGTTATCGCAGGCAAGCCAGCTCCCACAGGGATCTTCAGTGTTTATCGAGAAGTGACCATGACCACCACCTTCAACTTCACCCGCCAGCGCATTCTCGTCACCGGCGCCAGCAGCGGCATCGGTCGCGAAATCGCTCAACAGCTGATTGCCGCCGGTGCCGAAGTCTTCGCCCTTGGCCGCGACGCGCAAGCCTTGTCACAGCTGGGCTGCAACAGCTTATGCGTGGATATCGCCGACAGCATCGCCCTGGACAAAGCCCTGTCAGACTTGCCGCCGCTGAACGGCCTGGTCAACTGCGCCGGTATCTCACGCCTGGAGCCCGCCGCCGCCATCAGCGCGGAGGCGTTCGATCAGGTCATGCAGGTCAACGCCCGCGCCGCCGCACAGGTCGCCAGCCGAGTGGCGGCAAAAATGATCGAAGCGAAAATCCCCGGCAGCATCGTCAATGTCTCAAGCCAGGCGTCACTGGTGGCGCTGGACGATCACCTCGGCTACTGCGCCTCAAAGGCCGCGCTGGACGCGATCACCCGCGTGCAGTGCGCCGAGTGGGGGCGCTTTGGCATTCGTGTGAACAGCGTCAACCCCACGGTCACACTTACGCCAATGGCGACAAAGGCCTGGTCGGATCCGGCCAAACGCGACCCGGCGCTGGCGGCCATTCCGCTGGGGCGTTTCGCACAAACCGTGGAAGTCGCATTGCCGGTGCTGTTCCTGCTCAGCGATGCCGCCAGCATGATCAGCGGCGTGAGCCTGCCGATCGATGGCGGCTACACCAGCCGCTAGCCGTTTTCCAGCACGCCGGCGATCACCACTTTGTCCCGTGGCTTGTACGGGTCTTGCAAGCGGTCAAGCAGCAGGCGTACCGCGCTGCTGCCGGCCAGTGAGGCGTCGTGGGCCACGCAGGCGATCGGCACGCCGAAGATATCGGCGAAGGGCAGGCGGTCGATGCCGCAAATGGTCAGGCTGTCGTGGGCGATGTTGTGCATGCGCAAGGCACGCAGGGCGCCGAGGGTGATCAACTGGTTGAAACCCATGATTGCATCGGGCGCCGAGTGCTCGGCCAGGTAGTCGAGAGTGTGCAGGTAAGACGGCATCAGCGTGTAGTCACCGGCCTGCACTTCGACCTGAACATGGGGGTGTTCAGCCAGCACTTCGCGCAACCCTTTGAGGCGCTCCACGGTGATACGTGAGTGCTCCGGGCCGGTCAGCACCAGCAGGCGTTTAAGGTCGGGTGTCTGGCGCAGCAGGTAGTGCGCCGCCTGGATACCGCTGTGGTAGTTGTCGAGCACTACGCGGCTGAACGGGCTGTCGTGGATCGTGCGGTCGAGCAACACCACCGGAGTTTTGCCGTTGCCCAGGCGCTCCAGATAGTCGGGTTGGTAGCTGGGTTCGTCCGAGACCGGCGACAAGATAATCCCCGCCACGCGATAGCCCAGCAGGGTATCGACGGCTTTGCTTTCGAGTTCTTCCAGCTCATCGGTGTCCACCAGCATGATGGTGTAGCCGTGCTTCTTCGCCTCCCGGGAAATCGCCTTGATCATCTCGCTGTAGAACGGGTTGTCGACCGAGGCGGTGATCACGCCGATAATCAGGCTTTCACTGCGCTTGAGCCCGCGTGCGAAGGCATTGGGCACGTAGTCCAGCTCGCGAGCCACTTCGAGAATGCGCGCCAGGGTGGCGGGCTTGACCAGGTCGGGCTTGCTCAGTGCGCGGGACACCGTGATGGTGGTCATGCCCACCCGTTCGGCGATGTCGCTGATGGTGACGGACTTTTTCTTGTTCATCGGTAAGGCTGCGCTGGGAAACATCCGCAGGCTAGCATGCGCGCGGGCGTAGGGTGATTCAAATCAGCGGGTCCCAGCGTTGTGACCAGTCGCTTTCGGCCTTGACCACCTCGCGCAGCAGCCCCAGCGCCTGCTGCAATACCGCCGAATCCCGCGCCCGTGAGTAGACCAGATAGGTCGGGAAGCTGAATTCCGGCGCTTTCGGGACGCGCTGCATGACGCCGCTGTCCAGGTAGCTTTGCACCACCCGCGTGCGGAAGTACCCGGCGCCACCGTTCTCCAGGATGTACTGCAGGGCCAGCGGCCCGAGGTTGAAACTCAACGCGGCGCGGGCTTTGTCGGGCAGCGCGGCGTCGTGTTGCTGGCGAAAGCCTGGGCCCCAGTCGATATACACGTAAGGGGCGGGTTTGCTTGTTAACTGCACCAGGATCAGTTTTTCTTCCAGTACTTGCTCGACCTGCAGGCCAGGCCAGTATTGCGGCTGGAATACCAGCGCGGCATCGAGCACGCCCAGTTCCAGTTGGCGCAAGAGGTATTCACCTTCACGCACTTCGGTGCGCAGCGCGTGGCCAGGGATCTGTTCGCGCAAGGCCTTGGCCCAGCCGAGCATCAACGGGTTGCACAGGCTGACTTCGCCGCCGATATGCAGCACATTGCGGTAGCCATCGGGCAGCGGGAGGTCGCGCTTGGCGGCTTCCCAGGTTTGCAGCAATTGGTTGGCGTAGACCACAAACGCTTCGCCATCGGCGGTGAGCCTGGCGCCTGCGCGGTTACGCACAAACAGTGTGCTGCCCAACTGGCTTTCCAGGCTTTTGACCCGTGCGGTGATGGCGGTCTGGGTGACGTGCAGTTTCTCGGCAGCCGCGGCCAGGCTGCCGCAGCGGGTGATTTCGAGGAAGGTGCGTGCCAGTTCGATGTCCATGAAGCCCCCGGGGATGAATGGGGGACAGTGTAATGGAATGTGCTTGGAACTGGGGTGTGTGTGGGTTTGTTGGGGGGCTGGGTGTATATCCGTTATTTAGGTCACGGCGGCTTATGGTTCCGCTCTTACAGCGGGTCACTTTTGGCAAACGCCCGGAATGCCGGCCCAGCCAAAAGTAACCAAAAGGTCTTCGCCCCACCACTCGGCACCTCGC
>NZ_JACAQL010000011.1:156060-217434 GCF_013385245.1 Pseudomonas sp. IPO3747
CTAGTAGCCGACCTGAGTGGTTGAATCAAAAACGAAAGGCGAAAGGCGAAAGGCGGATTTGCATACACTGAAGAGCTGCTTTTCTGTGGGAGCTGGCTTGCCTGCGATGCAGACACCTTGGTACATCAGGCACAACCGGTTGATGCCATCGCAGGCAAGCCAGCTCCCACCTTTGACCGAGTATGGCTCTGCTGTCGGATTGCGGGCATGCCGAGCCACAGCGAGGCACCGAGTGTTGGGGCGAGGGCTTTTTGGTGGACTTTTGGATGGGCCGGCATTCCGGTCTTTCCAAAAGTGAGCCGCTGTAAGAGCGGAACCCTAAGCCGCCGTTACCTAAATAACGGATATACACTCAGCAGACCCTAACCCCCAATCGATCAGCAAGCTTCAGCGCCAACCCCGCACTTTCAAGGCGCGACACCTGATCCACCTCCGCCCCCAAAATAGTTTTTTCCACATATAGCGAATGCACATCGGTCACCCCGATAAACCCCAGCCACGCCTCCATATAGGGCTTCTGAAAGTCCATCCCCTGCGCGCCAGGTGCCGAAAAATCCATCCCCCGTGCATACACATTCACCGCGATCTTGTCATGCAACAACCCCCGCACTCCATGCTCCGGGCTGAACTCAAACAGCACGTCCTTCTGTGATACCACGTCGATAAAGTGCTTGAGCTTGTAGGGAATCGCGAAATTCCACAGCGGCACCGAAAACACCAGCACATCAGCTTGATGCAGGTGAGCCGCCAGCGCTGTGAGTGTCGTCCAGGCAGCGCTTTGTTCTGCGCTTAACGGCGTACCCGCGATGCCCGCGTATTTGGCGTCCATCACCGGTCCGGCAAACTCCGGCAATTCCAGCGCCCATAAATCCAGGGTCACCACCTGGGTGTCCGGGGCGTTCTGCTGATAGCGAGCTATAAACTGACGAGCGATCTCCAGGGACGCGGAGCGTTGTTTGCGCGGCGAGCATTCGATGTGCAGGAGTGTGGTCATGGTGGCCTCGGGAAAGTTGACCAGGGCATTGCAACATAGCGAGCATTGAAATATAAATCGTATTTAAATCATCTATTGATCACAAATCAGAATATGTTCGATGCCTTGTTGCTCAAAACCTTCGTCACAGTGGTCGATGAGGGCGGTTTCAGCCGCGCCGCAGAGCGCCTGCACCTGACCCAGTCGGCCGTCAGTGGGCATTTGCGCCGCCTGGAGGAACAGGTGGGCAAACCCTTGCTCACCCGCACCACCCGGTCCCAGCAATTGACGCCCGATGGTGAACGGCTGATGGCCTATGCCCGTGGCATCCTCGCGTTGAACCGGGACGCCTGGGCCGAGCTGACGCGCTCGGCGATTAAAGGCAACCTGCGCGTAGGCGTATCGGAGGAGTTCGCGGATGCGCGCCTGTTACGTGAACTGCAAAACGTCGCGGCGCAATACCCTGGCATGCACATCAGCGTGCAAGTGGGCATTCCCGGTTCGTTGTTGAGTTTGATGAAGCAGGGTGAGCTGGAGGTGGTGGTCGGCTCGTTGTGCGAATCCAGTGAGCCAGGTTTGGCACTATGGCGTGAGCCGTTAGTGTGGGCCTGGTCCGGGCAGCCGCTCGTAGCCTTGCCGAACCCGTTGCCCCTGGCCTTGTTTCCCGAGCCTTGCCCGTATCGCGAGGCGGCGCTGACGCGTCTTGCCCAAGCGGGCATCGCCCAGCGCAGCGCCATGCAGTGCAGCAGTTACGCGGCGCTGCATGCCGCCGCAGCGGCCGGGTTTGCGATTGCACCGATGGCGCAGAGCCAGGTCGGGCCGGGCTTGGCGATACTCGGCGCCGAACACGGCTTGCCCGCGTTGCCCGATGCCGAGTTCCGCCTGTTCAGCGCCCCGGAGGCGGACCCGCGCCTGGTCGAGGTCGTCACCCAGGTGGTGGTCCGCTACGGCGCTGTTCGCTGGCACTGAGGCTCAGCGCAACCAGTTGGTGCGCGCCAGTTCGATCACTTCATCGCCACGCCCGCTCATCACCGCCTTGAGCATATACAGGCTGAACCCCTTGGCCTGTTCCAGCTTGATGGTCGGCGGCATCACCAGTTCCTGGGTAGCGGTAACCACGTCCACCAGCACCGGGCCGTCATGGGCCAGGGCGCGGCGCAAGGCCGGTTCCAGGTCTTCGGACTGCTCCACGCGAATGCCGAGGATGCCCATGGCGTTGGACATGGCGGCAAAGTCCGGGTTTTTCAGCTCGGTGCCGGTGTCCAGGTAACCGGCGGCTTTCATCTCCATGGCGACAAACCCGAGTGACGAGTTATCAAACACAATGACCTTCACCGGCAATTTCAACTGCGCCAGCGAGATGAAGTCGCCCATCAACATGGCAAAGCCACCGTCGCCGGACATCGAGATCACCTGCCGTCCAGGAAATGCTGCCTGTGCACCAATGGCTTGTGGCATGGCATTGGCCATCGAGCCGTGGTTGAACGAGCCGATCAGGCGGCGTTTGCCGTTCATCTTCAAATACCGCGCAGCCCAGACGGTGGGCGAGCCGACGTCGGCGGTGAAGATCGCATCGTCGTCGGCCAGCTCGCTGAGCAAGCGCGCCACGTACTGCGGGTGAATCGGCCGGTCGGCCTTCGATGGCTGCGCCAGGTCATCCAGGCCTTGGCGGGCTTTTTCATAGTGCTTGAGCGAGGTGTCGAGGAAGCTGCGGTCGGCCTTGCGCGTCAGGCGTGGCAACAGCGCGTCAATTGTCTCGCCAACATCGGCGGCGATGCCCAGGTCCAGGGTGGCGCGACGGCCCAGCGCCTGCGGGTTGCGGTCGACCTGGATGATCCTGGCGTCGGTCGGGTAGAACTGGCGATAGGGGAAGTCGGTGCCGAGCATGATCAGCGTGTCGCAGTTGAGCATTGCGTGGTAACCGGAGCTGAAGCCGATCAGGCCGGTCATGCCCACATCAAACGGGTTGTCCCACTCCACATGCTCCTTGCCGCGCAAGGCGTGCACCACTGGCGCGCCCAAAGCATCGGCCAGGGCTACCACCTGGTCGTGAGCGCCGGCGCAGCCGCTGCCGCACAGCAGGGTGACTTTCTCGCTGCTGTGCAGGATCTCGCTGAGGCGCTGCAGGTCTTGTTCCGCCGGCAAAGTGCGCGGTGCGTGCAGGGCCGGCCAGGGCTTGAGTTTGTCTTCGACTTCCAGCAGCGAGATATCGCCTGGGATCACCACCACCGCCACGCCGCGGTTGAGGATCGCTGAACGCATGGCGCGGTGCAGCACTTGGGGCATCTGCGCAGGGTTGGTGACCAGCTCGATAAAGTGGCTGCACTCTTTGAACAGTTCCTGCGGGTGGGTTTCCTGAAAGTAGTTCAAGCCGATCTCGGAGGAGGGGATTTGCGCCGCGATAGCCAGCACCGGCACATGGTTGCGATGGCAGTCGAACAGGCCATTGATCAAGTGCAGGTTGCCCGGCCCGCAGCTGCCGGCGCATACCGTCAGCTCGCCAGTGGCGGCTGCTTCGGCGCCGGCGGCGAAGGCGGCCACTTCTTCGTGGCGCACGTGCATCCACTCGATGCTGTCCATGGTGCGCAGGGCGTCGGTGAGGCCATTGAGGCTGTCGCCGGTCAGGCCCCAGATGCGCTTGATGCCCGCCTGTTCAAGGGTGGTCGCCAACTGCTGGGCCAGGTTGATTTTCGCCATGAAGAACTCCAATCGTCAGTGAGGTTAAAGGCTGCTGATCAGTAGAGGACAGTTCGAACACCGCGGATGTTCACCCTTGAATGTGAAGATTGCGTCACGGGGCCGACTAAACGCCGCGCATAAAAAAACCCTGGCAAGCCAGGGTTTTTCACAGCAGCAGGCTCAGCGGCGACGGAACAGCGGCAACGGTTCATCCGTGGCAGCCTGGTACGTGACCGAGAAGTCCTTGAGGCTTTCCAGCGCTTCATACGGGTCTTTGTCGGCGCGCAGGGCGAAGGCATCGAACCCGCAACGGCGCAGGTAGAACAGCTGGTCGCGCAGCACATCCCCAATCGCACGCAGTTCGCCCTTGTAACCATAACGGTCACGCAGCAGGCGCGCGTTGGAATAGTTGCGGCCGTCGGTGAAGGCCGGGAAGTTCAGGGCGATGACCTGGAAGTGCTGCACGTCGTCGCCGATCTCTTCGGCTTCCTCGTCGGCGTCCAGCCACACACCCAGGCCGCCGTCGCGGGCCTTGAGGGCGTGCCCGTGTTCACGCCACAGGGCCAGCGGCACGATCAGGTCGTCACAGTTGGAGATGCCGTCGAAGCTCGCGTCCTTGGGCAGCAGGTGCCAGGTTTCGTCGAGGACTTCGTTGTTCTTAATGATTCGCTGCATAGACGCGCTCCTTGAACAGGTCGATGCCAATGCGCTGGTAGGTGTCGATGAAACGCTCATCTTCGGTACGCTGTTCGATGTACACGTCGATCAGCTTGCCGATCACCTCAGGCATGGCTTCCTGGGCGAAGGACGGGCCGAGGATCTTGCCCAGGCTCGCATCGCGGCTGGCGCTGCCACCCAGGGACACTTGGTAGAATTCTTCGCCTTTCTTGTCCACGCCCAGGATGCCGATGTGGCCGACGTGGTGGTGACCACAGGCGTTCATGCAACCGGAGATGTTCAGGTCCAGCTCGCCGATGTCGAACAGGTAGTCCAGGTCGTCGAAACGGCGCTGGATCGATTCGGCAATCGGGATCGACTTGGCGTTGGCCAGGGAGCAGAAGTCGCCACCCGGGCAGCAGATGATGTCGGTCAGCAGGCCGATGTTCGGCGTGGCAAAACCGCCTTCGCGCAGTTCGCCCCACAGGGTGAACAGTTGGCTCTGCTCGACGTCCGCGAGAATGATGTTCTGCTCGTGGGAAGTGCGCAGTTGGCCGAAGCTGTAGCGTTCGGCCAGATCGGCGACGGCGTCCAGCTGTTTGTCGGTGATATCGCCCGGGGCAACACCGGTTGGCTTGAGCGACAGGGTCACGGCCACATAGCCCGGCTTTTTGTGCGCCAGGGTGTTGCGCGTGCGCCAGCGGGCGAAACCTGGGTGTTGCTGGTCGAGGGCAGCCAGTTCGGCGTCCTGATTGCTCAGGGCTTTGTACTCAGGGTCGACGAAGTGCTTGGCTACACGGTGTACTTCGGCTTCGGTCAGGGTGGTCTGGCCGCCGCGCAGGTGTTCCATCTCGGCGTCGACCTTCTGGGCAAATACCTCAGGGGTCAGCGCTTTGACCAGGATCTTGATCCGGGCCTTGTACTTGTTGTCACGACGGCCATAGCGGTTGTAGACCCGCAGGATGGCGTCGAGGTAACTCAACAGGTCCTGCCACGGCAGGAACTCATTGATGAACGCACCGACTACTGGTGTACGGCCCAGGCCGCCACCGACCAGCACACGGAAACCCAACTCGCCGGCGGCGTTGTGCACGGGCTCAAGGCCAATATCATGCACTTCGATCGCTGCGCGGTCCGAGGTCGAGCCATTGATGGCGATCTTGAACTTGCGCGGCAGGTAGGCGAATTCCGGGTGGAAGGTGGTCCACTGGCGCACGATTTCGCACCACGGGCGTGGGTCGATCAGCTCGTCAGCGGCAACGCCGGCAAATTGGTCGGTGGTCACGTTGCGCAGGCAGTTACCACTGGTCTGAATGGCGTGCATCTGCACGGTGGCCAGCTCAGCCAGGATGTCCGGCACGTCTTCCAGTGCCGGCCAGTTGAACTGTACGTTCTGGCGGGTACTGATGTGGGCGTAGCCTTTGTCGAAGTCGCGGGCAATCTTGGCCATCATGCGCGTCTGGCGCGAAGTCAGTTGGCCATAAGGCACGGCAACCCGCAGCATCGGCGCAAAGCGCTGAACATAAAGGCCATTTTGCAGGCGCAGAGGGCGGAACTCTTCTTCGCTCAGTTCACCTGCTAGGTAGCGTCGGGTCTGATCACGGAACTGCTTGACGCGGTCCTCGATGATGCGCTGATCGTATTCGTCGTATACGTACATATAGGTCCTGTTCTCGGCAAATCTGCGCGCACGGCCGCGCACTCCCAACGGAGCCGGCGCACGATACCAGTTTGCGTTTATGCGCAAAAGTGATGTTTGAGTATATGTAAATAACCAAATTGACTAATGAGAACCGTTATCGCGATACCCACATTTGTCATGCGGGCAATCATGATCTTTACTGTCGTCGAGTCTTAGTGCAATCACCTATAAAACCGACAAGAGGCGATGCGATGAGCAATTCAACCAAAGCACGTAAACCTGACAGTAC
Source organism: Pseudomonas sp. IPO3747 (assembly GCF_013385245.1). Classification (NCBI taxonomy): domain Bacteria; kingdom Pseudomonadati; phylum Pseudomonadota; class Gammaproteobacteria; order Pseudomonadales; family Pseudomonadaceae; genus Pseudomonas; species Pseudomonas sp. IPO3747. Next base: position 162,301 of record NZ_JACAQL010000011.1, read on the forward strand.
CGTTGATGCCTGGGCCATTCTGTTTCTGATAATTTTAGTGGTTGGAACCGCCGTATTCTGGGTTAGCCACCAATAAAGAAGGTTGATTGAACCTCGATTGACTGTCTCATTGCCATTATGATGGCGATCAACATTCGAGGCACAAACAACCATGCTGAAGGTTCTGATTGCGTGTGTGGGGTTGCTGGGCGTGGCCTATGGGGCGATGGCCCAGGCAACCTCAGTGGTGTTTCTCAACCCGGGCACGTCCGCTGAAAGCTTCTGGGTCAGCTATGCGCAATTTATGCAGGCCGCTGCCAAGGACCTCGGCCTGGATTTGCGCGTGCGTTATTCCGAGCGCAGCGCCGCTAACACCTTGGCCCAGGCCCGCGAAGCACTGCAAGGCAGCGAGCGGCCCGATTACCTGGTGCTGGTCAACGAGCAATACGTCGCCCCGCAGATATTGCGCTTGGCCCAGGGCAGTGGGGTCAAGTTGCTGATCGTGAATAACGCACTGACCGCCGATCAGGTGCAATTGCTCGATGCGCATAAAGATGCCCGCTGGATCGGCAGCCTGGTGGCCGACGACGAGCAAGCCGGTTACCTGATGCTCACCGATTTGTTGCGCAACCACGGCCCGGTGACGCCGGGCACTTCGTTGGACCTGCTGGCGTTTTCCGGCGCCAAGAACACGCCAGCCGCACAGTTGCGTGAACAAGGGTTGCACCGCGCCTTGGCCGAACACCCCGAAGTGCGCCTGCGCCAGTTGGTCTACGGCGAGTGGAGCCGCCAGCGCGCCTTTGAACAAGCCACGCAACTGTTCAAACGCTACCCACAGACGGCGCTGGTGTGGTCGGCCAATGATGAGATGGCATTGGGCGCCATGCAGGCGCTGCAAGACAGCGGTCGTGTGCCGGGCAAGGACGCGCTGTTCAGCGCGATCAATAGCTCGCCCGACATCCTCAAGGCACGCCTGGATGGGCGCCTGAGTACTTTGGTCGCAGGGCATTTCACCCTGGGTGGCTGGGCGATGGTGCTGATCAATGATGACGCCAAAGGGCTTGATATTGGCGCCTACGGCGGGCGTGACCGTAAAGAGGCGTTATTCCAGCTGATTGATGCCAACCAATCAAAACGTTTGTCAGGGCCAATGCCAGCGGTGGATTTCCGCGCACTGTCAGCCGTGGGTAAGCCCGCGTCCTACCGTTACCCGTTCAGCCTGCAACTGCTGTTGCATTAAACCCCGGCCAGGTGCAGTACCAGCTTGACGATGCCAAATAACGTCAGCGCAAACACCGCCGTAAACACAATACCCAGTACGACAAAATGACTGGGTTTGCCATGGGTGAAATCTCGAGCGCGGTTTTTGCCGCTTTGTACACCGAAGGCCGCCGCCATGATGCTGTGCAGCATCTGCCAGAAGGTCGGCGGCTTGTTGTTGGCTGGATCGTTCATAAATCCCTCGTCCGCAAGGCTGTCCTACAGAGCATAGACAATCGGGCAGCCCGCGACTGGCTTGTATCATCCCTCTGGACTCTGCCTTTTGATCGTTCCCACGGGAGGGAACGATCAGAACAACCTTACACTTCCAGGATCAAGAACAGTTTCTGATCCAGCGGCGCCTCAATCAGGGCCTTGTCCAGGTTGATCACGGCGCGGTTGTTTGCCCTGGCTTGATCAATCAGTTCCTTGCGGGTAAAGCGCCGCTCCGCCGGGGTCTTCAAGTGGCCGAAGTCAGGTTTTGATGCCGGCGACTCGACGGATCGGTAATGGAAATGCGCGAACCACAGGTCCGCATCTTCCGACCGTTGCCCGGGCTTGATTTTGCGCTTGTCGCGTATGACATATTCGGTGAGGTAGTCGCCGGCCTTCAGCGGCACGCGTTTTTTCACCAGGTTGATGTCGACAAAACCATGAGTGTGCAGATAGTCGACCTTAGCGGCTTTGGGGCGTTGCAGCAGGTAACCTTCGGCGCACAGCTGCCGAGCCTGGGCTGTTGCGGCTCTGGCCTCTTCGCGGTAGCTATTCCTCAAGTCAATGGCGGGTTCGTCGGTCGCGCTTTTGAGTTCCTCGGCAAGTGCTTCGAATTTGGCCGCGTGCTGGCTCAACATTACATCCCAATCATGGGGATCGACTTCCTCACGTTGACTGGGCTCCAACAGTTTGCGCTGCTGGAAGCGAATGCTGGCATCAATGCCTGCGCGCTGAGCCTTGATGGCTTGGGCATCTGCCCTGATTCTTCTCAATGGGCGAGCCGCGGGCGTGGGCGCTTTGGTCGGCACGCTTGCGGGCTCGACGATTTTCCACACGCCTTCGCTGGCGTGTTCGTGGTACGTAGCGACGATGGCGCCGGTAAGCGTGTCGACAATGTCGACGTAATTGCCCGGTTCATCAGCCTGGCCGGTACGCACGTCGCCGACCAGGCTTTTCTTGTCGGCGGTTTTGATGACCCGTCGGCTGGCCGGTTTTTGTCGCTTGGCTTTGTCGCGGGCGGGCCTGGGGGCCAGCCGTTCTTCAACCAGGATCAAGTTGGCCAATTGCGCTTCGAGGCTGGTGCGGGCCTCGCTCAGTTGCTGCACAAATAGCGCGCGGTACTGCTCTCGCAGCAGCGCACAGCCCATGTCCGTCAGCGAGAGAACGGCGTTTTCCAGGCTTTCATAGTGCTGCAGCACATCCTTGAGTACGTTGATTTGCTCAGTCTCGGAGTAACCGGCAGTCCTGCGCATTTCCGTGTGTGCGTTGACAGTAGCGTAGATCTGGCGGTCGGCGAGGAGTTCCAGGAACGGACGCTCTTGGGGTTTATCGGCGTCAAGCGCGCGATTGAGCAGCACCTCGACCAGCGATAACAGGATGTGCTGCTTGATGACGAGCGAGGAAATGTTTTGGAATTCTGGATGCTCTTTCAACAAGCTTTCACGCAGTGCCGGGCTGGCTTGTTGCATGATGGCTTCGCATTTTTCTGCGCTCTCGAGCAGTTCATTGAGCGCCTCCAGTCGCTGCGTTGCGGCGCTGATATATTCGTCATAGCCATCAGTGATGTAGTTGGGCAGTTCCCTGTCGATACGTTTGAGCAACGCTGAAAAGCTTTCGCCGCGCTGGGTCTCCAGCGTGTCGGCGATTTTTTGATGCTGGTGCGCATAAGTCGCCAACCAGTGCTTGTAAATATTCGACGTCGCGTTATCGCGTGCCTCTTTGTATGTCGGCTCTGTTCTGTCCAGCTCCATCATTTCCGTCGCCATGGCTTCGCTCTGTTGCAGCCCGGTTAGAAGCCCCTGCGCATTTGTGCGGTAATTGTCGACGGCGATATCCCATTGAACTCTGGCGCGCGCCGTGGAACGTTGGCGTTGCGCATGGCGCTCGGCGATCCGGGGTTGCAATGCCGGCAACAGTCCGGGGTTGTTGAGCATTTCCCAGTCCTTTCTGAGGGCGAGTTTCTGTTCAGCCAATTGAGTGCGCGCCATGGTCACGGCTTGAAGAAGCTGCTGCAGATGGTTCGCCATCGGCGTTAATTCACGGCTATGAACTTCCAGCATTGGGTTCAGTTGTGCCAGCCGTTGTTTCTTGCGATCGATTAACGCAGCCACTCTTTGTCTGGGCATGCCGCCCTCCAGCCTGGCATGCCGGTCCAGCCGCCAATGCCCTTGGCCGTCGCTGAGCAACCTGAAGCCGGGGCGCTGCGGGTGCTGCGGATGCACCAGGTAGACCTCGTTGAAACCCGGTACCACGCTCACCTGGAACAGCAGGCCGCCGACGCTGGCGTGCCAGGCCCCGTCAATGCGGTACAGCCCTTTAAGCGCACCGCTGAGCTGCACGGGCGGCAACGTTTCAGGCCATGGCACCCGTACTTCCAGTAACGCGTTGAGCAGCTTGGCGCCGGCCCGGGGGCTGGCAATCGAGCGGCTGAAGTCCAGAGCCGTGTGGCCGGTGGCGGGTGGCTCGCCGGGCAGCGCCACGGCGCCATGGCGCACCTGTGGCGCCGCTTGCGCCGGTGGCCGTCCCGCCGCGCGGCGCCAGGCTTCCAGTTGCAGGGCGTGCTCCTGCGCGGAGGGTTGGGACAAGGGCTGTTGGGACCGATTGGCGGGCGCGGCGGCATGCAGCAGCACCATCGCGGTATTGAGCAACAGATCGATCAGTGCCAGCTCGCGGGTGGTGGGGTTATCGCTGTCCAGGCCGGCCAGATCCTGCTCCAGACTGCTGACCAGCACCAGGAACCAGCCAGCCAGCATGGCCGGGCCCTGCACCAGCGGTAACAGCAGGGTATTGAACAGCAGCCATGCGCCTTCCATCACCACGGCCCAGCGGCTTTCGTGGTTGGACACCGACTCGCGGTCCGCCAGGTCGACCAGGGCCCGTGCGGTGCTGCCGAACAGATGATTGAGCAGTTGACCGTTGACTTGCGATTGCAGCCATTCGCCTGCCCCTTCATCCACGGCCAGGGTCGCAGGTGCCGGATTTTCAGGGAGGCTGAATTCGTCCCCAGGCAGGAAGCGAATGATGTGCGGTTCCTTGATGCCGCCATGCTCGTAGATGGGGCGGGCCTTGTCGCTCAGCCACGCCAGCACTGTGTCTTGCAGCGCGCCGGGTACGGCCAGTGCGTCGAGCAGGGCCTGGCGGGTCGGGTATTCATGCAGGGCGTCGGCATACAGCGGCTGGTACAGCAGGTGCGGGCCGACACGCGCATCACGCGGTTCGATAATAAACGCATTATTGACCTCATCTGGCGCAGCGCCGGGTTTGCGGCACAGGGCCAATGGGCGCAAAACAATCTCCTGCTCGTCGACGACCCTGTCCGAGGGCATCTCGCCCATCAACGCCTTCACATAGCGATAACCGGTGACGGTGACGCCATGCTGCCCGCGGATCTTGTATTCCAGCGCCTGCATCGGCAGCTTGACCTTGAGTTCACGGGTAAACAGGGTTTCCCGGCGCCGTGCGTCAACCGTGTCGGACAACAAGGTGTCTTTGATTTTTTGCGGGTACATGGTGCCGATATCGACGCGCTGGATCAGCCCGGTACTGCCCAACAGATAGTCTGCGTTGAGCCAGCTTGGAAGGGGCGTTGCATTTTTGGAAAACAGCGTGAGTGTGCCTTTAGGCTTGCCGGCGAGGTTCTTCAGCGCCAGTTCCGTCAGCGACATGCGCACATGCTCGATAATGCCAGCACCGCCTGGGTAGCCGGCAGCCACGGCAAAGTCCAGCACTACCTCATCGGGGTCGCAGTCGCCATGATCGGTTTGCATCTGCTTGCGCAACGCATCGCGACTGAAGCTGTAGATGTTTTCTATGCCCTCATTGAACGCCTGACCCTGGTTTTGCCGCATCACCTGTGCCATGTCTTGCAGGTGGCGATGGTAGGCAAAGCGGTCAGCGTCGTTGGCTTGAGCGAGCCACGGTGGCAGGTGCTCATCGACCTTTTGCAAGGTCGCCGTTGCGGCTGTCGGCACCTGGGTAAACAGCAGCGCCGGATCGGTGAGTTTTTCCAGGCGTCGCCCAAGGGTCACTTCGTCCTGGCCCTGAAACTTCAACGTCGCCAGGTCTTCCAGTTGCTGATTGAGGATCAGGCCGGCCTGTTGCTCGAACACGTTGCCATCGGGTTCATTGCGTCGCCAGGTGAGGCTGTCGAACTGGAACCGCGTCTGCATGCTGGTTGCCCAGGCCTGGCCGAATTCATCCAGGCCGTCAAACACCTGAATATCCCCGGCCACGCTGTACAGCAGCACCTGCTTGTCGCGCACCAGCAGCAGGTCGGGTGTCAGCAGGCGAACTTCCTGGTCGGCATTGACGAGTGTGTTCTCAACAAAATAAACATAAGTGGCGGGCGAAGATTTGGGGAGACGCTCGGTCTGTGTCGGCCAGGTGGCGACGACCCTGAGCATGTCCTGCTGGGTCGGGTTCAAGCTCGATCCGCTCGTGGCACTCGCGGTCATCCGACCGTTGAGAAACTCGCCCAGCCACTGCCAGCGGCTGCTGCCATGGCTGTCGGTTTCGCTCCAATAGTCGGCCAGCGCCGCCTGGAAATACAGGTGAATCGATTCGGGCAGGTCATCAATGATGCTTGCGATTGCCTGCATGTCGATCAGCGTCGGGGCATCAGGCTTGAGGATCGTGGGGATCTGTTGCGTCAGATAGTACGCCAGTTCGCGTTTGGGCCGCAGGTCGAGCAACTGTGGGTTGAGCACATGGGCGATGGCGATTTCCATCAGCGGTCTGTAGGTGTACACGCCGTCCGGGTGTGGAATAGCCAGCTTAAGCGTGGACAGGTCCAGCTTGAGTGTCGGATAGCGTTCCAGGATGCGGCTGCGCAGCGCATTGAACACCACGGAATACAAGGCCGGGCGCGTAGCGAAATGCGTATGGATAGCCTCGGCGGGAAGTTGGCTCAGGGCCGTGGAGGAACTCGGGGTGGGCATGATGAAATCCTTTTTGCCTGTTTGATGGGAAGCGACAGGAAATCGGATGTGGTGACCGCGCAGGCGGTACAGGAATACCACTGCCAGCACCCGGCCCCGAACGCGTACGAGGTCATATATGCACCGCTTGGCGTAGCGGGCGCCGTGATGTGCTGTCAGTCCATTTCAAAGGAGTGACACGATGGACTCTTCATCCCATCTTTCTTCGCCGGCCGTGCCGGCAAACGACGCACCCCAGCCAATAAAAAAACTCGCCGCCACCCAAAGCTTGCACGGTGACTTCCTGGAGCGCAGCAGTCCTCAGTGGTTGATCAACGCGACGCCGGCTCGCAAGCAGGCGCTCAAGGACGCCAGCACGGTCATGCCGGCATGGCTTGCGAACGCGACGCCATTGCAACGCAATGAAGTGACGGGTCGTTTTCTCGCCAACCTCACCACCCAGACGCAACTGGACAAGACGATGGCCTCCTTCCAGGGCATCGACGACTTCGCCCGGCCCTTGCTGCTCAAGGCCCTGAAGGATCAGTACCGACTGGACGTCGATGTCGACAAAATTCTGTTGTGCCTGCGCCGCCCGTTGGCGGTGGGGATTGCCGAAGTCGAGGCGGGGGATTTCGAGTTTTTGAAACTGCCCCTGCTGGAAGCGGCCTTGCACAACTTCGAGGCCTACGAGTGCAAGGAGGGCGCTTACCACAAGACCTCCGGGTTCATGCAAGCTACCGGCACCTCCAGCACCTCCAGCACCTACCACTCGGTGGCGATCAACCTGAAGGTCAGCCAGTTTTTGACGCTGTGTCGAAACCTCAATATCGGCGCCAAATACCAGGCCTACCTGCAATCATTTTTCTACCCCGAAGACGCCAGCGCGCAAGTCACCCTGCGTGACCAGTTCATCGCCAATCAGAAGGCCGCCGTCAGGGCTGCCGCCGAGCAGGCACTGTTGACCGGCGATATCGAGCCGGCCGATCACCGCATGCTGCTGTCGGTGATCGAGGGTGAAATTCATCCCTGGATGGGCGACAAGCAGGTCTGGTTCAGGACCCTGGGCCTGATGCGGCTGCGGATGACCGGCTGCATGGTGTTCTCGATTTGCAAAAAATACAGTGACCCGGACGAGCTGATTATCTATGTGCCCCAGGACCCTGAGCATCCGCTCAAGCGCTACCGCTGGCGGCAAATGCAGGCTCAATTCAAGCGCTTGCTCACCGCCCGTGATCCGGCCAAGGCCAATGATCCCTCGCCGACGCCGTACCAGCAGTTTTTCAGTCGCTTCGTGCCTTACGACAAGCGGCCCTATTACTTCAGCCAGTTCACCCAGAAAGCTGCTGACTCACCCACCGACATCTGGCGCTCACCGTGGAAGAAATTGCTGGATTTCACCACGCCGCACTTCATCACCGGCATCAAGGAATTACCGCCCGAGGCGCCTGCCAAACTTGAACCCAACCCCGACCCTTTCCTTGAACCTTCGACGCGCACACGACGCGGCAAAGGGATCTGGGCGGCTAACATCGACCCCTGGCAGTACTTCTACGAACAACACCGCGAGCAGGTGATCGCAGATGCTCGCGCCCATGCCGTGCCCACCGAAGATGTGGATGCCAAGGCACGTGACGCCAAGCTGGCGCACCTGCTGGAGATCGGCATGCTGGGGTTGAACATGGTGTCGATGTTCGTGCCGGTGCTGGGCGAGGTCATGATGGGCGTGATGGCAGGGCAGTTGCTCTATGAAACCCTGGAAGGCGCGATTGAGTGGGGCGAGGGTGACCGCCAGGCGGCTAAGGCACACTTGATTGATGTGGCCGAGAACCTGGCGCAGATAGCAGTGATGGCGGGTGTCGGGGCGGCGGTGAACAAATTCAGGGCCGCCAAGGCGGAGCCGGTGCTCGAAAACCTCAGCCCGGTCACGTTGCCCAACGGCGAAACCCGCCTGTGGAAGCCGGACCTGGCGGGCTATCAAAGCGCCGTCACCCTGGAGGCCGACGCAGTGCCCAACGCGCAGGGGCAATATACGCTTAACGGTAAGACCTATATTCGCCAGGGCGATCGAGTCTACGAGCAGGTTTTTGATGAGTCGATCAAAAGCTGGAGGATTAAGCATCCGACCCATGCCGAGCTTTACCAGCCGATTCTTCAAAGCAACGGTCGGGGAGCCTGGCGTCACACCCTTGAGCGGCCTGCCGAGTGGGATCGCCTGACCTTGCTGCGGCGCTTGGGGCCAGAAACCGACGCTTTTTCCGACACGCAGTTGCTCAAGGTGGCGGATGTCAGCGGGGTCAGCGACAGCGCCCTGCGCAAGATGCACATGGACCTCGCGGCACCGCCGCCTGAACTGCTGGATGCCATGCGCTTGTTCAAGGCCGACGCGGAAAGCGGGCAGGTGATAGAGCAGCTGCGAGGCAGCCAGCCAATTGACGAGCGTTATCTGTTTGCATTGCCGCTGGTCGCTGAAATGCCTCGTTGGCCAAAAACGCGCGTGCTCGAGGTGTTCAAGGGTGTTGAGTTCTCTGGGGAGTCCGTGAAGTACGGTGTTGGGCGTGTGCCTCGTCGTGGCGTCGCGAAGGCGCCGATCCAGATTTCCCGCGCTGACGTCCTGGGTGGGCGATTGCCTGCGGTCATACTGGCGGCATTGGATGAGACGGAAGTCACCAGCCTGTTGGGCGCTGAGGGGGCGCGGGTCCGCGATGTGAGGCCGCAAGAGTTTCGCCAGCAAATCGCCGACTATGCCCAAACCCGCAAACCGGCGATTTTCGACAGTCTTTACGCAGGCACCGAACCCGTCGATAGTCAGGTCAAGCTCTTGCAACGAACCTGCCCCGGGCTCAGCGAAGCCGCTGCCCGAGAGACACTGGCCCACGCGTCCTTGGATGATCTCAAACGCCTGGAAGCGACGCGCCGGGTGCCTTTGACCCTGCTGGAGGAGGCGCGCTGGTACGCCATCCAAGGTCGGCAAACCCGGGCTTACGCGGGTTTACGCAGCGAAACCATGGCCTTGGCGGACAGTCGCCGACTGGCGTTATATACCTTGGAAAGGTTACCGGGTTGGCCCGACACCCTGCGCCTGGAGGTGCGTGAAGGCAGTAACAGCGGCACGCTGCTGGACAGCATCGGCAGCCCCACGGCACCGGACAAGAAATACCTGGTGAAAAAAGGCCCGCGCTTTCAAGCGTTCGATGAGCGGGGAGAGGCACTCAACAGCCTGCCCACCGAGGGTGATAATTTTTACCCCTCGCTGATGCATGCCATGCCCGATGGCGCACGCCAAGCGCTGGGTGTACCGCATGTCGGTCAAAGTGCACAACTGCAAGCCAAACTCGTCGCGCTTGCTGACCGTGAACGCAGCCAGGCACCGCAATGGCTGGCGCCGCAACGTCGTTGGTTCAAGCCGCCGGTACGGATCAACGACACGTTGGTGGGGTATTACGCCAGTGGGCGAGCGGAGGGCCAGACTTTGAGTCTTGAGTCTCGCGCGCAAGCGCTCTTCGGCCTGAGTGACACTCAAGCCGGTGAGTACATTGTGCAGTTGCAGGCGCAGGGCAAGGACAACAAAGCTATCTTCAACCATCTGCAAAACCGTGAACGCCAATACACGGAGCTGGCGTCCAAACTCGACGAGTGGGTCATGCCCTCGCGCGGCGCTGTTTCCGATGATCGCAACTACCAATATAGATCCCACATGGCGCAACAGCTCAAGGATGCCTGGCGCAAGGAAGCGGTGGTGGGGAAGGTCAACAACGCTGATCGCTTGTACCTCAACGTCGACGGGCATCTACCGCCTTTGACGGTTGATTTCTCCCATATTCGTGAGTTGACGGTGGTCGGAGGGCCGATGAACGAAGCTCAAGTGGAGAGCTTTCTGGCGCGGTTTCCCAATGTACAAACCCTGTCTATTGGCGATACCAACCTGTTATGGGGGGTGGGCGAGAGAGGGAGCGGTTCGACACTGATGACGGTGCCCTCGGCGGTGACCGGTATGGCCAGCCTCAAAAGCCTGAGGTTCGGCACGTCGGTGAAGCAACTGGCGCCTGAGTTTTTCTCAAGGCTCAACAGCCTGACTTCACTGGAGGCGCTGCATATCGATTACCGCGGATACTCCGTCACCGCGCTCAACAGCTTGGACCTGTCGGCGTTGGTGCAGTTGAAGCGCTTGCAAGTCGATGCCCCTGCTGGCTTGTCGAAGTGGCCGGCCGGTGTCGAGGACCTTCCCCATTTGGAACGTCTGGATTTGAGCCGCACCGCGATCAGTGAGGTGCCCGCCACGCTGTACAGCGGGCATGAGCAACTGTGGGCAGGGCTGTCGATGGACTGGTCAATGTTCTCGCGCGAAGCATTCAAGCCTGCCTACGAGTACGTCAGAACCTACAAGGGCGACAGGGGGCACTTGGTTGACTTGCACCAGATGGTCAGCGACTACACCAAGGGCGAGCTGCGGGTACTGACCGGTAACTCAAGATTGGCTAGCCCACTGCATCAAAAAATAATGGCCACCGCGCTGACGCCTGAAGCGCGGTTTGCTGCTATTGAGGCGCTCAGCGACCAATACGCTGGCATTTTTGCGCAGTTTTACTACCCACCGACCAATCCCGCGCAGCGCTTCAGGTTACGTTCGGCGGGATGGCAAACGGGGCCAGACGCCCACGTGATCAGTGCGCTTGAAGCCAATTGGTGGGACGCCGTAGGCGAGCGGTATGGAATAATCAGCGATTCTTCGGTGTTTGAGTTGCCAGCGCCTGAGTTTGCAGTGACCACCCCTCTGTTGCAGGTGAGTGCGGTTGAACTGCCCCCGTTACCCACCGCAAGCTTTGCCCATGTACGCACGCTGCGCCTGCGTTGGCCGGGCACATCCATCGAGCAGACACGCGGCTTTATTCGTGCATTCAGCAATACGCAAACCCTTGAGCTGAACGGTCTTGGTTTGACTGAAATACCCATAGGTACAGGCGATCTTCCGGCCTTGACCCGGCTTGATCTTTCCAACAACCGCCTTGCCATGCCGGCCTTGCAGGCGCAACTCAATGATCTCAAAAGCCTTGAATTCCTGGATCTGAGTCATAACAGCCAACCGCTTACCGGCGTGGATGTCAGCGAACTGACGCAGCTCAAGGCGTTGAACTTGCGCAGGACAACACTGCAGGCTTGGCCGACCGGAGCCGAGCGCTTGCCGCAATTGACCTGGCTGGACCTGCGCGACAATCAACTGGTGAGCCTGTCGTCCGAGGTGCTGGCGACTGACGCGCTCTTGATGAAAACCAACTTGACGGGAAACGCCTTCAGTACGGCGGGTGAGGCCGAGCTGGAATCAGCGCGCCGGCGGGTCGAAGGCGCCAGGGCATTGCCACAGGGTGCGTTGGCGCGGTTTGAACAACAAAGTGTGCCGGCCGTCTTTCCTCCTGCGGAAACGGGCCTGACGATGTTGAATTATTTGTTGCCATTGCCCCGCAAAATCACACTGATCGAAGGGCGCGCGGGGTTTGTCGGGCGCTTGCAGGAACTGACCCCGCAGGTGACCGAGGAAAAGGCTTTGCAATGGTTCGAGCAGTTACGTACTGCCGGTGGGATGAATGACCTGCAAATAGATGCGCTGTTGACCACATGGCACCAGGAGTACGAGAACCTGGTGCGCGAGCTTAACGGCTGGCTGTATACCCGCGAGTTACCCGGCCCGGACATCAGCCGGGCCGCTGAAGAGCGTCAGCTGGTCGCTCTCAAGATCGCTGAGTGCTGGCAAACCGGTGTGTCGGCCGAAGCCGGTTATGAACTGAGCCTGCATGGCTTGCAAACCGATAATCTGCCCGCATTGACGGTGCAGTTCAGTCATGTCCATACGCTGAATTTAACCGGTGTGCGGTTTTCGGTGGCGGGTGTCGAGGGTTTCCTCAATAGCTTTCCCGCAGTACGCAGGCTGGTCATGAGTGGTAATGAACTGTCGGCCATTCCCGAGGCAGTGCAGCACATGGCCCAGCTTGAGCAACTGGAGCTGGGAAATAATGCCCTCACTGATCCCGAGCCCGTGTATCGCCTTTTGGGTGGCGAACGCCTGCGCCGCTTGGATCTACACAGAAACAATCTGAGTGAGTTCGATGCCCAATCTTTCACTCGGATCGAGACCCTGGATCTCAGTTACAACCGCCTCACCGAATGGCCCGACGGTACGTTGCAAGCGCCGAACCTGCGAACATTGAACCTCTGCGGCAATGACCTCAGGGATTTGCCCCATGGCTTGCTCGACGGCAGTCACCATACGTTGGTGATGGGTACGGACCTTTCCGAAAACGAATCGCTTTCATACGACAGTTTTGAGGAGATGAAAATCTACGGCAATGGGCCGGTGATGGGGTGGAGTCGGGCCGAAATTGACCAGCGAATTGAGGCGTTTGAGGAGGGTTCGGACGGATCTGGTTCCGACAGTGATGACGATACAGGGGCGGACGAACCCCTGGAAGATATTCTTGACCCAGAGCGTGACACCTCAGAAGCGGTGCTGACGTCTTGGCTGAAACATTCATCTCAAACCTTGGCCGTAGCCCGGCGGCAGTTGTGGCAGCAACTGGCCCGGGAACCGTTGCATGAGCGGTTCTTCCATTTGCTGGAACGACTACGCGATACCGATGAGTACCGCATCAGCCCAACTGATCTTACCCGGCGGGTATGGGGGGTGGTCGAAAGCGCCGCCGGCAATGCGCAGATGCGCGAGTCGTTGTTCGCCGCCTCGGCAACCCATGGCACCTGTATTGACGGGCGCATCCTCACGTTCAGCTCAATGGAAGTGATGGTGCTCGTAGAGCAGGTGCTGCGTGAAGTGCCGGCCAGCACCCTGAGGCTCAGGGGGCAGCGTTTACTGCAGCTGTCTCGGCAGTTATTCCGGTTGGAGCAGATCGATACGCTTGCCATACGTGAGACCAGAGGACGAGACGAGGCCGAGGTGCGCCTGGAGTATCGGATCGGCATGACCCGCGGCTGGCCTGACGGGTTGGAGTTACCGGGGCAACCCACGCACATGGCATTTGGTCACCCGATCAGCGGGCAAGTATTAACCAGCGCGCGTAGCCAAGTGCTAACGGCGGAGGCGTCCAATGCGTTTTATGAGCGCCTGATTAGCCATGACTACTGGGTCAGTTACCTGCAAGATCGATATCCCGAAGAGTTCGAGACGCTTAAAAGCGACGCTGACGCACGCCATGAGGCACTTGAGGATGAGTATGAGCTTGGCGACCCACGCTACACGGCGGCAGTGAACCAACTGCAGTTTGACCGAGAGAGCGCACGGGTGCAGTTGCTGCTTGAGTTGTCTCGCAAAGAGGTGCTGGAATCAGCGCCGGGTAGTGTTGCTCCGGTAACCAGCGGGCCGGCCTCGCCGCAGCCTGGCCCGTCGACACAGGCGTAGTGGAGCAAGGAAGCGGGCGTGCCCTAATGCCACTCAGTTAAGACATAGCCGGTAATTGTGGCGAGGGAGCTTGCTCCCGTTGGACTGCGTAGCAGTCCCATTTTTGGGGCCGCTTCGCGCCCCAGCGGGAGCAAGCTCCCTCGCCACAGGTTACTGGTTGTCAGTTCTAGCGCTTAACTGGCTGGCATCAGGGCACGCCCGCTTCCTTACCCAAAAGCGTTGGCTGGCGTTAGTTGTCATACCCCAGGTTCGGCGCCAGCCAGCGCTCCGTCACGCTGAGGTCCTGGCCTTTGCGCGCGGTGTAGCTGGCGACCTGGTCTTTGTCGATCTTGCCCACGGCAAAGTATTGCGCCTGCGGGTGGGCGAAGTACCAGCCGCTGACGGCCGCCGCCGGGAACATGGCGTAGTGCTCGGTAAGGAATACACCACTGCGCCCGGCGTGCATTTCCTGGGCCTCGGGGTCCAACAGTTGGAACAGTTGGGCTTTCTCGGTGTGGTCCGGGCATGCCGGGTAGCCGGGGGCAGGGCGGATACCGGTGTATTGCTCTTTGATCAGTGCCTCGTTATCGAGCTGTTCGTCCCGGGCGTAACCCCAGTGTTCTTTACGCACTTGCTGGTGCAGCCATTCGGCGCAGGCCTCGGCCAGGCGATCGGCCAGGGCTTTGACCATGATCGAGTTGTAGTCGTCGCCAGCGTCCTGATAGGCCTTGGCGACTTCTTCGGCGCCGATGCCTGCGGTGGTGATAAAACCACCGATGTAGTCGGTCACGCCGCTGTCTTTAGGCGCGACGAAGTCGGCCAGGGAGAAGTTCGGCTTGCCGTCGGTCTTGATGATCTGCTGGCGCAGGTGGTGCAGCCTGGCAATCGGCTGGCCATCGTCGCCATACACCTCCAAGTCATCGTCCTGCACCTGGTTGGTCGGCCAGAAACCGAATACGGCGCGGGCGCTGATGAGCTTTTCGTCGATCAGCTTGTTGAGCATTTCCTGGGCATCGGCATACAGCGCAGTAGCGGCTTCACCGACCACTTCGTCTTCGAGGATGCGCGGGAATTTGCCGGCCAGGTCCCAGGAGATAAAGAACGGCGTCCAGTCGATGTATTCGGCCAGCACCTTGAGGTCGATATTGTCCAGCACCCTGGAGCCGGTGAAGGTCGGTTTGACCGGTGTGTAGCTGCTCCAGTCGAACTGCGGCTTCTTGGCGATGGCGGCCGGATAGCTCAGGCGCTCGGTGCGCGCACTGCGGTTGGCAGTACGTTCGCGCACGTCGATGTATTCCAGGCGGGTTTTTTCGACAAAACCGGCTTTCAGTTCCTTGGACAGCAACTGCGTGGCCACACCCACGGCGCGCGAGGCGTCGGTGACGTAGATCACCGCATCGTTGCTGTACTTGGGCTCGATTTTCACCGCCGTGTGCGCCTTGGAAGTGGTGGCGCCGCCGATCATCAAGGGCAGGTGGAAGTCCTGGCGCTGCATCTCACGGGCCACATGCACCATTTCATCCAGCGACGGCGTGATCAGGCCGGACAGGCCGATGATGTCGCACTTCTGCTCCTTGGCCACCTGCAGGATCTTCTCCGCCGGCACCATCACACCCAGGTCCACGATGTCATAGCCGTTGCAACCGAGCACCACGCCGACGATGTTCTTGCCGATGTCATGCACGTCGCCCTTGACCGTGGCCATCAGGATCTTGCCCTTGGCCTCCGGCTTGTCGCCTTTTTCCAGCTCGATAAACGGAATCAAGTGCGCCACGGCCTGCTTCATCACCCGGGCTGATTTAACCACTTGAGGCAGGAACATCTTGCCGGCGCCAAACAGGTCGCCGACGATGTTCATGCCGGACATCAACGGGCCTTCGATCACTTCGATCGGGCGTGCGAACGACTGGCGCGATTCTTCGGTGTCTTCGACGATATGCGTGGTGATGCCCTTGACCAGCGCGTGTTCCAGGCGCTTGTTGACGTCCCAGCCGCGCCATTCCTCGGTCTCGGCTTCCTTGACGCTGCCGTCGCCCTTGTACTTGTCGGCAATCGCCAGCAGGGCGTCGGTGCCTTCCGGCGTGCGGTTAAGCACCACGTCTTCCACCGCGTCACGCAGCTCGGCCGGGATCTGGTCGTAGATCTCCAGCTGGCCGGCGTTGACGATGCCCATGGTCAGGCCGTTGCGAATCGCATACAGCAGGAACACCGAGTGGATCGCCTCACGCACCGGGTTGTTGCCCCGGAACGAGAACGACACGTTGGACACGCCGCCGGAGGTCAGTGCATACGGCAGCTCGTCACGGATGTAGGCACAGGCGTTGATGAAATCGACGGCGTAGTTGTTGTGTTCTTCGATACCGGTAGCGACCGCGAAGATGTTCGGGTCGAAAATGATGTCTTCCGGCGGAAAGCCGACTTCATTCACCAGAATGTCGTAGGAACGTTTGCAGATCTCTTTTTTGCGCGCTTCGGTGTCGGCCTGGCCGGCTTCGTCGAAGGCCATCACCACCACCGCTGCGCCATACCGCTTGCACAGCTTGGCGTGGTGGATGAACTGCTCGACGCCTTCTTTCATGCTGATCGAGTTGACGATGCCCTTGCCCTGGATGCACTTGAGGCCGGCTTCGATCACGTCCCACTTGGAGGAGTCGATCATGATCGGCACACGGGAGATGTCCGGCTCGCCGGCAATCAGGTTGAGGAAGGTCACCATGGCCTTCTTCGAATCGAGCATGCCCTCGTCCATGTTGATGTCGATCACCTGCGCGCCGGCTTCCACCTGTTGCAAGGCGACTTCCAGGGCTTCGGTGTAGTTGTCTTCACGGATCAGCCGGGCGAACTTGGCGGAACCGGTGATGTTGGTACGCTCGCCGACGTTGACGAACAACGAGCTGCGATCAATGGTGAACGGCTCCAGGCCCGACAGGCGGCAGGCCTTGGGAATATCCGGGATGACACGTGGCGCATAACCGGCCACCGCCTTGGCGATGGCCTCAATGTGGCCCGGCGTGGTGCCGCAGCAGCCGCCGACAATGTTGAGGAAACCGCTCTGGGCGAATTCTTCGATGACTTTTGCGGTTTGCGACGGCAGTTCGTCGTACTCGCCGAACTCGTTGGGCAGGCCGGCGTTCGGGTGCGCCGACACATGGGTGTTGGCCTTGTTCGACAGCTCTTCCAGGTACGGGCGCAGTTCGCTGGCGCCCAGGGCGCAGTTGAGGCCGACCGAAATCGGCTTGGCGTGCGCCACCGAGTTCCAGAACGCTTCGGTGGTCTGGCCCGACAGGGTACGGCCGGAGGCGTCGGTGATGGTGCCGGAAATCATGATCGGCAGTTCGACATTCAATTCCTCGAACACGCCTTGCACGGCGAAGATCGCGGCCTTGGCGTTGAGCGTGTCGAAGATGGTCTCGATCAGGATCAGGTCGGCGCCGCCTTCGATCAGGCCTTTGGTGGCCTCGGTGTAGTTTTCCACCAGTTCATCGAAGGTCACGTTGCGGTAGCCGGGGTTGTTCACATCCGGCGACAGCGAGCAGGTGCGGCTGGTCGGGCCAAGCACGCCGGCGACAAAACGCGGCTTGGCCGGGTTCTCCAGGGTCTTGGCATCGGCGATCTTGCGCGCCAGGCGTGCGCCTTCTACGTTCAGTTCATAGGCCAGTTCTTCCATGCCGTAGTCGGCCATGGAAATACGCGTGGCGTTGAAGGTGTTGGTTTCCAGAATGTCGGCGCCGGCATCCAGGTAAGCCTTTTCGATACCGCCAATTACGTCCGGGCGGGTAAGTACCAGCAGGTCGTTGTTGCCCTTGACGTCACTCGGCCAGTCGGCGAAGCGTTTGCCGCGATAATCCTGCTCTTCGAGCTTGTAGCTCTGGATCATCGTGCCCATACCGCCGTCGAGGATCAGGATTCGGTCCTTGAGGGCTTGATGAAGGGCTTGCAGACGAACGCTACGGTCGGACATGGGGCTACTCTGGTCAGGCATTTCGGAGGGCGTGAATCATAACAAACCTGTGCCGATTTAGAGCATGTCCTGGTTTTGCATGAATATCGTTCATGTTGGTGCGGGTCTTGGCCCGGTAGAATTGCCGGCACTTATAGCGCACGCATTGAATCGGGACCGGATACATGTCACTTCGTCTACTCACCAGCGCCGTCCTGGCACTGGTCGCCTGCGTTGCACAGGCCAACGGACCCGCCCCGGCGATTTCGTATACCCGCGACATTCAGCCGATCTTCACCGAAAAGTGCGTGGCCTGCCATGCCTGCTACGACTCCGCGTGCCAATTAAACCTGGGCAGCGCCGAGGGTGCGTCCCGTGGCGCGAGCAAAACCCCGGTGTATGACGGCGAGCGCAGCCAGGCCACGCCGACCACGCGTTTGTTCTACGACGCATTCGGCAAACAGGCCTGGCAACAAAAAGGCTTCTATTCGGTACTCGACGCCCAAGGCAGCCAGGCCGCATTGATGGCGCGCATGCTGGAGCTGGGGCATAACGCGCCGCTGCAACCCAATGCCAAGTTGCCCGATGAGATTGTGTTGGGCCTCAACCGCCAAAACATGTGCGCCATGCCCGGCGAGTTCAATGCCTACGCCGGCAGCCATCCCAAGGAAGGCATGCCGCTGGCGGTCACCGGTTTGACCGGCCAGCAATACCAAACCTTGCAGCGCTGGCTCGCCTCCGGTGCGCCGATTGACGAGCAAGGCCTGGCGCCAAGTGCCAGGGAAGCCCTGCAAGTACAGCAGTGGGAAAACCTGTTCAACCAGCCTGGCGCCCGTGAAAGCCTGGTGGCGCGCTGGCTGTACGAGCATTTGTACCTGGCGCATATTTATTTCGAAAACGGTGAGCCGGGGCATTTCTTCCAATGGGTGCGTTCGCGCACGCCAAGTGGCCAGCCCATCGACCTGATCGCCACCCGTCGACCCAACGATGACCCGGGCACCCAGGTGTATTACCGCCTGTGGCCGGTGCAGGGCGTGATCGTGCATAAAACCCACATCACTTACCCGTTCAGCGCGGCGAAAATGGCGCGGATCAAAGACCTGTTCTATTCCGGCGACTGGCAGGTGAGTGCCTTGCCGGGCTATGGCCCCGGTCGTCGTGCCAACCCGTTCGAAACCTTTGAAGCCATCCCGGCCAAGGCGCGCTACCAGTTCATGCTCGATAACGCCGAGTATTTTGTACGCACCTTCATTCGCGGGCCGGTCTGTCGTGGTCAGATCGCCACGGACGTGATTCGCGATAACTTCTGGACCCTGTTCCAGGACCCGGACCACGACCTGTACATCACCGATGCACGCTATCGCGGCCAGGCTACTCCGCTGCTGGCGATGCCGGGGCAGAACGATGACGTGGGCAGTGTGCTGAGCCTGTGGCTGGCCTATCGCGACAAGCGCAACCAATACGAAGCCTTGCGCCGTGACAGCTACGCGGACGTGCCGCCGCCGAGCTGGTCGACCTTGTGGGCGGGTAATGACAACGCCTTGCTGACGATTTTCCGGCATTTCGACAGTGCTTCGGTGACCAAAGGCTTGATTGGCGAAGTACCGCAGACGATGTGGTTGTTCGACTATCCGCTGCTGGAGCGCACCTATTACCAGTTGGCGGTGAATTTCGATGTGTTCGGCAATGTGTCGCACCAGGCCCAGACCCGGCTGTATTTCGACCTGATCCGCAACGGCGCCGAGCAGAACTTCCTGCGCCTGATGCCGGCCGATACCCGCGATGACTTTATGGATGATTGGTACCAGAACAGCGGCAAGCTCAAGCTGTGGCTGGACTACGAGGCGATTGACGGCGACAAGCCAAGCGGCTTGCATCTGGATGAAAAAGACCCGAAACGTGACTTTGCCAACCAGTTATTGACGCGTTACGGCGATTTGAATGCCAGCCCGGATCCGATCAACCGCTGCACGGGTGCTTATTGCTCGCGCGATGGTATCGACCCGGCGTTGCAGGACGCGGAGCAGGCATTGAGCCGGCTGACATCACGCCCGGCGGCGGGGCTCAAGGTGATTGATCAGTTGCCTGAGGCGACCATGCTGCGTATCGAGACCGCCAGCGGCAAGCGCGTGGTTTACAGCCTGCTGCGTAACCGCGCGCACAGTAATGTGGCGTTCCTGCTGGGCGAGGCTTATCGCTATCAGCCGGGGTTGGATACGGTGACGATCTATCCGGGTGTGCTTAGCAGTTATCCGAACTTCATCTTCAACGTCCCGGCGCAGGAAGTGCCGGCGTTTGTGGCGGCTATGGAAAACGCCAAGGATGCCAAGCGGTTCGAGAAAATTGTTGATCGGTGGGGTGTGCGGCGCAGTCATCCGCTGTTCTGGCAATACTTTCACGACCTGTCGCAGTACATCCGCGAGACTGCGCCGTTGGAAGACGGGGTGCTGGATATGAATCGGTATGAGAATCTCTGATGAGTTGGTTGGGCCTTTTCCGACAAAATTACTCGGACTTTGTACCTGCGTAATATTTTGGCGTAAACTGCCGGCAAGCCTGTGAGGAGTTTCCATGACTGCCATAACCATTACCGACGCCGCCCACGATTACCTGGCTGACCTGCTGTCCAAGCAGAACACCCCAGGCATCGGCATCCGCGTCTTTATCACCCAGCCCGGCACCCAGTACGCCGAGACTTGCATCGCCTACTGCAAGCCCGGGGAAGAGAAACCTGAAGACACCGCCCTGGGGCTCAAAAGCTTCACTGCGTACATCGACAACTTCAGCGAAGCCTTCCTCGATGACGCCGTGGTCGACTACGCCACCGATCGCATGGGCGGCCAGTTGACCATCAAGGCGCCCAACGCCAAGGTACCGAACGTCAACGCCGACAGCCCGGTCAACGAGCGCATCAACTACTACCTGCAAACCGAGATCAACCCTGGGCTGGCCAGCCACGGCGGTCAGGTCAGCTTGATCGATGTGGTCGAAGACGGTATTGCCGTGCTCAAGTTCGGCGGCGGCTGCCAAGGCTGCGGCCAGGCGGACGTGACCTTGCGTGAAGGCATCGAGCGCACCTTGCTCGAACGTATCCCGGAGCTCAAGGGTGTGCGTGACGTGACCGACCACACGCAGAAAGAAAACGCCTACTACTGAGTAAGGTGTTCACTGCGAATAAAAAAACGGCGCCCCGTGAGCGCCGTTTTTTATGCTTAAAATTCAGTGCGTTACGCAGTCTATTTAACAAAGTAGATCAACTGTGGGAGCTGGCTTGCCTGCGATGACGGCCTATCAGCCAACAAATCCGGTGGCTGATACACCGCTATCGCAGGCAAGCCAGCTCCCACACTTCAGGGGCGATATAGGTGCGCATGGCCCGCCCGATACAGCGACGATTCGCTGAAACCATCACTGGCCAGCACCCGACCCACCACAATCAACGCCGTACGCCGAAACCCTTTGGCCGCTACTTTCTCGGCAATATCCGCCAACGTGCCCAGCACCCAATCCTGATCCGGCCACGTCGCGCGGTGTACCACGGCAATCGGGCAGTCCGCGCCGTAGTGCGGTAGCAGTTCGGCGACGATTTTCTCCAGGTGGTTGACCCCCAGGTGAATTGCCATCGTTGTGCCATGCTGCGCCAAGCTGTCGAATGCCTCACCCGCCGGCATGCTGGTTTTATCGGCATAACGGGTCAGGATCACACTCTGGGCGATGTCCGGCAGGGTCAGCTCTGTTTCCAGCAACGCGGCGCAAGCCGACACTGCAGTCACCCCAGGGATGATCTGGAACGGTATGCCCAACTCACGCAAATAACGGATTTGCTCGCCAATCGCGCCATACAGGCTCGGGTCGCCGGAGTGAACGCGGGCCACATCCTGGCCGTTGGCGTGGGCTGCCTTGATCAGCTCAATGATCTGTTCCAGGTGCAATTCGGCGCTGTTGACTACCTGTTCAGCCTGATGACCTTGCAATACCGCTGCCGGCACCAGGGAGCCGGCATAGATGATCACCGGGCAGCTGCGGATCAGCCGCTGGCCCTTGACGGTGATCAATTCCGGGTCGCCGGGGCCTGCGCCGATAAAGTAGACGGTCATGGGAATTCCTGTTGAAAAACGGGCGAGCATGAAAGTTGCTCATGATCGAGGAGGGCAATTATCGGGATTTTAGTCGGCGCACGCCAATGCAAAGGTGGCCTGGGCGGTTTTTTTGCGCGTGATCAACAGGCGGGCAGGGCGCTGGGAGAGCTGTTCAGCCAGGGCCAGGGCGGCGCTTTCGGCGATGCCATAGCAACCTGTATGCGCAAAAGCGACGGCTGACTTGTGGCTCAAGCGCTGTTCATAACCGGCCAATTGTGCAGCACTGAAACACTGCAAAGGCAGCTCCAGCAGTCGGGCCAGGGCCAGCAGGCCGGGTTCAGCGTGTTTGCGATCAATGCTCGCCAACGCGGTGATGCGTTGGCGTTCAATGCCGCCGTCGGCGAGGGCTGCGTCAAGCAGGCCGAGCAGGGTGTGAACATCACAGCCGCGCTGGCAGCCCAGGCCGACCACCAGTGTCATGCCGAGTATTGACTGTCGCGGTTGCGACGAAACAGCCATGCGCTGATCCAGCCCAAGGCCAGCCAGAAGGCCACGTTAGTCAGGTGCGAGGCGATTTTGAACTGTGCTTCCAGGGCTTCGGGTGCCAGCATCGAATGCACTTGCGGTTGCGGCGCGCCGATCACGTGGGGCACGGCCAGGATCGCCACGCCCAACACCTTGAGCAGCCAGCTACGACCAAACACCAGCAGTGCGATACCGGCGGCGGTGGAGGCCGCGGTGCCGATCCACCAGATCTGCCGTTGCGCCAGGTCGGCGGCAGCCGTGCCCGGCAACTCCGGCGGCAGCCCCAGGGTGGGCGCCAGTACAAACGTCGCGTAACCGGCCAAGCCCCAGAGCAACCCTTGAGCCGTGCGGGTCGGCGCGCGCAAGGTGTAGAGACCGGCCAGCATCAGCGCGAAACCGACCGCTACCACCAGGTTGCCGCCAGTGGTCGACAACACACGCTGCCAGCCATTTTCCGGCTCCCAGGCTTCGGCGTCGTGGGTGTGGGCTGCGGCGCCAGCGGCGTGTTCGTGCGCCACTTCGACGGCCGGGGCATTTTCAAAGGTTTCCGCCTGCAGAATCAGCGGGGCGACCCAAAAGCTTTGCAGCAGGGTCAGCAACAGGGCGGCCAGCAGGCCAGTGAAACCTGCGGTTTGGGCAATACGCTTGATCATGTCGGCAGGCCTCAGTGGCACGGGAACGCGGCGCTGTGGCGGGTATCGTGGGCGGCGTTGTGCACCGCTGCGATATGCGAGAAACCGGCGAAGTACACCAGGCACGCGCCGAGGATCGACGCGCCGATGGCGGCGCCCAGGCGCTGGCTCAAGGTAGTGGTGCTGCTGGCGGTGTGCGAAGTGCTGCTGATGATCGACATGGCGCGTCCCTTCAGGGGTTCAGGGTGACGCAGGCGCATGAAAACCCCGCGAGGCAGGCACGCAGGGTTCCGAACAGCGCCCGCCCACCGCGGGTTTGTTATCTGGTTTTTTCGGGCCGGTCTCCGGGCTTGCGAGGGGCGCTCTTGGGAAAAGAGGTGGGCCGTATCAAGCATCTCCTTCCCATGCACAGGCACAGTGGATTTGATGCTTCGCTCGCTTACCGTTGCGGGGGCAGCACCGGACTCGTCATCACGCGATGACTCACCGGTTTCCCGTTTCACCCTGTGAAGGGCACCCGAAACAAGATGTGTAGGAGAGCATGGGCGGGCGACGGTAGTCAAATGGCGCGAGCCCCTGTAGCCTTGCACCTTCGAGGTTCTTCGGCCCACGCCGAAGCTAAGAAGGGAACGCGGTCCAAGCCGCGGCTGCCCCCGCAACTGTGAAGGGTTCAGCTGCCTGCCACGCCACTGCCATAACGGCGGGAAGGCGCAGCCAGCGCGGGTCGCAAGACCCGCAAACCCCAAGCCAGGAGACCTGCCTCGCAACCGATTTTCTACTTAACCGGGCGGGGTGATCCGGTGACGAAATCCGCTGCTGCGCGCCGTCGCAGGGTCTATCGTCCCGTCTGCCCGCCCCCAAGGGCATCCGATGAAAACACTGGCCAAACTCCCCGTCACCATCGTTACCGGCTTCCTCGGTTCGGGTAAAACCACCTTGCTGCGCCATATGCTCGACAACGCTCAAGGCCGTCGCATTGCCGTGATCGTCAACGAATTCGGCGAACTGGGCATCGACGGTGAAATCCTCAAGCAGTGCTCCATCGGTTGCACCGAAGAAGAAGCCAACGGCCGCGTTTACGAATTGGCCAACGGCTGCCTGTGCTGCACCGTGCAGGAAGAGTTCTTCCCGGTGATGCGCGAGCTGGTGGCACGTCGCGGCGACCTCGACCATATCCTTATCGAAACCTCGGGCCTGGCCCTGCCAAAACCGCTGGTGCAAGCCTTCCAGTGGCCGGAGATTCGCAGCGCCTGCACGGTTGACGCGGTAATCACCGTGGTCGACAGCCCGGCCGTGGCTGCCGGCACCTTCGCCGCCTTCCCGGACCAGGTTGACGCCCAGCGCAAACTCGACCCGAACCTGGACCACGAATCGCCGCTGCACGAGCTGTTTGCCGACCAGTTGGCCAGCGCCGACCTGGTGATCCTCAACAAATCCGACCTGATCAGCGCCGAAGACCTGGCCCGCGTGCGCCTGGAAGTCGCCGAAGAACTGCCGCCGGCCGTAAAAATCATCGAAGCCAGCAGCGGTCGCCTGCCATTGGACGTGCTGATCGGCCTGGGCGCGGGTTCCGAAGAACACATCGACGGCCGCCACAGCCATCACGATCATCACCATGAAGGTGAAGACGATCACGACCACGATGCGTTCGACTCCATCTCCATCGACCTGCCGCAAGCCGACGAAGCGCTGCTGCTCGACGCCCTGACCCAGTTGGTGGTGCAACACGGCATCCTGCGCGTCAAAGGCTTCGCGGCGATCCCGAACAAGCCGATGCGCTTGCTGATCCAGGGTGTGGGCACGCGTTTCGACAAACATTTCGACCGTGCCTGGGGCGCCGACGAAGCGCGCATCACACGCCTGGTGCTGATCGGCCAGGAGCTGGATGCGGCGGGCCTCGAAGCGCAATTGCGCGCAGCGCTCAGCGTTTAACCCATGCACCTGCTCAGGACTCAGCCGGGTGGTTTCGTTTCGGACGACAATATTGCCGACCTTGGGCAAACCCCTGCCGAGCTGGTGATCCTGTGCAGTGGTGATTCCAGCCTTGCACTGTTGGCCGAGGCCGGCCAGCAGTTACCCGATGACTACCCCAGCTTTCGCCTGGCCAACCCCATGCAGGTGCAAAACCACGCCTCGGTCGACCTCTACGTCGACGAGGTGCTGCGCCACGCCAAGGTCATCCTGATTTCGCTGCACGGTGGCATCGGTTATTGGCGCTACGGCATCGAGCGCCTGGTGGAGTTGGCCGAGCGCGGCGTGCAGTTGATTCTGGTGCCGGGCGATGATCGCCCCGACCCGGAACTCAGCGGCTTAAGCACCGTTGGCATGGCTGAGCGCGACCGCCTCTGGCACTTCTTGCGCCAGGGCGGTTTGGGCAATGCGCTGGATTTCTACCGTTGCCTGGCCAGCAGCCACCTGGGCCGCGATTACGCCTGGGACGAGCCGCAAACCCTGGCGCGCACGGCGATTTATCACCCGCATAAACCCCACCCACGGCTGAACGACTGGCAGGCCGATTGGCACGCCGACTGGCCGGTGGCGGCGGTGTTGTTCTACCGCTCGCACTTGCAGGCGGCCAATACCGGTTTTATCGATGTGTTCTGCCAACGCTTGCAGGCGGCGGGTCTTAACCCGCTGCCGATGGCGGTGGCCAGTTTGAAAGAACCCGGCTGCCTGACAGTGGTCGAGGACTTGCTGGATGCAGTGCAGGCGGCGGTGATTTTGAACACCACCGGCTTTGCCCAATCCAGCCCGGAAGCCCCGCACCTGCGGCCGTTTCGCCGCAATATCCCGGTGATCCAGGCGATCTGCGCCCAGGACAATCAACCTGGCTGGGAGGCCAGTGAACAGGGCCTTGGCCCGCGTGACCTGGCCATGCACATTGCCTTGCCGGAGCTGGACGGGCGCATTATCAGCCGGCCCATCAGCTTTAAAGATTTAGCCTGGCGCAGCGAGCGCAGCCAATCCGACGTGGTGTGCTACCGCGCAGCGCCGGAACGCATGGATTTTGTCGCTGAACTGGCGCGGCGCTGGGTCGAACTGGCGCGAGTACCCAATGCCGACAAACGCATTGCGCTGATCCTGGCCAATTACCCGACCCGCGACGGCCGCATCGGCAATGGCGTGGGGCTGGATACGCCGGCAGCGGCGCTGAATATCCTGCGTGCGCTGCAAGCCGAAGGTTACCCGGTGCCGAGTGAGTTGCCCGCCAGCGGCACTGCCTTGATCCATGAATTGCTCGGCGGCGTCACCAACGACCTCGACAGCCTCGACCTGCGCCCGTGCCATCAAAGCCTGAGCCTGGACGACTACGAGGCGATGTTCCAGCGCTTGCCCGAAGCCAATCGCCAGGCCGTGCTGGAGCGCTGGGGCGCGCCGCACCACGACCCGATGTGCCGCGACGGGCGCATGATGATCGCCGGCCTGCGCCTGGGCATGACCTTTGTCGGCATTCAGCCGGCACGCGGTTATCAGGTGGACCACAGCGCGGTGTACCACGACCCCGACCTGGTGCCGCCCCACGGCTACCTGGCGTTCTACTTCTGGTTGCGCCACACCTACGGCGCCCATGGCGTGATCCATGTGGGCAAGCATGGCAACCTTGAATGGCTGCCGGGCAAGGGTGTCGGGTTGTCGCAACATTGCTGGCCGGATGCGTTGCTCGGGCCGTTGCCGAATATCTACCCGTTTATCGTCAATGACCCAGGCGAGGGCGCCCAGGCGAAGCGCCGCACCCAGGCGGTGATCATCGACCACCTGATGCCGCCGCTGACCCGCGCCGAAACCTATGGCCCGCTGCGTAACCTGGAGCTGTTGGCAGACGAATATTACGAAGCGCAGTTGCTTGACCCACGCCGTGCCCTCGAGCTGCAAAAAGACATTCTCAAGCTGGTGCGCGAAACCCGAATCGACCAGGAACTTGAGCTGGATAACGACGCTGACGCGGCGGTCTGGCTGCCGCGCCTGGACACCTACCTGTGCGACTTGAAGGAGTCGCAGATCCGCGACGGCCTGCATATCTTTGGCGAGTCGCCCGAAGGCCGCCTGCGCATCGACACCTTGCTGGCCTTGCTGCGCATTCCCCGTGGCGATGGGCGTGGCCCGCAATCGAGCCTGCTGCGGGTGTTGGCCAAAGCCTTCGACCTGGGTTTCGACCCGCTCGATTGTGCCCTGTCCGAGCCCTGGACCGGGCGCCGTCCCGAGGTGTTACAGAAGATCGACGCGCAGCTGTGGCGTACCGCCGGTGACACCCGCGAACGCCTGGAACTGTATGCCGCGCGCCTGATCGAGCAGGCACTGGAAGGGCCGCTCGAACAGCTCGAAGAACCCGGTTGGGAAGACGTGAAGTCGGTCATAGAAAGCCTGCGCATTGTTGTCGCGCCGCGCCTGGACGCCTGCGGCCCCGCCGAAATGCGCGGCCTGCTGGATGCCCTGAGTGGCCGTTTCGTACCTGCCGGCCCCAGCGGTGCGCCAAGTCGCGGGCGCCTCGACGTGCTGCCTACCGGGCGTAATTTCTTCAGCGTGGATGTGCGCAACCTGCCCACTACCACGGCCTGGCGCATCGGCTTTCAATCCGCCAACCTGATCCTTGAGCGGCACTTGCAAGACCACGGCGACCATCTGCGCCAGCTCGGTCTCTCTGTATGGGGCACCGCCACCATGCGCACCGGCGGCGACGATATCGCCCAGGCCATGGCGCTGATGGGCGTGCGCCCGGTATGGGCCACCGGCAGCCAGCGTGTGGATGACTTTGAAATCCTGCCGATCAGCTTGTTGGATCGCCCACGGGTGGATGTGACGCTACGCGTGTCCGGGTTCTTCCGCGATGCGTTCGCCAACCTGATCCGCCTGTTCGATGCGGCGGTGCAGGCGGTGGCGGCGCTGGATGAGCCAGACGACATGAACCCGCTGGCGGCCAAGGTGCGCAGTGAGCGTGAAGCGTTGCTCGAGTCGGGCCTGGATGAAGCGGCCGCGGCAAAGCAGGCCGGCTGGCGCATCTTTGGCGCTAAACCCGGTGCCTATGGCGCGGGTGTGCAGGGCGCGATTGACGGTCGCCTGTGGCAAAGCCGCGAAGACCTGGCCGAGGTCTACCTGAACTGGGGCGGCTACGCCTATGGGGGTGCCGACGAAGGCACCGCCGCCCGCGACCAATTCGCCCAGCGCCTGAGCCAGGTACAGGCGGTGTTGCACAACCAGGACAACCGCGAACACGACCTGCTCGATTCCAACGATTACTACCAATTCCAGGGCGGCATGCTCGCCGCCGTGGAAACCCTGAGTGGCGACAAGGCCGCCAGCTACCATGGCGACCACAGCCAGCCGGACCTGCCGAAGATCCGCACCTTGAAGGAAGAGCTCAACCGGGTGATCCGCTCCCGTGCCGCCAACCCCAAGTGGATCGACGGCGTGAAACGCCACGGTTATAAAGGCGCATTCGAGATGGCGGCCACGGTGGACAATTTGTTCGCATTCGACGCCACCACTGCACTGATCGACGATCACCAATACGCCTTGCTTGCCGACGCTTACCTGCTCGACGCCGACACCCGCGCCTTTGTGCAGCAGCACAACCCGGCGGCATTGCGAGACATGACCGAACGCATGCTCGAAGCCCAGCAACGCGGCATGTGGCAGGAGCCGGGCGCGTATCGCGAGGCGTTGGAAAACCTGTTGCTGGACATAGAAGAAGACAGCTGACCGATCGTTCCCACGCTCCGCGTGGGAATGCAGCCAGTGACGCTCCGCGTCACAAAAGCGGACGCAGAGCGTCCAGTGAGGCGTTCCCACGCGGGAGCGTGGGAACGATCCATTAGCAGAATTTAAAGAGAGCAGGCATGACTGATATCCCCCATTTCCCGCTGTCCGCCGTGGTCGGCGCCGATGAGCTGAAACTGGCGCTGTGCCTGACCGCCATCGACCCGAAAATCGGCGGTGTGCTGATCGAAGGCCCGCGTGGCATGGCCAAGTCGACCCTGGCGCGTGGCCTGGCGGATCTGTTGGCCAGCGGCCAGTTCGTCACCTTGCCGCTGGGCGCCACCGAAGAGCGCCTGGTTGGCACTCTGGACCTGGACGCCGCGCTGGGCGAGGGCCGGGCGCAGTTTTCCCCCGGCGTATTGGCCAAGGCCGATGGTGGTGTGTTGTATGTCGATGAAGTCAACTTGCTGCCCGATCACCTGGTCGACCTGCTGTTGGACGTGGCCGCCAGCGGCACCAACCTGATTGAGCGCGATGGCATCTCACATCGCCATTCGGCGCGTTTTGTGCTGATCGGCACCATGAACCCGGAGGAGGGTGAGTTGCGCCCGCAACTGCTCGACCGTTTCGGCTTTAATGTGGCGCTGAGCGGGCAGACTTTGCCGAGCGAGCGCGGGCAGATCATCCGGCGCCGCCTGGATTTCGACAGCGACCCGGCTGCGTTCTGCCGCCAATGGGCCGAACCGCAGGCGGCGCTGCGTGAGCGTTGCACCCAGGCGCGCCAGCGGCTCGACAGTATTGAACTGGATGACCAGGCCCTGGCGCAGATCACCGAGCGTTGCTTTGCCGCCGGTGTCGATGGCTTGCGCGCCGACCTGGTCTGGTTGCGCGGCGCGCGCGCCCATGCTGCCTGGCGCGGCGCGAGTGCCATCGCCGAGGAAGATATCGAAGCGGTGGCCGAGTTCGCCTTGCGTCATCGCCGCCAACCGCAAACGCCGTCGACAAGCCCGCCCGATCCAGGCCAGGCTGCAAAACCGTCTGACCCATCACCCGGCCAGGGCCAGTGGGGCGATATGCCCGCGCCCGCATTGCCCACGGGCGCCCGCCGGGAAGTACCCACCTGGCCAAAAAAGCCCTAGGCATTCGCCCTCGACCTGACGCGGGGGCGGATGCCCGGCCCAAGGCAGGGCGACTGGAACATGGCAGGCACGGCAAGGCGCGCAGCGCCCAGCGTGGCGCGATCAATTGGCCGGGCACCTTGCTCGGTGGCCGGCCGCAGTGCCGTGAGGATCTGCTTTATCACCTGCGCAGCCGCGCGGCCCATGAGTTGTGGCTGGTGATTGTCGATGCCTCGGCGTCCACCCGCCGCCATGGCGCGCTGAGCGACGCCAAAGGCCTGCTCGCCCAGCTGTTTGACGACGCCTACCGGCAGCGCGCGCGCATGGCGTTATTGACCGCCAGCGGGCACTCGCCTAAATGGCAGGTGCAGGGGCTCAAGGCCGCCAAAGGCTTGAGCGGCTGGCTGGCGCAGCTGGGCGCCGGTGGCGGCACACCGTTGCTGGCGGCGTTGTCCGAAGCTGGCCAATGGCTGCACGCGCGCCGCCGGCGTTACCCGGCCGAGCAGCAGCGGCTGCTGGTGATTACCGATGGGCGGCTCAAGGCTATCGCTGGGTTGCCTGTGCTCGATTGTCCTGGGCTACTGGTGGATATCGAGCGTGGCCCGATCAGGCTGGGCCGCGCAAAACAGCTGGCGCTTGAGCTGCATCTGGACTATCGGCCTATCGATAGTTTGTAGGCTTGATAAAACTGAACGCTGCCTGATTCCCGCTTGTCCCCGCTTCCCATGTCACCCCCTGCCTGCCAAATCCCTTAATTTTCCAAGCCTGCCGGACGCCACTCCAGGCCCTCGGCTGTGCCCGCGATTTTTTCCCGGCGCCAGCACACCCGCTTCAAACGGCAGCTGAATACGGACGTTCTACTCAACCGTGACTTATCAGGCAGGTTACCCCATGCAGTTCAGTGAATTATTGGCAGCGATTTCCACCCATGCGATCCGTCTTCAATTGGAAGAAGGCGACCTGATTATTCTCGGCGATGACGAAGCCCTGGATGACGATCTGTGGGATCAACTGATCGCGCACAAACCTCAATTGCTTGCCTTCGTGGCTGAACACGGCGGTGACTGGCTAAGCCCGGCTTACCGCATTACCCCCGACATGCTGGCACTGGTCACGCTCGACCAGCCGGCCATCGACCGCATCGTCGCCACCATCCCCGGTGGCGCGGCGAATGTGCAGGATATTTACCCGCTGGCGCCGCTGCAGGAAGGCATGCTGTACCACCACCTTTCGGCGCAGCAAGGTGACCCCTACGTGCTGCACGCGCAGTTTGTGTTCGACAGCCGCGCGCGCCTTGACGCGTTTGCCGAGGCGCTGCAATGGGTGATCGACCGCCACGATATCCTGCGCACGTCCATGGCCTGGGAGCGTTTGGACGAACCGCTGCAAGTGGTGTGGCGCAAGGCAACCCTGGCCTGCGAAGAAGCCCATTTTGCCGACGGCGACCGCCTGGCGCAGTTGCTCGCCCGCTATGACGCCCGCGCCTATCGCATGGACCTGGGCCAGGCACCGTTACTGCGCCTGGTGTTTGCCAATGACCCGGCCAACCAGCGCGTGGTGGCGATGCTGTTGTTCCACCACACCATCCTCGACCACACCGCGCTGGACGTGGTGCGCCATGAGATCCAACTGTATCTGGCCGGTGAGCACGCCCAGGCGGCCGAGCCGGTGGCGTTTCGCAGCTATATCGCCCAGGTGCGCCACGGCGTCAGCGAACAGGCGCATGAGGCGTTCTTCCGCGACATGCTGGCGGATATCGATGCGCCGACTTTGCCCTTCGGCCTGCAGGATGTGCAAGGCGATGGGCACGGCATCGATGAAGTGCGGGTGCCCGTCGACAGCAGCCTGAGTCGCCGCCTGCGCAGCCTGGCGCGGCCACTGGGCGTCAGCGTGGCGAGCATCATGCACCTGGCCCTGGCGCGCGTGCTGGGCGTAGTGTCCGGGCGCGATGCCGTGGTGTTCGGCACGGTGATGCTTGGCCGCATGGGCGCCGGCGATGGCGGTGAACGCGCGCTGGGTATGTTTATCAACACCTTGCCGTTGCGCGTGGACGTGGGCGAGCAGGGCGTGCGCGCCGGGGTCAAGGCCACCCACGAACGCCTCACCACCTTGCTCAATCACGAACATGCATCCCTGGCGCTGGCCCAGCGTTGCAGCGGTGTGGCGGCGCCGACGCCGCTGTTCAGTGCGATGCTCAACTATCGTCACAGTGCCGCCACCGATATGGCGGCGGTGATCGAGGTGGCCGAAGGCATTCAGGTACTAGGCGCCGAAGAGCGCACCAACTACCCGCTGACGGTCAACGTCGACGACCTGGGCGAAGACTTTGCACTGACGGTAATGGTCGATGCGTCCATCGGCGCGCAACGGGTCGCCGGTTACCTGCACACAGCCCTGCACAGCCTGGCCGAGGCCCTGGAGCAGCGACCGGATATGCCGCTCTGCGGCCTGAATATCCTGCCTGATACCGAACGTCACCATCTGCTGCACCGCCTCAATCAAAGCCCAACGCACTACAGCGACACGGCCCTGATCCACGCGCAAGTCGAAGCCCACGCCGCCGCTCAACCCAATGCCATCGCCCTGCGTTTCGACACCCAGCGCATCACCTACCGCCAACTCAACGAACGCGCCAACCAGGTCGCCCACCGCCTGCTGGCCGAGGGCATTCGCCCTGATGATCGCGTGGCGATCTGCGTCGAGCGTGGCCCGGAGATGATTATTGGTCTGCTGGGTATCCTCAAGGCTGGCGCCGGTTATGTGCCCATCGACCCGGCTTACCCGCTGGAGCGCATCGCCTATACCCTGGCCGATAGCGCGCCAGTGGCCGTGTTGGTACAAGCCGACACGCAGCATCTGGTCGGTGATTTGACCCGCATCGACCTCAACAGCCTGCGCGCAGAATCCATCGTCAACCCGCGCGTTGCGCTCAGCCCGGCCCACCTGGCCTATGTGATCTACACCTCCGGCTCCACCGGGCTGCCCAAAGGCGTGATGATCGAACACCGCCACGTGGCGCGGCTGTTCACCGCCACCGAGCATTGGTTTGGCTTCAACGCCAATGATGTGTGGGCGCTGTTCCATTCCTTCGCGTTCGACTTCTCGGTCTGGGAGATCTGGGGCGCGCTGATGCACGGCGGCCAGTTGCTGATCGTGCCGCAACTGGTCAGCCGCTCGCCGGATGAGTGCTACGCGCTGATCTGTGACGCGGGTGTGAGCATCCTCAACCAGACGCCCAGCGCATTTCGCCAGTTGATCGCGGCCCAGAGCGCCCAGGCGCATTCACTGCGCCAGGTTATTTTCGGCGGCGAAGCCCTGGAACCGGGCATGCTCAAACCGTGGTACGCCCGCGCCATCAACGCTGGCACCCAATTGGTCAACATGTATGGCATCACCGAAACCACCGTGCACGTGACCTACCGCGCCCTGGAAGCGGCGGATGCGCAGTTGGTTGGCGTAAGCCCGATTGGTGTGCGCATTCCCGACCTGCAGCTGTATGTGCTGGATGCGCGTCGCGAGCCGTTGCCGATGGGTGTGGTCGGCGAGTTGTATGTCGGCGGCGCCGGTGTGGCGCGCGGTTACCTCAACCGTGACCAACTGAATGCCGAACGCTTCCTGGCCGACCCGGCCACCGGCCTGCGCATGTACAAGACCGGTGACCTCGGCCGCCTGCTGGCCGATGGCAGCGTCGAATACCTGGGCCGTAACGATGACCAGGTGAAGATCCGCGGCTTCCGCATTGAACTGGGCGAAATCGAAGCCACTCTGGCCAGCGCCAACGGCGTGCGTGACGCGGTGGTTATCGCCCGTGAAGACGAGCCCGGTGACAAACGCCTGGTGGCCTACGTGATCGCCGAGCGCGAACTCGGTGCCGCCGAGCTGCGCGACCATCTGCTGCTGAGCCTGGCCGAATACATGGTGCCCAGCGCCTTCGTGCTGCTGGACCAATTCCCGCTGACCACCAACGGCAAGCTCGACCGCAAAGCCTTGCCCGCGCCGGATGCCGACGCCCTCGCGCGGCGAGACTACGCCGCCCCGCAGGGCGCTGTGGAAAGCACCATCGCCGGCATCTGGCAGTCGCTGTTGAAACTCGACAACGTCGGGCGCGACGACAACTTCTTCGAGCTGGGCGGCCACTCACTGCTGGCGGTCAAGCTGATCGAACGCATGCGCCAAGTGGAGTTGAGCTGCGACGTGCGCGTGCTGTTCGGCCAACCCACCTTGCGCGCACTCGCCGCGGCGGTGGGCGGGCAGCAGGAAGTCCAAGTGCCGGCCAATCGGATCACGGCGACCAGCGCACACATCAGCCCCGACATGCTGCCGCTGGTGGCGCTGGACCAGGCCGCCATCGACCACATTCTCCAGCATGTGCCCGGTGGCATCGCCAACGTGCAAGACATCTACGGCCTGGCACCGTTGCAGGCCGGCATTCTGTATCACCACCTGGCAACCACCGAGGGCGACCCCTACGTGTTGCAGGTACAGTTCAGTTTTGCTGACCAAGCGGCGGTGGACGCGTTTACCCGCGCCTTGCACTGTGTGATCGAGCGTAACGACATCCTGCGCACCGGCATTCTGTGGGAAGGCCTGGATGAGCCGGTGCAAGTGGTGTTGCGCCAGGCGCCGCTGCACGTCGAGCGCCTCGACGTGCCGGCCGATGATGCGCTGGCGCAGCTGCAACAGCGCTTTGACCCACGCCATTTCCGCCTCGACCTGAGCCGCGCGTCGCTGATGCATTTCGGTTATGCGCAACAACAGGATGGCTTTGCAGGCATCCTGCTGCTGCACCATATCCTGCTCGACCACACCGCCCTTCAGGTGTTGGTGGAGGAGATGAGCGCCAGCCTGGCCGGCCACAGCACGCAACTGCCGCCGGCGGTGCAATACCGCAATTACGTGGCCCAGGCGCGTTTGGGCGTGACCCAGGCGCAACACGAAGCCTTTTTCAGCGACATGCTGGGTGATATTGACGAGCCCACGCTGGCGTTCGGTTTGCAGGATGTCAACGGCGACGGCAGCGGCATCGTCGAGGCGCATTTGCCGCTGGCCCCGGCGCTCAGCCAGGGCCTGCGCGAACAGGCGCGACAGCTGGGTGTCAGCAGCGCGAGCCTGGTGCACCTGGCCTGGGCGCAGGTGCTGGCCCAGGTCTCCGGCCAGCAGGATGTGGTGTTTGGCACCGTACTGCTGGGGCGCATGCAAGGCGGCGAGGGCGCCGACCGGGCGCTGGGAATGTTCATCAACACCTTGCCGCTGCGCGTCAGCCTGGGCGCCACCAGCGTGCAGGCCGGCGTGCGCGCCACCCATGCGCGCCTGGCGCAGTTGCTTGGGCATGAGCACGCTTCGCTGTCCCTGGCCCAGCGTTGCAGTGGTGTACCGGGTTCGTTGCCGCTGTTCAGTACCTTGCTCAACTTCCGTCACAGCGCCCCGGACGAGGCACCGGGAGACAGCCCGTTTGCCACGCACGGTATCGAGATTCTCAGTTCCCAGGAGCGCAGCAACTACCCGTTGGTGCTCAACGTCGATGACCTCGGCACCGGCTTTGCGCTGACCGTACAAGGCGTGGCCAGTCTGGATGTGCAGCGCGTGGGCGACTACATGCTCACCGCGCTCAGCCACCTGGTGACCGCGCTGCAACAAGCGCCGACCACCGCGTTGCAGGCGGTGTCGATTTTGCCGGCGGCCGAGCGTCACCAGCTGTTGGTCGAGTTCAACGCCACCGCGCGCCAATACCCGTCGCAGCTCACTGTGCACCAGCTGTTCGAAGCTCAGGCACTGGCGCGGCCCGAAGCCGTGGCGGCGGTGCAGGGTGCGTTGTCCTTGAGCTATCGTGACCTCAACCGCCGTGCCAACCGCCTGGCCCATCACCTGATCAACCAGGGCGTGCAACCGGGTGAGTGCGTGGCGATTGCGTTGCCACGCTCGCTGGATTTGCTGGTGAGCCAACTGGCGATCCTCAAGTGCGCAGCGGTGTATGTGCCGCTGGACATCAACGCGCCGCTCGAACGCCAGGCCTTTATGGTGCAGGACAGCGGAGCGCGGCATGTACTCCATACCCTGGCCGACCTGAACCTGGATAGCCTGTCGCCGCGCAACCCGGAGCTTGCGCAGTCTTCGGACGAGGTGGCGTACATCATGTACACCTCCGGCTCCACTGGCGCGCCCAAAGGCGTGCAAGTGCCGCACCGCGCCGTCTCGCGGCTGGTGCTCAACAACGGCTATGCCGACTTTAACGAGCGCGACCGCGTGGCCTTCGCCTCCAACCCGGCGTTCGACGCCAGCACCCTGGATGTGTGGGCGCCGTTGCTCAATGGCGGTTGCGTGGTGGTGGTCGAGCATGCGGTGCTGCTGTCCCAGGCCGCATTTGCCGAGCTGTTGCAGGAACAGGCCGTGAGCGTGCTGTGGATGACGGCAGGCTTGTTCCATCAATACGCCGACGCGTTGCTGCCGGTGCTGCGCCAGTTGCGCTACCTGATCGTCGGCGGCGATGTGCTTGACCCGCTGGTGATCGGCCGGGTGCTCAAGCACGGCAAGCCGCAACACCTGTTAAACGGCTACGGGCCGACCGAAGCCACCACCTTCTCGACCACGTTTGAAATCACCACGCCGGGCGCGGGCGCTGTGCCTATCGGCCGACCTATCGCAAATGCACAGGCCTATGTGCTGGATGCGCGCCAGCAGCCGCTGGCGTTGGGTGTGGTCGGCGAGCTGTACATCGGCGGTGCAGGCGTGGCCAAGGGGTACTTGAACCAGCCGCAACTGACGGCCGAAAAATTCATCCTCAACCCGTTCGGTGAAGGCCTGTTGTACCGCACCGGCGACCTTGCCAGCTGGCAGGCCGACGGTACCTTGCTGTACCAGGGGCGCAATGATTTGCAGGTGAAGATCCGTGGTTTCCGCATCGAGCCCGGCGAAATCGAGAGCTGCCTGGCGACCTTCCCAGACGTGCGCGACGTTGTGGTAGTGGCCCGCGAAGACGAGCCCGGCGACAAACGCCTGGTGGCGTACTACACCGCCTCGGCAGCGTTGCCAATCGAAGCCCTGCGCGGCCATCTGCAAGGCCAGCTACCGGATTACATGGTGCCGTCGGCTTATATGTGGCTTGAGCTGTTACCGCTTACCGCCAATGGCAAGCTGGACCGTAAAGGCCTGCCGGTGCCGGATCAAAGTGCGCTGCTCAGCCGTGGCTACGAAGCCCCGGAAGGTGAAGTGGAAACCGTGCTGGCGCAGATCTGGCAGGACGTGCTCAAGCTCGAACGCGTCGGGCGCCATGATCATTTCTTCGAGTTGGGCGGGCATTCGTTGCTGGCGGTCAGCCTGATCGAACGCATGCGCCAGGTCGGCCTGAGCGCGGACGTGCGCGTGCTGTTCAGCCAGCCGAGCCTGGCGGCACTCGCGGCGGCAGTCGGCAGTGGGCGTGAAATTGTGGTGCCGGCCAATGGCATTGCGCCGGGTTGCACACAGATCACGCCGTCGATGTTGACCCTGGTGCAGCTTGATCAACCGGCCATCGAACGCATCGTCGCCAACGTGCCCGGTGGTGCGGCCAATGTGCAGGATATCTACCCGCTGGCGCCGTTGCAGGAAGGCATTCTTTATCACCATATCAGCGCCGAACAGGGCGACCCGTACCTGCTGCAATCGCGCATGGCGTTCGATAGCCTGCAGCGTTTGCACGGCTTTATGGGCGCGCTGCAACAGGTAGTAGCGCGTCACGACATCCTGCGCACCGGCGTGGTCTGGGAAGGCTTGGACAGCCCGGTGCAAGTGGTCTGGCGCGACGCGCAACTGAGTGTGCAGGAGGTGATCCTGGACCCGGCCGAGGGCGGCATCATCGAGCAATTGCACGCACGTTTCGATGCCCGTCACTACCGCCTGGATATTACCCAGGCGCCATTGCTGCGCATGGTTTACGCCCAGGACCCGGCGAATAACCGAGTCGCAGCGATCCTGCTGTTCCACCACCTGGCGCTGGACCATACGGCCATGGAAGTGGTGGGCCAGGAGATGCGCGCGTTTCTGTTCAACCAGGCGGACGCGCTGCCCGTGGCGGCGCCGTTTCGCAACTACGTGGCCCAGGCACGCCTGGGCGTGAGCGTGGCCGAGCATGAACAGTTCTTCGGCGCCATGCTCGCCGATGTGGACGAACCGACCTTGCCGTTTGGCGTGCAGGACGTGCAGGGTGATGGCCGTGATATCGAAGAGGCCGAGCAGCACCTGGACGCGGCGCTGGCCATGCGCGTGCGTGAGCAGGCGCGCCTGTTGGGCGTAAGTGCGGCGAGCCTGATGCACCTGGCCTGGGCGCAAGTGCTGGGCCTGGTGTCCGGGCGTGATGACGTGGTGTTTGGCACTGTATTGATGGGGCGCATGCAGGCAGGTGAGGGCGCCGATCGGGCGCTGGGCATGTTTATCAACACCTTGCCGCTGCGGGTGAATGTCGCGGCGGGCGCCGCCGTGGCGGTCAAGGCCACCCATTCGCGCTTGAGCGCCTTGCTCGGGCACGAACACGCGTCCCTGGCGCTGGCCCAGCGTTGCAGCGGCGTGCCGACCAGCGTGCCGCTGTTCAGCGCCTTGCTCAATTTCCGCCACAGCCGCCCCGACGAAATGGCCCGCGATGGCCACGGCATCTGGGAAGGCGTGCAACTGCTGGGCGGTGAAGAGCGCAGCAACTACCCGCTGACCTTGAGCGTGGATGATTTTGGCGCAGGCTTTGGCCTCAGCGTGCTGGCGCTGCCGCAGATCGGCGCCCAGCGCCTGTGCGGCTATATGCATAACGCCGTGGAGCAACTGGTCGAGGCCTTGGAAAACGCCGCCGATACCGCGCTCAACCGCCTGCCGATACTGCCGTCGGCCGAACGCGACACCCTGCTGCGTGAATTCAACACGACGGCTGCAGATTTCCCCACCGGGCACACCCTGCACGGTGCCTTTGAAGCCCAGGTCGAGCGCCAGCCCCACGCAATTGCGGTGCAGCAGGGCGAACGGTCGCTGACCTACCAGCAACTCAATCAACGCGCCAACCAACTGGCCCATCACCTGCTCGCGCTCGGCGTACGGCCCGACGATCGCGTGGCGATCTGCTGCCGTCGTGGCCCGCAGATGCTCATCGGGCTGCTGGGCATACTCAAGGCCGGCGCCGGTTATGTGCCGATCGACCCGGCCTATCCCGCCGAGCGTATCGCCTATCTGTTGCAGGACAGTGCGCCGGTGGCCGTGCTGGCCGAGCCCAGTACGCAA
Source organism: Pseudomonas sp. IPO3747 (assembly GCF_013385245.1). Taxonomy (NCBI): domain Bacteria; kingdom Pseudomonadati; phylum Pseudomonadota; class Gammaproteobacteria; order Pseudomonadales; family Pseudomonadaceae; genus Pseudomonas; species Pseudomonas sp. IPO3747. The sequence continues at coordinate 201,275 of NZ_JACAQL010000011.1, forward strand.
GCGTTGCTGGGGGCGTTCGCCACAGTCGACCTGCTGGGCGAAAGCTGGCAGCACCACGCCGTCAGCAATCCGCAGCTCGCAGCGCTGACCCCGGCGCACCTGGCCTATGTGATCTACACCTCCGGCTCCACCGGCCAGCCCAAAGGCGTGATGGTGGAGCACCGCAATGTGGAAAACCTGGTGCACTGGCACTGCGAAGCCTTCGGCCTGGATGCGCGCAGCCATACCAGCAGTGTCGCCGGTTTTGGCTTCGACGCCATGGCCTGGGAAGTCTGGCCGGCGCTGTGTGCCGGTGCGACCCTGCATTTGCCGCCTGTCACGGTGGGCAATGAAAACGTCGACGAACTGCTGGCCTGGTGGCTGGCGCAGCCGCTGGACGTCAGCTTCCTGCCCACGCCAGTGGCCGAATACGCCTTCAGCCAGCACCTGCAACACCCGACCTTGCGCATCCTGCTGATTGGCGGCGACCGCCTGCGGCAGTTCACCCAGGAGCGACGTTTTGCGCTGATCAACAACTACGGACCGACCGAGGCCACGGTGGTCGCCACCTCCGGCCGTGTCCGCGCCGGGCAGGCGCTGCATATCGGCCGGCCGGTGGCGAATGCCAGCACCTACTTGCTCGATGCACAGCTGCGCCCGGTGCCGGTGGGCGTGGCCGGTGAGCTGTATGTGGGCGGCAGCGGCGTGGCGCGCGGTTACCTGAACCGTGCGGACCTGACCGCCGAACGCTTCCTGCAAGACCCGTTCAACCCGGGGCGCATGTACCGCACCGGCGACCTGGCGCGCTGGTTGCCCGACGGTAATATCGAGTACCTGGGCCGCAATGATGATCAGGTCAAAGTGCGTGGCGTACGCGTGGAGCTGGGCGAGATCGAAAGTCGCCTGGCGGCAGTGGAAGGCGTTGGCGAGGCCGTGGTGCTGGTGCGCGAAGGCCGTTTGCTGGCCTGGTTCACGGAAAACTACCCGCTGGCGATTGAAACCCTGCGTTCGCAGCTACAAGCACAACTGCCCGACGCGCTGGTGCCGGTGGCCTACATCAAGCTCGACGCATTGCCCCTGACCGCCAACGGCAAGCTGGATCGCAAGGCCTTGCCGGAACCTGACCAGGCGGCATTGCTCAGCCGCGACTTTGAAGCGCCCCAGGGCGCAGTGGAAACCACCCTGGCGCGGATCTGGGCCGAGGTGTTGCAGGTCGAACAGGTCGGCCGTCATGACCACTTCTTCGAGCTCGGCGGCCATTCGTTGCTGGCCGTGAGCCTGATCGAACGCATGCGTCAAGCGGACCTCAGCGCGGATGTCCGTGTGCTGTTCAGCCAGCCGACCCTGGCCGCGCTGGCGGCTGCCGTGGGCAGTGGCCGCGAAGTGCAGGTGCCGGCGAACCGGATCGCAGCCGATTGCCTGCGCATCACGCCGGACATGCTGCCCCTGGTTGATATCGACCAGTCGACCCTCGATCACGCCGTCAGCCGCATCCCCGGTGGCGCCGCCAATGTGCAGGATATCTACCCGCTGGCGCCGTTGCAGGAGGGCATTCTTTACCACTACCTCACCGCCGAACAGGGCGACCCGTACCTGCTGCAATCGCACCTGGCCTTCGACAGCCTCGAGCGCCTGCAGGCCTTCGCCCATGCGCTGCAACAGGTGATCGACCGCCATGACATCCTGCGCACGGGTGTGGTCTGGGAAGGCCTTGCGCAACCGCTGCAAGTGGTGTGGCGCCAGGCCCGATTGCCGCTTGAAGAGCTGCAGTTGCAGGGCGATGTACTCGCCGGCCTGCACGCGCGTTTTGATGCGCGGCGTTATCGCCTGGACATCAGCCAGGCGCCGCTTATCTGCCTCAAGTACGCCAAGGACCCGGCCAACCAGCGCGTGGTGGTGGTGTTGCTCTATCACCATATTGCGCTGGACCACACCGCGTTCGACGTGGTGCTGCGTGAAATGCAAGGGCATTTGTTGGGGCACGCCGCCCCGACGGCGGCGCCGATGCCGTACCGCAACTACGTGGCCCAGGCGCGATTGGGCGTCAGTGAGCAGGAGCACGAGGCGTTCTTTCGCGAGATGCTCGCCGATGTCGATGAACCGACCTTGCCGTTCGGCTTGCAGGACGTGCGCGGCGACGGCAGCGCGATTGAGGAACACAGCCTGCACCTGGACAACGACCTCAACCGCCGCCTGCGGGCCCAGGCACGTATACTCGGTGTGAGCACGGCGAGCCTGTTCCACCTGGCCTGGGGCCAAGTGTTGGCGGCCACTTCGGGGCGCCACAGCGTGGTGTTCGGCACCGTGCTGGTCGGCCGATTGCAAGGCGGTGAGGGCGCTGATCGTGCGCTCGGGGTGTTTATCAATACCTTGCCGCTGCGCCTGGATATCGACGCGCAAGGCGCACGCGATGCCGTGCGTGCCACCCACACGCGGCTCACCGCGTTGCTCGGCCATGAGCACGCGTCCCTGGCCCTGGCCCAGCGTTGCAGCGGGGTGGCGGCCCCGGCGCCGTTGTTCAGCTCGATGCTCAACTATCGCCATCGCGGCGCCGCGACGCGTTCTGCCGAGGCGCAACACGCCTGGGAAGGCATGCAGACGCTGGTCAACGATGGCCGCACCAACTACCCGCTGACCCTCAACGTGGATGACTTGGGCGATGGTTACGATATCACCGCCCTGGCGCAGGTTGACGCGCAACGGGTGTGTGGTTACCTGCAGAACGCCCTGGCCGGGCTGGTCGAAGCCTTGGAGCAGGCACCGCACCAGGCGCTCAATCGCCTGCCGATCCTGGGCGCCGAGGAACGCCAAAAACTGCTGGTAGCGTTCAACGCCACCGAGGTCGCTTACAACCTCGACCAGACCCTGCACGGCCTGTTCGAGGCTCAGGTCGAACGCACCCCTGATGCGGTGGCGGTCAAGGCCGGTGACCAGCAGTTGACCTACCGGGCACTCAACGAACGCGCCAACCGCCTGGCCCATCACCTGCGCGAACTCGGCGTGCAGCCGGATTCGCGCGTGGGTATTTGCGTCGAGCGTGGCCTGGACATGGTGGTCGGCCTGTTCGCGATCCTTAAGGCGGGTGGCGGTTATGTGCCGCTGGACCCGGCGTATCCACTCGAACGCATCGCTTACATGCTGCAAGACAGCGCACCGGTGGTGGTGTTGGCGCAAGACGCGACCCGCCAGTTGTTGGGCGACGTGCCGGTGCTGGACCTGGATCACGTCACCTGGCAACAGCAGAGCGCGAGCAACCCGCAGGTGCCGGGCCTGACCGCCCGGCACCAGGCCTATGTGATCTACACCTCCGGCTCCACCGGCCAGCCCAAAGGCGTGATCAATGAACACGCCGGCGTGGTCAACCGCTTGCTGTGGATGCAGGACGCCTATGGCCTCAAGGCCCATGACGCGGTGCTGCAGAAAACCCCGTTCAGCTTCGACGTGTCGGTGTGGGAATTTTTCTGGCCGCTGTTTACCGGCGCACGGTTGGTGATGGCCCGCCCGGGTGGGCACAAAGAGCCGGAGTACCTGTGCCAGGTGATCGAGGCTGAGCAGATCACCACCTTGCATTTCGTGCCGTCGATGCTCGATGTGTTCCTGGCCCATGGTGATGTCAGCCAGGCCAAAGGGCTGGCGCGGGTGATGTGCAGCGGCGAAGCCTTGCCGGGCAGCCTGGTACGGCGCTTCAAAGCACAACTGCCGGGGGTTGGGCTGTACAACCTGTATGGCCCGACAGAAGCGGCGGTCGATGTCACCGCGTGGAACTGCGCACGGCCCGACGTGCCGGACAACACGCCGATCGGCAAGCCGATTGCCAATACACGCATGTACGTGCTGGACGCCCAGTTGCAGCCGGTGCCGTTGGGGGTGGTGGGTGAGTTGTTTATCGGCGGCGTGCAAGTGGCGCGCGGGTATCTGAACCGCCCGGAGCTGACCGCCGAACGTTTCCTCAAGAACCCGTTCACCAGCGGGCGCATGTACCGCACGGGCGACGTCGGTCGTTACCTGCCCGACGGCAATATCGAATACCTGGGCCGCAACGATGACCAGGTGAAGATCCGTGGCCTGCGCATCGAACTGGGCGAAATCCAGGCGCGCTTGCTGGAGCATCCGCAGGTCAACGAGGCCGCCGTGGTCGCCCGCGAGGACCGTCTGGTGGCGTACTACACCGGCGCACACACCGACATCGACCGCTTGCGCGCCCACCTGTTGCAGCACTTGCCGGACTTTATGGTGCCCGCCGTGTTTGTGCACCTCGACGCATTGCCACTGAGCCCCAACGGCAAGCTCGACCGCAAGGCACTGCCGGTGCCGGGCATGGACGCACTGAATGTGCGCGAATACGCGGCGCCCGAAGGCGACACCGAAATCCTTATGGCAGCGCTGTGGGCTGAACTGCTCAACGTTGAGCGCGTTGGGCGCCATGACAACTTCTTTGAGCTGGGCGGGCACTCGCTGCTGGCCGTGAGCTTGATCGGACGCCTGCGCCAGGAAGGCCTGGAAGCCGATGTGCGGGCGCTGTTCGAACAGCCGAGCCTGGCCGGCTACGCCGCTATTACCGAACGAATGGAGATCGTCCTGTGAGCATTTCTGAGTTATTGAGCACGCTGAAAACCAAGGACGTGCAACTGGCGCTCAAGGGCGAGCAGTTGTCGGTGCAAGGCAACAAACAAGCGCTGAGCGACCCTTTGATCCTGGCGGCGTTGCGCGAGCACAAAGCGGCCTTGATCGAACTGATCAAGGCCGGTGAATACTCGGCCTCCAAGGCCGGCGAAGTGCAGGTGCCGGCCAATGGCATCCCGCTAGGTGCCGAGCACATCACCCCGGCGATGCTGAGCCTGTCGACGTTGAGCCAGGACGAGATCGAGCGCATCGTGGCCACGGTCGACGGCGGTGTGGCGAATATCCAGGACATTTACCCGCTGGCGCCGTTGCAGGAAGGCATTCTGTTCCACCACGTCAGCGCCGAGCAGGGCGACCCCTATGTGATGCAGTCGCAGTTCGCGTTCGACAGCCTGGAGCGTTTCGAGGCCTTTGCCCAAGCGTTGCAGCGCGTGATGGACCGCCACGATATCCTGCGCACCGGCGTGGTCTGGGACGGTTTGCAGCAACCCTCGCAAGTGGTGTGGCGCCAGGCACGCCTGCCGGTGCAGGCGCTGCAATTGAACCCGGCCGACGGCGATATTGCCGCTCAACTGCACGGGCTGTTCGATGCCCGCCACTATCGCCTCGACGTGACCCGGGCGCCGCTGCTGCGCCTGGTGCGGGCCGACGACCGGCTGAACCAGCGCATTGTCGCCACCTTGCTGTTCCACCATATGGCCCTCGACCACAGCGCCCTCGAAGTGGTGTGCCATGAAATGCAGGCGTGCCTGCTGGGGCAGGGCGCGGCGCTTGGCCAGGCCGTGCCGTTTCGCAATTATGTGGCGCAGGCACGCCTGGGTATCAGCGAGCCGGAACACGAAAATTTCTTCCGCCAGATGCTCGGCGACATCAGCGAGCCGACCTTGCCATACGGCTTGCAGGACGTGCAGGGCGATGCCCGTGGCATCGGCGAAGTCAGCCTGCCTTTGCCCGCAGCACTCAGCCGGCGGTTGCGCGCGCAAGCCCGGCAATTGGGGGTGAGTGCCGCCAGCCTGTTCCATATGGGCTGGGCGCAGGTGTTGGCGGTGCTGGCCGGTAAAGAGCAGGTGGTGTTCGGCACCGTATTGATGGGCCGCATGCAAGGCAGCCATGCCACGGATCGGGCGCTGGGCATTTTCATCAACACCTTGCCGTTTCGCGTCGACGTGGACGCCCAGGACCTACGCACCGGGGTCAAGGCCACCCACGCGCGGCTCACCACCTTGTTGCGCCATGAACACGCGCCGCTGGCCCTGGCCCAACGCTGCAGCGGGGTGGTGGCGCCGACGCCGCTGTTCAGCGCCTTGCTCAACTATCGCCACAGCGCCCCGGCCGCCAGCGCCGAAGCCGTGTCGGCCTGGCACGGGATCGCCGCGCTCAGCGCCGAAGAACGCACCAACTACCCGCTGACCCTGAGTGTGGATGACCTGGGTGACGGCTTTGGCCTGAGCCTGCTGGCCAGCCAGCGGGTCGACCCGCAGCGGGTGTGCGGCTATCTGCAAACCGCCCTGGAGAACCTGGTGACGGCGCTGGAGCAGGCACCGCACACCGCGCTCAATCAGCTGTCGGTGCTGCCTGCCGCCGAGCAGCAACTGTTGCTTGAGCAGTTCAACGCCACCCACGCCGATTTCCCCCAGAGCAGTACCTTGCACGGGCGCGTCGAAGCCCAGGCCGCGCTCACGCCGGAGGCGATTGCCGCCGTGCAGCAGGGCCGCCAACTGACCTACGCCGAACTCAACCAGCAAGCCAACCTGCTGGCCCATCACCTGTTGGCGCTGGGGGTCAAACCCGATGACCGCGTGGCCATCGTCGCGCGGCGTGGCCTGGACACCCTGGCCGGGTTGCTGGCCATCCTCAAGGCTGGCGCCTGCTATGTGCCGGTGGACCCTTCGCACCCGGCCGAGCGCCTGAGCTACCTGCTGAGCGACAGCGCCCCGGTGGCGGTGCTGACCCAACAGGCACTGCTCGAGCGCTTGCCGGCGCTGGACGTGCCGGTGATCCAGCTGGACCGCTACACCTGGCAGCACCATTCAGCCAGCAATCCAAAAGCCGCCGTCAGCCCTTCGAACCTCGCCTATGTGATCTACACCTCCGGCTCCACCGGCCTGCCCAAAGGGGTGATGGTGGAGCACCACACGGTGGCCAACCTGGTGGACTGGCATTGCCGCGCCTTTGACTTGTGCGCCGGGCGCCACACCGCCAGTGTTGCCGGCTTTGGTTTTGATGCGATGGCCTGGGAAGTGTGGCCGGCGCTGTGTGTCGGCGCGACCCTGCACCTGCCGCCCGCCACGGACGGCGCCGAAGATATCGACGCGCTGCTGAGCTGGTGGTGCGCGCAGCCACTGGACGTGTGCTTCCTGCCCACGCCGGTGGCCGAATACGCGTTCAGCCAGCACATCGAACACCCTACATTGCGCACCTTGCTCATCGGCGGTGACCGCCTGCGCCAGTTTGCGCGGGCACAGCGATTTGAGCTGATCAACAACTACGGCCCCACCGAAGCCACGGTGGTTGCCACTTCCGGCAAGGTCGAAGCAGGCCAGCCGTTGCATATCGGCAAACCGGTGGCCAATGCCACGGTGTACCTGCTCGATGAACAACAACGGCCGGTGCCATTGGGGGTAGCCGGTGAGCTGTACGTGGGTGGCAAGGGCGTGGCGCGTGGTTACCTCAACCGCCCGGACCTGACCGCCGAGCGCTTCCTGCAAGACCCGTTCAACCCGGGGCGCATGTACCGCACCGGCGACCTGGCGCGTTGGTTGCCGGACGGTACGCTTGAATACCTGGGGCGCAACGATGATCAGGTGAAGATCCGTGGCATGCGTATCGAGCTTGGCGAGATTGAAACCCAGCTCGGCCAACTGCCTGGGATCCAGGAAACGGTGGTGCTGGTGCGCGAGGAGCGACTGGTCGCCTATTTCACCGAGAGCCCGCAACTCGACCCGCTGGCGGTCGGTGATATCCGCGCCCACCTGGTTGCGCATCTGCCGGACTACATGGTCCCGGTCGCCTATGTGAAGCTCGAGGCGTTGCCACTCACCGCCAACGGCAAGCTCGACCGCAAGGCCTTGCCAGCGCCGGACATGGCCGCGGTGTTTACCCGCGAATACGCAGCGCCCGAGGGCGAGATCGAAAGCGTGCTCGCGCAGATCTGGGCCGATGTGCTGCAGGTGCAGCGTGTCGGGCGGCACGACCATTTCTTCGAACTGGGCGGGCACTCGTTGCTGGCGATGCGCATGGTCTCGCAAGTGCGCCAGCGCCTGGGGGTGGAACTGGTGCTGGGCGACTTGTTTGCCAATGCGGAGCTGGCGGCGGTCGCCGCAGTGCTGGCGCAGTCAGGGCGCAGCACCTTGCCGGATATTCTGCCGGCCAATCGTGATGAGCTCGTGCCGTTGTCGTTCGCCCAGCAGCGCCTGTGGTTTCTGGCGCTGATGGAAGGCGCCAATACCGCCTATAACATTCCCATCGGCCTGCGTTTGCGTGGCCAGTTGCATGTCGAGGCGCTGCAACGGGCGCTGGCGCGCATTGTTGCGCGGCATGAAACCCTGCGCAGCCGCTTTGCCCAACAGGGCGACCAAGCCCAGGTACTGATCGTACCCGCCGAAGAGATGCTGCCCCTGCAAGTGCAGGATTTGCGCCGCCACCCGCAACCGCAGCAGGCGCTGGATGCCTTGATTCAGGGCGAAGCCTCGGCACCGTTCGACCTGGAGCGCGGCCCGTTGCTGCGTGGGCGCCTGGTGGTGATGGCCGACGATCACCATGTGCTGCTGCTGACCCTGCACCATATCGTTTCCGATGGCTGGTCGATGGGCGTGCTCACCCGTGAGTTGATGGCGCTGTATCAAGCCTTCAGCCACGGCATGCCTGACCCATTGCCAAGCCTGCCGATTCAGTACGGCGACTTCGCCGTGTGGCAGCGTTTGTGGCTGAGCGGCGAAGTGCTGCAGCGCCAAAGTACCTATTGGCAACAGGCACTGGCCGGTGCGCCGGCCTTGCTCACGCTGCCTACCGATCGCCCACGCCCTGTGCAGCAGGACTACGCCGGCAACAGCGTCGAAGTGCGCCTGGACGAACGCCTGACCGCCGGGCTCAAGGCCTTGAGCCAACGCCATGGCACCACGCTGTACATGACCTTGATGACGGCCTGGGCCTCCCTGCTGGCGCGGCTGTCCGGGCAACACGACCTGGTGATCGGCACGCCAGTGGCCAACCGTACCCGCAGCGAGGTGGAAGGGCTGATCGGCCTGTTCGTCAACACCCTGGCGGTGCGCATCGACACCTCGGGCGAGCTGAGCACCGAGGCCTTGCTGGCACGGGTCAAGGCGCTGACGCTGGCGGCCCAGGCGCATCAGGACTTGCCATTCGAGCAGGTGGTGGAAATCACCCGGCCGGTGCGCAGCCTGGCCCACAGCCCGCTGTTCCAGACCCTGCTGAGCTGGCAGGACAGCAGCGCGCCGACCCTGGCGCTGGGTGACCTGGCCCTGGAAGGCATCGTCGAGAACAGCCACTTTGCCAAGTTCGACCTGTCCCTGAACCTGGGTGAAGTGCAGGGCAGCATTCTCGGCGCGCTGGAATTTGCCGTGGCGCTGTTTGATGAGTCGACCATGCAGCGGTACGCCGGGTATTTCACCCGCACCTTGCAGGCAATGGTCGATAACGACCAGGCGGTGTTGGAACATGCGCCGTTGTTGGATGAGTGTGAGCGTCAGCACCTGCTGGTCGATTTCAACGCCACCGCGGTGGACTACAACCTCGACCAGACACTGCACGGGATGTTTGAAGCGCAGGTGATGCGCACGCCGAACGCGATTGCGGTGAAGGCGGGTGAGCGGCAACTGACTTACGCTGAGCTGAATGCGCAGGCTAATCAGCTGGCCCATCACCTGCTGGCGCTGGGTGTACAGCCGGATTCGCGGGTGGCGATCTGCGTCGAGCGCAGCCTGGAGATGGTCATTGGCCTGTATGCGATCCTCAAGGCCGGCGCTGCGTATGTGCCGCTGGACCCGGCTTATCCGCAAGAGCGCCTGGCCTACATGCTGCAAGACAGTGCGCCGCTGGTGGTGCTGGCCCAAGGCGCAACACGTGGCTTGCTCGGCGCAGTGGCGGTAGTCGACCTGGACCAGCCCACCTGGCAGCATCTGCCCGCAGGCAACCCTCACGTCCAGGGCGTGAGCGCCTATGTGATCTACACCTCAGGCTCCACCGGCCAGCCCAAAGGCGTGATCAACGACCACGCCGGGGTAGTCAACCGCCTGCTGTGGATGCAGGACGAATACGGCCTGAACGCGCAGGATTCGGTGCTGCAGAAAACCCCGTTCAGCTTTGACGTATCGGTGTGGGAATTCTTCTGGCCGCTGTTTACCGGCGCGCGTCTGGTGATGGCGCGCCCCGGCGGGCACAAAGAGCCCGAATACCTGTGCGACGTGATCGAGGCCGAACAGATCACTACCTTGCACTTTGTGCCGTCGATGCTCGATGTGTTCCTGGCCCACGGCGATGTCAGCCAGGCCATAGGGCTAGCGCGGGTGATGTGCAGCGGCGAAGCCTTGCCGGGCAGTCTGGTGCGGCGCTTCAAGCAACAACTGCCAGGCAGCGAGCTGCATAACCTGTATGGGCCGACCGAAGCGGCCGTCGACGTAACCGCCTGGAACTGTGCCGGTCTGGTAACCCCGGACAACACGCCGATCGGCAAACCCATCGCCAACACCCGCATGTACCTGCTCGACAGCCAGTTGCAACCGGTGCCGCTGGGTGTGGTGGGCGAGTTATTTATCGCGGGCGTACAAGTGGCGCGCGGGTATCTGAACCGGCCGGAACTGACCGCCGAGCGTTTCCTTGACGACCCCTTCAGGCAGGGGCGCATGTACCGCACCGGTGATGTCGGGCGTTACTTGCCGGACGGCAATATCGAGTACCTGGGGCGTAATGATGACCAGGTGAAAATTCGGGGTTTGCGCATCGAGCTGGGTGAAGTCCAGGCGCGGCTGCTCGAGCATCCTCAGGTCAACGAAGCCGCTGTGATCGCCCGTGAAGAGCGGCTGGTGGCTTACTACACCGGCACGCCGAGCGACATCGACGCGCTGCGCGGTCATCTGCTGCGGCATCTGCCGGAGTTCATGGTACCGGCGATTTTCGTGCATCTGCAGGCGTTGCCGCTCAGCCCCAACGGCAAGCTCGACCGCAAGGCGCTGCCGGCGCCGGGCCTGGATTCGGTGGTGGTGCGCGAGTACGAAGCGCCCCAGGGCGATACCGAAATGGCCTTGGCCAGCCTGTGGGCCGAACTGCTCAATGTTGAGCGCGTGGGCCGTCACGACAACTTCTTTGAACTGGGCGGGCATTCGCTGCTGGCCGTCAGTCTGATGGGGCGCATGCGTCGCCTGGGCTTGTCGGCGGATGTGAAGGTGCTGTTCGGCCAGCCGACGCTCTCGGCGTTGGCGGCGGCGCAGGGCCGTGGGCGCGAAGTGGCGGTGCCGGCCAATGGCATCGCCGAAGGCTGCAGCCACATCACCCCGGCTATGTTGCCCTTGATCCAGATGGACCAGGCTGCCGTCGACCGCATCGTCGCGTGCATTCCGGGCGGTGCGGCGAATGTGCAGGATATCTACCCGCTGGCGCCGTTGCAGGCCGGCATCCTGTATCACCATCGGGCTGTGCTTGAAGGCGATGCCTACCTGTTGCGGGCGCAGTTTGCCTTCGATAGCCGTCTGCGCCTGGACGCCTTTGCCCATGCATTGCAGGCGGTGATTCAGCGGCATGACATCCTGCGTTCCTCCTTCCATTGGGAGGGCCTGGAAGAACCGGTGCAAGTGGTTTGGCGTGAGGCCTCGCTCAGCGTTGAAGCCGGTGCTGTGCCACAGCGCCTGGACCTGACGCAAGCGCCGTTGATGCGGCTGGTCTATACCGAGGAGCCGCAGCGCGTGGTCGCCACGTTGTTGTTCCATCATTTGGTGATGGACCACGTCGCGCTGGACATCCTGCAGCATGAAATGCAGGCGTTCCTGCTCGGTAGTCAGCACACGCTGGGCGCGGCCGTCCCGTATCGAAACTATGTGGCCCAGACTGTGGCCCAGACCCGCCTGGGCGTTGACGACCACGAAACCTTCTTGCGCGAAATGCTCGGTGAAATCGACGAGCCAACCGACGTCCAATACCTGGGCGCCGATGAACACGCGCATCTGGCCGTCGACCCGCAGTTGAGCCAGCGTCTGCGCACCCAGGCCCGCCAGGCAGGCGTGAGTGCCGCCAGCCTGATGCACCTGGCCTGGGCGCAGGTGCTGGGCAAGGTCAGTGGCCGCGAACAGGTGGTGTTCGGCACTGTGATGCTCGGCCGCCTGCAAGGCGGCGAAGGTGCGGAGCGCGCCATGGGCGTATTTATCAATACCTTGCCGCTGCGCGTTGACCTGGGCGAACACTCGGTACGCACGGCGTTGCGTGCCACCCATGCGCGCCTGACCCAATTGCTCAGCCATGAGCACGCGCCGCTGGCATTGGCCCAGCAGTGCAGCGGCGTCCCAGTGGGTACGCCGTTGTTCAACGTGCTGTTCAACTACCGCCACAGCGCGCCGCACAGTGGTGGCGTGGCTGAGGCATGGCAGGGGATTGCGCTGCTCAGTGCCGAGGAGCAGACCAATTACGGGGTGTCGGTGAGTGTCGATGACCTTGGTGAGGGTTTCAGCCTGACCGCCATGGGGCAGGGCGCCCGGCGTTTGTGTGATTACCTGAACATTGCCCTTGAGCAACTGGTTGAGGCGCTGGAGCACCACAGTGATAGGGGCATCAGCCGCTTGCCAATCCTGCCGGCGGCCGAGCGTCAACAGCTGGCAGGTTTCAATGCCACCACCCGTGTGTTCCCCCGCGAGCACACGGTGCAGCGCTTGTTCGAAGCCCAGGCCCACGCACGGCCTGACGCGGTGGCTGCGTTGCACGCTGACGCGGTACTGAGCTACGGCGAACTCAACACCCGCGCCAACCGCTTGGCCCATCACCTGATGAGCCTGGGTGTGCGCCCGGCCGATAACGTCGCGATCCTGCTGCCGCGTTCCCTGGACCTGCTGGTCAGCCAGTTGGCGATCCTCAAGTGTGCAGCGGCCTATGTGCCGCTGGACATAAACGCACCCGCCGAACGCCAGGGCTTCATGTTGCAGGACAGCGGCGCGAGCTGGCTGGTGACCCGCAGTGACGCGGCGCTTGAGTTCCCGGCGCGGCGCATGGACCTGGACACCCTGACCCTGGACCCGCAACCGAGCCACAACCCTGACCTGTCGCAGTCCTCGGACAGCGTGGCGTACATCATGTACACCTCCGGCTCCACGGGCACACCGAAGGGCGTATTGGTGCCTCATCGCGGCATCACACGGCTGGTGCTCAACAACGGTTACGCCGACTTCAACGCCGCCGACCGCGTGGCGTTTGCCTCCAACCCGGCGTTCGACGCCAGCACCATGGACGTGTGGGGCGCGCTGCTCAACGGCGGCCAGGTGCAGGTGATCGACCATTCCACGTTGCTCGACCCCGCTGCATTCGGCCGTGCGCTGCACGGTGCGACGGTGTTGTTCGTGACCACCGCGTTGTTCAACCAGTACGTGCAGATGATCCCCGAAGCCCTGGCCGGCTTGCGCATTTTGCTCTGCGGCGGCGAGCGTGCCGACCCGGCGGCGTTCCGCAGCCTGCTGGCGCAGGCGCCGGGCTTGCGCCTGGTGCATTGCTACGGGCCGACTGAAACCACCACCTACGCCACCACTTACGAGGTGCAGGCGATTGCCGCCGATGCTGACAGCGTGGCGGTCGGTCGACCGATTTCCAACACGCAGATTCATGTGCTGGATGCGTACTTGCAGCCACTGCCGGTGGGCGTGATCGGCGAAATCTGCATCGGCGGTGACGGCGTGGCCAAGGGCTATTTGAACCGGCCGGAGCTGACCGCCGAGAAGTTTGTCGACGACCCGTTCAACCCAGGCGCCTTGATGTACCGCACCGGCGACCTTGGCCGCTGGACAGCGGAGGGCTTGCTGGAGTGCATCGGGCGTAACGACGACCAAGTGAAGATCCGTGGTTTCCGTATCGAGTTGGGCGAGATCGAAGCGCGCCTGGCGACCTTGGCGAGCATCCAGGACGTAGTGGTGCTGGCCCGTGAGGACGTGCCCGGTGACAAGCGTCTGGTGGCGTATTTCACCTGGGCTGGCGAGCCCGTAGACATCGACAGTGTGCGTGCGCACCTGCACGGCCAGTTGCCGGTCTACATGCTGCCGTCGGCCTATGTGCCGCTGGCGCAGTTGCCGCTGACGGCCAATGGCAAGATCGATCGCAAAGCCTTGCCGGTTCCGGCGTTGGAGGCCTTGCTCAGCCGCGACTTCGAGGCGCCGGCCGATGCACTGGAGCAGTCGCTCGCCGGCCTGTGGGCCAAGGTGTTGAAACTGGAGCAGGTGGGGCGTCACGACAGCTTCTTTGAGCTGGGCGGGCATTCCTTGCTGGCGATTCGACTGGTCAACCTGATGGAGGCAGCGGGCTTGCAGGTGTCGCTGGCCGAGCTGTTCCAGCACGTCAGCGTGGCCTCGGTGGCGGCGATGTTGCGCCAGCGCACCGGCGAGCCGGTGCGCGACACCTCGCTGATTACCGTGCGCAGCAGCGGCTCGCAGCCGCCGTTGTTTCTGGTGCACGAGTTCAGTGGCATGGACGTGTATTTCCCGGCGCTGGGTCAGCACTTGCCCGGCGACTATCCGATCTACGGCCTGCCGGGCGCGGCACTGGGCGAGGCGCACCTGAACACCATGGAAGGCTTGGCGGCGCGCATGGTCGGCCTGATCCGCGAGGTTCAGCCACACGGGCCTTACCGCGTGGCGGGCTGGTCGTTTGGCGGCGTGCTGGCCTATGAAGTGGCGATGCAATTGCTGGGGCTGGATGAGCCGGTGGCGTTCCTCGGCCTGATCGACAGCTACGTGCCGCGCATGACCGACCAAGGCAAGGCGCGCTGGAGTGGGCCGGATGCGCTTAAGCGGCATTTGCTGTTGCAGTGCACGGCGTATTGGAACGCACAGGGAGGTGTGGATGAACTGGCGAGCCTTGAACAGCTTGAGGCGGGCATTGGACAGCTGGACTTTGCGGGTTTGCTGCAACGCTGTCGCGATCAAGGTCTGCTATACGCGCAAATGGCAGCGGCTACGGACGCGGACCTCTTGAGTTTTATCGAGCGTGAAGTCGGCCACGGGCATGCGCTGGCGCACTACAGCCTGTTCCCGCTGCCGGTGCCGGTGCATCTGTTCAGTGCCCGTGAACGGCCGACCGAGCTGTCGCGGCGCAGTGAGTCGCTGGGCTGGGAAGACGCTTTGGCGCCTGGTCAATTGCGCCGGGTCGAGGTGCCGGGCGATCACCAAAGCATGATGCAGGCGCCGCATATTCAAGGCTTGGGCGCGTCGATGGTTGAGGCCCTGGCCGCGAGTGCGCCGGTGACGGAAGCGGTGCATCAACCGGTGCTGCGCATTCAGAGTGGGCGTGCGGGGTTTGCGCCGGTGTTTTGTGTGCCGGGAGCGGGTGACAGCGTCACCGGGTTTGTGGGGTTGGGCGAGGCACTCGGGCGCGACTGGCCGCTGTTCGGTTTGCAGCCGCGCGGGCTGGATGGCGAGGCGGTGCCCCATAGCCAGGTGGAAGCGGCAGCGCAGTGTTACCTGGCGGCGCTGGCGCACGAGTGTCCGCGTGGTCCGGTGCATCTGGTCGGGCATTCATTTGGTGGCTGGGTCGCGCTGGAGATGGCGCTGCGCTTGCAGGCGATGGGCCGTGAGGTGGCGTCGTTGACGGTGATCGACAGTGAATCACCGGGCGGTGCGGGCAAGCCTTATTCGACCACGGCCGCGTTGTTGCGCTTGATTGAGGCCATGCAGTTGTCGGCGGGCAAGTCGCTGGGCATTGACCGGGTGGAGTTTGCCGGGCGCGATGAGGTGGCGCAGCAGCAGTGGTTGCATGCGGGGATGGTGAGCGTGGGGTTGTTGCCGGGGCGTGCCAGTGTGGATGCGATGGCGGGGCCGGCGCGTACTTATGCGGCGGCGTTGCGCACGGTGTATCGGCCGGCGCAGCGGTTCAACGGGGCGGTGCGGTTGGTGCTGGCGCAGGATCCGGCGTTGGATGCGGCGGGTAATCAGCGTGAGCAGGGGTTGATGGTGGAAGGGTGGCGGCGCCAGGGGAACGGGTTGCAGGTTTGGTATGGCGCGGGGAATCACTTTACGTTGCTTAAGGCGCCGAATGTTTTGGGGTTGGCGCGGTGGTGGCTTGAGGGGGTGGTGGTTGGGGAGGTGGTGTCGTGAGGGGGGAATGCCGGGTACATATCCGTTGTTTTTGTGATGGCGACTTAGGGTTCCGCTCTTACAGCGGGTCACTTTTGGCAAACGCCCCAAAAGTAACCAAAAGGTCTGTGCCCCACCACTCGGTGCCTCGCCTAGGCTCGGCATGCCCGCACTCCGGCTTGAATCCGTGGGCCGCCGCGATGGGCCATCCTTGGCCCAGCGCGGCTAACCCGGCGTCCTGCCGGGTTACCCACGGATTCAAGCCTGCGTTCGGCCATCGTGGTT
>NZ_JACAQL010000011.1:217461-220854 GCF_013385245.1 Pseudomonas sp. IPO3747
GCGATGCAGACACCTCGGTGTGTCAGGCACACCGAGTTGATGTTATCGCAGGCAAGCCAGCTCCCACACTGGACCGTGCCGTTGTAGGCCCTCTTCATCTTTTTATGGTCATTTATGGAAAAGTCAAAGTTTCGCAAAATTGGAATGCTCGCGGTATTGGCTGTTGCCATTGGCCTGGTGGTGTACACGGTGCAGGCACCCGCCGATGCGCCGCAGTACCTCACTGCCACGGCTGAGCGCGGTGATATTGAGAATGCTGTGTTGGCCACCGGTTTGCTTGAGGGCATCAAGCAGGTCGATGTTGGCGCGCAGGTGTCGGGGCAGTTGAAGTCGCTCAAGGTCAAGGTCGGCGACAAGGTGAAGAAGGGCCAGTGGTTGGCGGAGATCGACCCGCTGATTCTGCAAAACACCTTGCGTAAAGCCCAGGTGGATGAGGAAAACCTGCAGGCCCAGCGCCGCGCCACGGCGGCGCAGCTCAAGCAGGCCAAGTCGGTGTATGAGCGCTATAAGGGCTTGCAGGTGGATGAGTCGGTATCGCGCCAGGATTTTGAAGACGCCGAGTCCACTTTCCAGGTGCAACAAGCCAACCTGTTGTCGCTGGATGCGCAGATCAAAAGCGCGCATATCCAGATCGATACCGCCAAGGTCAATCTGGCGTACACGCGCATCGTCGCGCCCATTGACGGCGATGTAGTCGGCATCGTCACGCAGGAAGGCCAGACCGTGATCGCCAACCAGTTGGCGCCGGTGCTGCTCAAGCTGGCCGACCTGGACACCATGACCGTCAAGGCCCAGGTGTCGGAGGCCGATGTGATCCATATCAGCCCCGGCCAGCAGGTGTATTTCACCATCCTGGGTGAAGCCGACAAGCGCTACTACGCCAAGTTGCGTGGCACGGAGCCGGCGCCACAGAACTTCCTCGAAACCCAGACCGCCGGTACGCCCAAGCAGAACACCGCGGTGTTTTACAACGCGCTGTTCGACGTGCCTAACCCGGACCATCGCCTGCGCATCGCCATGACCGCCCAGGTGCGTATTGTGCTCGACACTGCCCAGGCGGCCTTGATGGTGCCGGTGGCGGCGCTTGGTGCGCGCAATAACGACGGCACTTACCCGTTACGGGTGCTGGACGCCAAGGGCAAGGCGCTGTCGCGGGATGTGAAGACCGGCATCAATAACAACGTCAAGGTGCAGATCCTGGAGGGCCTGGCCGAGGGCGACAAAGTCGTGATCGGCGACGCCAGCCCAGCTGTGGCGGGGAACTGAGCCATGACCCAACCCCTGTTGAAGCTCAAGGGCATTACCCGCAGTTTCATGGCCGGCGAGCGCGAGTTCATCGCACTCAAGGGCATCGACCTGACGATTCATGCCGGCGAAATGGTCGCGATCATCGGTGCCTCGGGTTCGGGCAAATCCACCTTGATGAATATCCTCGGCGGCCTGGACTACGCCACCGCCGGCAGCTACAAGATCAACGGCATCGAGACCCGCTCGCTGGGCGATGAACAGTTGGCGGAACTGCGCCGGGATTACTTCGGGTTTATCTTCCAGCGCTACCATTTGCTCGCGCACTTGAGCGCCTTGCATAACGTGGAAATGCCGGCGATCTACGCCGGTACGCCCGAGAGCCAACGGCACAGCCGGGCGCGCGACCTGCTCACGCGCCTGGGCCTGGCGGGGCACACCACCCACCGCCCGAGCCAGCTCTCCGGTGGCCAGCAACAGCGCGTAAGTATCGCCCGGGCCTTGATGAATGGCGGTGAGGTGATCCTCGCCGACGAGCCCACCGGCGCCCTCGACACCCACAGCGGCAAGGAGGTGATGCGCATCCTCGCCGAGCTGCACGCGGCCGGGCACACGGTGATTATCGTCACCCACGACCCCAAGGTGGCGGCGAACGCCCAGCGGATTGTCGAGGTGTGCGATGGTGAAATAGTCAGCGACAAGTCCAATGACAGTGTGGGGCTGGAGTTGCCCAGCGAAGCGCCGATTGAGCCCAAGCGCAGCGGCGCTCGGCGCCTGGTGGCGAGCCTGGGGTTGTTCAAGGAGGCCTTCAATATGGCCTGGGTCGCGCTGATTTCCCATCGCATGCGTACCTTGCTGACCATGCTGGGTATTGTCATCGGCATTACCTCGGTGGTGTCGATTTCAGCGATCGGCGAGGGGGCCAAGCGTTATGTGCTCAAGGACATCCAGGCGATTGGCAGCAACACCATCGATATCTTTTCCGGCACCAGTTTCGGCGACAGTCGTGCGTCGGCCATCGAGACGTTGATGCCGTCGGATGTGGAGGCGTTGAATCAACTGTATTACGTCGACAGCGCCACGCCGGTGGTAGGGCGCAACCTGTTGCTGCGCTTTGGCAATATCGACCTGGATGCGCAGGTGAATGGCGTCAGTGATCGGTATTTCAAAGTGAAGGGGCTCAAGCTCGAAGCCGGGATTGCCTTCAGTGAAAGTGATGCGCGGCGTCAGGCGCAGGTGGTGGTGATTGACCACAACACTCGGCATCGCCTGTTCGGGCCGAACGTGGACCCGCTGGGGCAGGTGATCCTGGTTGGGAACCTGCCGTGTACGGTGATCGGGGTGACGGCTGACAATAAAAACATGTTCGCTGCCAGTAAGGCGTTGAACGTGTGGGTACCTTATGAAACGGCGGCGGGGCGGCTGTTGGGGCAGCGGCATCTGGACAGCATTACCGTGCGTATCAAGGATGGGCAGCCGAGCAAGGTGGTGGAAGACAACGTTAACAAGCTGATGCTGCAGCGGCATGGGACCAAGGATTTTTTCACCAATAACCTTGATAGCATCATGCAGACGGTGCAGAAAACCAGCCGCTCCCTGGCGCTGCTGTTGTCGCTGATTGCGGTGATTTCGTTGTTGGTGGGTGGGATTGGGGTGATGAATATCATGCTGGTGTCGGTGACTGAGCGCACCCGTGAGATTGGGATTCGCATGGCGGTGGGGGCGCGGCAATCGGATATTCGCCAGCAGTTTCTGGTGGAGGCGGTGATGGTGTGTTTGATCGGCGGGGTTATTGGGATTTCGTTGTCTTACGCCATTGGGTATCTGTTTTCGCTGTTTGTGAAGGAGTGGGAGATGGTGTTTTCCGTGGGGTCGATTGTGACGGCGTTTGCGTGTTCGACGTTGATCGGGATTGTGTTTGGTTTTGTGCCGGCACGGAATGCGGCGCGGTTGGACCCGATTGAGGCACTGGCGCGGGATTGATTGGCTTTTGGTGGCGGTTTGTCGGCGTGTATATCCGTTATTTGGGTAACGGCGGCTTATGGTTCCGCTCTTACAGCGGGTCACTTTTGGCAAACGCCCCAAAAGTAACCAAAAGGTCTTCGCCCCACCACTCGGTGCCTCGCTTAGGCTCGGCATGCCCGCACT
>NZ_JACAQL010000012.1:0-393 GCF_013385245.1 Pseudomonas sp. IPO3747
TTTACCTTAGCCTGATCCGTTACCAGTGAAAGTAACGTTCAGTCTATCTTTCTATCACATACCCAAATTTTTAAAGAACGATCTAATCAAAGACTAGAAATCAATATTCACTTCAGAATATTCATTTCTAAACTCTAACAGCAGAAGCAGTTAATGGTGGAGCCAAACGGGATCGAACCGTTGACCTCCTGCGTGCAAGGCAGGCGCTCTCCCAGCTGAGCTATGGCCCCATAACAAAATTGGTGGGTCTGGGCAGATTCGAACTGCCGACCTCACCCTTATCAGGGGTGCGCTCTAACCAACTGAGCTACAGACCCAATTTCGAGCGTCACTGATTAGCTAAGAGCTATCAGCTTGGAGCTTAAAGCTGCTTCTATCGTCTTCTTCAATGAA
>NZ_JACAQL010000014.1:0-153744 GCF_013385245.1 Pseudomonas sp. IPO3747
CCATCGCGGCGGCCCCACGGATTCAAGCCGGAGTGAGGGCACACCGAGCATTAGCGAGGTGCCGAGTGGTGGGGCGAAGACCTTTTGGTTACTTTTGGGGCGTTTGCCAAAAGTGACCCGCTGTAAGAGCGGAACCATAAGCCGCCGTTACCCGAATAACGGATATGTACACCGACAAACCGCCATCGCAGGCAAGCCAGCTCCCACACTTAAAGCCCCTAACCCTCAAATCAAATCAACGCAACGCCCGCCGCAGTACCTTACCCACTGTAGTCTTGGGCAACTCAACACTGCGAAACTCCACATACTTGGGCACCTTGTACCCCGTAAGATACTCCCGGCAATGGGCCAGAATCTGCTCCTGGGTCAAGCTCGGGTCCTTGCGCACCACGATGATCTTGACCTTCTCCCCCGTCACCGGATCCTCCACACCAATCGCCGCCACCTCCCCCACACCGGGATGCAACGCCACCACGTCTTCAATCTCATTGGGATACACGTTAAACCCCGAAACCAGGATCATGTCTTTCTTGCGATCCACCAGACGAATATACCCACGCTCATCCATCACCCCAATGTCCCCGGTGGACAACCAGCCCTCGGTATCCAACACTTCAGCCGTTTCCTTGGGCCGCTTCCAGTACCCCTGCATCACCTGCGGGCCACGCACTTGCAGTTCACCTTGTTCACCAATGTCCGCCAGCTCGCCGTCCTCACGCATAAACCGCACCCAGGTCGACGGCAACGGCACACCGATGCTGCCGGTGAATTCCATCTCACGCATGCGAGCAATGTTGATCGGGCTGATGCTCACCACCGGCGAGCACTCGGTCAGCCCATAACCTTCAATAATCGGCAACCCAGTGACCTCCTTCCAGCGCTTGGCCACCGCCGTGTGCGTGGCCATGCCGCCAGCAATCACCATGCGCAGGTCAGAGAAATCCCGCGCACAGAACTCTTTGTTTTCGAGCAAGCCGTTAAACAAGGTGTTGACCCCGGCAATGCCGTTGAAACGCTCCTTGCGCAAGATCATCTGCACCCGTTTCACATCCCGTGGGTTGGCAATCAGGATGTTGCGCCCGCCCAGGCACATGAACATCAGGCAATTCACCGTCAGCGAAAAGATGTGGTACAGCGGCAACAAGGTCACGTTGGTTTCCTGCTTGTCCTGGTCCAACTGGTCACCAACCCAGGCCTTGGCTTGCAGCAAATTGGCGATGACATTGCGGTGGCTGAGCATCACGCCCTTCGCATCCCCCGTGGTGCCGCCGGTGTATTGCAAAAACGCCAGCTCATCGAGGTGCATCGCCACCGGAAAGTGGTTCAGCGCCCGTCCCTGTTTCAACACGTTGTTGAAGCGCACGGCGCCAGGCAGGTGAAATTTTGGCACCTGTTTTTGCACGCGACGCAGGATGAAGTTCATCGCCGCGCCCTTGAAGGTGCCGAGCAGATCGCCAATGGCCGCCACCACCACGCGTTTGACACGGCTGCCCTGCGCGACTTTTTCAAAGGTGTGGGCGAAGTTTTCAAAGATCACCAGGGTTTCGGCTTCGCTGTCCTTGAGCAAATGCTTGAGTTCATGGGGGGTGTACAACGGGTTGACGTTGACCACCACCGCACCGGCCAGGATCGTGCCCAGCAGGCAGATCGGGTACTGCAGGCAGTTGGGCATCATCAGCGCCACCCGGTCGCCCTTTTTCACGCCTTGGCCCTGTAGCCACGCGGCAAATGCCTGGCCTTGCACCTGCCAGTCGGCATAGGTCATTTCGGTGCCGATGCTGACGTAGGCGACCCGCTCGCGGAATTTTTCCAGGTGCTCCAGGAACACCTCGCACAGCGACGGGTAGGCCTCGATACCGGCCTCGATGTCCGCCGGCACGCCCGGCAAGTAGGCGTTCAACCAGACCCGTTCGGTGTGTTCCTGGCTTACAGCGTTCATGGCAGTCTCCTTATTGTTGTTTTTGATCAGGCTATTTTTCGACGATGGCGGTGATGCCCAGCCCGCCGGCTGCACAAATCGAAATCAGGCCGCGCCCGCCACCGTTTTCATGGATGGTTTTGGCCAGCGCCGCCAGTTGCCGGCCACCGGTGGCGGCAAACGGATGGCCACAGCCCAGGGAGCCGCCATTGACGTTCATCTTGCTGCGGTCGATGGCGCCCAGTGGCGCGTCCAAGCCTAGACGCTCGCGGCAATACTCGGGGTCTTCCCACGCCTTGAGCGTGCACAGCACCTGGGCGGCAAAGGCTTCGTGAATTTCAAAAAAGTCAAAGTCGGCAAACCCCAGGCCCTCACGCTTGAGCATGCGTGGCACGGCATATGCCGGGGCCATCAACAAACCTTCGGTGCCGTCGACAAAGTTCACCGCAGCGGTTTCGCCGGTACGCAAGTAAGCAAGCACCGGCAAACCCTGTTCGGCAGCCCAGGCTTCGCTGGCCAGCAAGACCACTGAGGCGCCATCGGTCAGCGGCGTGGAGTTACCCGCCGTCAGCGTGCCGTTCTGGCGATCATAGGCGGGCGAAAGGCCGGCGAGTTTCTCCAGGCTGGCATCGGCACGCAGGTTGTTGTCACGCGCCAGCCCGCGATAGGGGCAGATCAGGTCATCGAAAAAACCGCGTTTATAGGCCGCATCCAGGCGCTGGTGGCTGGTGAGGGTCAGCTCATCCTGGGCCAGCCGTTTGATCTGCCAGCGCCTGGCCATTTCTTCGCAGTGTTCACCCATGGACAAACCGGTACGCGGCTCGCCATTGCGCGGCAGCAGCGGTTTGAAAAACATCGACGGGCGCACCTTCAGCAGGGTCTTCAACTTGGCGCCCATGCCCTTGGCGCGATTGGCCGCCAGCAAGGTGTGGCGCAGCGATTCGTTGATGCCGATGGGCGCATCGGAGGTGGTGTCGGCGCCACCGGCGATGCCCACTTCGATCTGGCCGAGCGCGATCTTGTTGGCGACCAGCAAGGCCGCTTCCAGGCCAGTGCCGCAGGCTTGTTGTACATCGTAAGCGGGCGTTTCGGGCGACAACGTGGTGCACAGCAACGCCTCACGCGCCAGGTTGAAATCCCGCGAATGCTTGATCACCGCGCCCGCAGCAAACTCACCCAGGCGCTGGCCGTGCAGGTGATAGCGCTCCACCAGGCCTTGCAGGGCCGCCACCAGCAGGTCCTGATTGCTGTCGTGGGCATACACGGTGTTGGAACGGGCAAACGGGATACGGTTGCCGCCGATAATCGCCACGCGGCGGGTCGGGGCCGGGTTGAAACTGTAGTCACTCATTGATGGCTCTCGTTCCAGATAAATAGCCCGCGCATATGCGGTTTATCACCGGCAACATTGCGCACTTCAAACTCACGGCGCGGCCCGGTCACCGGGCGGCTCCATTGCGCGACCTGGCCGGGCAGGAAGATCGGCAGCTTGAAGTCGCAATGCGCTTGCGCCTGATCCAGCCCGCCCGGCGGTTGTTGCGCCGCCAGTGCGCGGCCCAGGGTCCACATGCCATGGGCGATGGCGCGGCGAAAGCCGAAGATCCTGGCGCCAATCACCGAGGTGTGAATCGGGTTGAAATCCCCCGAGACCTTGGCAAACCGGCGCCCCAGGTCGGCCGGCAGCATCCAGCGCTGGGTGCGCAACAGGCCGTCTTCCTGCAAGGGCAGCGCGTCGTCCCAGGGTTCGCCGAGCGGGTCTTTGACGTCGCGGCGCAGGTACAGGCTGTCGCTTTCCCACACCAACGTATCCGCCGCAAAGGCGCGGGTGGCGATGCTCAGCGCCTGGCCCTTGGGGTGCGCCACCCAGCGCTCGCAGTACACTTCCAGGCGCAGCGCCTGGCCTTCGCGCAAACGCTGGTGCTGTCGAATGCGATTGGCCAGGTGCACCATGCCACTGGCCGGGTACGGAAAGCTCGGCCGGGTCAGCAGCATCAAATGCAGTGGGAACGCCAGCACATGCGGATAGGACAGCGGCACGCCCTGCTCACGGCGAAAACCGCAGGCGCGGCCATAGGCGGCGATGCCAGTTGCGCTCAGCTCCACCGCCGA
The DNA here is from genome assembly GCF_013385245.1 of Pseudomonas sp. IPO3747. NCBI lineage: Bacteria > Pseudomonadati > Pseudomonadota > Gammaproteobacteria > Pseudomonadales > Pseudomonadaceae > Pseudomonas > Pseudomonas sp. IPO3747. The sequence goes on from NZ_JACAQL010000014.1 coordinate 4,028, forward strand.
GCGCACCAGGCGCGCGGTGGGCAGCGGCGGCGGCCCGTCAAGCTTGGGTTTGCGCAGTGCGCGCACGCCGTCCAGCAACAGCTGGGTGCGCGACGGTGGCGGGTCGATGATCTGCGTCACATAGTCCATGGTTCAGGCTCCCAGCAGGCTTTGGCCGCACACCCGTACCACCTGGCCATTGACCCCGCCGGACGCCGGGTGCGCCAGCCAGGCGATGGTCTCGGCCACATCGATCGGCTGCCCGCCCTGGGACAGTGAGTTCATGCGCCGCCCGGCCTCACGGATCATCAGCGGGATATTCGCGGTCATCTGGGTTTCGATAAACCCCGGCGCCACCGCATTCACCGTGACTTGCAGCGCGGCCGCCTGGGGTGCCAGGCCCTCCACCAGGCCAATCACGCCCGCCTTGGAGGTGGCGTAGTTGCTTTGCCCGAGGTTGCCAGCGATACCGGAAATCGACGACACGCACACAATCCGCCCGCCAGGGTTCAAGCCTCGCCCCTCCAACAGTGCGCTGCTGAGCTGCAACGGCGCTTCGAGGTTGACCGCCAGCACACTGCGCCAGGCGGCTTCGGTCATCTTGGCGATGGTTTTGTCGCGGGTGATCCCGGCGTTGTGCACCACCACGTCGAATGCGCCGTATTGGCTGACATGCGCCTGCAACAGCGCGGCCGCATCGGCTGCGGTGATGTCCAGCGGCAAGGCCGAGCCGTTCACACTGTCGGCGGCTGGAAGCAGCGCTGCCTGGGCCTGGGGCACGTCCACGCACACCACATGAGCACCGTCGCGGGCCAGCACCTGGGCAATTGCCAGGCCAATGCCACGTGAGGCGCCGGTGACCAGGGCACGGCGACCGGCGAAGGGTTTGTCCCAGTTCACCGTGCCCTGGGCGTCCACGGGTTTGTCCAGGCGCACCACCTGGCCCGACACATAGGCCGAGCGGCGCGATAAAAAGAACCGCAGGCTGCTGTCCAGTGCGTCTTCGGCGCCCGGCGCCACGTAGATCAACTGCACCGTAATTGCACGGCGCAATTCCTTGGCCAGCGAGCGCACCAGCCCTTCAAGGGCACGCTGGGCGATGGCCTGGGGCAAGTCCTGGCAATGTTCCGGCGCCGTGCCGAGCACTACCACGCGGCCGTGCTGGCCGAGGCGCTTGGCATTGGCGTGGAAGAACAGGTAGAGCTCGTCGAGTTGTTGCAGGTCGAGCACGGCCGTGGCGTCGAACACCGCGCCCTGCACCTTGACCGTGGACGGTGCCTTGAGGGTTGCCGGCGTGGCGGCGACGGTATCGGTGTCTTTGAAGAGCTGTTGCACCTGCGCACCGAGGCGCCCTGCCCCGGCGACAATCACCGGGTTGGCAAGGCCTTGCTGGTCGCTGCGGTGGCGTTGCAAGGGCAAGGGTTGCGGCAGGCCGATTGCCTGGGCCAGCCGCCGGCCCCAAGGGGAATTGACGAAGGATAAGTAGCTGTCACTCATAAAACATTCTTTCCCTGTAAACCCGATCAACTGTGGGAGCTGGCTTGCCTGCGATAGCGATCTGTCTGATACACCGCTATCGCAGGCAAGCCAGCTCCCACATGGACCGCGTGCTTTCTAGTTGACCGAGGCGTTTTCGCTTTGGCTGTTGCGGCGTTTGGCCTTGGGCTCCAACGCCTGTTGACGCTGCTGCAAAGCCTCCAGCAAGCCAAAATCCTGCGGGAAGTCGTCAACCTGAATACCGTGGTCGGCATATTCCACGTAACGCCCGAGCAAGCTGTCTTCCTCATCACTGATCAGGTCCAGCGCCCGCGCCTTGACGCGCCAGGCGGTAAAGGCGGTGGCGGAAATCGGCATCGGTTCGATCAGGCCCTGCTTGATCGCGGGCTTGAGCCGCGCCTCGATCAGCTCCACCTGCGGCAACAGCCGGAAGCCCAATTCGCCATAGGCCAGCTTGTCGATTTCCGGGCGCGGGATGTAGGAATTGGCCAGCAAGCGGTCGCGGGTTTCGCCGGGGGTTTGCACCACATCGGCCACCTGGGCCAGCAGGCGGTCCGAGGGTTTGTGCTGGGGAATACCGAACGGGAAACTCAAGGCACGCACCACGGCTGCCGCCGGTTTCGACGGGTAGTTGTCGAGCACTTCGGCCAGGGCTTCATGGGCACGCAGCAACGCGTCTTGGGCCGACCAGTGCACCAGCGGCAAGTCGGCCTGGGGCCGCCCGTCGTCCTCAAAACGCTTGAGCACGCAGGACAAGATGTACAGCTGCGACAGAATATCGCCCAAGCGCCCGGTGATACTTTCCTTGCGCTTGAGCGCACCGCCGAGCACGCCCATGGACACATCCGAGATCAATGCCAGCACCACCGACAGCCGATTGGCCTGGCGGTAGTAGGACGCCAGCGCCGGGTCGGTCTTGGCCGGTGCGGCAAGCAGCCGCCCGCCTGTCAGCGAATGCACCGCAGCGCGCACGGTATTGGCCAACACGAAACTCAGGTGACCGAACATCGCGCTGTCGAAAGCTTCCAGGGCTTTGCGTCGATCCGGGTTGTGCGCCGCTTCCATCTCGCGGAACACATACGGATGGCAACGAATCAGCCCCTGGCCAAAGATGATCAGGCAGCGGGTCATGATGTTCGCGCCTTCCACGGTGATCGCAATCGGGCTTTGCTGGTAAGCGCGAGCCAGGAAATTGTTTGGCCCCATGCAGATGCCTTTGCCGGCCACGATGTCCATGCCGTCGTTGACGATCATCCGCGCGCGCTCGGTGACGTGGTACTTGGCAATCGCCGAGATCACCGAGGGCTTTTCACCGGCATCCAAAGACGCCACCGAGACCTTGCGCACCGCATCGCAGGCATACAAATGCCCGGCCATGCGCGCCAAGGGCGCCTGTACGCCTTCGAACTTGCCGATGGGCAGGCCGAACTGCTTGCGCATCGCCGCATAAGCCGTGGTGCCGCGTACCGCGACCTTGCCCAGGCCGACGTTGGCCGACGGCAGCGAAATGGCGCGCCCGGCCGCCAGACATTCCATCAGCATGCGCCAGCCATTGCCGACCTGTTCGCGGCCGCCGATCACCCATTCCAGCGGAATGAACACATCCTTGCCGGTGGTCGGCCCGTTCTGGAACACCGCGTTCAGCGGCCAATGCCGACGACCGCTGTTCACGCCCGGGTGGGAGGTGGGGATCAACGCACAGGTAATGCCCAGCGAACCAGCCTTGCCGAGCAAGCCATCCGGGTCTTCGGCACGAAACGCCAGGCCCAGCACCGTGGCAATCGGGCCGAGGGTGATGTAGCGCTTGTCCCAGGTCACTTTGAAACCCAGCACTTCCTCGCCCTCATGCACGCCTTTGCAGACGATGCCCAGGTCTGGAATCGCCCCGGCATCGGAACCGGCATACGGGCTGGTGAGGGCAAAGCACGGGATGTCTTCGCCGCGTGCCAGGCGCGGCAAATAGTAATTGCGCTGGGCATCGGTGCCGTAATGCAGCAGCAGTTCAGCCGGGCCGAGGGAGTTGGGTACCATCACCGAAATCGCCGCGGCCGAGCAACGCGTCGACAGCTTCATCACCACCTGCGAATGCGCAAAGTGGGAGAAGCCTTTGCCGCCGTACTGCTTGGGAATGATCATGCCCAGGAACCCGGCGTCCTTGGTGTACTGCCAGCCTTCGGGGGACATGTCCTGCCAGACTTGGGTGGTTTCCCAGTCGTTGGCGATGTCGCAGAGGGTTTCCACTTCGTTATCGAGAAACGCCTGCTCTTCGGCGCTCAGGCTGGCAGGCGCGGCTTGCAGCAAGCGCTGCCAGTTGGGCTTGCCGCTGAACAGCTCGGCGTCCCACCACACGGTGCCGGACTCGATGGCCGCGCGCTCGGTGTCAGACATCGCCGGCATGATCGTGCGAAACAGGCCCAGGGCCTTGCTGGTCAGCAGCGTGCGGCGCAGCGGCTTGATCGTCATCAGCACGGCGGGCAGTACCACCAGAATGGCCGCGACGCTGGCGCCAAAGCCTGCGACCACATTGAACAGATAACCAAGCGCCAGCCAGACCAGGCCGACGCCCAGCCACAGGGCAGCAGCGGCTTGTCGATAGGCCAGGGCAATCGCGGCGGCGACACCCAACAATAACCAGATAACCATGGGATACCTCTACTCAATTCAGGGTATGGCATGCGCGTCGCTCGTTCGGGATGAACGAGGGCGTAAAACCACACTACAAACTTGAAGGGACAAATTCAAATTTTGTTTTGAAATTTTTATTTAATGCTTTGACGAAAAAAAATAGGCTGATCGAGTCAGCCAGTTTCTGCATTGGGAAAACATTAAAACCAGGACATTTGCAGCACGGGTGTGAAGCGCCAGAAAGATGCGCTGACTGACCACTTCACACCTGAGCACGCACAGATTGTGGGTTAGAACTTATACGTGGCCGACAGGCTTACCACCTCCCCTTTGCTGTCCACCTTTCCATCCAGGCGCGCAGCCCCAAGGCGATCTTCGTTGACGGTCTTGAGCTTGACCTCCTGTACAAACTGCCGCGAGTAGGCGCCGTCAACACTCAAGCCTGGAACCGCTTTGATGTTGTAGCCAAAACCCAACGAGGCGAAATAACGATCACCGTCAGGAATGCGCGGGTCACGCGTGGAGTCACGGGTAGGCGTCTGATCATAGGCAACACCGGCACGCAGAGTGAAATCGTCAGTGAGCTTATAGTCGCCGCCCAGCGAGTACATCATCACGTCTTTGTACTTGTAAGGAATCGACACAATGGTATTGCCGTCAGACTTCAACGTCAGGGCCTTGAAGGACGACCACTGGGTCCACAAGGCACTGGCGCCCAGGGTGAAGCGGTCATTGAACACGTGTACCCAGTCGATGGCAGCAGTCGCCGGGATGTCCAGTTGCGTGCTGGCGTTGGCACCGTCCGGGAACAGTTTCAAGCCTGGGTAAGCGCGCTCAACCAGCGTCAAGCCGTCGCCGCCTACGTCAGTCATCAGTAACCGACTTCCTGGGTCGGCATTGAATTTGTACTTGCCCTCCAGCTTGTTCTTGATTTTGGCGTGGTAGTTGAAGCCAACGGTATCCTGGTCGGTGGGTTTCCACGCCATGCCGCCAAACCAGCCCACAGACGTATTATCGACCTTGACCCGAATCAGCGATTGGCCCACCCCGGATGGAAAGGGAATACCAAAGCCGCCCAGCCCCGGTGAAACTGCCGCTGCTGCGTACAAGTCGACGTTCTGGCTGACAAACCCACTCGTATGCTGAACGATGGCGCCGCCACCGATAGAGAACTGGTCGTTAACTTTGAAGGACAGCGAACCGGTCAGTCCCACGGTTTCGATTTTGGTGTCTACGGCAAAATCGCGGCCTTTCCAATCCGGGTCCCAGGTCGACTTCATCCCCTGGGGCACCACCTGGCTTAGACCAACACTGAAACGATCGTTAATGGGTATCACCAGGAACCCGGTCGGCAGCCAAGCGGTGAACCCGCCTTCGCCACCATCACCCGTACGCGGCGTAGAGGTAACGCCACCAAACTCGTCCAATACCCCTACAGAAGCTGGGTCGCCTTTGTAATCAGTGGCATTGCCTTTGAACTTGATATTGACGCGCGCATAAATGACGTTTTGCTGCGCGATAGTTTGATCGATAAACGCCATGGCAGCCGGGTTGTTGTACGCCGAGGACGGGTCGTCCTTGAACAACGAACCACCACCGAACGCACGACCCCAACCTTGGGCACCAAATGTAGGAGTCGAGAAGCCACCGGCCTGCACCGAACCGCCCGCGACCATGAGACCGCCCAACAATGCCAGGCCGATAAACGTCTGGGCCGGTTGTTTCTTATTATTCATGCTCCACTCCTTATTATTTTTATCCACCACGGCCGGGCCTACCGTCCCTGGTTTTCCTCAACAGGTGCCCCGAGAGGGGCACCTGCATTTCAACGTGTGATCATCACGTCCAACGCGTTGCTATCAAGGATTTACAGTGAGTGCTGGGCTTGGAGCGGCGTTCAGAGCAGTGATTTTGCAGCTGCCGACCGTTTGAGCAGATGGAACGGTGATGGCGTGGGTGTTGTTGTTGTAGAGCACATTGATAGTGACCGGGCCACTGGCGCAGTTGCTGACAATCTTGAAGTTGACGCCGGACACGGTACCCGCATACACACCTGCACCGGTGCTCGTGGAGGTTGGCGTCAAGGTCCAAGGCAGACCCAGCAGCACCGGCACGCCACAGAGTGGGTTGGCACCACTGACAGTCGCGCCCGTAATAGCAGCGGCGGAACCGTCGGCGGCCACACTACCGGTGAACACGATATTGCAGGAAACAGGCGCACCGAACGACGCTGGCGACGACACCTCAATGGTCCCGGCAGGCGTGGAAAAGCCCGTGCCTGCAGGAGAAATAGTGGCTGCACTCGCCATGGAAGCAGCACCCATGCAAACAGCCAGAGCAGTCAACGACACGAGAGTTTTCAAGCTTTTCATTGTTTTTCCTCACATGTTATGGCGAGTCAGTTCGCCAGGGGTAATGGCCATGATCGAGAGGTCACGGTGAAACTGCAGAACTTCCCTTTCCAGCCAAATTTCAATACCTATACCGCTACAGTTTTAGAATTCGTTTATTCGACCACTTTGAAGTTCGGCGGCATCTTGATCGACACCGTCTTGATCTTGCAGTCTTCGCCGATTGGCACATTCGTCGCTTCCAACTTGCCGGTGGCGTTATCCCAAGTACCGTCGGCGGTCGACGGGCCGCACTTGCCGCCTAAACCGAAGGCATGCACATCCACGCTGATGTTCGACATCGAGCCGCTTTTAGTGTCTTTGGCAATCAATACCCACGGCAAGTTGATGGCCTCGACGCGGCTGCATTTCAGGCCGCCGTCGAATTCAACTTTATCGACATTCACCGACGCCCCATTGGCCGCGACCTTGCCGGCCACTTTGATGGTGCAGTCGGCGCTGATCAGCGCGCCCTTGGAAAAACTGATCGGGCCTTGGGCCGTAAAGGCGCTGCCGGCCGGCTCGATACGCGCAGCCTGGGCTTGTTGGTAAACCATCAGGCCCAGTGCGGCCAGGATGACATGGGCGGTAAAGGTGGCAGGGCTTTGCATGGTGTACGTCCTTCCCTTGAAATTATTGTTGTAGGGTCAAACCACTGACTTGCACTAAAACCGATAAATCCTGGGCGATGAAGGCCTGCGCGGTACACAGACCCCGAGTTCAATCACACAGGCGTTAGTTCAGATTAAAACGGCGTCGCGCTGTTGCTGTACTTCTCCAGATACTTCAACCGCTGTGACGGTTGAAGATTGGTCAGGGTGATATCCCCGGCATAGTGGTTCAAGACACGGTGGTCCATGCGACGTCGCCACAAGTACGGCACATAGGCCCAGACAATCATGCTGGCGTAACCGTAAGGCAGTTGCGGCGATTCATCAAAGTGGCGCAGCGACTGGTAACTGCGGGTCGGGTTGGCATGGTGATCGGAGTGCCGCTGAAGTTGGAACAAAAAGATATTGGTGACAATCCGATTGCTGTTCCACGAATGCCGAGGTGAACAACGCTCATAACGGCCGTTGGGCAACTTCTGACGTTTGAGCCCGTAGTGCTCGACATAATTGACCACTTCCAGCAGCGAGAACCCGTAGATACCCTGGATGATCAGGAACGGAATCACTGCCGCGCCCAGCCAGGCAATCATCGCGCCCCACAACACCAGGCTGTACATCCAGGCGCTGAGCACCGCGTTCTTCCAGTGCAAGGCCGGCAGGCCGAGTTTGCGCAGGCGTTCGCGCTCCAGGTTCCAGGCTGACACGGCGCTGAACCACACCGAGCGCGGCAGGAACGCCCAGAAACTCTCACCGAGGCGCGAGCTGGCCGGGTCTTCCGGGGTGGCGACGCGTACATGGTGGCCACGGTTGTGTTCGGTGTAGAAGTGCCCGTAGAAGGTCGGCGCCAGGGTGACTTTGGCCAGGAACACTTCCAGCGGCTTGGGTTTGTGCCCCAACTCGTGGGCGGTGTTGATGGCAATGCCGGTGGCGGCACCGGTGGACATCGCCATGCCCAGGTAAGTGAACCAGCTGACCGCACCGTGCAACTCAGTACGCGCGGTAATGAAGGCGGCGGTTTTGGCCAGCCCGCTCGACGGGTCCAGGTGGGCGGTGGCGTTCAGCAGACCGCCGCTGATGATCCAGTCGATGCCGCCGGCGGCGAGCCAGCCGGTGATCACCACCGACGAGATGACGAACAGCACACCGGTGTAGACGATCCAGCGGTAGTAGCTTTGGGATTCGAGGTGGTTGACGGCGGATTCGGGTGGGTTGCTGACGTCTTCACCGAGCAGGCCGTCGATTAGCGGGATAAGGCCGAAGATCACCAGCACACCGACCCACCACAGTTGCTGTACGCCGGTGGTAATTGCCAGGGCGCCGGACAGCAAGGGGGTTGCCAGTGGCATGATGCCGAGCCACCAGAGGTGACGCTTGCCGTCGGTCCAGACGGTTGGGCTTGCCATAGTCTGATTCATGGCAGCCTCCGAACGAGGCAGGTTGGGTATGCGATAAAAGGCGTTTTTTTCATTATTTTATTCGCTCTTAGGCATTTCAAAAACTGTTTCAAATTACACATTGAAATAATTTTTTAAAATTAATAGCGCGGAATCGTTAGGTCGTCAACTAGTTTCTCGAAGGCTTTTTAACGTGACCGGGCAGTCTCTTTTTCAGCCGTTTGGTCAGGTGTCTAAAGCAGGCATCGACGCCGTTGAACCGCGAGTCGGATTGCACAATCATTTACCCAACTACTTACCCAGCTACTTACCCACCAGGGCCAATGGCCCTTGCGCAAGCGGGTCGTTTTGCGGCGGTTTGACGCGCTTGGCAATCTGCTCCACCACCGCCACCACACGCTCTGTGGCGGTGATCGGCAGCATATGGCCCCTGCCCTCCACCACTTGCAGCTTCAGCCCCGGCACCTTGCTGGCCAGGGCCTGGCCGTGCTTCTGGAAGTCCAGCACCTTGTCGCGCGCGCCATAGATCAGGCCGATGGGCAAGGTCAGTTGCGGGTAGCGCTTGACCATGTCCGGCAGGTGATCGTTGACTGTGTTGATCTCGGTGGAGGCGGCGTAGAAGTTGTCCGGGCGCATCCCCAGCAGCCCGCCGCCACGGGTGGCGAAGTCCGGTGGCGCGGTATCGGGGGCGAACACGCCCTTGACCACCGAACCTTTGGTCAAAAGCCCCACGGGCAGGGTCAGGGTGTGCGACACCCAACGACGCAACCAGGCCGGGCGTACGGCCAGTGACAGGAACACCAGCGGCAACAGGAGCTGCGGGTGGGTCAGCGGCGCAACCAGGACCAGGCCGGATACCGCATGCGGATGATCAAGCGCCAAGGCCAGGGCAATCGCACCGCCAAGGGAGTGCCCCAGCACCAGCGGTTTATCCAGGTCGAGGGTCTTGATAAACGCAGCAATCTGCCGGGCCTGGGCCGGCAGATCTGCCGCCGTGTGTGCGCCCCGGCTGGAATAGCCGGAGCCCGGACGGTCCAGCGTAATCACCCGAAAGCGTTCACGTAATTGCCCGGACAACGCATAGGTGAGGTTGCGACTGCTGCCCATCAGCCCGTGAATCATCACCAGCGGTGGGCCTTTACCTTCTTCGACATAGTGAAAGCGCTCGCCATCGACCTCGACGAAACGCCCGTTGATCGGAACGGTGGTTTCTATACGCCGTGTCATCCAGGCACTCAAGCCCCACAGCAGCGCACTGGCGCCCACCAACACACCCGCAGCAACAACCCATTCAACCGCCATAGCTCGGTCCTCTGCTTCCCTGCTGCTGCTCCCTGACCGGTATTGGTCAAGGCCTCAGCCACCGTCCACACCCTGGACCCGGACTTGCTGCATAGCGTGCGCGTCTGTCGGACAAGGCGCACATTGCGAACAAGGTCCTAGCGTAGGCGATATTTTCAGGTAGATTATTTAAAATCTTTTTTAAAATAATTAATTCATTTTTTCTTTGCAATGGTGTTCTATCTAAAAGACAAAACAAAAACAGGAGCACATCTGATGCCCATGAGGGACAGCCTATGAATGCCCACACTGATTCCATCGACATCGCCATCATCGGTTCAGGTTTTGCCGGCCTGTGCATGGCGATCAAACTCAAGGAAGCCGGGTTTACCGACTTCTTTATCGCCGAGCAGGCCGACACCCTCGGTGGCACCTGGCGTGACAACCACTACCCTGGCTGCGCCTGCGACGTGCAGTCCCATGTGTATTCGTATTCGTTTGCGCCCAACCCCAACTGGACGCGGCAATTTGCGCCACAGGCGGAGATCCGCGCTTACCTTGAGCACTGCGCGCAGCGGTTCGGGCTGGCGCCCTATTTGCGCTTCGGCATGGGCCTGCAACGTGCGGTGTTTGATGAGCAGCAGCAACGCTGGCAACTGAGTTTCAGCGATGGCCGCAAGATTAGCGCGCGGGTGTTGGTGTCGGGCATGGGCGGCCTGTCACGCCCGGCGTTGCCGGATATTCCAGGGCTGGACAGCTTCAAGGGCAAACGCTTTCACTCCCAGCACTGGGATCATGACTATTCGTTGAAAGGCAAGCGCGTGGCGGTGATCGGCACCGGCGCCAGTGCGATCCAGTTCGTGCCGCAGATTGCCCCGCAGGTGGCGCACCTGGACCTGTTCCAGCGCACGCCACCGTGGATCATGCCCAAGCCGGATCGCGAGATTTCAAGGCTCGAACGCTGGGCCTTCAAACACCTGCCGTTTACCCAACGCCTGGTGCGCGGCGCCTTTTACTGGGCGCTGGAAGGCCGCGTGGTGGGCTTTGCCCTGCACCCGCGGCTGATGAAGATGGTGCAGAAGATCGCCCTGCGCCACTTGCGCAAACAGGTGGCGCGCCCTTCCCTGCGCAAAACCCTGACGCCGGACTACACCATCGGCTGCAAGCGCGTGTTGATCTCCAATGACTACTACCCGGCGCTGTCACGCAGCAATGTCGAGGTGGTCACCGACACGGTGCTGCGCATCGAAGCCGATGGCGTGATCACCAGCGACGGCATCAAGCACCCGGCCGACTGCCTGATTTTCGGCACCGGTTTCCAGGCCACCGATCCACTCCCCCGCGACTGCATCATCGGCCGCGACGGTATCGACCTGATGGACGCCTGGCGCGACGGCGCCCACGCCTATAAAGGTACGACGGTGCCGGGTTATCCCAACCTGTTCCTGATTGTCGGGCCTAACACGGGCCTGGGGCATAACTCGATGATTCTGATGATCGAGGCCCAGGTCGCCTACATCCTCGATGCGCTCAAGCACATGCAGCACCAGCGCATTGCCACGGTCGAGGTCAAACCCGCCGTCGAGCAGGCTTACAACCAACAGTTGCAGGACAAGCTCAAGCACACCATCTGGAACACCGGTGGTTGCCAAAGTTGGTACCTGGACCCGCGCACCGGCAAAAACACCACGCTGTGGCCCGGCTCAACCTGGCGTTTCAAGCAGGTCACCCGGCACTTTGCCCTCAAGGACTACCTCGCCAACCCGTTGCCGGCCTCCGCGCCGCGCGCGGTTGTGGCCCCGCAACCCACTGCAGAAGGCAGCCTGTCATGAAGTCATTCAATGGCCGCGTGGCGGCAATCACCGGCGCAGCCTCCGGCATGGGCCGTGCCCTGGCCCTCGCATTGGCGCGCGAAGGTTGCCACCTGGCGCTTTCGGACAAGAACAGCCAAGGCTTGGAACACACCCTCGCGCTGATCAAGTCTTCAACCTTGTCGCCGATCATGATCACCACCCACGTCGTCGATGTGGCCGACCGCCAGGCCGTGCAAGACTGGGCCGCACGCTGCGCGGCCGAGCATGGCCAGGTCAACCTGATCTTCAACAATGCCGGCGTGGCGCTGTCGAGCACCGTCGAGGGTGTGGACTATGCCGACCTTGAGTGGATCGTCGGCATCAACTTCTGGGGCGTGGTGCATGGCACCAAGGCGTTTCTGCCGCACCTCAAAGCCAGCGGCGAAGGGCATGTGGTCAATACTTCCAGCGTGTTCGGCCTGTTTGCCCAGCCGGGCATGAGCGGCTACAACGCGACCAAGTTTGCCGTGCGCGGCTTTACCGAATCCCTGCGCCAGGAGCTCGACCTGCAAGGCTGCGGTGTGTCCGCCACCTGCGTGCACCCCGGCGGCATTCGCACCGATATCTGCCGCAGCAGCCGTATCGACGCGAACATGACCGGCTTTCTGATTCACAGCGAGCAACAGGCCCGCGCCGACTTCGAAAAACTCTTCATCACCGACGCCGACCAGGCCGCCAAGGTGATTTTGCACGCCGTGCGCAAGAACAAGCGCCGCGTGCTGATCGGTCGCGACGCGTACTTTCTCGACCTGCTCGCCCGGTGCCTGCCGGCGGCCTATCAGGCCCTGGTGGTGTTCGCCAGCAAGCGTATGGCGCCCAAACCGCGCACGCCGGTGTTCGAAACCAACGACGAAACCCGACTCTGAACAGGAGCACGCACCATGCTGCCGATCCGTCGCGATATCCGTTTTGCCTTGCCTGCCGAGCGCATCAAGGACTGGCACGAACAAGGCCCGTTCATCACGCACTTTTTCAACGCGTTGTCGCTGCTGTTTCCCCAGGGCGAGCTGTTTTTCATGGACAGCGTGCGCCACTACCGCCAGCGCATCGACGACCCGGCGTTGAAGAAAGAAATCCAGGGGTTTATCGGCCAGGAAGCCATGCACAGCCGCGAACACGTGGCCTACAACGATCACTTGCAAGCGGCCGGTCTGCCGGCGCACACACTGGACAAGCGCCTGAAGTTCTTCCTCGACCTGCAGAAGAAACACCTGCCACCGTCGTTCAACCTGGCGGTGACCATCGCCCTGGAACACTACACAGCGATGCTCGCGGAAATCCTGCTCAGCGACCCGTCGCGTTTTGGCGAGTCACTCAAGGGCTACCAGCAGATGTGGTACTGGCACGCCCTCGAAGAAACCGAGCACAAGGCCGTGGCGTTCGATGTGTGGAACACCGTGATCAAGCCTGGGCCGATGCGCTATCTGTTGCGCACCGGCACCATGTTGACCACCACGCTGCTGTTCTGGCTGGTCGTGTTTGATTTCCATGTGCGCCTGCTGTTGGCCGACCGCAAAGCCGGTGGGCACCTGAAGGGGTTCTGGCGCATGCTCAAGTTTCTATACGGGCCCAAGGGCGTGTTCCCACGCATGCTGCGGCCGTGGTTGCACTATTTCAAACCGGGCTTTCACCCCTGGGACCATGACAACCGTGCACGCCTGGCGGGTATCGACGACCTGGTCGAAGCGATTGAACAAACCCGGCGCGAATACGCGTCCGCCCACGCTTAAGCCTGAGCCGCCGCACGCCTGCGGACAAAGCCCGGTAGCAGGTCGCCGGGCAGCGCCTTGCTGAAATACCAGCCCTGGATAAACAGCTCGGTGCCGGTATTCAAAAAGGCCAACTGCTCGGCGGTCTCCACGCCCTCGACCACCACGCCCAGGTTCAGCGCCTCACAAAAGCGCAACATGCCGGTCAACACCTGGGCGCCTTTGGGGTCGCGCTGGGCCACCACGAAACTGCGGTCGATCTTGATAAAGTCCACCGGAAACTGATGCAGGTAACTCAAGGCCGAAAACCCGGTGCCGAAGTCATCGATATACACCTTGGCGCCGATCGCCTGGAGCCTCTGGATGGTCTGGCGGGTGGCCTGGACATCACCCACCAATGCATCTTCGGTGATTTCCACCGAGATCTGGCCACAGGCCTGGGCGAGGATCTCCACCAGGCGCTCGCCATAGCCTGCGTGAGTGAGCGTGGCGCTGGAAATATTGATGGTCATGGGCAAGGCAAAGCCGATCTTTTGCCACTTCTGATATTGGCGCACGGCCTGGGACGCCACCCACAGATCAACATCCGGCATCAACCGCGCCTGGGCCAGCCATTGCAGGAACTCCCAGGGTGAATGCACCGTGCCCTGGCTGTCCCGCGCGCGCATCAGCGCCTCACAGCCGGTGCACAGGCCGGTGCGGGTCGAGACTTGCGGCTGGAATTCCAGGTAGAACTCGTAATCGCTGATCTGCTGGATACGGCTCAGTTCGACTGCCTGACGGGCGGCCGCCTTGTGGGACGCCAACACCGGGTCCAATTCCAGCAGGCGGCCTTTCTCTTCGAGGCCACGGAAGGTCATGTCCAACGACTTGAGGTACACCGTGCCACCCTCACTGGACTGGCGATGAATCGCGCGCACATACGGCGCATACACCAGCGTGCCCAGCCCCAACAGCACCACTTGCAGCACCACCGCCGCCACGTCGCCGTGAGTGCTGAGGTAGGCATTGAGCAGCACTGGCGCGGTAAATGGCACGCTGGCCACTGCCGGCGATACCCAGCCCAACTGCACCACCGTCAATGCCAGCAGGGTGTTGAACGCCGGCACCAGCAGAAACGGGATAAACAAGCGTGGGTTAAGGATGATCGGCAAGCCGAACAACAGCACTTCGCTGACATTGAACAACGACAGCGGCAGACTGGCCATTGCCAGCAAACGCATGGTTTGGCTTTTGGAAAACAACAGGATCGCCAGCAGCAAACACAACGCCCCGCCCGACCCACCGATAAACGCGAAAGAACCGAGCAGGCCACTGTTGAGCAGGTACTTGACCGGTTCACCCGCCGCCAGCGCGGCGCCATTGAGCACTACGGCCTGGTCCAGTACATCAAACAGCGGCTGCATGGCGTACACACCGTGAATGCCGAAAAACCACAGCAGCGAATTCATCAAGGTCACAAACAATCCGCTGCCATACGGCGTTTGCAATGCATCCAGTACCTGCGGCCCCTGTAGCTGCGCCACATAGGGAATCTGCAACATCAACGACAACACCACCACCAGCAACAGCGCTGTAATCGCGCCGGGCACCACCATGTTGATGGTGCCGCGCAGGTTGTGGCCCACCAAGTCTTCGTTGACCAGCCGCGTCCAGCGGAAACGGTGCAGCCAGGCGATCGTCGGCACATTCAACAGCGGCGAAGCGATGGCGATAAACAATACAAACGTCGCCGATGCTCGCGGGTAGTCGCGCAATACAAAGGTGGCGATCACCACGTGGGCCAGGCACAAAAATGCCACGGGCAATTGTGGCAGCCGGTGCTGGATGGCGAGCATGTAGCCAATCGATGCCGCCACCAGCAGCGGGATCACCGAGCTGATCTGGTTATGCAACCCCGACAGAAAGGCCACCACCTGCGGATCGAAGCCCAGCACCTTGGCGCATTCAGACAAGATCAGGAAACCGGCAGACACCAGCAGGCACGGCAGGATCCACAGCAAGCCTTCACGGATGGCGCGCAATGATTCGGTACTGGCCAAGGCCGCCAGGCGTTGGGTGAGGAAAAGTTTGAACAGCGTTTGCGCCATGCCCCGTCCCTCTGCCCGTATCGCTTTCTGCCCATGCTTGGCAGTGCCCAAAAATCCCATGTAACGCTACACGGCCACCTACCGGTAGCGAAAGGCTTTTGCCGCACTACAATTAATTATTCAGAATTAATTTCAGATTGCGCGGTGTATCGGGGCCGTCAGGTCAGCCCTCAAACCCGTTTTCTCGATGCCCAGGCCAGCGACCCTGCCCGCCTACGTGGCGATTGCCCGCCAGCTGATTGCAAAGCCTTGTGCGTGACCCCATCTATTCACTTCATCCCATCAGGAGTAAGCCCTTGTCAGAACCCGGTGATAACCACCAGCGCGCCCTGGACCGTTTCTTGAATGAACACCCCCAGGTGGCGACGCAACTGGATACCCTCAACCCTCTGGCCGCCCAAGCCAAAGGCGAAACCCTCGCGCAGTATCGCGCCGAGCGCTTGCATGAAGCTTTCGAGGCCGAGGCTGAGCGCCAGAATCTGTTTGCCTGGGAGCTGACGCTCAAGTTGACGGCCGAGTCGGCTGAAACTTTTGAGGCTCAGCGCCTGGAAGTGCATAAAGAAGTCGCCCAGATGGCGGGGTTGGGGTGGGAAGAGTACTGCCGGCTGCATGAATTGGCTGGGTAGGTCATGTGAGAGCTGGCTTGCCTGCGATGGCATCAGCTCGGTGCACCTGACACACCGAGATGGCTGCATCGCAGCGGTGCGACGATTCGACAAGCCAGCTCCCACAGAACAGCCGATACACAGCGTAGGCCAAATCGATACCTTGGCAGGCACCCATAGCTACCTGAACCAGCGCCATCGACAACGCGCCATAACCTCGCCCAACGCCTCCACGCTGATCGTTCGGCGCTCAGGATCCATCGCCAACGCCAAGCGCAAGGCTGGCCAACACGCTGCGGGCAGCTGCCGGGGGCGCTCCAGCCGCTCAGTGGCCCGACGCTCGCCCAAGCGTTTGCCATGGGCCAACTCATACACCACACACGCCACCGCATACAGATCAGCACTCGCCGTCAATGCACCGCCCGCCAACAACTCCGGCGCAGCATAAGCCGGTGTCCAGGCATTAAAACGATCACGACTCACACTCGCCAGCCCTGCCATCGCCTCCGCCGTCGCCTGCCCGAGGCCGAAATCGAACAAACGAATGCCCTCTTCACCCACCATGATATTCACCGGCTTCACATCCCCATGCAGCACACCTTGACGATGCACATACGCCACAGCATCCAGCAGCTGCACAGCCAGAGGCTGCAACTCACGCCACGGCAAGCCATCGGGACACTCCAGCAGCAGCCGGTCCAGGGTCATACCGTGCATTAACTCCATGCTGAAAAACGCGATCTGGCTGCTGATATCCACCTCAAACGCAAACATGCGTACCACGCGCTCATGCTGCAGGCTGCGGGTCAGGGCAAACTCGCTGTAGAGCAGCACATGTGCATCGGGCGCCAGGCGGAGATTCTCACCGAGCACCTTGATTGCCACGCTGGAACAGGGCTCGCCAAACTGCTCATGCAGCAGGTCGCGCGCCCGGTAGACCACACCCATGCCGCCCGAGCCCAACACGCGCTCCAGGTGATAACGCCCCGCCAGCAAGGTGGGCATGCCAGGTGCCGTGGTCATACGCGCACCACCACGGCCGTCAGGTCATCCCGCGCCGGCCCGCGTAGCGCCGCCGTGAACAGCCGCGCCACCACCTGTTGCGGCGTACCGCTGTCCATGGCGCTGCCCAGCTCGGCGTGCGTCATCGCCTGGTACATACCGTCACTGCACAGCACAAACACATCGCCTGGGTGCGCGCCCAACTCCAGCACCTCGAGTTTCAGCGGGTGCCGCGCGCCTACGGCGCGGGTCAATGCCCTGGCGTCGGGATGCGCCTGGGCCTGCGCCAGGCTCAATCGCTGCTCATCCATCAATTGGCGCAGCAGTGAGTGATCGCGCGACAGCTGATACAACCGCCCGCCTCGCCACAGGTAACAGCGGCTGTCCCCCGCCCAGATACACGCTGCGCGCCGGCCCTCCAGCAGCAGGACCACCACGGTACTGCCCATCCTGTCGTCGCGACCTGCGGCCGGCGGTGAGGTGTTATCCCCCCAACACTGATTGAGCCGTTGCAGGCATCGCCGCACCGCATCGATGCGCTGATCGAACGTACCGTGGACCGGCAACGCGGCAAGGCTGTCGACCACCCATTGGCTGGCCCTGTGTCCGGCCCGGTGGCCGCCCATACCGTCGGCAACCGCCCAGCAACCTTGTTGGGGGCAGTCGAGGAACGCATCTTCGTTGCGCTGCCTGGCCTTGCCACGTTGAGTACGTGCCGCGCTGTTTGCGGCGGCTTGCGGCGCGGTCACAGCCGCTCCGGCAAACGGAACGTGCGCCACGTGTCCATCTGAAACGGGCTGGGTGTGCGCTGGCTGACCAACAGGTAATTGGCACGCAAACCAGCGAGGTCGGACTTGAGTATCTGCGCATCGCGCCCACTGGCGGGCTCGCTGTGCAGCAAGTCAAAAAACCGGAACAACGACCAGGCCCCGCTGTTCTTCTCGATGCCCAACGGCCGCTGTGCACCTCGTTCCAATACCAGGCTGCTGCGACCATTTTCCACCTCGCTGGGCCACTGGAACGTCACAGGCACAATCGGCCCATGACGGTACTCCAACTGCTGACCGCCAAAGCTCAACACCGCGCGGCTGACCGCCTGATCCAGGCTATAAGGTGCCAACGTAAATCGAACCGACAACTCGCCTGGGTCGCCACCAAAAAAACCACGGCGGATGGTCTGCGCTTTGCCGAGTTGCTCCAGCAGCGCGCGCGACATTGGCAGGCTCTGGCCTTCCAGGCCGCGCAAGCGATAACGCCCGCCGTCGGCGCTGATAAACGGGCGCAGGTAGGTTTCATGGAACCTTGCCAGCACGCCCTGGGGTTTAAAAAACTCCTCGAAGTCGCCCAGGGCCACGTCGCTGCTGGCATGGGCATTGAACGGGTAACGCTGGCGAATAGCCTTGGCATACAGGCTATACACCTCGCTCTGGTAGCGTTGGTTCACATGCGTATAGGCCTCATCGAACAAATGCCGCCAACTGTCGTCGGCAAGGCCCTCGACCCAACCTTTGAGCGGCAGCGGCAAACGTGCGGCAATATCGCGTAACTGTCCCAACCCAGGTTGTTGCCCTTCCATACGCCGTTTCACCATCTGGAAAGCCGCCTGCTCCGGTGACCCTTCGCGGTTCAGCGCTGCCATTTGCAGGTGCACAGCATCAAGCTGGCGCAACGCCTGGGTCAGTTGCTCACCCGGGTTTTGCTGCTCATCAAGCAGTTGATGCAAAGGCTCGAAACGGCGTTGCAAGGCGCGTCTTGCAGCGTCATCGCCTGTGGGCTTGGGCAAAACACCCGCGCGTACACGGGCAGCCATCGACTGAGCGATAGCCGCCACGTCACCGGCCTCGTGGGGCACCGCTGACATTGGGTCATCAGTGGATAGCAAACGGGTATTTTCACGCACCTGCTGTAACAACAACACCAGTGGTGATTGCGCCGAGGTGAGGCTCGCCAGTTGTTCGGCGTCCTGGCGCAGGTTTTCGGTTTCGCGTAATCGGATCTGGCCCAGGGCCTGGCTCCACGCATCGGCGTACTCGCTGAAATAGCGCTGTTCGAGCTCGACTATCAACCGGCGC
The DNA here is from genome assembly GCF_013385245.1 of Pseudomonas sp. IPO3747. NCBI lineage: Bacteria > Pseudomonadati > Pseudomonadota > Gammaproteobacteria > Pseudomonadales > Pseudomonadaceae > Pseudomonas > Pseudomonas sp. IPO3747. The sequence goes on from NZ_JACAQL010000014.1 coordinate 23,136, forward strand.
AACTCCATCGCACTGAGGTCAGTCGCCTGCCCCAGCACCCAATTGTCCAGGACAATCGCGTTAACCAATCGCGGGCCTTGCTGGTCGAAATACTGCACATAGCGCTTGCTGTAAAACCCGGAAATCGGTTGGTCCAGCGCCATGAACACAGTGCCGTCGGTGAGACGGCTGGGCTCCAGCGTGTGCGATTGCTCGCGCAGCACGCGATATACCACGTCTGCCAGCGACTCTCCGCGCAGCACCTGGCGAGCCTGGGCGACCAGCTCATCATTGAGTGGCGCGGCAAAAGGTTGTTCAAGCAGCCGGCCGAAGTGCTCACTCAGGCGCGCCTGCGTCGAAGCCTCACCGGCATAGCGCTCGGACCACCGAGTCGCCACGCGCTCCGCCAGCCACCCGGCATCACGTCGCTCGCGCAGATTGAGCATCAGGTAGGCGCGCAGGTTATCCAGTAACCGTTCGCGATCCCCAAGGCTCGACCGCACCTGTTCTTCGAGCAGCGAAGCGACCTGGGCGACCATTTGCTGCAGGGCGTCGTTGTAGGCACTGACCAACGGTGGTCGGCTCACTTCACCCTGAAACAGTCCGGCTCTCTCCAGCACGCCGGCCTCTGACACCGGCGGAAACACCCGGGTGGCCGCCAGGCGATTGTCCAGCAATGTCAGTAACCCCAACGTATGGTCCGCATCGTCCGGGGCTGGCGTATTAACTTGACCTAACTGCGCCAACAGCTCCAGGCGTTGGTGGTTGATCCCATAGCTGTGCACCCAGAGCATGCCCGCCGCACCGATGACCAGTGCTACGGCGCTCGCCCATCCCGCCTGCTGCCAACGAATGCGTCGGTGCTCCTCGGCGTGCAGCCCCGCAAGATCGGCCTCGGCGAAAATCACCTGGTTGAAAAGACCTTGGACAAAGCGTTCGTGCCGCTCACCGGCACAGGTCAAATAGAAACCTCGCAACCCCTGGATGCGCTGATTGCGATGGGCGCAGAACGCAACTTCGATAAACAGGCATAAACGCTCACCGATGCGTGCCACCTGGGGCACAAAACCCAGCATCCAGCCACGGCGCTCGACATTGCGCTCCTGGTGCAGGCGCTGCACCAGTTCGCCACTCAGGCGCTGCAGCAACGTTTCGAACACCTGACGCACCTGCGCCATAGGCACACCCGTGTGGCTGCCAGTGATCAGCTCACCGAGTACGCCCTCTGCGGCGCTGTCGTGCGGCGTATCAAAAAACGCGGTAAAGCCTGGGATGTGGTCAGCGTGGGTCAGCACCAGATAAACCGGAATATCGATATGCAGCGTCTGCTGGATATCTTGTAACCTGGAATGCACATGCCGTGCATGGCGCTCCAGATCATGCTCATTGCTGCCCAACAGGGTGTCCACCGACAACGTCACCACCACGCCGTTGAGTGGACGTACTCGCCGCCTGGACTTGAGCAGCCCGAGTAATGTTGACCAACCTGCGGCATCGACCGCGCGGTCGGGCTGGTCCAGGTAGCGTCCGGCACTCTCCATCAGGACGCCCTGATCGGCGAAGAACCAGTCACAGTAGGCGCTGGCCCCTGATGATGCGGTTTGAAGATGATCCGGCGGGCGCTGCAAGCCATTCGCTGCCAGCAAAGCGCTCTTGCCGCTGCCTCGCTGTCCGATCAACAAGTACCAGGGCAGTTCGTTGCGTGAGCGCACGCTGCGCCCGAAATAGTGGCGAGATGTTTTCAAGGTGTGCAGCGCGTCCTTGAAACGGGCGCGTACCTGTTTGCGCTCATCCTCTACCAGCCCCGGATGCTGACGGTCGGCCCGGCTTTCGTCGGTTTTGGACCTTGCGCTGTGGCGTGCGCCCGCAATGACCATCGCCAGCCCCCATAGCAGAAACAGCCCGCTGATAGTCACGAGCCGAGCCGTAGCACCTTGCCAGAACCGGTGGTCATCCACCGCCAGCACAGGCCCGAAAAACCACACCAGGCACGCGCTGGAAAGCACCAGCAACAAGCTCCATACCCAAACGATGCGCAGCAGGTTGCCCGCGCCCTTGAAGAATGCGTTCATTCAATGTTCCCAGCGTTACAAGGGCGTCGGAGTCAGTTCCGGCGCCGAAGATTGAAAGGGTTGCAATGCATGGGCTCGCTCCTGCTCCAGTACCCAGGCAGTTGCCGAATACATCGCCAGCAAAGCGATCAAGCCCAACGCCACACACCAGGTTGCGGAGAGTGTGCGCAGCCGCTTGCGGCGTGCCGGCTCCGGCCGGGGAACAGAGGCGGACACAGACACCGGGTCGCCACGCACGTGTCTTATCTGGCGATACAAGGCGTCACGGACGCCCTCAAGCTCGGTCACGCCGCGCTCCATGACCCTGTATTTGCCTTCAAAACCCATCGACAGGCACAGGTACATCAGTTCCAGCATGGCCAAGTGCTTCACGGGGTCGCGAGACAGTCGCTCCAACAGCTGGAAAAACTTTTCGCCGCCAAAGGTTTCGTTGTGAAAACGGCTCAGCAGACTGATCTTCGACCAGTCGCTGCGACTTCCCCACGCCGTGGTGACTACCGCTTCATCAACGACGCTGCACAGCACATAGCGAGCAGCAATCACCTGAGCGCTTTCCATGCCTTCATGCTGGGCGCGGACCTCGAAGCGTGTGAGGCTTGCGGCCAGTCGCTCATTGAGCGTCTGCAGGTTTTCCCGACCGCTGCTGAGTTTAAGTTCAAGCACCTCGCACATCAGTTCCCAGGCCGCTGTCACCAGCGGGTTAAGGCCCACGTTGAAACGTTGAGCGCCCTGCACAGCGGCGGCGTAGACCATGCGGTCTTCCAACTGTTCAAAACGCGGTGGCGAGGGAAAGTCCGTCACCGGGCGCTGTACCGGGCCGTGGCCGTTACGATCCAGCAACACGGTTTTTTCATCCAGCGGGTAATCACTGTCCATGTTCATGCTGTTCAATTCCTGATAGCCCAGAAGGTCAGTTCCAACTCGCTGAACTCGCCGCCGACATGGAACGCAAAACCACCCGATTGCTCCAACTGCGCGATATCCCGGGCACTGAGTTCGAGCATGAAATAGGTTTTACCGGCATGAAAAGGGATCTGGCGGGGCGCCACCGGCAGTGGTTTGACCTTGATGCCCGCCAGGTGCAGGTTGACCAGTTCGCGGATGCGCTCTACGGGACCGATCTTCAGATGGGCCGGCAAACGATGGCGCAGTTCTTCCGAGTCGCATTGAGCCGCGACTGCCAGGATGAATGTCGCGGTGCCCAGCAGCTTGAGATCGGCCACTGGGCAGACCATTACCCCATACTGGCGCTGTTGCAGTACCAGCTCCAGGGCATGCTGCTCAAAGACCATCGACAGCACTGTGCGCAACCCCGCCATCAACCCACGAAAACTCGCGCCCTGGTCGCCGTGGAGGTAGCGCACCTGCTGGGTGGCACGTTTGCTGTCGCTGGCAAACGTCGCCAGTTCGCCCAGTATCGACAGCATCTCGCGGAACAACGCCTCTGAACGCACTTGCGCCTGCACCAGATAATGGCGCAACACCGGCTCGGTCCGATTGATCAGTTGCAGCATCAAAAAGTCCGCAATCTGCGCACCCGCCGTGGCGCCATTGCCGCCCATCCGCTCAGCAATCGCATCCCCCCGGCTGGCGAGCAGGCTGATCACTTCTTTGAGGCAGGACGAAACAAACCCCGAGCCCTGCACATAAATAAACGTCGGGGCAAAATCAGGCTCCATACGCAGCCCCTCTTCAGCAGAGCATTCCAGCACCTGGGCAATCTTCAGCTTCACGTAGACCTCATCCCCCGGCTGCTCACCCAGCAACAGGCGCAAATCCGGCCGTGCGCAACTGATCTGGCAACGAGCGTCCCGGCCCGCATTGGAGTCCGCCACTTCAATGTCACAGGCGATGTAGCGCGCCAACACCTCCGGCGCCTCCTGCGTGCGGGTTTCAACCTGATTGCCGGTCGTCATCGGTAACGCCAGGTACACCGATTGCCTACCCGCGTTGGCCGGCACCTCCAGCACCAGTGGCGCCATGGCGGTGGTCAACTCGAAAAGACTGCCGTCCGGCAAAACGCCACTGGCTTGATTGACCACCAGCTTGCCCAGGTTCAGGTATTGCAGGTCGATGTCCAGGCTCAGGAAACCCCAGGCATCACTGCCCAGCAAGCGAGTTCGATTAAGCTGCTGATGGTAATAACGGTCGTTATGTTGCAGGTGCTGGGGGCGCAGCAACATCCCTTCCTGCCAGATGACTTTATGAGCCTGCATATCAGTTCTCCTCCAGGCTGGCGAGCGGGTCGCCAGCACGGATACCCGCCTGGTCAAGCACCAGGTGCGCTCTTGTGACTTGCTGTGGCGCCAGCGCCAGCACCCAGCGCCATTGCACATGGGGTAAATCGCGGTACGCCGCAATAATGCCCACGTAACGGCTTTGCGGTTCGCTCCTGAGTTTGAGGGCCACCTGCTCGCCGGGGCGCAGCTCCAGCTCCTCGCTGCTCACCCAGTCTTTGGGCAGCGCCTGCTCGGCATGCCCATACAGGGTAAAAAAATCTGCGTTTTCGAATGCCACTGGATGCTTGAGTTCAAACAGCTGCACCACCACCGGCGAGGGGCGCCCATGCAGGTCGGGGTTCACTTCGTCACTGGCGGCCAGCGTCAAGTCGAGCTTGGTCAATGTGGAAAACGGTGACAGGTTGCTGCAACCACCCAGCAGCACCAATACAACCAAAAGAGGTAGGGCGACACGGGTCATGGGCATCCTCCCGAAGGTGTGGCAAACAACGCCGAGGCCAGGCGTACCTGCTCCTCATAGGCCTTGGAAAAGTTGCCGCGCAACAGGTCCGTATTCGATGCATTTTCTTCGACCACTCGTTGATAGTGGCGCTGGTAGGCCCGCCAATGCGCCCTGTCGGCAAAGAACCTCGGCACCTTGTCATCGCGCTCAAAACTGGCCAGCAAGTGGCCAGGGGCAAACGTCGCCAACGAGGTGCGCAGCGCCGTGCGGCATGCAACGAGCAGCGCGACCTGATGCACTTGCATTTGCCGGTACACCTGCGTAATGGCCGCTTCGGCGCAGGGTTGCGCCAACTCGCCCGTGCCCAGCAACGACGCCAACGCAGAGTCAATGCACAGGCTGTCTTTCAACGCGTTCGGACGTTTGATCAAGGTGCTCGCGTCCAGGTCCAATTCGTTGTGCAGTTCGTCGTGAGTGCGCAGGCTCTGTTGCAACCCATCAATCGCGTGCCTGAGTAAACCCGCAGCCTTAATCGCCAACGCCTCGCGGCCAGCGCAATCGAGCGCCTGCGCACTGACGCCCAACGCTTTGGCGAACTGCGCCCAGAACACTTCGTCGGCCTCGGGCGCCTGCGAGTCAGGCAAGACAGGTTCGACCCTCTCTACCAAAACGTCTGCCTGTGCAGGTAAGGCCAGGTAGTCGCGCTCAACATCGTCACCAGACATCCAGGCACTCGGTGCCTCTTGCACGTCGTTCAAGGCGTCCAGCTCGCACGGCGGTGCGCCGTGCATCGACTGGCGATCCCATTCTTGAACGGGGTCCAGGCCCAGGTAAGCATCATCGGGTATCACCCCGCCCGCAGTGGATAATGGCTGGCAATGCGACGCCACGCGCTCAATCAACCGCGCACGGATAGCAAATGGCCCCAACTGGAAAACATCACCCTCCACGATCAACCGCGCCTGCCCCTTTTGCAGCGACTTGCCACTGCTCACCGCACGGATACCGTTACTGCTGATATCCGTCAGGAAATAACGCGCGTCACGGTACGCGATCAACCCGTGGTGACTGGAAAGCAAGCGACTGGGGTCAGGAATACTCCAGTCGCAACCGGCTCCACGACCGACCACGCCGCCCACTCCATCGAACACCTTGCGCGGTGGCGGCTCATCGCCCCCGCCATCACACACTTCAAGCACTAATTGCATGAAAGGCTCCTTTTCATTGGCCACGACGGGTCGCTTGGGAGTCACCCAAAGGACGATAGTCAGCGTCATCAAACACATAATTGGCGCTGCAACCGCTTAGCAAACACAACACAAGCAGTACGGCTCGCCATGGACGATCAGGCATCGGGGTTCTCCCAGGTAGATAAAACAAGCGGGGCATCGCAGAGCCCATGAGCACGCCAGCGTGAATACGCCATTCAGCATTCCCCTCGAGACGCGCCCATGGGGATGTTCAAACGCGCAAGCCGGTACAGCAGCGTGCGACGCGCGACCCCAAGTTCACGCGCGGTGCGCGTTCGATTGCCACGGTTCTTGTGCAGGCAATCGATCAAAAAGACTCGTTCCACCCGCTCCAGGCGCTGACGCAGAGTCGCTTCGGCGGTCGTACCCGCGGGAGCCGACGACAGCGACAGGTGCTCAGGTAAAATCACCCCTTCATCACACAGCAGCACCGCCCGTTCCACCAGGCATTTGAGCTCACGCACATTGCCTGGGAAGGCGTGGCCGGAGAGCTGATCAAGCGCGGCACTGGACCAACTGACCACCGGTTTTTCGAGTGCCGCGCAGACCTTTTCAGCAAAATGCCGGGCAAGCTGCAGCACATCACCGTCACGCTCACGCAAGGCCGGTAATTGGATAGGGAACTGTGCCAATCGGTAATAGAGGTCCTCGCGAAAAGTCCCCTGGCTGACCATTGCCAGCAGGTCGCGATGGGTGGCGGCGATGATTCGCACGTCGACCTTGTGGGCGGTATTGGCGCCCAGAGGGCGCACCTCACCTTCTTGTAGAACTCTCAGCAGCTTTGCCTGCAGGGAGAGTGGCATATCGCCAATCTCATCCAGCAGCAGTGTGCCGCCATCAGCCGCGTCAAATAGCCCAGCATAGTTACGCTCCGCACCGGTAAACGCGCCTTTGCGGTAGCCGAACAGCTCACTCTCCAGCAAGCCCTCAGGGAAGGCTGCGCAGTTTTGCACGACAAACGCTCGCGTGCTGCGCGGGCCGGCGGCGTGAATCGCACGCGCCACCACCTCCTTGCCAGTGCCGGTTTCACCGTGCAACAGCACGGTAAAAGGCGCCTGCACAACCTTGCCGATGAGGTGACAGGTCGCTTCCATCGCGGTGCTGTTGCCGATCAAGCCATAGCCGCCTGTGACGGGCGCACAGCGCTGGGCAACAGCAGTGATGCGCCCAGGATGGGCAAGCCGGCGCAGAGTTAATTGGCCGAGGGCAAAGCTACCCAGTTGGCCCAACGACACGGCGTAGCCCTGAAATTGCGTCGGGCGCAGGCTGGCACAAAGCAGGACGCCGCACACCGCCTTGCTCCGGTTGAACAAGGGCAGGCATGTCAGCGCGTGCCAAGGCAACGTCGCTACGGGGAGAAAACCGCTGTCATAGGCGCTGTTGCACAGTTCATCAATGGTCAGCTCCCGCCCCTGGTTAAGGACGTAGTGCAATAACTGCTGGTGTTGAACCTCCACAGTTGCAGCCCGCTCGCCTGAGGGTTCCCCGTCAGGAAAGTATTGAGCGATCAGCCCCAACTGGCCGGTGGTTTCCTCCCGCGCATACAGTTGGCACAGGTCACACTCGCTCAACTGCGCAGCGGCCGTGACGCAAAGCTGCGCCAACGTCGATTCCTCACGCTCAAATCCCAGGCGGGTGAACCAGCCCAGCAGTTGGTCGGTGCAGGCCTGCGGACCAGGCAACGGCTTGAATGTGCTGTGCGTCATTGGCTGAACTCACACACAGGCACACCGCGGCCATCCAGCGTCGCGTGGGTGGCAGAGAGGAATTCGCCAACGGCCATCGCACTGAGCAGGCGATCAACGATCTGCGGCAGCAGGTGGGACTCGATCCACTGGTCGATATAACGCGCACCACTGTCCTGGTGCATACAGCGTTCGACCATGTGCGTGACCAGTTCGGCGCTGTAGCTGAACACCAGTTCACGCGTGTGCAGCCGTTGGCCAAGGCGCGCAAGCTTGAGCCTTGCCACGTCCTGTAACCGTTCGCCTGCGAGCGGGTAATACGGCACGACACGCATCCGGGCAAGCAGAGCCGGCTTGAAGTGAGCGCGCAATACGGGGCGAATCACTTCCTCCAGCACCTCAGAATCAGGGCGCTGGCCATCGGCGCACAGTGCTGTGATGCAATCGCTGCCCAGGTTGGACGTCATCAGGATCAGCGTGTTACGGAAGTCGATTTCGCGACCTTCACCGTCATTGGCCAAGCCCTTGTCAAAGACCTGGTAGAACAGGTTCAGCACCTCTGGGTCGGCCTTCTCGACTTCATCGAGCAGCACCACTGAATAGGGGCGCTGGCGCACGGCCTCGGTCAGCACCCCGCCCTCGCCGTATCCAATGTAACCGGGAGGCGCTCCGATCAATCGGGACAGGGAGTGTTGCTCCTGGTATTCCGACATATTGAGCGTGATCACAAACCGCTCGCCGCCGTACAGCAAGTCCGCCAGCGCCAGCGCCGTCTCGGTCTTGCCGACCCCGCTTGGGCCGGCCAGCAAAAATACGCCTACTGGGGCCTCAGGATTATTAAGGCCTGCAGCCACCGCTCGCAGGTTGCGATCAAGCGCCTGCACCGCCGGTTCCTGCCCAATAATTCGCTCGCGCAGGGCATCGGCAAAACCCGGGATGCGCTCACTGTGCTCCAACGCCAGTTGCTCGACCGGAATACCGGTCCAGCCGCTGATGACCTGAGCGACCACCCGTGGGCAGACCTCGTGACTGGCTTGCTGCTGTTCACGCTGCATCCAGCCCTGCTCGGCTTGCTGGCGCTCAAGCTCGAGGGCGTCCAGACGCCGGACCAGTGTTTGCAACGCTGGCTGGTCAACTGACAAGCCTGCTTGAACATCGCGCTCAAGCGCCACGCGCTGCTGTGTGCCCTCGGCCAATTCAGCGCACAGCTGCTGCAACACCTCAGGCGCCGCCGTCAGGCTAATGCGCACTTGCGCACAGGCTGTATCCAGTACATCGACGGCCTTGTCCGGCAACTGGCGCCCCGCCAGGTAACGAGCGCTCAGTTGCGCTGCCGCCACCACCGCATCGTCGCGTACATAGACGCCATGGCTGGCTTCATACACCGGCACCAACCCGCGCAAAATGGAAACTGCCGCCGCCACACTCGGCTCGCCAACCTTCACCGGCTGGAAGCGCCGTGCCAGCGCTGGGTCTTTTTCGATGTATTTTTTGTACTCGGACCAGGTCGTGGCTGCGATTGTGCGCAATTGACCGCGCGCCAGGGCGGGCTTGAGCAAATTGGCGGCATCGCCTCCACCCACCTGCCCGCCGGCACCCACCAGGGTATGTGCCTCATCAATAAACAGGATCACGGCCTGTGGTGAGGCGTTGACCTCGTCGATCACACCTTTGAGCCGCCGTTCGAACTCGCCCTTGATGCTGGCGCCGGCCTGCAACAAGCCCATATCCAAGGTCAGTATGCGTACTCCCTTGAGTGGCTCGGGCACCTGTGAGGCAACCACTCGCAAAGCGAGCCCTTCGACGATGGCGGTCTTACCCACGCCCGCGTCTCCCACCAGGATCGGGTTGTTCTTGCGCCGACGCACAAGGATATCGATCAATTGACGGATCTCTGCGTCGCGGCAAAGGACCGGGTCGATACGGCCTTCGCGGGCTTGATGCGTCAGGTCGTGGGTAAAGCGCTCCAGCAGCGACTCGCCTGGTCGCAAAGGTCCAGTTCCAGATCCCTGGCTCAACAAAAAATCGAGCACCCGTTGCGCGTCCAAACGACTCAGCAATTGCTGATAACCACTGCCCGCGTGTTGCAGTGGATGGCGCAGAAGTGCCAGCAATAAAGCACCGGCATCGACTTCAACCTGCCCCAGTTCAAGGTGGCCAACCATTAATGCTTGTTGCAACCACTGCACGAGTGCCGGGGCAAACACCGGGCTGCGCGATGCATTGTGTTCACCTTTGAGCTGCAGCATGGCCTGAAGCTCGCCTGGAGCGATCTCGGCATCCGCCAGAGCCCTCGCCAAAGGACCATCATGGTGTTCCAGCAGTGTCAGCAGCAGGTCCTCAACCAACACTTCCTTGCCACCGCGCGTAACACATCGTTCAGCTGCCCGCGCCAAGTCAACGCGCGTTTGCGGGGTCAAGGTCCGGATCAGTTGTTGCAGGTCTACATTCATCATAATCATCAGTCCCTAATCAGAGTGGCTGGCCAGAGTGACCACACCGTCGGCACGCTCGTACCCCAACCAACTGGTCCAACCGAGACGACATACGTTGCGCTCGCCAATATGCAATGGCCGCACTTCACCCTCGGCCAGTACCAGGCGCACGTCATAGTCCAATGGCACCCGTAGCATCAGGCGAACCAGCGAGCACAACGGTTTGCACGCGCTGCCGGCGGGTAGAAACGTGTGAAAGCGCTGCCAGCTCAAGCCCTCGACATGCACCCTGAACTTGCCGCTGCGATCGGCAACCCGGTGCCCGAGCAGCAGGTCTTCGCCAAGCACGTTATTGGCCGTACCGAGTTGATTGCGTTGCTGTTGGGCGATGACCACCGTGCGTTCAACCCATTGTTCAATGAACAAACGACTGTGCTTGAAGTAATGGCGCAGCACCGTTTCGATCAAGGTTGCCGAATGCGCTCGCAGGCTCAGTAGCCCCAGGTACGGCAACAACCGCTTGCAGTCCAATTGCGCCGCGTCTCGAATCTGGCGGCTGCCCAGCCCGACCAGCGCAAACATCTGCGCGGAAAAAGCATCACTGGCGTCGGTGCGAAAACTCGCTCGATAGCGATACTTACGCCAGATCGGCAACATCAACCTCTGCAGGCGGTGGTGAAATACGTCGAGAAAGCCACGGCTGACGCTGCCACTCGCCTGCTCTTGATAAAACCCAGGCAATGGCGAACCGGCGCCAAACAAGCCGAGCACGTTAAGACGCAGGCGCGCGCGTAACTGTCCTTGCTCGACAAAAAAAACCACCCGGTCAATGTCGTGCCCAGGGAAACCCAAGCTTGGGTTGGCCTGGAACTCGAGCAGGTCATATAACGCGTCGTCATCCAGTGAAGGATGGCTGTCGCGCAGGCGCTCAATCACCTGCAGTACCGCCTGGAATAACGAATACTCGCGAATTGTGCGTGCTAGAGCAGTCAAAGCAGGGCCTGCCGACCCATCCGGGGTGGCCATAGATACACGTCTCCTTGTGTGCTGGTGACCCGCAGTTCGTGATACGAATTGAGGCCGGCGTATAGGGCAAAAAACTCATTGAGTGCCGAGGCGAAGACAAACAGGTCGCCCTGGCCGGCAAAGCCGTTGACGTCAATACTCAAGTCGACCTGCAGGCCGCGTATCGGCAGCCCACGATGTATTCGATCAACGGCTTGATGACGGATGGACTTCAACGCATCCAGTCTTCGCTGGCTGACGTTGTGAGCCTGTCGATCGTGATAGCGCGGCAAGTCGTATGTCTGGAGGATGACTTTCAAGGCACGGGTATCGGTCAACGAGAGGTAGTTGAGCGACATGTTGCTGATCAGTTTCCAGAGGAAGTCCTGGTCCAAAGGCGGAGCAAAGCTTGCCGTCGGCGCACAGATATTGCGAAACGTCAGGAATTCCGGGGTTTGTTCACAGGGCTGATTGATCTCTCCCACCTGCAGCAGCCGTGGCAAGTTGTGGTTGGTGCAGGTCAATTCAATCGAAAGGGTTTCCTGCTCATTGCCTGGGCCAGTGCCAAAACTCAACCAGGTATCCAGTTCGGCACTTTGCACCGACGAGCGCTGACGAATGCTGTAGCTGGGCGTGCGCGCCGAAGTGGCATTGCCACTGCCATGCTCGAAGGATTCGAACGGCACATACGCCTGGTAGCCCAGCCCACCCGGGCGCCATCCGGTCACCTGGTCCACGGAAAAGACCGCGGCATTGCCCCGCGCTATGCCACCCGGCAGCAGCAGGTACTCATCCTGCTTGCCATCGAGGCGAATGGGCACCGCGTCGTGCTTGAACAGGTTGGCAATCGGCGTGCAATACAGCTTTACGTTGTCCAGAGTGGGGCGATGCGCCGCATGCGCGGGGTGGTTTAACTTGAAACGCAGCTCTATACATCTCGCCTGCTTGCGCAATTCATTTGGCAACGCCTCTAACGCATCCAGCCCCAGTACATCGACAAACAGATACTTGTCCGTAAACGCAAAATATTCCTGCAGATGGCGATAACCGCAAAAGGTGTTGGCGGGATAGGGAATCAGTGCATGCTCCTCATCGAACCCCACCGGTTTTACCTGGCTTGCAGCAAGCCGCAGCGACAACGGCTGGCCATCGCGATCCTTGATCACAACCCCTTCGTGGTCAAAGAGCCGCAATTCGATGCCTTCCAGATGACGCAACAAGCTCAGGTACAAGCCTTGGCTCACCTGTCGATCACCCGCCAGGTGCAAACGCAATTGATCGAACGCCAACTGGCTCAAATTGCCCTCGACGCTCATCTCCATATGCAGGTTGAGGAGCGTTTGTGCTCCCTGGGACACGTACTCCAGGCGACTCAGTTGCAACGCCAGCACCTGGGTGGCGTAGCAGGTACGAAAGCGGCAGCGCTCACCATTGACCAGCACGCTTTCAACCGGCGTGTCCCGTTCTACGCTCACCGTGGTGCACGCATGTTTCAACGGGTCAAATTGCAAGATACTGAACGCCGGCAGTGGCCGCATATAGTTGGGCCACAGCAGATGCATCAATGAGTGAGTCAGCTCTGGAAGCTCGTCGGCAAGCTTCTGGCGCAAGCGCCCGGTCAGAAAGGCGAAGCCTTCCAATAGACGCTCTACATCCGGGTCCTGGCCTGAGTCGGCGAGAAAAGGTGCCAAGGCTGGGTTGCGTTCAGCAAAACGCCGCCCAAGTTGGCGCAAGGCACTGAGCTCACTTTGGTAAAAGTGGTTAAAGGACATCAGGCAGTACCTCAACCCGACCACCACCGGCCAACTGCGCGTTAAAAACCACTGGTTGCATAACGCCGTCGATGAGCAGTGTTGCCTCAATCACAAACGCCAGGACCAAGGGGTTGCCGGTATCGGGTACGCCCCTGACACGCACATTCGAAAGACGTGGTTCGTAAACCTGGATGAAACGCTCAATCGACAGGCGCGACTGACTCAATGACTCATGCAGGCTCAAGCGCATGTCATTGAGGTCGGGCAGCCCATAGTCAGGCAGCGTCAAGACACTGCCTGCACGTGTGCCGAGCATGTTCTCCAAGTGCGCGGCAATCGACGCTACACTTCCGGCCCTGGCAGGTGCCAGGCCTTCGAGACGCTCAAAAAGGCTGCGATAGTCGGGTATCCCCTGCCCCTTTCTCATTCTTTGTCGAGTTTGCCGACGAGGGACAGGGTGAAGTCCGCGCCCATGTACTTGAAGTGCGGTCGCACACTGAGGTTAACGCGGTACCAGCCAGGTTCGCCCTCAACATCACTGACCACGATGCGGGCAGCCCGCAATGGGCGCCGCCCACGCACTTCGGCGCTGGGGTTTTCCTGGTCGGCAACGTATTGGCGGATCCATTTGTTGAGCTCCAGTTCCAGGTCGGTACGCTCCTTCCATGAACCCAACTGCTCACGCTGCAACACCTTGAGATAATGGGCCAGCCGGTTGACCACCATCATGTAGGGCAGCTGTGTCCCCAGGCGGTAGTTCAATTCCGCTTCCTTGCCCTCGGCACTGTTACCGAAATACTTGGGTTTTTGTACTGAACTGGCGGAAAAGAACGCCGCGTTATCACTGCCTTTGCGCATGGTCAGGGCAATAAAACCTTCCTGTGCGAGTTCGTACTCGCGACGGTCAGAGACCAGCACTTCGGTCGGGATCTTGGTTTCAATTTCACCCATGCTCTGGAAATGATGCAGGGGCAGGTCTTCCACTGTCCCACCGCTTTGCGGGCCGATAATGTTCGGGCACCAGCGAAACCGGGCAAAACTGTCCGTCAGCCGGGTGGCAAAGGCAAACGCGGTATTGCCCCACAAATAGTGTTCGTGGCTGTTGACCACGTTTTCCTGGTAGGCAAATGTCTTGACCGGGCACTCAAGGGGATCGTAAGGGGTACGCAACAGGAACCGCGGCACGGTCAGGCCAATGTAACGAGCGTCTTCGCTCTGACGAAAGCTTTGCCATTTGGCAAATTGCGGCCCCTCGAAATGATCCTTGAGGTCCTTCATGTCAGGCAGACCGGTAAAGCTTTCCAAACCGAAAAAGCTCGGCCCTGCGGCGGCAATAAACGGTGCATGGGCCATGCAGGCAACACTGGAAACGTATTGCATCAGCTTCACATCCGGCGCGCTGGGCCCAAGGAAGTAGTTGGCAATGATGGCGCCCACGGGCTGGCCGCCGAACTGACCATACTCGGCACTGTAGATATGCTTGTAGAGCCCGGACTGGGTGGTTTCCGGGGAGTCTTCGAAATCGTCCAGCAGGTCCTGTCGTGAGACGTTCAGCAGTTCGATCTTGATGTTCTCGCGAAAATTGGTGCGATCGACGAGCAGTTGCAACCCTCTCCACGAAGCTTCCAATGCCTGGAAATCCGGGTGATGAAGAATTTCATCCATTTGCTCGCTGAGCTTCATGTCGATCTCGGCGATCATTCGATCGACCAGACGCTTCTTGACCGGCTCGCCGCTGTTGTGCGGTTTGACAAGCTCTTCGATAAACGCCGAGACACCGCGTTTGGCAATGCTGTAGGCCTCGTCATCGGCGCTCAGCAGTGTTTGGGCAATGATGGTATCGAGAATGCTGTGCTCGTCAGCCACTCGGGTGGGTAGCGGATGCTGTTGGGTGGTCATGGCGTCAGTGTCCTTTACTGAAAATGTCAGGCGGTGGGGTCACTCAACCCCAATTCGGTCAATACACGTGCGCGGGAGTCGTCATCCGCCAGCGCCTGTTCGATCGCCTTGCGAAAGCTCGGCGTGTTACCCAATGGCCCCTTGAGGGCCATCAGTGCTTCACGCAGCGCCATGAGTTTTTGCAGCTCCGGGATCTGCTCGACCAGGTTCGCCGGGGTAAAATCCTTCATCGAGTTGACCCGCACCTGGATCGACAGTGCTTCGATATCGGGCAGTTCCTGCAGGCGATTAGGCACACTTAGCGTCAACGCCAGTGCCTGTTTGGCCAGCACGTCATCAAAGGTGTTCTTGTCGATACCGATAGGCTTGCGGTCTTCGAGCTTGCGTGGGTCTTCGCGCTGGGCGAAGTCACCCAGCACCAGCAACTTCAGAGGTAGCTCAACCTCTTCCTGGGCGCCCCCGACGGCGGGCTTGAAGGTGATATTGATGCGTTCCTTGGGTGCTACCGAACCTTCTTTGGCCACGGTAAATCTCCTTTTTTCGAGGGGGTTCAAAAGCCTATTCAAGTACCGCTTCAACATCGAAGTGGCAGAGCCTTCGGTGGGTAGTTTCCTTACGCTCGCGTATGGCCTGGCTTTGCGGCAAAAGCTCGCAACAGCGATACAAAAGCTGCGCAACCTGCAGTGCCAGTTCCGGCTCCCAGCGATCCAGACCGGCGCGCTGAAGCTCGTGGTCCAAGTCTTCCAGCTGCACCTTCGCCAGCGCTTGCTTGCCTGCCGATACGCACAACCGCGCCAGTGCCAGACGCCAATGAAAACGCGCGCGCTCGCTGCGTGCGGTGTGCATGCCCTGCTTGAGTTCGCGTATTGCCTCCTTGAGCCCGTCCTTACGCAACCTGGGCATGACCTCTTGCAAGGCCGCTTCCCAGGGTTCGGCGTTGGCATCCACAACCACGCCGGACGGCGCAGGTGGCTGCAAGTGTCGAGCGACCTGAAGCGTGATCCAGTCCCGGGTGGCGGTATCGGCAAACGGCGCACCGTCGTGAAATTTGAATTCGGGCAGGTCTGGCAAACGTTTCAATAACAGTGCGAAGCTGACTTCCAGTTCGGTCTTAGCCAGATCGGCCTGCAAGGCGTCAAGGCATTCCCAGACCATGCGCAAGCCGTCAAACCAGAACAACGCACCCGCCAGGCTGGCCTCAAGTTCAAGCAACAGGTCGCCGTAATGCCCTTGGGCAAAACGCTCCCGGTAGCGCTTGAGCTTGTCGGGCGTCGGGCCACGAAGCACCGTGAGCCGGTCACTGTCAGCGTCCGGGTAGGTGTTGAGTGCCAGCCAGGTCAGTGTCCGGTTAAGCCGCAAGGCGCGCAGGTCGGTCGCATCCTGGCGCAGCCACCAGTTGCACAAGTGCCGGCCATGTTCCTGTAAGGCGCGCAGTGATTTGTGGGCTTCTTTTTCACTGGCTATCGTCTGGTTACCCGTTTTGTCGTGACCCGTTGCCGACTCGGGGATCAGCAGCCGCGTCGTCGCCTGCTTGACCTGAGCAGTCCCACGCGCCGAACCGGCTTCTGACAGCTCCACTTCTACGGCCTGCTCCAAGCGCTGCGTCAATTGCCTGCGCAGCGGCAACAACGTCGGTGCCTCATCACTCAAATGCGCAGACCAAAGCTCATCGAGGTGCGTCAGGTGCTCAAGCATGCGGCGAAACAATGGCTGCTGGTCCTTGAGCGAAAAGCTTTGTGCAAATACCTGCTCCAGGCGTAGCGCCAACCAGCCCAGTGCTGCGCCACGGGTGCGTAATTTTGCCGGATAGACAACCGCCCAATGGTGCTCGCATAAATGACGTATCAACCCGAGGCCCGCCACCAGCCCCGGCAAGGATTCACGCTGGTACAGCGCCCAAGTCAACCAGGCCGCCACCCGCAGATCCTTGGTGTGCTGACGCAGCAGGCACTCGCTGATGTGCATGACCTCCTGCCAGTCCGGCTGGGTGCTGACATGTATCGATTGCACTTTGCCAAGCTCGGACTCCAAGGCCTCATATTCACTTGAAAAGCGCATATCGCTGCCTGCAAAGTTACCCTGCGAACAGGGCACCAAGGCAAGTTCAAGATAATAGCCACACAAAGCGCCTGAATAATCCATTTTGGGCCGCACACCATTTAAAACAATTAAATTCTGCACACCTGAAGCACACTCAGGCGCAAAAAACACGATTATAAAAACCTCGCCACTCTCTCCACGAAGTTCGCAAACACTAGCCGGACAAATAACATCCGGCAAGTGTCAAATCGGCACTTAAGGATTTTCCTACAAGCCCCTAAATCATTGGCGTGCGCACCATTTTGCGCAGCAAAACCAGCACGCCATGCTCAATTAACCCTCTCCTCCAATAAGCACACGAAAAAACTAGACGAGCAAATTAATGCACACTTCTGCGCAACCAATTTCATTTAAATCGGATTAAAACATCCACCTTCTTAATGAAATCAAGCTCAACAACAAGCAACCCCCTGCTTTTACTGGGCTTGTTAATTTCAGGCACGCTTCTTGTTATAGGAACTTGCCCAGCCGGCACAACTGCCGCTGGGCACTACTTCAACCATCAGGCAAGGAAACCCGTCATGCCAACACCCGCATACCTTTCGATCACCGGTGTCAAACAAGGACTGATTACGGCAGGCACGTTTACCCAGGACTCGGTAGGCAACATTTATCAGGAGGGCCACGAAGACCAGATCCTGGTCCAGGCTTTTTCGCATCAAGTGATCATTCCCCGTGACCCGCAATCCGGCCAGCCAACCGGCCAAAGGGTTCACAAACCGCTGATGATCAGCAAGGTCTTCGATAAATCATCGCCCCTGCTGTTCAGCGCGCTGACCAGTGGCGAAGAAGTCAAATGCCAACTGCAATGGTTCCGCACCTCCTCGGCCGGCACCCAGGAGCACTATTTCACCATCGAGCTTGAGGGTGCGACCATCGTGGACATCCAGTCACGCATGCCCAACTGCCAGGCACCGGAAAACGCGCACTTCACGCATTTGGAAGATGTGCATTTCACCTATCGCAAGATCATCTGGACGCACGAAGTGGCGGGTACTTCCGGCTCGGACGACTGGCGTAGCCCGGTCGCCGGCTAACCCTGGGTGACGCAGAAACGCCGGCCATGGACGGCAGCGTTTCTGCACGCTTGCTACACCATTGACAGTGGATGCTTGCGCTTGGGTGCACCGAACACGCGGTCGATCGCATCCAGATCGTGCTCATCCAGCACCAGTTTCGCGGCACTTGCGTTTAGCCGCACATGCTCGGGGCTCACCGCCTTGGGAATGGCAATCACACCCTCCTGACGCAGTACCCAGGCCAGGGCGATCTGTGCGGGTGTGGCCTCATGTCGGTGGGCAATTTGCTTGAGCGTCGGGCTGGACAGCAGTTCACCGCCCTGGGCGATTGGGCAGTACGCCATCAGTGGCAAATGGTGCTGTTGCCACCATGGCAACAGGTCGAACTCGATACCCCGCTCTTCGATGTTGTAGAGCACCTGGTTGGTGGCACACGCGGGGGATGCAAGTTCCTGCAGGTCGGCGACGTCGAAGTTGGAAACACCCCAACGACCGATCTTGCCTGCCTCGCGCAGACGTTCGAACGCTTCGACGGTTTCTTCGAGCGGGTACTGGCCGCGCCAGTGCAACAGGTACAGGTCGATATAATCAGTGCCCAGCCGCTGAAGGCTGGCGTCACAGGCACGCGGCACGCCCTTGTGGCTGGCATTGTGAGGGTAGATTTTACTGACCAGGAACACCTGGTCGCGCTTGCCACGAATGGCCTCGCCTACCACCTTTTCGGCGCCACCTTCGCCGTACATTTCAGCGGTGTCGATCAGGCTCATGCCCTCGTCGATACCCAATTGCAACGCGGCGACTTCAGCTTTGCGCAGGTCCGGGTTTTCACCCATGCGCCAGGTGCCTTGGCCGATGACAGGCACGGGAACACCGGCCAGATCAATGGTGCGCATAACAACCTCCTGATGAGTTGGCGAATTAACAGTGTGGCACTGACCGGACAAAAGGGTTCAATCGAAGTATGGTTAGCCTTTACCCAATCACCAGGCAGGACCTGTAATGCTGTTTGTTGTCATGCTCGGGGGCAAGCACCCAAGGGCCAAAATCGAAGTTCACGATGTGGTGTTCGCAGTGGCGGACACGCTGCAAGCCACCTACCCGCAATTGCGCGACGGCTGGTTCGGCAGCCCCAAGGGCATGCATATCGACGCCTGGATGGCCGTCGATGGCGTAGACGGCTGGAAAGTCGAACTCAGCCAAATGGCGCCGCCTGCCGGTGCCCATCACCTGTACTTCATCAACCTGGGTGGTTATGAAGCCAAGGTGTTCGGCGAGGCCCACCATTACTTACTGGTGGTGGCTCGCGACAAACAGGAAGCCAAGCGCAAGGGCCAGCAGCAGCTATTGCAGCACTGGTCGCAGGCCCATACCGATGGCGTGATGGATATTGACGACTGCCTGCCTATCGATCTGGTGGACGGTCGCTACGTTCACCTGGTGCCAGGCGCGCACCAGCCGATCATCCAACAGAACGACTACATCACCCTGCCCTGAGCCTTTATGTACAGGGCGCCAAGGTTTTGCCAAACAAACGATTGCCATGGGTTTCCCCTTGGAAGGTATAGGTCGGCGACCCCAGCACCGCGTAACCCCGTCGGGGGTAAAAACCCAGCGCGCGTTCATTGCCCACCCACACGGTTGCCCACACGAAAGACGCCCCGCCCAGCACCGCGCGCTGTTCTGCCGCCTGCAGCAACCGATAGCCAATTCCCTGGCCGGTAAATCGCTCCTGGATGTAGAGGCGCTGCAACTCGGCGGCATCTGATGCTGTGATCATCGAATGAGTGGCGTGGAGTTTGATCTGGGCAAAGCCAACAAGGTGGCCATTCGACTCAGCCACCACCAGCGAGAGACCGGGTTGTATCAGCAGTTGGGTGATGGTCTGCGGCGCAAAGGCTTGCAGCGCCTCTCTGGCAACCGAGGCGCGGATACCTTGGGTCGCGTAAGTATCGAGAAACACCTGCATACCGAGCACGCCGATGCATAAGGCGTCCTCGGCAGTGGCATCCCGAACAGTAATGGGCGGCGGGTTGATAACAGGCATTGAGTCTCCGTACTCAAGGGGTGCAGGGATCAACGTTTTACCACGAATGCAGCCAACAGCAATTGCCTCTACCGATGGGCCGCAGTAGGGTTTACGCCTCGCCCAATCTGCAGGAGCCCGCCATGAGCTTTTTTTCCGACCCTGATGCCGTCGCCCGCTACGCCGAAGGCCCTGTGCGTCTGGTACCGGGCTTCGATGGCTTGCAACGGATGACCATCCTGCTGCTGCGTGAAACTGTTCCAGCGACCGGCAGCGTGTTGGTATTGGGCGCCGGGGGCGGCCTGGAGCTAAAACGGTTTGCCGACGCCGAGCCAGGCTGGCGCTTTACAGGCGTCGACCCGTCGGCCGAGATGCTGAAGTTGGCGCAGGCGACACTGGGCCCTTTAAATGAGCGCGTGCAGTTGCACGAGGGTTATATCGATACCGCCCCATTGGGTCCCTTTGACGGCGCCACCTGCTTGCTGACCTTGCACTTCATTCCAGAAGAGGAACGCCTGCAAACCCTCAAGGCCTTGTGGCAACGGTTGCTACCCGGAGCACCGCTGATCGTGGCGCACCACAGTTTCCCCCAGGCACCGCAGGAAAAAAGCCGCTGGTTGAAGCGTTACGCCGCGTTTGCGGTGGACTCGGGCGTGCCGGCCGAGGATGCAGAGCGCGCGATTACCGCGATCAGCGCCAAATTGCCGGTACTGTCACCCGCACAAGATGCAGCCTTGATGGTTGAAGCCGGGTTCGAAGGCGTGGAGCTGTTCTACGCCGGCTTCAGTTTCAAAGGATGGGTAGGTTATAAACCGCGCTAGCGCTTACCAACTACCAGATGCCCCACCGCCACCACTGGAACCACCGCCTCCGGACGAACTGCTGCTTGAACTGGAGCTTGAACCCGAGCTGCCTGAGCTTGAGCCAGACCCGCCGCCCGAACCCGAGCCGCCATCGGAAATACTCTGCAAAAACACTATAAACGCCACCACCGAAGCGGCGGGTATGGCGATGATCCAGCCTTGATAACCGTGCCCCAGCAGTAACCCGACTGCCACATACACCGCTACCACCGCCGCCACCCGCACGAAGAAGAAGCGCGGGCTATTCTTCCAGGATTGGTGGATAACGAAAAACAGTCCCATATACAACGCCAGCACCAACGCGCAGCCAAACGGCCACACCAGCCAATGGACGAAGTTGACGGCCACGAAATGGTCGACCACCAGCAGCCCGGCAACGTAGGCCAGCACCCCAATCACGCAATAAAACACGGTGCGCGCCAGCCATAAGGCGCCGAAAGTCGCGCCGCCAATCAGCAGGGTCAGCGGCAACACCAGCAGGTACATCGGCCAGTCGCGACCGCCCCCATACAGCGTCAACAGTACCGTAACCGCCACGGTGGCGATTAACGCCGGGCGCCACGGCAGCTTGCCGGCGGCGATCAGCACACCGCCGACGCCTCCCAAGATAAACGCCAACAGCACCGCAATGGCCTGTGGGTTGACCTCAGGCCCCACCGGCTTGGGCAGGTCGCCGCCGTCTACCAGCACGCCCAGGTCATCGACGGCCTGTTGAATCCCTCCCGCATAGTCACCCTGGCGAAACGCCGGGGTGATGTGTTCTTCGATGATGCGGTGGGCCAGCAGGTCGGTGACCGTGCCTTCCAGGCCGTAACCTACTTCGATACGCACGGTGTGGTCGTTTTTAGCCACTACCAGCAGGATGCCGTCATTGACGTCCTTGCGCCCCAGTTTCCAGGCACGGAACAGTTGGTTGGCAAAGTCTTCGATGGTTGCGCCGCCGGTGGTGGGCACCAGCAGCACGGCAACCTGGGCGCCCTTGCGTTGTTCGAGGGTGGCGAGTTGAGCCTTCAAGCGCTCGGTTGTGCCGTTATCCAACGTATTGGTGAGGTCGATCACCCGTTGATCGAGGGCGACCTTGATCGGCGAAGTGTCCGCCTGGGCACTGGTCAACAGGCCGATAAACACCAGCGCCAGCAGACTCAAGACGGATTGGCGCAAATACAGCCGCATGTTTTGTTACCTGAAGTTTCTTCGAGGAGGCGTCGACTTTACCTTATAGACGTATAACGCGTGACCCCACGCCCGCGACTATCTAAACTGCCCACACATATAGCAATGCGCCATAGCTGAGAACCCCATGAACCTAAAGCACCGCAACAACGTCAGTGTGATGGGCAACGGCACGGCGACCTTGGTGTTCTCCCACGGTTTCGGCTGCAACCAGGCCATGTGGAATTATATGACGCCGCACTTTACCGAGCGTTTTCGCGTCGTGATGTATGACTTGGTGGGGGCTGGCCTGTCGGACCTCAGCGCATTCGACAAGACCAAATATGCCGCGCTGGGCGGTTATGCCCGCGATTTAAACGAGATTATCGACGCTTTCGCCAGCGGCCCGGTGATCCTGGTCAGCCATTCGGTCAGCGCGATGATCGCCACCCTCGCCGACCGCCTGGCACCAGGCCGTATCGCCGCCCATGTGATGATCGGCCCGTCGCCACGCTATATCGACGACGTGGGCTACGTCGGCGGCTTCAAGCGCAGCGATATCGATGACCTGCTTGACACGCTCGACAGCAACTACCTGGGCTGGTCCAGCACCATGGCCCCCGTGATCATGGGCGCCCCCGAGCAACCGGCGTTGAGTGCCGAGCTGAGCGACAGTTTCTGCCGTACCGAACCGGACATCGCCAAGCAATTTGCGCGGGTGACCTTTATGTCGGACAACCGTAAGGACGTGATCGGCCTGACCACGCCCGTGCTGATCCTGCAATCACGTGACGACCTGATTGCACCCGTGGCGGTGGGCGAATACCTGCACAGCGTGCTGCCCAACAGCACCTATTGCCTGGTCGATAATGTCGGCCATTGCCCGCATATGAGCGCGCCCGAGGCCTGCACGAGGGCGATGGACAACTTCCTGGCGCCATGGGCCATGGCTGATGTCGGCTGATCTGTTCGACAGCGCCGCCTGTGCCCTGGCGGTGACGGCTGAAGACGGCACGATCCTGCGCGCCAACACGCTGCTCGGCCAATGGCTGGGGCTGCGCAGTGCCGAGCTGTGCGGGCGGCGGTTTCAGGATTTGCTGACCATGGGCGGGCGAATATTCCACCAGACCCACCTGGCGCCGATGCTGCGCATGCGTGGCAGCGTCAGCGAAGTCAAACTCGACTTGGTGCACCACGACGGCCACAAAGTGACCGTACTGCTCAACGCCAGCGCCCGCGAACAGGCTGGCGCATTGGTACACGACCTGGCGCTGTTCGGCACCACCGACCGCGACAAGTACGAGCGCGAGCTGCTCAATGCGCGCAAGCTTGCCGAAGCCTTGTTGCAGGAACGCACCAGCACCGAATTGGCGCTGCATCAGGCCCAGGCGGAACTGAGCGAAGCCTATGCCATCGCCCAACGCCGCGCGTTGTTTGCCGAGCAGATGGTGGCGATCGTCAGCCATGACTTGAAAAACCCACTGACCGCCATCCGCATGGCCTCGGACATGCTTGCGCGCAGCGAGCGCACGCCCAGGGAGCACCAGTTGCTGGGCCATATCGGCCAGTCCTCCGAGCGCGCCCAGCGAATGATTGCCGACCTGCTGGATTTCACCCAGGCCCGGGTCGGCCACGGGATCAGCATCAAGACCACACCCCTGGACCTGCACGGCGTGATCCAGCACGCCGTGGATGAACTGCGCGTGGCCTTCCCCAAGGCCACATTAAAGCACCAGCCCGAAGGTATGGGCCAAGCGTGCCTGGATGCCGACCGGGTGCAGCAGATTATTGGTAACCTGGTGGCCAACAGCGTGGCCTATGGCGACTTGTTGATGCCAATTACCATCACCTCACGCTTGGGCGAAGGTGGCTGCCAAGTGGCCGTGCATAACCACGGTGCCGCGATCCCGCAAACGCTGCTGGCCGGGCTGTTCGAGCCCATGACCCGAGGCACCGACCAGGGCAGCGAGGTGCGTAGCGTGGGGTTGGGCCTGTATATCGTGCGTGAACTGGCCAGGGCGCACGGTGGAGACGTGGCGGTGAGTTCCTGCGTCAACGAGGGCACGACCTTTACCGTAACGCTTTAAAGCAGGTACGCCGTGCCCTGCATGATCGGCTCGACACGGCCGGTCAACACCACACCGCCCTGCCCGTCCCACTGCACAGTGACCGTGCCACCGTCGCATTGCACCTGAACCGTGGCGTCCAGCAACCCGCGCCGAATCCCATTGACCACCGCGCCACAGCAGCAGGAGCCGGAACCCAGCGGCACACCCCCGCCGCGCTCCCAGATACGCAGGCGGATATGGCTGCGGTCCAGCACCTGCACAAAATGCACATTGGTGTTGGCCGGGAACAGCGGATGGGTTTCCAGCGCCGGGCCCACGGCCGCCACGTCGATGGTGCTGATGTCGTCGATAAAATACGTGCAATGCGTGTTACCCATGCTGCAGGCGGCAGGCGCGCCATCGATGGGCAAGGTGCGGGTGTCCAGCGCGTCAGCCAGTGGTACGCCAGACCAGTCCAGCGAGGGCACGCCCATGTCCACCGACACTTGCTGGCCGGCGGCCCGCACGCACGTCAGCAAGCCTCGATCCGTGCGCAATACGATGGTGTCGCGACCGGTCTCATGCATCAAGCGGTCAGCCACGCCACGGGTGGCGCTGCCGCAGGTTTGCAGCGGCGTACCGTTGGGGTTCCAGAACTTGATGCAGGCCAGGGCGTCTTCGCAGTCGAGCACCACCGCCAGTTGGTTGAAGCCGATACCGGTGTGGCGGTTGCCCAGCCGCCGGGCGACCTGCGCAGTGATCGGGTCGTCCAGGCCACGGCGGTCGATGATGATGAAATCGTCGCCATGGGCATGCATCTTCACAAAGGGCAAGGTCATGGGCGGTCCTCGGTCGAGATCAGCCTGCAAGCATACGGGAGTTTCATCCAAGCCGTTTCAGCCGCGTGCTAGCGTTGGCACATCCTTATCCAACAGAACCGTCCATGAACAAAACCACCCTTGCCTTCACCTTGCTGCTGGCCGCGTTGCCCGCGGTGACGATGGCTGCAAGCCTTTGCCAGCCTGCGTCGGCAAACCCGGCAGCCCACGCGCTGCTGGCCGCCGCCCAACGGCATTTGGCCGACCAGCCTGCGCCGTTGCCGCAGGTGCACACCGAAGGCACCCTGCCGAACCATGGCATTCGCGAGCAAAGCCTGGTTGCCGAACAGGACTGGCCGCTGATGCGCCAGGCGGCGCTGGCCTGGCGCATCAGCGGTGACCCGCGTTACCTCAGGCAAGTCGACGACTACCTCGCCGCCTGGGCCGATGTCTACCAGCCGGATTTCAACCCCATCGACGAAACCAATCTCGATATGCTGATCACGGCCTATGCGCTTACCGCCGACCACCTGCGCCTGGAAACCCGCGCCGCCAGCCGCCGTTTTATCAGCAAGCTGGGCAATGGCTACATCGCGCATATCGAACAATTCCACGGCCAGAAAAAAGGCACCCAGACCAATAACTGGCAGAGCCACCGCATCAAGTTGGTGACCCTCGCCGCCGCCGCACTCAACGACCAGGCCATGCTTGAGCACGCTCATCAACTGTTTAAACAGCAAGTGGCCGATAACATCCTGCCTGACGGCTCGGTCACCGACTTCCAGGACCGCGACGCCCTGCATTACGTGGTCTACGACCTTGAACCGCTGGTGCAGGCCGCACTGGCGGCCAAGGCCTGCGGCGGCGACTGGCTGAACCTCAAAAGCAATGGTGCGTCGCTGGGCGCCGCCCTCGACTGGCTGGTGCCTTACGCCACTGGGCAACGCAGCCACCAGGAGTTCGTGCACACCCACGTTCAGTTCGACAAAGACCGTGCCACAGTAGGCGAAGCCGGTTACAGCGGCACCTGGGATGCCAAAAGCAGCGCGACGCTGTTCTGGCTGGCGGCGCAACTGGATAAACGCTACTTGCCCGTGGCCACACAACTGGCGGCCCACCCGGCCGATTGGATCAGCGCCTGCTATTTGAAGTAAGCGCGGCTAGACTGGCCGGGCGCCCTATTCAAAGGATTGACCATGCTTATTGTATTCAGCGGCCTGCCCGGCACCGGCAAGACCACGATTGCCAGCGAACTGGCACGTCGGATAAACGCGGTTTACCTGCGTATTGATGTGATTGAGCAGGCGCTTCGGGATGCAAACGTACTGACCGGTGATGTGGGCGCCAGCGGTTATGGCGTGGCGAATGCGCTGGCATTGAGTAATTTGAGAATGGGGCAGACGGTGATTGCCGACTGTGTGAACCCGCTGAAGGAAAGCCGGGAGGCGTGGCAGGCCGTGGCGGCGACAGCGGGCGTCGAGATGCTAGATATTGAGGTGGTTTGCTCTGACCTGCTGGAACATCAGCGCCGGGTGGAGGGCCGCACGGGCGATATTGCCGGGTTGGTGCCGCCCTCCTGGCAGTCCGTTTCAGTACATAAATATGAGGCGTGGGCTGAGACGCCACTGACTGTCGACACTGCAAGTGTGACAGCCGCCGAGGCCGTCGAAGTGATCCTGGCACACATCACCCCTCTGGCGAGCGGGCTTACCGTGGCGAGCAGGCTTGCCCTGCGTTGGGCTGCGAAGCGGCCCTAGTACAGTCACCGCGTTTTCTCAGAGACACATAAGCGTCTGGTTTTGGGGCTGCTACGCAGCCCAACGCAGGGCAAGCCTGCTCGCCACAACAGCCCCGCCTGCCACAACAAACCAGCTAGCCACATCGAGCTTCAGAGCACCGCTCCCATCGCCTTCACCAACACCGGGTCACGCGCATAAATATCCGGCGAGTACACCAACCCGCCTTGGCGATCGACTTCCACTGTCCAGTAACCCAACAGCACCGGCACCGGCGTGGCCAGCCTGAATTCATGGGTTGTGCCGGTGGCCAGCAATTCTTCGGTGCGCGTGCGTTCGGCCGGGGTTACCAGCAGGTCGCGCAGCATCATCGGCTGCTCAACCCGCACGCAGCCCGAACTGAATGCCCGTGGGCCTTTGGTAAACAGCGGCTGGCTCGGCGTGTCGTGCAAGTAAACGGAATAGGGGTTAGGGAAGCGCATCACGATGCGGCCCAGCGGGTTGCGCGGGCCGGCCTCCTGGCGCAGCAGAATGTTGCCGGGGTGCGACCAATCCACCTGGTCGGCCGTCAATGGGCGGCCCTGGGCGTCGAGCACTTGCAGGTTTTGCTGGCGCAGGTATTCGGGGTTGAGGCGGATGGCCGGGAGTTTGTCCTCACGCATGATCGTCGGCGGGATGGTCCACGTGGGGTTGAGGGTAAGCCGGGTAATGCGCGACTTGAGCAGCGGCGTCTGGCGTTCGGCACGCCCCACTTGCAGGCGGGTTTGCCACACCGGGATGCCGCTCTGGTAAACACTCAATTGCGCAGCCGCGACGTTAACCACGACACCTTCGGGTTCCAGGTCCTGAGCCAGCCAACGAAAACGTTCGAGGTTGATGCGCAACTGATCGCGGCGCATCGCCGGGCTGATATTGAGTTCGGCCACAGTACCCGTGCCTATCACACCGTCGGCCTGCAACGAGTGGCTGAGCTGGAAGGCCTTGACCGCCTTGACCAACTCGTCACGGTACTGCCGGCTGTTGCCCGTCGGCGCCTTGGCGAGATAACCACCGCTATATAAGCGCCGCGCCAGGTCGGGCACGCGCGGGTCCTCCATGCCTGGCTTGAGCAGCGGCCCGGTGGCGACCGGGTCCCAATGGGGCAACGGCTGCAGGCGCACAGTGGCGTAGGTATTGCGCAAGCTGCGGTACAGGTCGGCACTGGGGCGCGCCTGATCAAAGGCTTGCGCCATGTCTTGCAGGCCGGTGGTGGCAAAAGCCAGCACTTGGGTATTGGGGTCGAGGGTGGGTGGCTGGGAATGCCACAGCGGCTCGAAACGCGACTGTTGCAGGCGCCCGTAATGCAAATCCTGCAGGGCTTGCAGGTATTGCCGGCTGCTGCCGATATCGCTGCACAGCACGTTACCCGTGGCATCCACGGTAGGCAGGCTATAGTGGGTGGGGTCCAGGCCATCGTCGGCCAGCATCAGCAACTGAGATTGCAGAGTGTGGCGGCGCTCATCGGACCACAGCGTCACATTGCCCTGTTGCTGGTAGAACGCCTGCAAGCGCGCTTGGGTCGTTGCGTCTATCTGCGCGGCAAGGTTGGGGCAAACGCTGGGCAGTTCAGAAAGGGCCAACTGCACCGGGCTGGTCGAAACCACCGGCACAGCGTCCACCGGCAGCTCATCAGCTGTCGCGACCAGTGGTGCAACGAGCAGGCAAATGCTCAAGTAACATGCGTGTTTTTTGAACAATTGACTTAACTCCAATCCACAGCGGGGGGGATGTACTGTAGATGCTGACTTTAATATGCCGCGCCGGCTTGATCGCCATGACCCTGGCTACGCTGAGCAATGTTACGCTCGCCGCCACTGCCAACCCTCCTACTTTGTATAGCAGCCTGGCGCGCTCGGCTCCAGAACTCAATCCCACTGTACTGAAAAGCGCCCTGAGCGCGGTGCAATGCGCGGTCAACAACGGCGAGGAACGCTCGGATCGCCTGGCCGTCATTGACTACTCCCAGCCCTCTACCGCCCGTCGGCTGTGGATCTTCGACCTACGCAAGAGGTCCCTGGTACTGCGCGACCTGGTGGCCCATGGTGCCAAATCCGGGGAAAACTTTGCCACGCAATTCTCCAATCGGGAAGGCAGCCACCAATCCAGCCTGGGTTTGTTCCGCACCCAGGAGAGTTACTTGGGCACCCACGGCTACTCGTTGCGCATGGACGGCCTGGAGCCGGGCTTCAATGACCAGGCCCGCGACCGCGCACTGGTGATTCATGCAGCCGACTACGTCAACCCGGCGTGGAGCAAGCGCGAAGGCCGAATCGGCCGCAGCCAGGGTTGCCCGGCCGTGCGCCCGCAAGTAGCGCGCCAGGTGGTAGACAAACTCAAGGATGGGCAGTTCATGTTCTCCTGGTACCCGGACCAGCGCTGGCTGAAGTCGTCGACGTATCTCAACTGCAAACCCCAACAGGTGGCGAGTAGTCGTACAATCCGTGGTGGTTAGCCTGTCCCCACAGATAAAAGAGAGCGTCGCATGCTTCTACACACCTCCACCTGGATCGAAATCGGGCAGTTTCTGGAACGCAGCCGCACGGTGGTTGTTCCCATTGGCTCCAACGAGCAGCATGGCCCCACCGGCCTATTGGGCACCGACTGGATGTGCCCGGAAATCATCGCCCACGAGGCGCAGAAAAACGCCGACATCCTGATCGGCCCGACCTTCAATATCGGTATGGCCCAGCACCACCTGGGTTTTCCCGGGACCATTTCCCTGCGCCCTTCCACCTTTATCGCTGCCATTGGCGATTGGGTGCGTTCATTGGCCGGGCATGGTTTCGAGAAAATCCTGTTCTTGAATGGTCACGGCGGCAATATCGCCACCATCGAGGCGGCCTTTTCCGAGCTGTACGCCGAAGCCAGCTACGCCCGCCGCCCGGCCGGGTTTGCACTCAAGCTGGTGAACTGGTGGGACCTGGAAGGCGTCAACGAACTGGCTCACCGCCAATTCCCGGTGGGCCACGGCAGCCACGCCACGCCGTCGGAGATTGCGGTGACGCAGTGGGCGTACCCAGAGTCGATCAAGTCGGCTGAGTATTCGCCACAAATCGCCAACACCGGGCCGATCCGCGAAGCGCTGGACTTTCGCGCACGCTTCCCCGACGGGCGCATGGGCTCTGATCCCGCGCTGGCGACGGTGGAAAAAGGCGGTGAGTTGGTGGCGTTGGCGGCCAAGGGGCTGGTCAACACGGTGCACAACTTCAGCAACGAAGCCAAACCCTAGGCCCACCATAAATCCAAATGTGGGAGCTGGCTTGAACGGTGTGAAGGCTCGGATTACTTGCAATCCTGTGCCGCCAACTCAAGCCGCGATGGCTTGATCGCCGACGCCAGTGGCTTGCGCTCATACAGGAACACCTTGGTGCCGTCCTGGGACTTGTAGGCTTCCAGTACATCATCGGCGGCAATCTTGCTGGTCAACACCACTTTGGCGTGACGCGAGTTCTGGGTCACCGTCGAGGTAATGCCGTGTTTTTCAAGCTTGGGCAACACGCACTGCACATAGCCTTCAGGGGTCTTATTGGTTTGCAGGGTCAAGCTCGGAGCGTTGGGAGCGGTGATACAACCGGTCAGCAACAAAGGAGCCGCAGCCAGGGCCGGAACGAAAAAAGCGCGCATATAAAATCCTGAGTATAAAAAGAAAAGTTCACATCAACTGGCGCTTACCAACGCCTTGAGCGACACATCGAACTGCTTCAACGCATCAAGCTGTACATCACGCTGCTGTTCAATCTGTGTGGCAATTTCCGGCACCGCCTTGTCATGCACCCACACAGACGGCACCTGTTTGTGCACCGAGCCTTCAGCCTTGGCGATGTATTGCAGGTTCGCGTCATAGAACCGTGCAACAAAGCGCGCCTCAACCTGATCGTTACGCTGGGTCAGCAGCTGGTTGTGGGTATCGAGCACCACCACCACATCCGGGTGCGCCTGCACCAATTCATCGAGGCTGCTATAGACCGTTACTGTAAGAAAAGTGCCCTGCAACGAACTCATTAACCAATCGATGGCCAGTTCCGGGTCGGAGCTGTTGACGAACGCTTCACGGATGCGCCCGTCGAGGGCATCCTTGGCGCCGTTCATGGCCATGGCGTGGTAGCGTTCAAGGTAGCTGAGGTTGTCGCGGGTGTTTTCGCTGTACAACACCCCCACCGATTGCGCGTGCCGCAGGGAGTCTACGCTACCGACGAGAGGCAGCAAATGGCTTGTACGCAGATCATCGGCAATCGCCGGGTTGGCCAGCACCGTGGTGCCGAGCATCAGTATCATCAGGCCCAGCTGGATTACAGTCCTCATCGCGCATTTCCTTGAACAGCGTGTCGATGGCGTGATTGTCCGCTTTTGGCGCAAAAACAGAACGTGTGATCCTTGATGGTGACTATCATTTGAACCGATAGTGTCAGGCAGCCTAACTCCATAAAACCTATAAGGACCACGCCATGAAGCCCCACCAGAAAACCTTCGACCGCATCCGCGAAGCCGTATTGCCGGAGTTTCGCGAGCGGGTCGCCGATTACCTGGTTGAATATGAAAACGTGCTGCAGGACGACACCGTAGACGCCGACCTGCGTTACGCCAGCGCCCAGCAACTGCTCGGTTACCTGCGCGGCTTGAACACCACGCGGGTGTTGGGCATGGCCGATTGGGAAGACCTGGGCCGGCGTGTGGCCCAGGAATGGCTGTAACCCCTAGAGCGCCGGGCGGTGCAGGTTGACCCAGGCCTGCACGGAAGGCCGCTGCCATTGGTGTTGTGCATAGGCCACCAACTCGGCGGGCACGTTGTCACCGTTGAGGATCAAACGGTTGAGCATCACCGCCAGGTCCACATCGACTATCGACCACGCACCGAACAGGTACAGCGGGTTGCCTGCCAATAACGCCTGTGCCGCCTGAATCAACTTGTGCGCGGCCGCCTCACCCGCAGGCGACAACGGCGGCATCTTCTGCCCATAGAACACCACCAGCGTCGAACGTTCCTGGCGAATAGCCTGCAAGTCGCTGCGCAACCACGCCTGAACCTGCCGCGCCCTCGCCCGCTGTTTTAAGTCCGTCGGGTATACCGTGGTCTGGTGGAAAGCCTCATCCAGGTATTCGCTGATTGCAGAGGACTCCGACAAGGCGAAGTTGCCTTCCACCAACGTGGGCACACGCTGAGTCAGGGACAGTTGGACAAATTCCGCTGCCTGGTTTTGCGCCGTGTCCAGGTCAAGGGTGACGGTTTCGAAGGTCATGCCCTTTTCCAGCAGGGTGACGAATACCGACATGGCGTAGGGGCTGGTGTATTGGGCATCCACGTAAAGGCGCAACGATGGTGAAGGCATAAAAGCTCTCCTTGGGTGAGAGACCACGCTACGAGATCGGCGCCCAGAAAGACAATGCGCTGTTTTTATAGGGGCATTCCTGGTGGGAATGCATACTTTTATCCAGCGCTCGCCAATACTTGATCAAATGCGTAGCCCATCATGTTATTCAAGAACTTCTCTTGCCCATTGTCTACCGTGGTGCCTGAAACCTCAGTGGTGGTAAGTTCAATATCACTGAATGCGATCACTCGGCCCATCGTGCCGCCTACCAACCAAAAAAGCACATAAGCACCCAATGTCGCCAACACCTTGCTCCCCGGCGGAAGTTGTGTTGCAGCCACTGAGAGTGTTGCATTCCCCTTCATTGTCACGCCTAAAGAGTTGCCGAAATAGCTGCTTAAATTTTCCGTCGCGGAAGATAATCCGCTGTAAACCCCCGCGACAGTCGCGCCAACAAGAGTACCGGTATGCCCAAATCGCTGTAAAACATTCAACATGCCTACGGCGCTACCACAGTCGCAGGCTAACAGCAAGACGCCGCCCAGCGCTGCATACTCTTTCAGTCTATCGGCTTGTACCACGGTAAAATTACTGCCATGCAACCCGACAGACAGCACATCATATTTAGCCTTCAATTCAGCAGCCGTTATAGAGGGAGCAACAATATCTGCCGTGGCATCAATGGCGTCTACAGACTGGATTTTATTATAAGTCCCGTTGGGTCCGTAGTTTGCGGGTTCTTTAACCTGCGCCATCAAATTGGGGTAACTTGAATTACCAATGGCGACACCCGTAAAACCAAACTTTATAACCTGCAACTTTACTGGCTTGGTCACGGCCGCAGTCGCCGCCGAACAACAATGACGGTGCACATGAACATGCACGTGTATATGCACCTCTTCACCACTGAGGCAGTTCTTGTGATCTTCACGGCACGTCTCAGAAACTACGACACCACTGATTTCACGCGGGGACTGGCTTGAATCAGACATATTCAAAACTCCTATAAACTTAGCAAACTTACCGGAACGTTACTGCCGACCGCATATGCGCTTATTCCGCGCTCACCAGCACCTGATCAAAAACATAAGCCATCATATTATTTACAAATCTCTCTTGCCCGTTATCGATCGTAGCGCCATCGACATCAATCACCGCCAGGTCTATATCACTAAAGGCGACCACCCGGCCCTTTGTCCCACCCACTACCCAGAACAGCACATTAGTTCCGTAAGTGGCTATCACTCTACTGTCGACAGGGAGTTGCGCAGCCGTTATTGCCAACAGCCCACCGCCCTTAAGCGGAACCGCCTCAGAGTTGCCAAAATAGCTGCTAAAGCTTTCTGATACGGAGGACACTCCGCTATAAGTAAATGATGGAGTGACAACAAAGGAGCCGGTATGCCCAAATACCTGCAGAACATTTGTCATGCCAGCCGCAGTACTGTTATCACAGGTCAGCAGCAAGACACCGCCCAAATCGGCATAGGCTTTCAACTTGGCAGCTTGTGCCACGGTAAACGTACTCACATGCAGCCCTACCGACAGCACGTCATATTTAGCCTTGAGTTCGGCAGCGGTTACGGTGGCCGATACAATATCGGCCATCGCATCAAACGTAATGACAGATTGAATTTTATTATACGTGCCCTCTGCACCATAGTTGGCTGGCAACTTGACCTGCGGCATCACTTTAGAATAATTCGGACTGCCAATTGCAATATTGGTAAAACCAAGCCTGATAACTGGCAATTTTTTTTCGGCCACCGGCACGGGTACGGGTACGGACACCGCCCCCGTCGAACAGCATTTATGGTGTACATGAACATGAATATGCACGTGCGCCACCTCCCCATGATCGAGGCAGGCCTTGTGATCTTCATGGCACTGCTCAGATACAACGGTGCAGCAGACTTCACGCGGGGCTTGGCTTGAATCGGACATGATCGACACTCCTGGGGCCTAAGAGCACCTACCTCAGTAACAGGTAGGTACCCGCCCTCACCTGGGCGGACTCACAGCACTACACGCCGAATCCAATACTCCGTCTACTGTCAGAATTAACAGGGCTGGCGTAAAAAGTGTCTGGCGCACCGAGTGCATTCCTGGCGGAATCAGTCGCATTGATGGCAATATCATAGCTCTTGGCTACGAAGCAAAACCGCCCCGGTATTCGTCGCATTACCCCCATAGCTTTCAAGGAAGATAAGCTTATGAAACAAGCAGTTGTGGTTATCCACGGCATCGGCGAACAGCGCCCAATGGACACGCTACGCGGCTTCGTCGAAGCGATGATCCCTGCCGCCCCGCCCGATGGCACACCGTTTTACTGGAGCAAGCCAGACCGGCTTTCGCGCAATTTCGACCTGCGCGTACTGAAGTCGTCAGGTCGCACCTCCACGGACTTCTATGAATACTACTGGGCCCACAAAATGCAGGGCACCAAGGTCGGTCACCTGCTGGGCTGGCTATGGGATATTTTCAAACGCCCGCGCCGTGACATTCCCGAGGCCATCGTGCCGATCTGGCGCACCACGCGCTGGACGCTGATGGTGCTCCTGCTGCTGATTGCCAGTGGCACTCTAGCCACGGCCTGGGGCGGGTTCGAGCCCAGTGACAATCCGTTCGCACTGTTGCCACTGCTGCTTGGCGCCATCGGGCTAGGGTTGCGCTATTCAGCGCTGTCTTACCTCGGCGATGCGGCGCGCTACTTGAGTCCCAACCCGCAGAACGTGGTGATTCGCGAACAGATCCGCGCAGACGGGGTGGCGTTGCTGCGCGCCCTGCACAACCAGGGCGACTACGACCGTATCATCGTCGTCGGCCACAGCCTGGGCAGCGTGATTGCTTACGACATCGTCGGTTACCTGTGGCATGAACACCACGACCAATTGACCCAGGTGATCCCCAGCAACCGCGAGCTGGCCAGCCGTTATGCCGCCAATGCCACGTTGCAACCGGTGATTAATGAAGCATTGCCCAACGCCGGCGCCGCCCTCGATGGCAGCCTGGGCAGCACCTTGAGGTTCCGCGAGCAGCAGGCCCAGGCATTTATCGAGCAACGCGGCCTGGGCAATCCGTGGCGCATCAGCGACCTGGTCACCGTCGGCAGCCCGATGGCCCACGCCAGCCTGTTGTTGGGCCGCAGTGTGAGTGACTTCAAAAAACGCATTGAACGCCGCGAAGCGCCGGCCTGCCCACCGACCGAAGACACCAAGGGCTATGGCTATAACGCACGCAAGCCAGTGATGCTTGGGCAAAAACCGTTTACCCCGCAGTACCTGCACCATGCTGCGGCGTTTGCCGTGACGCGCTGGACCAACCTCTACTTTCCCGCGCCCTACGGCTTGTTTGGCGATATCGTCGGCGGCCCGGTCAAGCCGGTGATGGGTGCAGGCGTGCTGGATTTACCCGTCACCGTAGGCACCTGGAAAGGCTGGCTCGCCCGCTCCTGGCTGAGCCACACCCATTACTGGAGCGAGCGCGGCGGTGCCCAGGGTTACCTCGGCACACTCACTCAGGATGACAGCGCAATCAGCCATGGCCAGCGCCCGTCGGCCACCGAAGCCTTGCGCTGGGCGGTCGACCTCAAGGGGTCGCGGCGCTTTCGTCCGGTGGGCGCCAAGGCAGCCTTGGCACCCACCGAGGTCTAGGAGGCCCATGATCGCTCCCACGCAATGGGAACGATCACGGCCTAGCCGGCGAAACCACCGGCCTTGAGAAACTCATGCTCGGGTTGGGTGGTTGCCCTGGCCAATACCGCGTTGCGATGGGGAAACCGCCCAAACCGTTCAATGATATCCGCGTGTTCCTTGGCCCAATGGTAGGTGCTGGCATCCAAATACTGGTTCAGCGCCAGCGAACGCTGCTGGTCCGCCGGGTCTTCGGAATGTTCAAACGGCAGATAACAGAAGGCGCGCAGTTCGGGCTCGATCTGTTGATCCAACCCGGCGTCCACCGCCCGCCGCGCATACAAACGCGCCAGCGGGTCGGTGGCAAACATATGTGCCGTGCCGCGAAACGCATTGCGCGGGTATTGATCCAGCAAAATCAGCAAGGCCAGCGCACCCTGCGCCGAATCCAGCCAGCTTTCCAACTCACGCCGGGCGGCTTGCATATGCGTGGCGTGAAAGGTCTCGCGAAAGGCTGCGTCAAACGCGTCGTCCTTGGCGAACCAGCGTTTTGGCCCTGCCTGCTTCCAGAACGCGATCACTGCCTCGGCGGATTGTTCGTTCATGCTCGTCATCGTCCTCTCCAACACTTAACACAAAAAAGCCGCACAGACTTCATCATCGACGTCGGCGATATCCATCAAGTGTCCCACATGGGCTGCGCAAGCTTGCGCGCGGTCGCACCATTGCACATAGGGTTTACCTGATGATCCACCGTCTTGCCCAGGTTTTCAGCGACTCCAATAGCCAAGTGCGCAACAAGCTGTCGGGTACAACATCAACGGGATCTTTGTCGCCAACTGCGCGATCTCGGTGATGCTGTACCGCTGGAAAAGCCTTGATGCCATTGAGCTCAAGCGCCCTGTGGCCTGAAACTGCGCGCCACCGGGTTCAAGGCGCAATAACGTGCAGGTAGAACGCGTGAAACATGAAATACGCACACCCGGCCAACGCCAGCCCCATGCAGCGGTTGAACCAGGTAAACGCCGCCGCCCCGTTGATCCGCCGCCCCAACAGTGCGCCCAACAATGCGTAAACCCACGGCGCGCCGACCGCCCCCAGCCCCAGCAAGGCCGATACGCCAAAGATCGAGGCCCCGGTAATATGCGCCGCCGGCAACATCACGCTGGTGATTGGCAACACCGCGACGATGCCCTTGGGGTTGAGCAACTGGATCACCAGGCCATTCCAGAAGGTCAAGGTCTTGGCAGGCGTGCTTGGGGCGTCATCCACCTCGGTACGTGCGGTGAACACCTGGTAGGCGAGGTACAGCGTGTACACGCCGCCAATCAAAGAAATATACGGCAATGCCGCCTGGGAAATGATCGCTTCGCCGGTGTAGCCAAACAGCACGAACATCAGCAGCATCGCGCACCCCACGCCGATGTAGAAACCGCTGGAGCGACGCAATTTGCCCGTAAGCCCGGCATTGAGGCCCATCAAATTGACCGGACCGGGGCTGTACATGACGCTGAACGCGTAAAGGAAAATGTCCATGGCGAACCTGCAGTAGAAGAAGTCGGGCGAGTCTACTGAGCGGGGTGGTGCGCAATCTTGAACGTTTGTGGTTGATTGGCGCACACGTGGCGAGGGAGCTTGCTCCCGCTGGGCTGCGCAGCAGTCCCGAAGCCACACTCTGTAGTGAGTCCCTGGGCGCCCGCTACACATTAAATCGGGGCCGCTGCGCGCCCCAGCGGGAGCAAGCTCCCTCGCCACAGATAGAGTGTCAGCCGGCCAAACGATAGAATCATCCAATGCGGTCAGATTTTTGACCCGGCTTGTCAGCGAATGGGAAAACGGCACCCTGCGGTTTGACAAACCTGGTGAGTGCCTATTGGGCGTGTTTCGTCACGACCTGTTGATTGCGATCGGAGGTGTTTCACGTGATCCGTACTCCAATCCAGACACCGGCCGGTTACGCCGAGTGTACGTTGCCCCCTCAATGCGCAGACACAACGTTGGCAAGGCGCTGGTGGAACGGTTATTGGAACACGCAGCGGCACATTTTCAACAGGTGCACCTGACCACCGATACACCAGAAGCCGCAGCGTTTTATCTGCGCTGCGGCTTTCATCAGATAACCAATGGCACAGCAACCCACGCGAAATCGCTTGTGCCGGGCGTCACCGGACCTTGAGCCTTACATCAACGGAATCGAGTAATTCACAAATACCCGGTTCTGGTCCTGGTCCCGCGCGACTTCGCTGCGCGACACGCCATTGCGCCAGCCGAACCCGACGTTCTTGAACGGGCCGCTTTGCACCACGTAGTCCAGGGAGATATCCCGTTCCCATTCGCTGGCGTTGTTGCCGCTGGCGGTGAGGATGTGGTCGCCCTTCAAGTACATCACCGACGCTTTCAGGCCGGGCACGCCGAGCGCGACGAAGTCGTAGGCGTATTGGGCAAAGGCCGTGCGTTCACCGGCCTGGATAAACGTTTGCACGGTACGATCGGTGTAGAGGTACAGGCTGGAGCCGCCCTCCCCTTTATTCACCAGCCCGCCCTGGTTGAGTTGGGCGAAGTTGCTGTCGTCCGAGACTTGCTGATAACCGGCGGTAATGGCGTGCGGGCCGAGCGAATAGATGAACGCGGCGCTCCAGGTGTTGTTGTCGATCTCCCCCGTGCCGTTCTTGGTATAGCCGCTGAACTTATAGCCTTCTGCACGGCCGGCGGCGCTGCTGTTTTTGCCGTCGGAGGTGGTCTTGAAATAACGCAGATCGGTTTTCAGTGAGCCGTAGTCACCCAACGGCAACACATGGATCAGCCCGGCAAAGTGTTGTTGGTAATAGTCTTCAAGGTTGGCGTAGTAGTACTGCACCAGCAGGTCCTTGTTTACTTGATAGTCAGCACCGGCGTAGTTGAATTTATTGCTTTCCTGGGTGCCGCCTGCCGCTGCCAGGCCACTGCGGTCGCTGGACCCGCGGCCGGTGGTGTGTTGCAGTTGGCCGCCAATCAAGGTCAGGTTGTCGATGTCTTTACTGGTGATCTGCCCACCTTCGAAAGACTGTGGCAACAGACGGCCATCGTTGCTCACCAGAATCGGCAGGTTTGGGCGCAGGTAGCCGTAGCGCAGCTCGCTCTTGGCGAAACGCGCCTTGGCGGTCGCACCGCCACGGGCCCAGCTGTCGGCGGCTTTGCCGTCATCGTTGGGGATCATCGAGCTGCCGACATGGCGGCCGGCACCACTGTCGAGGGTCAGGCCGAGCATGCCGATAGCATCCAGGCCAAAGCCTACGGTGCCGTCGGTAAAGCCCGACTGGTAGTTGAGAATAAAGGCCTGGCCCCACTCTTCGGTCTTCGACGGCGCGGCGGTGCCGTCGCGGTTATCGTTGTTGAAATAGAAGTTACGCATGTTCAGGTTGGCTTTGCTGTCGTTCAGAAAGTCAGCCGAGGCCAAGGGGCTCAGGGCAATGCCCAAGCCGCCGGTCAATACGCTTAAAACATTCAAAGTGGCTTTCATCAAGGCGAACTCCGGCGCGGAATCCAAGTTCCGGGCGCAAAAAAGGGCAGCAGGATGCACGCGACCAAACGTGAGTGGGTCGCTGCGTTAACTAACGTTCAATTACCTGGTTGTAAGGAAGTGGACCTCCGTGAAACCTCAGTCAATCAATCCATGGGCGTCATAAAACGGATAGGGCCCCGGGTAGTCCCCGAACACACCGTTGTGGCTGATCAACCCGTGCTGTTCATCCCAGCGATGCAACAGGTAACCCGCCGGTTCCAGGTTGAAATGCGCGGGCGCGGCGTCTTGCAGGTCGAGCACGATCTGGTGGGAGGTGCCGGGGCAGACACAACTCAGGCTGCCGCCAAAACGCCGCTGCATCGGGCGGTGCAAATGGCCGCACAACAGACGCTCCACTTGTGGGTGGCGGGAGACGACCTTTTCCAGCGCAGCCGCGTTGATAAAAGGTTCACGGTCCATATGACCGATGCCGCTGATAAACGGCGGGTGATGCAGGATCAGCAGGGTCGGTACATGCGGGCGCAACGCCAATTGCGCGTCCAGCCACTGCAACTGGCTTTCCAGCAACTGCCCGCCATGGCCACCGGGGATGGTCGAATCGAGGCCGATCAAGCGCAACGGGTGCTCATCCACAACCCAGTCCAGCGGGCCATCCGCCGACGTCGGCAAATAGCGGTGATCGCCGAATGCATCCAGCAACGGCCCACGCGTGTCATGGTTGCCCGGCACCACATAGCAAGGCATGTGCAGGCGCGACAGCTCCGGGTGCAGCACGGCGTATTCATCGGCGCGACCAAAATCCACCAGGTCGCCGCTGACCACCACGATGTCGGGCCGTGGGTCACTGGCATTCAGATGGTCGACGGCACGGCGCAGTGCGCCCAGCGTGTCGACCACGCCATAGGTGAGGCGATTACCGGCTTTCAGGTGCAGGTCGCTGATCTGGGCAACAACAAACGGACGGTTCACAGTAAATTCTCAAGCATTGAGGGTAAATAACTTGTGTGGCGCAATCGCCAGGGCAATCGGTGCGCCGACGCTGTGCAATAGGTTGTCGCTGCTGTCCACCAGCAGCGGTTGGGCGCCACCGACATCCACCAGCAGACGGCTTTGTGCACCCTGGAAGAATTGCGCCACAAGATGGCCGTGCACGTGCCCTTCGTCTTCCATCACCCGCAAGTGTTCGGGCCGGCAATAGACGGTGCTCGGCGAGTCAGCCCTGTGCCACGGCAACTCGCCGCCGCAGACTTTCAGGCCGTGGGCGGTGCGATCAAGCACCACAAAGGCATTGAGGTTGCCGACAAAGCCTGCGACGAACGCATTGGCCGGTTGCTGGTAGATCTCCCGCGGGCTGGCCAGTTGCGCAACACGGCCCTGCTCCATGACCAGGATGCGATCGCCCAGGGCCATGGCTTCGCCTTGGTCGTGGGTGACAAATACCGAGGTGATGCCCAACCCACGCAACAGCTCATCCAACTCACTGCGCAAACGCTCGCGTAATTGCGCATCCAGGGCTGCCAACGGCTCGTCCAGCAACAGCACTTTGGGGCGCGGCGCCAAGGCTCGCGCCAGGGCCACGCGTTGGCGCTGGCCCCCGGACAATTCGTGGATGCTGCGTTTGCCGTGGTTCTGCAAACCCACCAGTTCCAGCAGTTCTTCACAACGCTTGTTGCGCGCAACGGGCGACAGGCCGCGAATCTTCAAGCCATAGACGATGTTCCCGGCCACATCCAGGTTGGGAAACAGCGCGTAATTCTGGAACACCATGCCCACATCGCGGCGCTCGATCGGCAGGCGGGTGACGTCCTGGTCGCCGAAAAACACCTGCCCCACGTCCGGGCGTTCCAGCCCGGCGATCAGCCGCAGGGTGGTGGTTTTGCCGCAGCCGGACGGGCCGAGAATCGCCAGGGTTTCACCGCCTTCGACGGTCAGGTTCAAGTCATGCACGGCCACGGTGCCGTCGGCGAACGCCTTGCGACAGCCCTTCAGGCGGATAGTGATAGCAGTCATCGACGCTCTCCACGGGACAAACGAGCACTGATGGCCTGCAACGCAATCAGCAGCGGCACGATCATCAGCAAAAAGATAAGGGTGTAGGCGCTGGCGATTTCCAGGCGCGCCGAGGCATAGCTGTCGGCCAGACCGACCGGCAAGGTTTTGGTCATCGGCGTGTGAAGCATCCACGTCAGGTTGAACTCACCCAGGCTCAGGGTGACCACCATCAGTACGCCCGCCAGAATCCCCGCCCGGCAGTTGGGTACCACCACACTGAAAAAACGCTTGATCGGCCCGGCCCCCAGGCTCGCGGCGGCCTCTTCCAGCACTGGCAGGTGCTGGCGTTGCATCACCGCCATCACCGGGCGTACCAGAAACGGCAGCGTGAACAGTACGTGACCGACAAGAATGAACAGCCAACTGCTGCGAAAGGTGCCGAACTGGCCGTAGGTCAGCAGTAACGCCAACGCACTGGCGAGCCCCGGCATCGCTACCGGCAGAACCATCAGTTCCTCGAACGCACGGCTGAAGCGGTTGTTCATGCGCACTAACGCATACGCTGCGGGCACACCCAACACACAGACGCACACCGCGCAGGCCAGCGCCAATTGCAGCGACAGCCACACCGTCGGCGAGTAGGCCTGCCACACCTGGATCAGCCAATCGAAGGTCAAGCCGCTGGACAGGCCGACAAAGAAATTGCGCGTCAACCCAGCCAACAACGACATCAACACCGGCACCAGCATGAAAGCGCACACCAGCAGGGTGAACAGCAGTTGAATCACAAACAGCGATGAGCGCTTCACAGGACAGTCCCCGCGTTTTTAACCAGGCGTCGTGTCAGCAACAGCACCGCCCAGGTTACCGCGCCGAGCACCACCGACAGCGCGGCTGCCACGGCAAAGTTGGCGTAATTGGTGAACACGTTGTAGATCGCCACCGGTGTGACATTCAGGCGTGTACCCAGGGCGAAGGCCGTGCCGAAAGCGCCCATGGAGGTGGCAAAGCAGATGGCCCCGCAAGAAGCCAGCGCCGGCGCCAAGCCCGGCACGATCACGTCACACACCACGCGCCAATGCCCCGCGCCCAACGAATGCGCGGCCTCCTCGAGGCTGCGATCGAGGCTTTCGCACGCAGCCATCACCGTGAGAATCACCCGTGGGATCGAAAAGTACAGGTAGCCGACAAACAACCCCGCCAACGAATAGGCAAAGATCCAGCGCTCACCGGCCAAGTGCATCCCCAGCGCCGCAAACAAGCCTTGACGCCCCGCCAACAGAATCACCAGGAAGCCCACCACCACGCCAGGAAATGCCAAGGGAAACGTGAGCAGCGCCACCAACGCCGAACGCCCGAAAAACTGCTGGCGTGCCAGAAACACACCGCTGATGCCACCGATCAACAGCGCGACCAGCGTCACCACCATCGCAAGCATCAGGGTTTGCCCAAGGCTGCCCAGGTATTGCGCGCTGCTCAGCACCTGCCAATAGCCGCTGCCGTTGCTGTCACGGCTCTCGGCGCCCAACACCACCAGGTGCGCCAACGGCAACAGCCAAAAGGCGAGCAGCACCGCAAAAGCCGGGGCCAGCGCCCAGGCCGCGTGTCGGGTCGAAGTTGCCACTTACTTGACCTCGTTGAGGTAGCGGGCGGCGAAGGCTTCCTGCACCGCGGCCATTTTCTGGTAGTCCACGACACCTGCGCGGGCGTAATCGCTGTCGGGCAAGAACTGTGCGGCGACCTCGGCCGGCATTTTCACCGGGCGCACCGGGCGCAGGTACGCCTTGGCCCAAAGCGCCTGGCCCTGGTCCGAGAGCACGAAGTCGAGCACCTTCTCGGCGTTGGCGCGATGCGGCGCATTGGCCACTTGGCTCATCACATACGGCACGCTGATGCTGCCCTCTTGCGGGATCACAAAGGCAACATTGGCGTTGTCCTTATAGCGGGCACGGTAGGCGTTGAAGTCGTAATCCACCAGGATCGGCAATTCACCGGACAGCACCCGTGCATAGGCAGTTTGCTTGGGCACGATGGGCGCGTTTTTCGCCAGTTTCTGGAAATAATCGATGGCCGGGGCGAAGTTATCCAGGTCGCCGCCCAAGGCACGGTTGATGGCCACGGCAGACACGTAGCCGACGAATGCGCTGGAGGGGTCGAGGTAGCCGACCATGCCTTTGTATTGCGGCTTGAGCAGGTCGGCCCAGCTCTGCGGCACCGGCAAACCGCCGAGCGCGTCGACGTTGACCATGATGCCCAGGGTGCCCGAATGGATGGCGAACCATCGGCCCTCGGGGTCTTTCAAGCCTGCGGGAATCTGCTCCCAGCCCTTGGGTTTGTAACCCTCCACCACCCCGGCTTTTTGCGCTTGTAAACCGAACGTCACGCCGTAGTACACGACGTCAGCGACCGGGGCGGCCTTTTCCGCCACCAGTTGCGCCAGCGACTGGCCGGAGTTCTTGTTGTCCAGCGGCACCTGTACGCCAGTGCTGGCGGCGATGGCCTTGAGCTGCGTGCCCCAGTCGGCCCAGTCCGGCGGGCAGTTGTAGCAAATCGCGGTTTCGGCGGCCTGGGCCAGGCTGGCCACACCGCACAGCAACACAGCGGCCAGGGTTTTACTGAATGCGCGCATCGAGGGGCTCCTCATGGGGTTGAGTGCTTTCGCCCGGCCGGATATGGCAAGGCAAGCAATGGGAAATCGGGGCGTTACCGGCGATTTGCGCCAGCAGTTGGTCAATCACCGTGCTGGCCAGCAGTGCAATGGGCTGCACCACGCTGCACAGGGTCGGGTGCATCTGGGTGCCAAGGGAGATACCGTCAAAGCCCATCACCGACAGTTGCTCGGGCACATTCCAGGCATTGCGGCGCAGTTCGGCGATCAGGCTGATGGCCAGGAAATCGTTAGAGCACACCAACGCCGTGGGCGCGTCCGGGCCTTGCAGATACGGCTGGATCGCGGCAAATTCGGCCTGGGTGTGCGCCGGCATTTCGATCACGGCGCGCGGTTGAAGGCCATACGCTTTCATCGCATCGCAATACCCGGCGTAGCGCAGTCGCGCACGGTCCGATTGCAAGGCAGGCCCGGCGACCATGCTGATGCGTCGGTGCCCGGCCTCAAGCAAATACCGCGTGGCCAGTGCCATGCCCGCGCGGTTATCAACCGACACCGCACTGTAGCCGGGGTTGCTCGGCTGGTGGTAAGCCAGCACAAACGGGGTTTGCTCCATAGCCAGGTTGTTCAGCACGCTGCTGCTCTCGGCGTCGGTGACGGTCAGTACCAAGCCATCCACACGCTGGCGCAGCAGCTCTTCGACCACCACGCTTTCGCGCTCGCAGCTGTAGTCGGTGGTCGCAAGCAACAAGCTGTAGCCACGCAGCCGCGCTGCGCGCTCCATGGCCTGGAACTGTTCGGCAAACACCGGGTTGAGCAGGTTGGGCACCACCACACCGATCAGATGGGTGGTTTGCAGGCGCAACTGGCGGCCGAGCAGGTTGGGCCGAAAACCCAGCTCACGGGCAGCAGCGAACACCTGCTCACGGGTGGCCTCGCGCACCTGCTCCGGGGAGGCGAAGGTGCGGGCGGCAGTGGCGCGGGATACACCGGCCAACTGCGCAACGTCTTTCAAATCAGTCATTGTCACTCGCTTGAGATCGATCTCATTGGCGAGGACAGTAACGGGGGAATGTGGCAGGACGGTGCCAGGGAGATGACGGTTTAATGGCAGCCAGGGTTCACGAGAATGTCTTTATTGCGACGTAGGGTTCAGCAAATCCGCCCGCTAACCTTTCGATCTGATCCAAGTGCGGGCACAATGCGTGTCCTTTTTTGGCAGGCACCGCCGCAGGCTCTCAAAAATGATCAAAACGCCGTACTACCTCATCGATAAACAGAAGCTTCTGGTCAACATGC
This sequence comes from Pseudomonas sp. IPO3747, assembly GCF_013385245.1. Classification (NCBI taxonomy): domain Bacteria; kingdom Pseudomonadati; phylum Pseudomonadota; class Gammaproteobacteria; order Pseudomonadales; family Pseudomonadaceae; genus Pseudomonas; species Pseudomonas sp. IPO3747. The sequence goes on from NZ_JACAQL010000014.1 coordinate 68,037, forward strand.
AGAAGATTGCTTACGTGCGCGAGCAGTCCGGCGCCAAGGCTTTGCTGGCGCTCAAGTGCTTTGCTACCTGGTCGGTGTTTGACCTGATGCAGCAATACATGGACGGCACCACCTCGTCGTCGCTGTATGAATTGAAGCTCGGTCGCCAGAAGTTCGAAGGTGAAGCGCACGCCTACAGCGTGGCCTGGGCCGATGACGAAATCGAAGAGATGCTGGAGAACTGCGACAAGATCATCTTCAACTCCATCAGCCAACTGCAACGTTTTGCCGAACGCAGCGAAGGCAAGACCCGCGGCCTGCGCGTCAACCCGCAGGTGAGCAGCTCCGACTATTTGCTCGCCGACCCGGCGCGCCCGTTCAGCCGCCTGGGCGAATGGGACCCGGTGAAGATCGAAGGCGTGATTGATCAAATCTCGGGCTTCATGTTTCACAACAACTGTGAGAACGGCGACTTCAGCCTGTTCGACAAAATGCTCGGCACCATCGAAGAACGCTTCGGCGCGCTGCTGCACAAGGTCGAGTGGGTCAGCCTTGGCGGCGGCATCCACTTCACCGGTGAAGACTATGCCGTGGACGCGTTCTGCGCGCGCTTGAAAGCATTCTCCGAGCAGTACGGCGTGCAGGTGTATCTGGAACCGGGTGAAGCAGCGATCACCAACAGCGCCTCGCTGGAAGTCACCGTGCTCGACACCCTCTACAACGGCAAGAACCTCGCCGTGGTCGACAGCTCCATCGAAGCTCACCTGCTGGACTTGCTGATCTACCGCCTCAACGCCAAATTAGCGTCGAGCGACGGCGAACACACCGTGATGGTGTGCGGCAAATCCTGCCTGGCCGGGGACATCTTCGGCGAGTATCAATTTGATCGTCCGCTGGCCATCGGCGATCGGCTGTCGTTCATCGACACCGCAGGCTACACCATGGTCAAGAAAAACTGGTTCAACGGCCTGAAAATGCCGTCCATCGTAGTGAAACAACTCGACGGTACAGTCGAGGTGGTTCGTGAATTTGGTTACGACGACTACCTGTCCAGCCTTTCGTAAGCTGGCGGATAAAGGAGAGATAAAGCAATTGAAAAAGAACGTTCTTATCATTGGTGCAGGAGGTGTCGCCAAGGTGGTGGCCCACAAGTGCGCGCAGCACAACGACGAACTCGGTCGTATTGCTATCGCGTCGCGCAACATCTCCAAATGCCAGGCCATCATCGACAGCGTCAAGGCCAAGGGTAGCCTCAAGGTGCCCGCCGACATCCAGGCCTTTGCGCTGAACGCTTTGGACGTGGAAGCGACCAAGGCCCTGATCCGCGAGACCGAGTCGCAGATCGTTATCAACGTGGGTTCCGCGTTCCTCAACATGTCGGTACTGCGTGCCTGCATCGACACGGGCGTTGCGTACCTGGACACCGCCATTCACGAAGAGCCGGGCAAGGTCTGCGAGACCCCGCCGTGGTACGGCAACTATGAATGGAACCACCTGGAAGAGTGCAAACAGAAGAACATCACCGCCATCCTTGGCGTGGGCTTCGACCCGGGTGTCGTCAACGCGTATGCCGCGCTGGCGCAGCAACAGCATTTCGACCGCATTGATTCAATCGATATTCTCGACGTCAATGCCGGCAGCCATGGCAAATACTTCGCCACCAACTTCGACCCGGAAATCAACTTCCGCGAGTTCACCGGGCAGGTGTGGAGCTGGCAGAACAGCCAGTGGACCAGCAACACCATGTTCGAAGTCAAACGCACCGACGACCTGCCGGTCGTCGGTTCGCAGAACCTCTACCTTACCGGCCACGATGAAGTGCACTCGCTGTCGAAAAACCTCGACGTGCCCAACGTGCGTTTCTGGATGAGCTTCGGCGAACACTACATCAACGTGTTCACCGTATTGAAAAACCTCGGCCTGCTCTCCGAAAAACCGGTCACCACCGCCGAAGGCCTGGAAGTCGTGCCGCTTAAACTGGTCAAGGCCGTGCTGCCCGACCCATCTTCGCTCGCCCCCGGCTACACCGGCAAAACCTGCATCGGTGACCTGGTCAAAGGCACCAAAGGCGGCCAGCCACGTGAGATGTTCATCTACAACGTGGCCTGCCATGAAGAAGCCTTTGCCGAGACCGACAGCCAAGGCATCTCCTACACCGCAGGCGTGCCTCCGGTAGCCGCTGCGCTGCTGGTGGCGCGTGGCGAGTGGGACGTGAAACACATGGCCAACGTCGAGGAACTGCCGGCTGAGCCGTTCCTGAAGGCGCTGGACGTGATGGGCTTGCCGACTCGGATTAAAGACGAGCACGGTGATCGGGCTTGGGATGCGATTGCTTGATTAGGTGATTGCTGACCGAACAAAAAAATGCGCCCTCTGGGGCGCATTTTTTGTTTGGAACAAACACAAATCTCCACCCCAATGAAGATCAACCTGTGGGAGCTGGCTTGCCTGCGATAGCGATCTTCCAGTACCGCATGGGTTGGCTGACACACTGCTATCGCAGGCAAGCCAGCTCCCACATTGAATCTCCGGTGAATGCCAAAACAGTTCAAAAAACTGTCAATTCTCACAGGTTACGCCTCCCACAAACTGCGCTAGCTTAGCCAGTCGAGAGCGCAATCATCGATTGGCTCACCCATTCATCATGAGCGAAAGGACTCGTCCATGAACCGGCCAAAACCCGCAACCCGCAACACTTCGCCGATCAAGCCACGGGCACGAAACCGTTTAGGCATCACCGCCCACCTGCCCCGCTGGGTGTTCGCGCTGCTCATCGCACTCTGCGCCCTCGGCGCACTGCAAGACCACGCCCGCCGCGTACGGCCGGTGTACGCCGTACTGCTGTGTGTCGGCGTGCTCATGCTGTTATGGGCGGGCTGGATACGCTGGTTTGCGCCTGGTTCATAGCTCGCAGGTATGACACTCGCCATCAACGAGCGATGAAGATCAACCTGTGGGAGCTGGCTTGCCTGCGATGGCGGCCTTTCAGTGCCGGATGGGTTGACTGACACACTGCTATCGCAGGCAAGCCAGCTCCCACAGGTGATCGCGTGCGTTCAGATATTTCCCACAGTGGTTTCAGGTTGTCGGTCGGAAGTGGGCTGACTAATCTCTGTGCCGTCGCTGCCAATTCAGCGGCCGGATTTGACCGTCCGATTAATTAAAGTACAGCTTGGCTCTAACCTATTTCAGGTGTTTTTTTCACGCCTGAGGTATCGTGTTGCGGTGGCTGTATGCGGGATACCTTCGGGTATGCCGGATTTCCTTTGATTGCCGGTCGGTCAACCCGTGTACAGCTGCCACCCTCTTCGCTTGACCGCGAACGTTGGTAGCTCCACTTAATCTTAGGAGCTTCACCATGATCAAAGACAGCCCAAATCCCCCAGGCCAGCCAGACTACGACACCAGCACCCTGCACGAAGTGGCCTACCGTGCGATCGCCCACTACCTCAACTCCAGCAAACCCATTCCCGAGCCCAGCGAAGGCATCTTCACCGTGCGCGCCGACCTGGGCACCGAAACCCTGCTGGTCAACGCTTCCCAGGACTTGGCGTCCATCAGCGATATCGCCAACCACCTGGCGTTTGAAATCGACGGCTCCCAACGCAATGTCGCGCTGGGCATCTGCCGCATGCTCGAAGGTGTGCAACTGCTGGTGGACAAAGCCCTGAACGTAGCGCACCCAGCCGCCTGAAGATCGTTTCCACGCGTTGTGAACGATCAACCTCAAAACCGATGAAGATCAATAGGTGGGAGCTGGCTTGCCTGCGATGACGGCCTTTCAGTACCGCATGGGTTGACTGACACACTGCTATCGCAGCATAGGTATCTACACAACTTTTAAAAGCAGCCTATTTCTCCTGTGGCGAGCAGGCTTGTCCTGCTCGCCACAACAGCCCACCTGCCACAGACTTCGTGTTAACCGGTTGTGTAGATACCTATGGCTATCGCAGGCAAGCCAGCTCCCACAGGTGATCGCGTGCGTTCAGATATTTCCCACAAGGGTTTCAGGTTGTCGGTCGGAAGTGGGCTGACTAATCTCTGCGCCGTCGCTGCCAATTCAGCGGCCGGATTTGACCGTCCGACTTTAAAGAGCAACTGCACCCACACCGATCCTGGGCGTTTTTTTACGCCTGATGTATCGTGTCGCGGCAGCTGTACGCGGGATACCTTCGGGTATGCCGGATTTGCTTCTTTAGCCGGTCGGTCAACCCGCGTATAGCTGCCACCCTAATTCGTTTGACCGCGAATCGTGGCAGCTCCATTTATAAAGGAGCTTCACCATGATCAAAGACAGCCCAAATCCCCCAGGCCAGCCAGACTACGACACCAGCACCCTGCACGAAGTGGCCTACCGTGCGATCGCCCACTACCTCAACCCCGGCAAACCCATTCCCGAACCCAGTGAAGGCATCTTCACCGTGCGCGCCGACCTGGGCACCGAAACCCTGCTGGTCAACGCTTCCCAGGACTTGGCGTCCATCAGCGATATCGCCAACCACCTGGCGTTTGAAATCGACGGTTCCCAACGCAATGTCGCGCTGGGCATCTGCCGCATGCTCGAAGGTGTGCAGTTGCTGGTGGACAAAGCCCTGAACGTGGCCCACCCAGCCGCCTGAAGATGGACGAGATAGAGCGCCTGAGCTATCTTCGGGCGCTCTATCGACAGACCGGAACAGGAAGTTACCGCTTGAGTACCTCGCCCCTTCTACGAAGCCGCACCTTCGCCCTCCTCGCCGGCATTGCCTTTATTGCCGTGGACCAGCTAGTCAAACTGCTGGCCCTGGTTTCGCTGCAAGCCAGCAGCTTCAAAATTGGCTCCAGCCCTCTCAACCTTGCGCTGGAACTGAGCCTCAACCCAGGCGCCTTCCTCAGCCTGGGCGCCGCATTGCCGCCGCAGGTCAAACAGCTGATCTTTATCGTTGGCGTAGCCGTCGTGGTGACGTGGGCCATGTGGTGGTCGCTTTCCAACTGGAGCCAGCCGCTGCGTAAAGTCTTGCCGCTTTACGCAATTGCCTTGGGCGGTATCGCCAACTTGATCGACCGTGTGTTTCGCGACGGGCATGTCGTGGATTACATGGTGCTGAACGTGGGGCCAACACATACCGGCGTGTTCAATATTGCCGATATCGCAATTACAGCCGGGGCATTGTTTTTGATGCTTGATCTGTTCGTGAAGCCTCGTAAGTCCTGATCAGCAAGGGGATTCATGCATCAGCGTGAATCCCCAGGCACTCAAAACACCGACCACCCAATCCGCTCACTCAACAACTCCAACGCCTTCATCCCCGCCAGCGAGTTCCCCGCCGCATTCAATTCAGGCGACCACACGCACACCGTAAACTGCCCCGGCACCACGGCGACAATTCCGCCGCCGACGCCACTCTTGCCCGGCAAACCCACACGGTAGGCAAAGTTGCCCGCCTCGTCATACAGCCCGCTGGTGGCCATGATCGAGTTGACCTGCTTGGTCTGGCGCGCGGTCAAAATCTGCTCGCCACTGTGGGCACTTACGCCCTCGTTGGCCAGGAAGCTGAATGCCCGGGCCAAATCCAGGCAGCTCATTTGCAGCGCGCAGTAGTTGAAGTAACTGTGCAGCACCGCGTCGACGTCGTTGTGGAAGTTGCCGAAGGACTTCATCAAATAGGCCATGGCCGCGTTGCGCGCGCCGTGCTGGGCCTCGGAGTCGGCGACGACGCTGTTGACCAGGATTTGCGGGTTACCCGACAGGCGCCGCACAAAGTCACGCATCGACAAAATCGGCACGGCGAAGCGTGACTGGTTGATGTCGCAGATCACCAGGGCGCCGGCATTGATGAAGGGATTGCGCGGGCGGCCGCGTTCGAACTCCAGCTGCACCATGGAATTGAACGGTTGCCCCGAAGGCTCGTGGCCCAGGCGCTCCCAGATGGTTTCGCCGCCATGGTCGATGGCCTGCACCAGGCTGAACACCTTGGAGATGCTCTGTACCGAGAACAGCGTGTCGGCATCGCCTGCGCAATAGGCCGAGCCATCGTTGCCGTACACGGCGATGCCAAGCTGATTGGCGGGTACATCGGCGAGTGCGGGAATGTAGTCGGCGACTTTGCCCTGGCCGATCAGGGGGCGAACTTCGCTCAGGATCGATTCCAGCAGTGCCTGCATGTCTTGTCCGGTCATTCTTATTGAATCAGTGATAAGCGGGGCGCGGAGGATACTTTAATGCGTCCGCGAGGACACCCCCTTGATCGTTCCTACGCGCTGCGTGGGAATGCCGCCTCGGACGCTCCGCGTCCCGCACCTGAAGTCGTGACGCGGAGCGTCACAGGATGCATGCCCACGCGGAGCATGGGAACGATAGCGCAACGATCGGGCACATCAAAAATGCGCCACATCCGACACCTGCTCATCGAGTACATCCCGCGCCAGCGCCCAGGCGCGCTCCCTGGATTCCACCACCAGCAGCGGGTAGCCCCAGGCCTTGCCGAACATCAGCGCAAATGGCTTGAGGGCCAGGCGTTGCGCGGCGCTGGGTTCCACCTGGATCATGCCTTTGACGTAAGTGCGCAACGCCTGTTTGTTTTTTTTCATCCAGATCGAGGCGTGTTTGCGCTCCTCGTGAGAGTGCTCGTGGTTGTTTTCGTCGACGGCTTTTTCGTGCAGCAGCACAAACGCTTGCTGGCGAGCCAGCAGGCTTTCGAACACCGCAAAAGCATCCTCCGGGCCGCCTTCGTTAGGCGCGTCAAACACGATTTTCACCACGGGAAAGGTTGAACTGTCGAGTCGCATGGCAAAGCTCTTAAATGAGAGTGGCTCTCACTATAGAGATCTTGCGACTGGACGGCATTGCACAGAATAGCCAGAATATTTCGCAATTCGGCCAAATAGCGAATCCGCCATGCAACGCCACCGCCTTGAAGAACGCGACCTGTCCCGGTCCAGGGACGCCGACCTGATCCCGCGCGCAGTGGTCGCCGTAGGCGCCACCAGCACGTCCGAGCGTTGGGAACATACGCCGCACTCGCACCGCAAAGGCCAGTTGATGTACACCCTGCGCGGGGTGATTCATTGCCAGATCGAGGCCGGCATCTGGATCGTGCCGCCCCAGTGCGCACTCTGGATTCCCGGCGGCCTGGCCCATGCCGCGCGGGGTGCCGGAGAGGCTGAGGTGTATTGCCTGCTGATCGACCCGGACGCCGCCGGCGCCCTGCCCACCCAGGGCTGCACGTTGGCCGTGTCCGGGCTGCTGCATGAGTTGATCAGCAAGGCGGTGAGTTTTCCGCACTTGTACGAAGAAAACGGTGCACAGGGGCGCCTGATCAGCACGCTGTTGGATGAACTGGCCCAAGCCCCCATTGAAGACTTGCACCTGCCCATGCCCCAGGACCTGCGACTGCGGCGCCTGGCCGACAGTTTACTGGCAGACCCCAGCGACAAGTCCACGCTCGAACAATGGGCACAGCGCATCGGCATGAGCGAGCGCAGCATGACGCGCCTGCTGCTGGAGGAGCTGGGTTTGAGTTTCGGCCGCTGGCGCCGGCAGTTACATGTGATTCTGTCACTGCAACGCCTGGCCAAGGGTGAAAGCGTGCAACGGGTAGCGCTGGACCTGGGTTACGAGAACGCCAGCGGCTTTATCACCATGTTCCGTAAAGCCGTGGGCCAGCCGCCGGCGCGTTACCTGGCGGATCGCGCCGGCGCGTCGAGTGCAACGGCGGTTGGCGCCATCGCCTTGCACCCCGACAGTTGATCAACGCTGAACCGGAATGCGGATATCACCGCCCCTGCATTGGCTCTTAACACTGCGGGGGCAGCCGGCAAAACGCAGCTCTTTGCTCAGGCACACGCGTACTTCAGACAGCACCTTGCCTTTGCAAATGACCGCCATGCCATGGTTGCCCATGGCCGGGTTGCTCTGGCGGAACAGGCTCTCGATCGCTTGTGCATCCATGTAATTGGGCACATTGAACGGCTGCAACTGCTGCGGAATCTGCACGTTGGCCAAGGCCGTATCGGTGGCCTCCAGGTAACGCGAAGCGTCCAGCCCGCTGCAGGTGCCGTGTTTGGCCCACTCGTGCTTGAGCAACGCCTGCGTGGGGAAGATCAGCGCACCTTTGGCCAGGTCCGCCGCCGACAATCGCGATTGCGTATCGCACGACGCGGGCCAGCCGCCCTTGGCGTACTGCGGCCAAAGCCCGTGCAACACAAACCCGTAGCCTTTGCCCGTGCATTGCTCGTTGCCAGGGTGCGTCAGGCAGAACGTCGGCGACCATGACAGCGACAACACATAAAAATCAAACTCCCCAGGCGTCCCCTGACTACGCGGGGCCGCCAGCACATTGGTGGCCAGTAACAGCCACAACAGCATCCAATATTTCATTTGCCTATTCCTGAGAGAAAAAACAGGTATATCCCCGTTAACCCGGCAAATTAGGGTTACGGAGTAACACCTTATCGAGGATCCGGTCGGTCTTCAGCGCCTCGATCGCCAGTGACGGATGTTCGGCTTCGCCACAAATATGCGCATTCATGGCCAGTACGTGATGCCACTGGATATGTGCATGGCAGGGTATTTCCAGCACCTCATTCACCTCACCTTCCAGGCGTAACGGCTGGTCTTCAAACACGGCAAAGGTGATGCGGCCGCGGCTGCCGATCAGCTCCACGCGGTCTTCGCGCCGGTCTGCGACAAAATTCCAGCAACCCATGCCCAGCGCGCCATTCGCGAAAGTCCAGCAAGCCGTTACCGCATCTTCAGCCACATAATTGCCGGCCTGGCGCGCGGTAAACCCGGTGACCTCGACGATATCGCCGGCCAGGTACTGGAACAAATCAAACCCATGGCTCGCCAGGTCGGCAAAGTAGCCGCCGCCGGCAATAGTCGGGTCGGTGCGCCAGTTGGCAGCGCTGGCATCGGCGGCGGCCGGTGGCTTGCACAGGCTCCAGGTCACGTGGCGCAACTCGCCAATGCGCCCTGCCTGCAGCCAGTCGCGTACTTGCTGGAAGCGCGGCAACGAACGGCGGTAGTAGGAAACAAATAAGTGCAGCCCGGCCCGCTCGAAGGTGCGCTGCATCAAGGCGCTCTGCTCGGCATTCAGCGACATGGGCTTTTCGACGCAGCAATGCTTGCCGGCTGCAGCCACCATCAGACTGTATTCGAGGTGGCTGTCGGGCGGTGTGGCGATGTACACCGCGTCCACTTCGGGGTCGTCGATCAAGGCCTGGGCGTCGGTATAGAAACGGGCAATGCCGTGGCGTGCCGCATAATCACGCACAGCTTCTTCACGGCGCCCCATCACGGCCACCAGCGCCGAACCTGGCGCTTTGTAGAAGGCGGGTCCACTCTTGAGTTCAGTGACGCTGCCACAGCCAATCATGCCCCAACGTACGGTATTCATCAGTTGTCCTCGTCCGTTTTCATCAAGGGGGCAGTATCCACATCACCGCTGGTGCATGCCAGCCTGAATCAGCATGACAATTGCATTACACTTTCATGACAGTCATTGGGCCAGGCAGGTGTAGACATTGAAAATCCGTGCAACCGTAATTTGTGAACACCAGGGGCATATCCTCTTCGTGCGCAAGGCCCGCTCGAAATGGGCCTTGCCGGGCGGCAAGGTCGAGCGTGACGAGCGCCCGGTCGGCGCCGCCGCACGCGAGCTGGAAGAAGAAACCGGGTTGAATGTGGATGGTTTGTTGTACTTGCAGGAGCTGAAGGCCCGCGACACCGTGCACCACGTGTTCGAGGCCTCGGTGGTGAACATCAGCGAGGCGCGCCCTTGCAACGAGATCATTGACTGCCGGTGGCACGCTTACGGCGCCATGGACGAACTGGACACCACCGACGCCACCCGCCACATCGTCAAGTCGTTCCTACGACGCCTGTAAGTCCGCACTCTGCCCGCTGTCCAGCAAACCGCGCTTGACTCCACCCTTGGCTTTCTGCCGTTCGACAAAGGATTTGACGAACGCAGCAGCGGCTGCATGCGCCACTGGAACGGCCATGGCCTGGTGAATGGTCATGAAGTTATCGTCAAGCAGGCGCCAGTGCGCAGACACACGGGTTTGCAGAAAATCCCGCACCCCCGCCGCCGCATCCAGGCCTTGCTCGATAAACCAGTCCACCGCCGCCGCAGAAGTGGGCGCACGCACCAGTTCGGCGTGCTGCACGGTTCGGCTCAGGTACAGGTCGTAGGCCGCGCCCTGTCCCACGGCGATACGCTTGCCCGGCGCATCCAGTTGCGCCACCTGGGTCAGCGCCGAATCAGCCGCCACCAGGTACGTGCCCTTGATCGCCACATACGGTGCGCTGAAGGCGATTTGCTGCTCACGCACCGGCTCGATCGCCAGGAACGCCACGCGCCACGCGTCTTCGGCCAAGGCGGCAAAGACCTTGCCGGCGGCGTCAAAGGTGATCAGCTCCAGGCTGGCGCCCAGCTCCTCGGCCAGCGCGCGTGCGAGTGCCACCGACACACCCTGCGGCTCGCCGTCGGCGCCGCGCTGCGCCAGCACCGGGTTACCAAGGTTAATAGCGGCGCGCAGTACGCCATCCGGGGCCAACTGTTGCAGTACTTGCGGGTCAATCATCGAGCGCTCCTTGACGGGTCCGTTGCACAGTCTAACGGATCACAAACGGCAACACGCCGCCGTGCTCAAGGTACCCAAGCGATTGCAGCGAGTCGAGACGCAAGCCCAACACGCTCGTGGCAATACTCCGTCGGCGCGCTCGATACGCAGGCAGCGATGCGGCGACCCGACAAGCCAGCTCCCACACTTGGATCGCATTGCATCAGCTGGATGTGAGCAACCGCTCAGGAACGCGGTCTAGTCCCCGCCACCTGCGGCAGTTTCTCGCGGTTTTTGGCCTGCCCACGCTGGTACAGCGCCTCGACCAGTTTTTGCCGTTCATCCTGGGGCAAATTGCTCGCAAACTGCGCCAGCGTCGCGTCCACCAATGCCCGGAGCGCCGCATCTGCCTCGCGGGCCTTGGCCAGTTCAGTGACCAGCGCATCGCGATCCAGCGTCGGCGCTTCGAGCTGCTTGATCACCCCCAGGCGTGCTTCGCGACCGGCCATGATCAGCGGCTGGCTGTCGGCGCGGTTGTGGCGCAACAACTGGCGCAATTCCTTGCGCCGCTCCATCGGCAACTTGATCATCGCCTGGCGCAGACCGTGCTGGTTGACCACCGCTTCTGCGGGCTTGGCGGTAGCCATCCAGTGATAGAGGCCGCCGCCCACGCCACCGATCAAAAACACATTGAGTAATACCGAGAAAACCAGCCAGGGTTTAAGGGAAGTTGGGGTCATTGCTCGGTTTCCTCGGCGTTGACGGTGAAGACGACATCGGCGTCGCCCTGATCGAAGACGCTGGGCAGCACGTCGGATGACAGCATCGGCAACGGCACACTCAGTGACGCCACCAGTACCCCGGCGGCGATGCCGGCAATGCCCACGCCCACCAACCCGGCAGGCGACAGCCAGTTGGCATAGCGTGCCCAGAACGACGGCCGTCGCGGTGCAGACTCGCGAATCTGTCGTGCAAGCGCCGGTTCGTTGAACACCAGCTGATGGCTGTCCAACTGGGCGTCGAGCCAACCGACCTCGCGCAACGCCTCGCGCGCGCGTGGGTTGCCGCTGTCGAGCAGTGCCTGGGCGGCGGCTTGTTCGGCGCTGGGCCAGCGATGCAGGCTGGCGCCGTAGGCGTCAGCCAAGTGCGCAAAGCGTTCAGGTGTCATGGTTTTCCCCTTCCTGGGCGGGCGAGCCCGGGTGTGTCGGCAAGTTGGCTGCGCAACTGGCGTCGGGCCCGCGACAGCAGGCTCTCCAGTGCCTCGACGCTGATGTTCATCAGGGCCGCGGCGTCGATGTTCGACAGCTCCTGGTAGTACTGCAGCACAATGGCTTCACGCTGGCGCTCGGGCAAGGCCGCCAGGGCGGCGGCCATCCTTGCACTGCGGTCCGCCGTTTCCAACTGTTCATCTGGCGAGGGTGCGCTGTCTGCCAGTTCCAGCGCTTCATCCTCGTTCAACGGGCGTTCCTTGCGCCGGCGCAAGCGGTCATGGCACAGGTTGAGCGCCACGCGGTGCAGCCAAGTGTCAAAACGCGCTTCGCCGGGGCGCCAGTTGGCCGCCTGGCGCCAGATGCGCAGGAAGCTTTCCTGGGCCACGTCCTTGGCTTCGTCGGCATCCCCCAGCAGCCGCCCGGCAAGCGCAAGCAGGCGCGGCAGCTTGCGCGTCACCATTTCGTTGACGGCCGCAGGTTCGTTGTTGCCGATACGTGCCAGTAGCTCAACGTCCGGATCAGTGTCTTTCAATCAGGTAATACTCGGTCCGGGGGCTAAGAGGTTTCAGCGGATCCAGTGCCCTTTGCGCCAGTACCAGTTGGGGCCACGGGATTCCCAGTGCCCAGGCTCCCAGCGTGCGTTACGCACCACTTCCTGCCAGTGGCCCGGCACCCAGGCATACGCGCCACGTTCCCATTGCCAGTGGCCACGGTCCCAGACGAAACCTGGGCGTTCAGCCGGGATCACTTCGACGCGTTCGGCCGGTGGGGCCTGGCGAATGATCACTTCGGTCTGGGCAAAGGTCGGGGTGCTGACAAGCGCGGCGAAGGCCAGCGGGACCAACAAGGCATAGCGCAATTTGGCCAGAGGGTTCATGGCAACTCCTTCATACGGCGGACGAAAATGTTCGCATCTGATGGGTTGAACGCTGGGCACAGGAAAATCCGTCGCGAGAACGGTGAATTGTTTCTCGACGATGGGAGTATTGCTCAAGGGAAGAAAACGCTGGATGAAATGTTTGAAAGCATCGCGACGGATTTGTGCAGGTGGTGGCGTTCAACAGGTAACGCAAAACACACAATGAGGAAATATCATGCCCCGTCGACTCTCTATGCTGGTTGCCGCCCTGTTGATCGTCAGCCTCAGCGGCTGCGTAATCCTGCCGGAACATCGGCATTGCTGCTGGCGCTACTATGGCGCTGACACCGCCCCCACCAGCAGCGTCAACAGTTAACCGACTGCCGCAAAACCACGCCGCCCGGCCTTGATCTCGGTGCGCAGTTCGCCAATAAGGTTTGAGATGGAACGGATGCTGTCCAGGCCTTGGGGCGAGACCCGGGTCAACAGCAGATCGACGCGACCCGACGCTGGCTCGAACACCCTGATGCGCAGCGAGCCGTCGCTGTTGAGGCTGCAATCACAGGCCAGCGGCAGGAAGCCCGCGGCCATGATCTTATTGAGTTCGTCGAGCGCAATCATGCTGAGCCCCCATCCCTGGGTTCGACCCTGTGGGTGTGATGCAACCAGCATAGATAAGGTTTTGCCTGCTACTGAACAATTAATTCAAAAGTGATAGCTGTGCCACATTTCGCCCTGTAAACGCTGGTGCACTGGCGCCAGAAACCCAACACACGACCTCTCGTCTGCTGCTTTGGCAAGGGCTTGACTCACAACCTGTATCAAAAGACGCTCTTGGCTTTTCGCCATCACCCTGAGCCGCCCGCCATGAGCATCGTTCCCCCGAGCCAGCCCGACAGCGACGTGTACAAAACCCTGCTGGAGTCGACCAAGGCCATCCCTTGGCGCATCGACTGGCAGAGCATGACCTTCAGCTACATCGGCCCGCAGATCGAAACGCTGCTGGGCTGGAGCCCGCAAAGCTGGGTGAGCGTGGATGATTGGGTCGAACGCATGCACCCGGACGACCGTGAATACGTGGTGAACTTTTGCGTGTCGCAATCGCGTGCCGGCGTGGACCACGAAGCCGACTACCGCGCACTGACGGCCAACGGCGAGTATGTGTGGATCCGCGATGTGGTGCATGTGGTGCGCAAGGACGGCGAAGTCGAAGCCTTGATCGGCTTTATGTTCGATATCAGCGAGCGCAAGAAGACCGAAGAGCACTTGATCCGCCTGCAAAAACAACTGGAGGAATACTCCTTCCAGGACGGCCTCACCGGCATCGCCAACCGCCGCATGTTCGACACCGTGCTCGAACGCGAATGGGCCAGTGCCCTGCGCAGCCAATTGCCGCTGTCGTTGATTATTCTGGATATAGACTTTTTCAAGCAGTACAACGACCACTACGGCCATATCAAGGGCGATGAAGCCTTGCGCCAGGTGGCCCGCACTTTGTCGCAGGCGGCCAACCGGCCACGGGATTTTATTGCGCGTATCGGCGGCGAGGAATTTGTGTGGTTGCTGCCCGAAACCGACGCAGCCTCAGCCAGGCAAGTGGCGCAGCGCTGCCTGCACTTGATTTGCCAGCAGCAGATCGAACACGCCGTTTCGCCGGTTTCCAAGTTGCTGAGCCTGAGCCTGGGGGTGGGCACGCATACCGTGACGCCCAACAGCGACCTGCTGGCGTTCGTCGAGTCGGTCGACAAGTTGCTGTATCAGGCCAAACGCAATGGACGCATGCGTGCAGAGTTCGCTGATAGTGAAGTGTGATGCCGAGGTCAAACTCCAGGCAAAAAAAATCCCAAGTAGCTGATGGAAACTTGGGATTTAAAAATGCATAAACCGTGGGAGGTGAACGCCCGGCTATAGTAACGATTGTCAAAACCTGCAACAAGATTATTTTATTCCTTTCGTCGGATTAAAAGCCGCGTAAGTCATTCAATAACCACATGATTTTTAAGGTAGCCAAGTCAGCAAGTGCCACTTTTTGGTGCAATAAACCGATATAGCCCTTATCACTTAGTGGCTATATATCCATTGTTCAAATAGGGTTATTGCTTATCACGGCGCGGCACTCTCGCTGTAACGCTTTCTGAGTTGCTTACAGGCCTCAAGCGATTCCAGACTGGTAGTCGAAGTGGCACGGGCCACACTTTCAAGATGTTGGCACAGCGCCAAGCGTTCGGCGGCCTCTTCCCGTTCCAGGTCAACCTGAGCATTGAAGCGCATAAACAAGATGCCGAGCAGCACCGCGGCGCACGCAACCCCGATCGTCGCATAGCGAAGGCCGTTGGTGGACGGGGGTTCTGCCGGGTTCATGATTTAAGGTGCCCTGCTCTTTTCATACCGCACATCATCGCCCTCGACCCGGCCCACCTGCGTCCAGCCCAGCCGTTGGTAAAACCCGTTGGCGCGGATTTCACCGCGCCCGTCGGTGATCAGGTACAGCGTCGGGTGGTGCTCAAACAGTGCGGCTTCAGCCACCGCCATCAGTTGGCGGCCCAAACCCCGGCCTTCGTAGGCGGGCAATACGAACATCGCAAATACCTCGCCGCTGTCAAAGTTGACCATCGAAAAAGCCGCCGGCTGGCCCTCCACTTCTGCCAGCCACACGCACGGCGCTTCACGGATGCTGTCCGCCAGCACCTGTGGCGTAATGCCCAGATCCGCCATCTGCTCACGGCTCAAGTGGTTCTGCACCACGGCCGTGCGAATGGCGAACAACGTGTCGATATCCGCCAGCGTCGCCAGCCGAATAGGGTTTTGCATAGATGCCTCCTCCGTGGATGCACGCAATTGTATGTAAATAGAAACACACAGATTGTCGTGGATTTGTAAGAGAAGGCGCTCGACTACAGGGGTTTTGCCTGTTGTTGACGCCGAAACTGCCCCGGCGCCAGGCCATGGGCCTTGCGAAAGCAGCGGGAAAAGTACGCCTCGTCGGTAAACCCGCAACGCAGGGCAACTGCACCTATCAATTGCGCAGTGTTGAGCAATAAGGTGCGCGCCAATTGCATGCGGCGGTCGAGCACCCACTGAGAAAAGGGTTTGCCGGTTTCTTTGCGCAGCAAATGGGTGAGGTAGTTGGGTGACAGGAACGCAGCGGCCGCAGCGTCAGTAAGATTGAGGCCCGGCTCGTGCAGATGCTCGCGGATATAGCCGTGCACCCGTGCCAAGGCGTCTTTGCGTCCGCGTCGGGTGGTGTTATTGGCGGCAAACGCCTGCAAGGGTTCGGCGTACTGCTGGCAAACCAGGCCGATCAGTTGGAACAAGTAGCCCTTCAAGCGCTCACGTGCGCCGAAAGTGCGCTGGGCGTCCAGGGTGCGCATATGGCCGAGCCAGATGTGCACTTGTTCAAAGTCGGCGTCGTCAAGGATGAAGTCCAGGTGCTCCTGAAAACGGAACGGTGACAGCTCCGGCGCCTGGCTGATGGGGATGTCTTCCAGGTCCAGCGGGTCGCAGGTCAACTGCGGCAGGAAGAACGCCTGGCTGAAGTTGATCAGCATGAACTCGCCGTCTTGCGGGTGGGGAATCACATGCAGGCGATGGGGCAGGATAAACGCCATGGCTTTGTGCGGGAACGGACGCACCGCGCCGCCGATATGTTGCACGGTGTCGCCGCCCAGGTTGATCTGGATCTGGAAGTATTCATGCCGGTGCGGGCTGGTCAGCGCCGCCCGCCCGCGCTTGTCGCGGATATAGAAGTCGGGGCGGTCGCTGCGTTGTTCCATGCCATAGGTGGTGACGCGGGTGCCTGGCATAACAGTCTCTCGAATGGCCTGGGCACCACTTTAGCCTCAACCCTGGCTGAGGGTGAAACTCAACTCGCCGATGCCCTCGATGCCAGCGGTAACCGCATCCCCACGCTGCAACGCGCCGACGCCTGCCGGGGTGCCGGTAAAGATCAGGTCACCGGCCTTGAGTGCTACGGATTTTGAGGCGTAGCTGATGATTTCACTCACCGACCAGATCAGGTCAGCCAAGTCGCCGACCTGGCGCTGCTGACCATTGACCTTGAGCCAGATCTTGCCGCTGGCCGGGTGCCCGATAACGCTCGCAGGTTGCAAGGCGGTGCTGGGCGCCGATTCATCGAACGACTTGCCCCAATCCCACGGACGCGCGAGCTTTTTCGCCTCGGCCTGCAGGTCGCGACGGGTCAAGTCGATACCGACGCCATATCCCCATACGTGAGACAAAGCGGCTTCAGGGCTGATATCCACCCCACCCTTGCCGATGGCCACCACCAGCTCCACCTCATGGTGCAGGTCGGCAGTCAGCGGCGGGTAGGCGATCACGCCTTCGGCCGGCACCACTGCATCAGCCGGTTTCATAAAGAAAAATGGCGGTTCGCGATCCGGGTCATGCCCCATTTCACGGGCGTGTTCACTGTAGTTGCGGCCCACGCAGAACACGCGGCGCAGCGGGAAACGTGCGTCGCTGCCCTGTACGGCCAGGGATGGGGTTGGCGCGGGGGGGAATACGTAATCAGTCATGGCCTGTGCCTCTTGGTTTACCTGGCGCCAGTATGGCCAGCAGCGCCAAGGCAAAGTTGGACAGGCTTACGCAGATTTTGCACTGACCGGTGCAAAATAGTCCTGGATCATTTACGCGCCACTTTGTAGCGCAGGCAGTCCTGGTAAAAACTCTGGCGGATGACGTCGGGCTTGAGCCGTGAGCGGCTGTCGTAGGTCTGCTCGGTGATGCCCATGGCCATCATGCGCATCCACGATTTGCTGAACTTGATGGTCTGGATCTTCTGCCGCGCGGCATACAGCGACACACCCGACAGCTTGAGTTCCTGTGCCCTGGCGGCAGTGCCTGCGCCCCAACTGCACATGTACTTGTCACCCTCGCGCAACTCTCGGGCCTGCACGCTCGCCGCGCCGCCAGCCAGGGAACAGGCGATCAGCATCATTCCAACAGTGCGCATTTGCATCCCCATCTAACCACCTGAAAATAAAAGTGATTTTGGCGGGGATTTTGTTACAAAGGGGCCATTAAATTGCCTTCCTGGGTAAACATTTACCTAATAGATGTCGGCAAACCCTGTGGCGAGCGACTGTGGCGAGCGAGCTTGCTCGCGCTGGGGCGCGCAGCGGCCCCTTGACCGGATGACCGTGTACTTCAGGTGTACCCAAGTGTCAGGTTTTGGGGCTGCTGCGCAGCCCAGCGCGAGCAAGCTCGCTCGCCACAACAGCTCGCTTGCCACAAAAGCTCGCTCGCCACAAAAGCTCGCTCGCCACAAAAAACGGATCACCCTAAAGGGTGCCGATTACCACTGGTAAGTGGCACTCGCCTGCACGGTGCGCTGCGAGCCATACCAGCACCACGAATAGGAGTAGCACGAGGCCACGTATTCTTTGTTTGCCAGGTTGGTCGCGTTCAGCGCCAGGCGCAGGTTGTCTTTGGGGTTGGCGATATTCGGGATGTCGTAGTGCAGCGCCGCATCCATCAAGGTGTAGCCCGGTACCTTCAGGGTGTTGGCGGTATCGCCCCAGGACGAGCCCACATACCGCGCGCCGGCCCCCACGCCGAAGCCCTTGAGCAGGCCGTCGTGGAAGGTGTAGTCGGCCCACGCCGAGGCCGTATGGCGTGGCACGCCGTAGGTGGTGGTGCCCTCAACGGCAATCGCCGGCCCAGTGCCGACATCGCTGATCGGCGCGTAGCGAACGGTACTGTTGGATTTGCTCGCGCGGTTGTCCAGATAGGCGTAAGCCGCGGTAATGTTCAGGTTGTCGTTGAGGCTGGCCTTGCCTTCCAGTTCAAAGCCACGGGACTGTTGCTCGCCGTCCTGGATCTGGCAGCGGCCACTGCCGCACAGGTGCGTCGGGTCCGGATCCATGGTCGGCACGTTGGATTGGCGCAAGTCGAAAATCGCCGCCGTAATGAAGCTGTTGCTGCCAGGCGGCTGGTACTTGATGCCGATTTCATACTGTTTGCCTTCGGTCGGCTTGAACACCGAACCGCCGTAACCCGTGCCCGATTGCGGGTTGAACGACTCCGCATAGCTGGCATACGGCGCCAGGCCGTTATCGAACAGGTAAACCAGGCCGACCCGTCCGGTAAACGCCTTGCTGTCCAGCGACGACTTGCTCTTGGCTCCGGAGCTGATGGTTTTGGTGGTGCTGTCGGTGCTGGCCCAGTCATAGCGACCACCCAGCAACAACACCCATTGGCCCCACTTCATTTGCTCTTGCAGATAAACACCGGTCTGCTCGCTGCGCGAGGTCGCGTCGGTGATGAACGCGGGTGTGGTGACCGGCGCGCCGTAGGCCGGATCGAAGATATCCAGGTTCGGGCCACTGCCATAACCGGTCTTGGTGTCGGTGCGGGTGTTCTGGTAATCGAGCCCCATCAACAGCGTGTGCTGCAACGAACCAGTGTCGAATTTGGCCTGCACCTGGTTATCGAGGGTGTAGGCATCCATGTCCACATCGGCAGCGATGGTCGAGCGCTTGGAGGTGCGGTAGTCGCCCATCAGGTAGCTGTTATAGATGCTGCGATAGACGCCCTCGGCGCGCAGGTAACGGGCGTTCTGGCGCACCGTCCACACGTCGTTGAAGTGATGTTCGAAGGCATAGCCGAGGGAGTAATGCTCGCGGTCGCTTTTTTCGAAGTTCTTTTCACCGTCATAGAAGTCCACATCGATCTTGCGTCCCGTAGGGCTGCGCAGCACCGAGCCCCAGGCTGGCACCGACCCGTAGGACGCGCCCTTCGGGTCTTTCTGAAAATGCCCAAGCAAGGTCAGCGAGGTAGCATCGTCCGGGCGCCAGGTGAAGGCACTGGACAGCGACTGGCGGCGGGTTTCGGTGTGGTCGACCTGGCCATCGGCGTCATCGAACAACCCCGCCACGCGATAGGCATACACACCCTGATCATCAATCGGGCCGCTTAAATCAAAGGTAGTGCGCTTCTTGTTGAAGGTGCCGTATTCCACGCCGACTTCATGAAACGGCGTGTCCAGCGGGCGTTTGGTGACCATGTTGATCACCCCGCTTGGCGTGCCCTGCCCGTACAGCACCGAGGCCGGCCCGCGCAGCACTTCGACGCGCTCCAGGTCGAAGGCGTCTTTTTGCGGCAAGGCATCTCGGCTCGATGGCATACGCAGGCCGTCGAGGTAGGTTGCCGGGGCGAAGCCACGGATAGTCAGTTGGTCGAGGCGCGAAGCCGTGGCCCCACGGGTCTCCGGCACCACGGCGGCGCTGTAGCGCAGGATCTGGTTGAGGCTTTCGGCGTTTTGCGCACGCATCTGGTCCTTGGTGACCACCGAAATCGACTGCGGCGTCTCGATCAGCGCGGTATCGGTCTTGGTGCCCGACAGGCTGCGGGTGGCGACATAACCCGCCACCGGCCCAGTGGGGCTTTCGCTCTGGTAGGCGCCGCTGATGGTGGTGGCCTGCAACTGCATGGCGCCGCCATCGTTCGGGAGCGCTTCGAGGCGATAGCGGTCGGCGGAGATCTTGATGGCCTGCAAGCCACTGCCGGCGAGCAATTGCGCCAATGCCACGTCGGTGTCGTATTGCCCGCTCACACCGTTGCTGTGCTTGCCGCGCGTCAAGCCTGCATCAAACGCCAGTACCAGCCCGGCCTGCTCGGCGAGACGATTGAGGGATTGGCTCAAATCACCCGCGGGAACCGAAAAACGGCGCAACGCGCTGCCGGTTTCTTCGGCAAACAATGGCTGGACGACGAACAACGGCACAGCGGCAAAAGCCATCGCCACCGACAGGGCCAGTGGGTGCAAGGGACGAGCAAGGCGCGACATGGGAAATCCTGCGTAATGGAGGTTCTATTAACCATGACGGCCATGTCGCCAAATCGGGCAAGGATGAGAGTAATTTTTATTTGCATGACTTTATTGCAATGAGCCGGGTCGCTTTTTTGCGTAGTCCTTCGGGATAGTTTTTCGCGGTTTTTACCCGTGCTGCGTCATCCCATTCTGATTTTTCCAACCATTCGTCCAGCGGCTTTTTCCTGCAGCAGACTCCGACGCCTTGCCATTTTTTGCCGAGACGTCACGGATGACCAACGCTGCCCACATCGCCTTTATCGAACATGAGCTCAACGGCTTTCATCGGAGCCTGGCGGAGTATCGCCAGCAGGTGGGCGCATGGTATGCGCGGGCGTTGGATACGCTCAGCCATGCTGCCGACATGCCGTCGCTGTTGGGGATGGACCGTGTGCTGCGGGTTGGCGATGCGCAACAGTCCGTGAGTATTACTGACATGGGGTTTTCCACCGTGGCCCTGTGCCCGGCGGGCGGCGAGCTTAAAATCCAGAGCTTGTTCGAATCAGTGTATGACGTGCCGATCGGCGATATCCCGGTGGAGGTTGTCGGGCTGGATGACGGCAGTTCCACGCTTGTCATGCTCGATGAACATGGCAAGGGTTCGCATTTTTGCGCCGCTGGCGGGCGCTATCAGGTGCGGGTGCAGGGCGGCGTTTCTGCGCAGCAAGTGGACGCGCTGTTTGCCTCTTACGCAGGGCTGACGGCCGACCTGGAGCACTGGCTGCGCGAGCAGTGGAAAGATTTCAAACCGTACTGGCAACAATCGACCGCCAGCGCGATTGGCAACGGCGTGCTGGCGGGCAGTTGGGCGGCAATCCGCGATGTATGGGGCAGCATCAAGCTGGTTCAGGCGATTCTTGAAGACCCGCTGAAATTTGCTGAGCAACTCGGCGCCGAGGCCGCCAGGTTGGCGCAGTTGGCCACCGATGCGCCCAAGGTCATGGAACAGGCCATGTTATTGGCCAGCGACGAGGCCGCGCTGTACCTGATCCTGCGCACCGCGATGCTCTGGCTGGACGCACTGCCACCCGGCGAAATCGCGGAAACGGCGGCAGGGTTTGTAGTGTCGCTGCTGATTGATCTGGTGATCGGCGCAGTACTGACCATCGCGTTGCCGGCGGCGGGCGTGGCTTATCTCGGCTTGCGGCTGGCCAAGTATGGCGCGCGGATTTTGGATGCCGCTGTGGGTTTTGTCAGGAGCCTGCTCGGGATGCTGACCAAATTCATGCAGGCGGTGGACCGTTACAAGGCGGTGGCGGTTCGCGGAGTGGTTGGCGGGTTGAAGCAAGGCACGCTGCAGATGCGCTGGCGGGCGCGGCAAAACGCGGTGGTTAAGCAAAAAGAACACGTTGATGACGTGCCTGCTTCGGGCAAGAACCTTAATGGCGATGCTGCGGCTCCAGCCGACAGAACCGTTACCAACGGCTGCCCGGTGTCGATGGTCACCGGCGAGGAACTGCTGACCCTTACCGATGGCACGTTGGATGGGGTCCTGCCGTTTGAATGGACACGGCTGTATCGCACCAGCGCGGTGGAAGTGGATTACGGGTTGGGGTTTGGCTGGAGCCATTCGCTGGCGCAACGGCTTTGTGTTTCCGGTGATTCGGTGGTGTGGACGGATCATGAGAACCGTCGTACTGAGTTTGTGCTGCCCTCCGCTGCTCGACCGGCGATTACCAATAGCTTGGCTGAAGCGGCGATCTATTTGGGTGAATTGCCCGATGAACTGGTGCTGGCCCAGGCGTCGCGGTTCTACCACTTTCAAGAGGGTGTGCTGACAGCCATCAGCGATGCATATGACAACCGGTTGCGGGTTTTCCGCGATCGTTTGGGGCGGGTTGAGCGGCTGGATAACGGTGTGGGTCGCTCGCTGTTTTTGCGGTATGAGTCGGGCCGCATTGTGGCGGTGGACTATCAGGTTCATCGGGCCAAAGGGCATGAGCCGTTTGAGTGGGTGACCGAGCAGAGCATTGTTTCCTACGCCTATGACGACCTTGGCCGACTGGTTTCTGCAACCAATGCGGTAGGCGAAAGCGAGGTTTATCGGTACGACGAGCAGCACGTCATTCTTGAGCGCGGGCTGGCCGGTGGGGCGAGTTTCTTTTGGGAATGGGAACGGGCTGGCAAGGCGGCGCGGTGTGTTCGGCATTGGGCCAGCTTTTCGCAGATGGATACGCGGTATGCCTGGGGGGATGACGGCCGTGTCACGGTGCATAACGCTGATGGCAGCCGGGAAGTGTATGTTCATGATGACCGTGCGCGGCTGGTGCAGCGCATTGATCCGGACGGCGCTGAACACTTCAAATCCTATGACGACAAGGGCCGGCTGACCGTAGAGCAGGACCCGCTTGGGGCGGTGACGGCGTATCAGTACGACAAAGCCGGACGCTTGGTGGCGTTGTTTCCGGGGGATGATGAGCCGACGTCCTACGAGCATGACAACGGGTTCGTACGGGTCGTAAGGCGTGGTCTCGCCGTCTGGAAATATGAGCGCAATGATCAGGGCGACGTCATTCGCAAGACCGATCCTGACGGCAATATCACGGACTATAGCTACAACAAATATGGGCAACTGACGGGGGTTTGGTTTCCCGATAACAGTTGCCATCGGCTGGTCTGGAATGAGCGTGGGCAGTTGCTTGAGGAGTTGCTGCCCAATGGGGGTAGCAAGCGTTATCGCTATGACGATCTTGGTCGTCAGATCACGCGGGAAGATGAGCACGGCAAGCTCACACAGTACCAACGGGACGCTGCCGGGCGCCTGCGAAAACTGACCCTTCCAGGCGGCGCGACGCGCGAATACAGCTACAACGCCTACGGAAAAATCACCGCCGAACACGACGAACTTACCCACGTCACCCGCTACGAATACGCCGACGGCCTGCACCTGATCAGCCGCCGTATCAACGCCGATGGCACCCACGTTAAGTATCGCTACGACAATGCGCGTTTGCTGCTGACCTCGATCGAAAACGAGGTGGGCGAAACCTACCGACTCGCTTACCACCCCAACGGCCTGATCCAGCAGGAAATCGGCTTTGACGGCCAGCGCACGGCTTACGTGTATGACCTCAACGGCAACCTGGCGGAAAAAACCGAACACGGCGACGACGGCAGTCAGCTCGTTACCCGCTACAAGCGAGACCACGCCGGGCGCCTCGTAAGAAAAACCCTGCCAGACGGCAATATTGTCGACTATACCTACGACCGCCAAGGCAACCTCCTAAGCGTCGACGACGGCCACTGGGCGCTGGCCTACGAGTACGATCCACAAAACCGCCTCACCGCCGAACACCAGGGCTGGGGCACCTTGCGTTACGGCTATGATGCCTGCGGCCAACTTAAAAACCTGCGCCTCCCGGACAATAACCGGCTGGTGTTCAACCACGACAAAGGCGGCTACCTTTCCACCGTCGAACTGAACGGCAAAACCCTCACCTCCCATCTGTTCAAGACCGGCCGCGAACACCAACGCCAGCAGGGCCAGCTCCTCAGCCACTACCACTACGACGACCAAAACCGCCTGCACACCCACGCGGTCAGCCAACAGCAACACACCCTTTACCAACGCCAATACGACTACGACAAAAGCGGCAACCTCGCCCGCCTGCTCGACACCCGCAAAGGCGAACACCACTACCACTACGACCCCCTCGCCCGCCTGACCCGCGCCGACCACTCGCAAGACGTACAGGAACGCTTCGGCCACGACCCGGCTGGCAACCTGCTCATGCAAGACCGCCCAGGCCCGGACATCGTGGCGGGGAATCGGTTGATGATCCAGGGCGATCATCAATATGACTACGACGCCTTCGGTAATTTGATCCGCCAGCGGCGTGGCAAGGGTCATAAGCTCGTCACCGAGTACCGCTACGACTGCCAGCATCGGCTGGTGGGTATTACTCAACCAAGCGGGCAAACCGCCAGCTATCGCTATGACCCGTTTGGTCGGCGGATCAGCAAAACCGTTAACGACATAACCACGGAGTTTTTCTGGCAAGGCGATAAGCTGGTAGCTGAACACCACGCGGATCGGCATCGCTGCTATATCTACGAGCCAGATAGTTTTCGCCCGCTGGTACTGCTGGAAGGCTTTGGCCCACAAGAAACAAAACCCTTCCACTACCAACTCGACCACCTCGGCACGCCACAGGAACTGACAAACCCCGAAGGCGAAATCGTCTGGTCCGCGCACTACCGCGCCTACGGTGAAATCGCCCGCCTAGACGTAAGAAAAATCGATAACCCGTTGCGTTTTCAGGGCCAATATTTTGATGCCGAAAGCGGGCTGCACTACAATCGTCATCGCTACTACAATCCGGATATTGGTCGTTACCTGACGCCGGACCCTGTGAAGCTGGCGGGTGGGATTAACGCGTACCAGTATGTGCCCAACCCTACGGGGTGGGTGGATCCGCTGGGGCTAAATACTTGCCCTGGCGCAGGCAACTGTGATCCAGCTGTTGCAGCTAGCAGTCCACCCAAGTTCGCCAAAACAGACGAAGGAGATGTTGAACTACCCCAAACAGGGGGCGCACAACGGGCGGCCAAATACTCAGGCAACTGGAAAACGGCCGATCTAAATGAAAGTATCATCAAATTTGCGGGTTCAAACCCAGTTACTACAACGACGCACAAAGGTAAAAAAATATATAAAAACCCATCTGACGGCATTGAAATAGTAGAAGATTTAAGTGGTGGATACTTTAGAATACACGACCCTTCACTCCCGGGATCAAGACGTTATCTCAGTCTGGAAGGCATAGTACCAAACAACAAATTATCCCCTTCGGGAAAGCAAATGGGCAGAACACAGAGTGAATACAACGAAGCCACTCACTTCAACAAGAGTATAGAAAAGTGAAACTTATCTGCACGCCTTTGACTAAAGAAGCGATGATTCTATTAGACACTGACGAATGCCCAATCTCGTTATTGGCGAATTGCCCCCTGACCCATACAGAATATCAGCAGTTAATGGGATCAGGGGTTATCGACAAAATCAACAATTCGCTTGGAAAGATGATCGACGATTATGAAGACGAGAGCATCAACACCAATGAAGACCTCAAAAAATCACTATATATACTAGAAAATCATTCAATACCCGAAAACCAAGAGCTGGCAAGAAAAATAATCAAACTCAACAAACTGGCAATTGACAACAACACCGGGCTGTATTTCTTTTTTTAAACCATCACATGTATTGGCACAGGTAGCAGCACAACCAAGCTGCAAACAGCGCCAGTAACAGCTTTATTTTTATGACGAACCCATTTTTATCGTAATTGCAAACGACTACAGTGCTAAACAGACAGGGTTGATGCCGAATGCAAGAAAATCGAATCATTACCAAAACACTCACACGAAAACCGGCAATCTCCCACTCGGAAAAAACATGAAAATTGTAGTGATCGATACATTTTCCTATCTGAACGTATTGCACGTAAAATTCCATTCATCCTTCGGAGATGGCACTGCACTATGGAGCGATACTGCGCCAAAAATCGGTGAAATTATCGACGTTGAGTTTGATTTTGAGGAGGCTTTCTCATGGAATATAAACGTGAAGCCAACCGCTGAAAAATCTTCAAAAATCAAAATGGAGAACAGCCTCATCCAAATAACCGCCGAGCTGGTCCAAGCTGACGAAGAAGGATGTGTAGCATTAAAGCTCGGTGATTCAATAATCCTAATTGAGTTGGATGGTCCCATACCTCAGAAATCAGGATTTGTTGAACTCAGCGCTACCGCAATTCAACTTTACCCAACACATATTTGAGTCCACCTAAGTCAAACGCTCAAACCGGGGCCACAACCCGCAGCCCCGTTCCATTTTCAACTCATAACCGGCGCAGCCCCCACCTGCACCCCACGCCCACTCGCGGCCATCTCAAACAACCCCTCCACCCGCGCTTGCTCCACCGCGCTCGGCTTGATCATCAGCGCGCACACCACAAAAATCGCAGCATTCACCACCAGCCCCACAATCCCGCTGGTCAACGACCCAAGCGCTGGAATGTCATCCGGGTACAGCGTGGTCAGTACAATCGCCACCATAATCCCCGCCAACATGCCGGCAATAGCGCCCTGTTTGTTGCCACGGCGACTGAAAATGCCGAAGAACAGCGGCACGGCCAGTTGAATGATGCCCTGGTAGGAGATCTGCGCCAGTAATTGCAGGCGCGAATAATCAAAGGTCAGGTAGGCCAGCACCGAGGCGGCGACGATAAACACCACCATGCCGGCCTTGGCCAGTAAGGTGAGTTGGCGGTCGGTGCGTGGGGTGTTCCAGGTGGCCAGGTCGTTGGCAAACTGGGTGCCGCAGACCTGCACGCAGCCGTCGACGTGGCCGATGCTGGCGGCCAGTACGATGACGATGGCCAGCGCCAGCAGCCATGGCCCGCCAATGTCGAACAGCGAGAGGAACCAGCCTTGTTGCGGGTGGGCCAGCACGTTGGGGTCCTGGCTGATGGCGGCGGCGAACAGCATGAGAATGCCGTAGAACCCGCCCACCAACAGCATGGTGTACAGCGTGCCCTTTTTCACCGCGCGCACGCCGCTGGCGGTGTAGATGCGCTGGAAGCTCATCGGCCAGCACATCGAGCCGATCACGCCGGTGAAGATCAGGCTGAACATGTACATCGGGCCATAACCGGTGCCGGCGGCGCCGGGAATTTGCAGCATTTTTTCCGGTAATTGCGAGAGGTTGGAAAACGCTGCCTGATCGCCGAACAGCAGGAACACGCAGACCCCGGCGCACACCACGTAGGCGATCAGGCCCTGGAACATATCGGTCATGATCAACCCGCGCATGCCCATGCTCACGGTCCAGTATTGGCGGATCAGTACCACCGCCACGCCTGCAAACAGGCAGGTGGTGACGCCCCAACGGCCGAAGCTGGCGAACTGGAACAGCATCGCCAGGGCCTGGATGCCCATCACCACCCATGGAAACACCGAGATGATGCCGATAATCGAGGCGACCCGTTTTACCGCCGGGCTGTCGAAGCGCATGCCCAGCAGGTCCGGCTGGGTGCGCAGGTTGAAGCGTTTGCCCCAGGTCCAGGCGCGGCTGGCCATCAGGTACATCGCGGTCACGCCCAGGGTCGCATAGACCATGCCGTAGAAACCCAGGGCGCCGCCGACGCTCAGGGCAAAAAACGCGGTGAAGGTCGAGCCCGGCCACCAGGAGTTGGTGTAGCACATGGCGATATACCACGGCCCGTAAGAGCGCCCGCCAACGGCGTAGTCGGAAAAACTGGTGCTTTCGCGGTTGGTGGCATAGAGCACGGCGATCATCCCGGCCAGGAACAGGCCGATCACACCGAAGGTAATGAACAAGTGGGCATCGCTGCTGGTGCTGATCATCACACGCCCTCCTCGTCAGGAATGTCACCGGCCTTGAGCTCGGCCAGATACAACCCCCACACCCCTAGCGCGGCGAGTACGGCAATGGCGATCCAATAGAAAATCGGCAGCGGGATGCCTACCACCAAGGCGCGACTGCCACTCACGCTCAAATAAAACGGCGGGAACAACGCCAGCATCAACAACAGGAAGAAGTAGGCGCCAAAGATCTGGTTTCTCAGGCGTGCGGGTGACGCGCTTGCGGGTTTCATGATGGAGGGTGCTCCTTGAATTTCTGGATCGGTTTGTTGTGTGATCAATCAAAAAATCAAGCAGTGAAACGTCAGCGCAAACCAGCGCCAAAGGAGCTACAGGGTGACTCGTCGTTATTGTGCTGGCGCAGGCTCAGGCCTGTCTTAGCCAGGTTTCCCATTGCGAATCATTGATCACGCTACGTGCGCGCATGTGCTTCCAGGCACCGTATTTGTAGAAGTCGAAATCCAACTGCGACACCGCGTGCTGGACCATCGCCCAGGTCGACCATTTGATGTCGGCCAGGGCCTTGTGCAACTTGATCCGCGCCAGCCGTTGCGGGGTGACCTGGCCGAAATAATCTTCGATCAGCGCCAGTTCCATTTCGTCGGTGAAGAACATCTCGCCAAACCACAGCGCCAGCTCGTAATGACGGTCGTTATTGGAGGCGTACTCAAAGTCCACCAGGCGAATCTGGCGGCGGTCATTGAGCATGAAATTACCCGCCAACGTGTCGTTCATGCACGGCGCCAAGTCGATGCCCGACGCTTGCAACGCGCCACGCGCCCGGTCACATTGGCGACGCAGCCAGGCATCATCGCTGGGCGTGCAGCCCTGCAGTTCTTCGACCTGGCGCTGATGCTCGGCAATCATGTCGAACACGGTTTTGGTCTGGCACAGCGGCGACTGGTCGTTGAACGCTTTCAGCGCATGCAGGGCGTTATGGCGCACATCGCGGTCGAGAAAGTCCTGATTCGAAGAGGCTCGCCAGCCTTCCATAAACTCGAAAACTTCAACGCCAAACTCTTCGAGGAAGGCAAACACCGGCGCACCATAGCCGGTTTGCGCGGCCTTGACGCTGGCGTCATGGGCGGTGCGCCGGTCGATAAACATCTCGGTGCCGGCGCCGGGCACTTTGAAGAAGTAGGCGGTGTCGAGCCCGCTGACCTCGACCCGCCAGTTGCTGTTGGAGATCCCGCCGCTGACCGGCTCGTAACGAATGCCCGAACCGCTCCAATCGCGGACGCCGCGCACTGCCGCCTCCAATTGGCATTCTTGAGGCGTACAGGCCTCACCCATTGCTTTCATGCCTGCCCCTCCTGTACCTGCCGTAACCAACTTTCAAATCGCGGGTCTTGCAAGCTCTGCCGGCAGCGCAGCAAGGTCCACTGCCCCACCTTGGAGAACTCCAGGGGCCGCGTTGAGGTCGCGCCGACCCACAAGCCCCACAGCGTCCAATACCAATCATTGATCAGCGCATAGAGGCGGCAGCGGGCGTAATCGCACTCGCGACACTCACCGGCCCAGGCCTTGATGCCGTCACGCCACTGGCTTTCAAAGGCATACAACTCGTTTAGGCTGACGGCCACGTCGTACCACGGGTCAAAGCAACCAGCGTAGTCGAAGTCGATCAATTGCAACGCGCCGCCGGGGCCGATCATCACATTGCTCGCCAGCCCGTCGCCGTGCAAGGGCACGCAGGTGCCAGGGCTCAATTGCAGCGCGGTCCAGGCCAGATCGATGCAGGTTTCAATCCACCCATGATCAGCGGGCAGGCCCACGCCGTCACGGCTGCACAACTCACGCAGGTGCTGGATATCCTGCAACGGCGAACGGTTGAAGCCCGGTGAGGTGCCGACGTGCAACTGCCGCTTCAAGGCCCACAGCGCTTGCAGGCGCTGGGGTTGCAGTAACTCATCGAGCCGTGCCCAACGCCACTCGTGGGCCGGCAAGGCATCCAGCAGCAGCACGCCGGCAGCCACATCCACCAGGCGCACGCCGGGGGTCACGTCACAGTCAGCCGCCAGTTGGGTGGCGCGGCCGGTGCGCTCGATGTCGATCAGCGCACGCATATCGTCGTGCAGCACTTTGGCGTAGCACTGGCCCCAGGGCGCCGTGAGGTGAAAGCCGGTCCACTCGGTGGCCAGGCGTATCGGCGAGGCGATACCGGCAGTGCCGTCCGAGACCTCGACATGGGCAGACAGGCCGGCGGACTCCAGGGCGCCCATCAGGCGCGACAGTGCGTAGGAACAGTTGGACATGGCGTCCCTCACCGGTAAGCGTTGGGGGAAGTACAGGCGCAATGCAGCAGCGCGGTCAGCATCTGCAGGCCGGTGCGCATGTCGCGGTCATGGGTGAGTTCCGCCTCGTTATGGGACACGCCGTTGCTGCTCGGAATGAACAACAGGCATGCCGGGTAATGCCGGCCGAGGCTAATGGCGTCGTGGCCGGAGACCGTGACAGTGTTGCCGACCGCCAGCCCCAGTTGTTGACCGACGCCGTAGGCCAATTCGGCAAAACCATGGTGTAACGCGATGGGCGCACGAAGGGCGCGGCTTTCGACTTCGTATGTGGTGGCGGTCGATGCAGCGACGGCCTTGAGGCTGGCATCCAGCCGATAACCGGCAACCGCCAGCAATGCTGTGTCCGGCGAGCGGTACTCCACATGCAAGGTGACGCGCGAGGGCACCACGTTCGGCGAGTTGGGGTAAATTTCCAGGCGCCCTACCGAACTGTGAAACTGCAACCCGTGCACGTCCGCTTCGGCGCGCACGGTGGTTATCGCATGCGCCGCCGCGAGCAAGGCATCTTTGCGGGCGGCCATCGGGGTTGGGCCGGTGTGGTTCTGTTCGCCGTCGAAACGGATACGCTGCTTGAGCGCCGCCCAGGTTTCACGCACTACGCCGATGTCCAGGCCTTGGCTTTCCAGACCGTCGCTTTGTTCAACGTGGATTTCCACATAACCGGCCACATCCAGTTCAACCAGGCCGTCCCCCAGATAGCCGATCGCTTGCAGCGCATCCTTGAGACGAATGCCGTCGCCATCGCGGCATTCCCAGGCTTCGTGCAGGGCCAGGTCGCCGGTAAACACGCTGCTGCCGATCAGGCTGGGTTGAAAGCGCGCGCCTTCTTCGTTGGTCCAGTTCACCACCGCCAGGTTGCACGCCGGGGTTTCGCCGCGCTCGTGCAGTTGGCGCGCCAGGCTGGCGATGGCGACTGCGCCAGCCAACACCCCATAGATACCGTCGAAACGCCCCGCGCTGGGCTGGCTGTCCAAGTGCGAGCCGCACAGCACATAGGGGGCGTCCGGGTTGAAGGTGATCAGCCCGAACAGATTGCCGATGGCGTCTACGTGCACTTCGAAACCGCGTTCACGCAGCCACGCGCTGAACAGGTCGCGCACCGCACCGTCTTCGGCCGATGCGGCCAGGCGGTGCAAACCACCTGCCGGTGTCGCACCGATGGCTGAGCTGTCGCGAAACAGCGTCTCGAAGGCCTCGACGTCCGCCTCACTGGGAGACAGCCACTCAGGGGTAAAGGATGTCGACATGGGCGTGCTCCAGGCAGGTCGCAAACTCCGCGGACGGAGGGCGATTGGTGACCAAAGTGGTGATGGCGCTGAACGGCAGTGTGTTGATGAACGTGCGATGGCCGAACTTGGCGTCGTCCGCGAGGATGACGCTGCGCAGGCAATGTTGGGTCAGGGTGCGGCGCAGCAGCGCCTCGGGCTCCTGGTAGTCCATGAAGCCCAGCTGCAAGTCCACCGCGCCGATGCCCATGAAGGCGATGTCGTAGTGAAACTGCCGGACAAATTCCAGGGTGTGGGCGCCGATCAGCGCATTGTCATTACGGCGCACATCACCGGGCACCACCAGCACCTGATTACTGCTTTGCTGGGTGATCAACTGCGCGATGTCCAGCGAGTTGGTGATGATGCGCAGTTGGCTGAAACCAATCAATTGCTGGGCCAGGGCCAGGGTCGAGGTGCCGGTATCGAGAAACAGCACCATGCCCTCGCTGACCAGTTTGGCAGCACAGACTGCCATGCGGGTCTTGGCCTGGGCCTTGATGCGGGTGCGCACTTGCAGCGGTTGCTCTTCGTTAAGCCTGGGCAAGATCGCGCCGCCATGGATGCGACGCAACTTGCCGGCCTCCTCCAGGTATTTGAAGTCGCGGCGAATTGTTTCTTCGCTGACGAACAGCGCTTGCGCCAGGTCCGACGCCTTGACGCGCTGATGTTGGGTGAGCATGAGCATGATTTCGTCGAGACGCGGCTGATTGAGCATAAAGGATGCATTCCAAGGCAAATTCGAGCCGTCAGTATCGCGCGCTTTGCGCCCACCACGGTACGCGGCATGCACCGGTCCGGCGGGGGGCAAAGGACGACTGACGGCGATTGATCGGGTCACGTTTACCTCTCACTCATCGGGGTGTGAAAGGGCAGAAACACTACAAAAGGATCTGTCCAGGGCAGGCCTCTAACGAGCCGGCTCCACGGGGCAATCAGGCACTACAACAACAGCGGCGGCAGGTGCTGGTCCCAAGGCGCAATGGCTTCTACTGCGGCGCAGAACTGCAACACCTGGGCGTCGGCAAAGCGCGGGCCGACCACTTGCAAACCAATCGGCAAGCCGCTCGGGCTGAAGCCGCAAGGCAGGCTCGCAGCGGGGTTGCCGGTGATATTGAACGGGTAGGTAAAGGGCGTCCAACGTGCCCAGGGCACCGCGCCGTCCGCGCCCGGCCAGCCTTCGGGCGCGACCTGGTCGGCGGCGAACGGCAGGGTTGGCAGGGTGGGCAGCAGCAACACGTCATAGTCGTTGAACAGCGCGTGCACCTGGTTGGCGAAGTGCGCCCGTTGTTGCACGGCCTTGAGGTAGTCACCGAGGTCGTAATCGCCCGCGCGCTGGATCAGCGCGGCAAAGCCTGGGTCCAGTTGGTCGAGGCGATCCGCCAGGGCTTTGCCGTAGGCAATGCCGCGTCCGCCGACCCACAAGGTTTCGAATGTGGCGAGTGGGTCCTGCCAGTCCAGCGTCAAGGTGGTCACGGTGACCGGCAAGCGTTCCGCCAGGTTGTACACGGCGGCTTCGACGCTAGCGGCAATGATCGGGTCGACCGGGGTATTGAACAATGTCGTGCAATACGCCACCCGCAGCGGCCCCAGTGGCTGGTCGCAGCGCGCAAGGCAGGATTCGGTCAATGCGGGCAAGGCCTGATGATCCAACGGATCCGGCCCGGAAAGGATGTCGAACAACAAAGCGCTGTCGCGCACCGTGCGCGTGATCGGCCCGGCATGGCTGAGCATTTCGGTGGCCGACCAAGGCCAGGTCGGAATGCGGCCCAGGGAGCCTTTCATGGCGAACGCCCCGCAGAACGCCGCCGGAATGCGCACCGACCCACCGCCATCGGAACCCAGCGTGCCCGGCACCATGCGTGCCGCCACGGCAATCGCCGAGCCGGAGCTGGAACCACCGCTGGTGAGCTGTGGGTTCCAGGGATTGCGCCCGTTGCCGAACACACGCGAGGTACTGGCGCCGGTCCAGCCGAATTCAGTGGTGGCGGTTTTGCCGAGGATGATTGCACCGGCGTCCTTGAGGCGGCGAATGATCGGCGCATCCTGGCTGGGCACATGCTCAAGGCCGGTCAACGAGCCTCGGGTGGTGCGCAGGCCGGCGGTGGAAAACAGGTCTTTGATCCCAAAGGGCACGCCATGCAGCGGGCCACGCAACTGCCCTGCCCTGGCCTCTTCGGTCAGCACTTGCGCTTGCGCCAATGCCGAGTCGGCGTACACGTCGCCAAACGCATTGAGTGTGGGATTGTGGGTTTCGGTTGCGTGCAGGCTTTGCTCGACCAGGTGTACCGCAGACAGCGTGCCCGCGCGAATGGCCTCGGCAGCGTCGATCACAGTGGGCATCAAGAGGTCTGTGTTCATTGAGTATCCTGGGCCGTCTGCACATGAGTCCGGTGGGTACGTCAATAAACGCCCGAGCCTGGGGGCGTGTCAAGTGGGTTTTGTTGGCTATGTGGTTTTTGTGTGCTTTGTTATCAGTTCCACGCCACGATCAATAAACCCGCGCCCAATACCAGGCACAAGGGTGAATAAAAATAGGTGTCCAAACGGGCAAATCGTGACCCGCTCACTTTCTTGAAAAAACCCACCAGTTCCGAATCGCCAATCGCCCTGGCGAACATCACCAAGGCAATCGCACTGATGCCCCATTGCAGCGCGCCGTGGGACACCGGCGAAAAATACAACCCGGCCCGCAGGCACACCAGCAACGCAATCGCCACCAAGCCCATCGCCACCAGAAACGTGCCCAGTGCCGACGGTTTGAACGCCGGCCGTGGCCCCTGGGCGAACTCGCCGGGCAATTCGGGGATGGCGGCCAGGCTGCCGAGCTTGCCGCCGGCGGCCCAGTACAGATGCACCATGCTGATGCAGGTAAAAATCGCGACGATCCAGCGTGCGACGAAAAAGCTCATGGCAGGCGCTCCCTTAAATGTGCGAATGAGGATAGTCGGCCTGAGATTTTTTGTAGGCATTTCGTCAGCGGATGATGGTAAAGTGCCACCCCATGAAAATCGCCCGTGCCGACCGCTCACTCATTGCCTGGATGCTGTATTGCTGCGTCCTGTTCAATGTGTTCGCGTGCAGTATTGGACATGGGCAGATGCTGGGCATGCAGCTCAACGGCATCGGCGGCCAGTTTTGTACGGTAGACCCGCGCACCCAGGCGCCGGCACAGAACAACTCCACCGACGAGAAGCTGCCAACGCTGTCCAAGGCGTTCGGCTGCCCGTTGTGTTCGACCGGCGGCATGGGCCCGGCACTCAGTTCCAGCCTCAATGTGGCGGTGTTGCCCCAACCGCACGCGCCGCCGCCAGCGGTGGTGCTTGCCGCTGATATTCCTGCCCGCTTCACCTGGCCCACGGCCAACCCGCGTGCGCCTCCCGTTTTCGCCTGATCCCTGCGCTTTCTGATCTGCATCGACCACCGCTCCCTTTAGGACTGCGGAGGACTGTGCGTTGTTTTCAAGCCAAGATTTTCAGGATTCAACCATGAAACATTTACCCTTGTTGGCGGGCCTGTTCGGCTGCCTGCCTGTCTGTGGCTGGGCGCTCGAGCTGGCCCCCACCACCATTGATGGCGAACAAACCAGCGAACCGGGCCTGGCCCTGGACCAATCCAGCGGCACGGCGTCACGCCTGGGTTTAAGCGTGCGCGAAACCCCGGCGTCGGTGGCCATTGCCAACCGCAACGACATTGAGCGCCATGGCGCAAAAACCTTCCGCGATGCGGCCAACACCTTGCCCGGCGTCAACGCCAGTGCGCCGCCGGGGTTTGGCGGGTTTGTGTCCTATCGTGGTTTTACCAGCAGCCAGATCACCCAGATGTTCAACGGCATCAACGTCGCCACCGGCCTGGCGCGGCCGGTGGATGCATGGATCTATGACCGGGTTGAGCTGGTCGGCGGCCCCTCCTCCCTGATCAACGGCGCCGGCTCAGTGGGCGGCTCGCTGAACTACGTGACCAAGCTTGCCACACGCGAGGAACAAGCCGCCGAAGGCCAGCTCACCTATGGCAGCTACGACACTGCCGGCATGGCCTTTGGCCTCAACCATGCCCTGACCGAACCCGGTGCCGAGGTGCAGCACTACGCGCGCCTGGATGTCAGCCGCAACACCAACCACAGTTACATCGACCGCGACCAGCGCGATGCCTGGAGCCTGGCGTTCTCCTTGCTCAGTGACCTCACCCCCAACCTGTCCCACACCCTGGCCCTGGAATACCAGGATGAACATGAGGACAGCCCGTATTGGGGCACGCCGGTGCTCAACCCCAAGGCGGGTGAGTTGAAAATCGACAAGCACAACCGCTTCAACAACTACAACGTCGCCGATGGTCGTTACGAGCAACGCACGATCTGGATGCGTTCGATCATCGACTACCGGATCAACGACAGCACCACACTGAAAAACACGCTGTATCACCTGGACAGCCAGCGTGACTACCGCAACCTGGAAACCTACCACTACAACGCCGACAACAGCGCGGTGAACCGCTCGACCGCCTACCAGGTACGCCATCAGGGCGAACAGCACGGCAACCAGTTCGAGCTGCGCCATGACGACAGTGTGTTCGGCCTGTCAACCACCTGGTCCGGCGGCTTCGAGTACAAGGTCAACAGCACCACCAATAACCCGTTGAATGTGCCGGGCAACAGCACGGTGGACCCGAATGCCTACAACCCCGGGCACTTCTACGACATTCCGGGCACCCGGCCTGGCTTTGTCAAAGACAAGACCAACGAGGTCACCACCAAAGCCTTGTTTGTGGAAAACCGCTTGGGCCTCACTGATAAACTCTCGCTGCTCACAGGACTGCGTTACGACGCCATCGACCTGGATGTGACTAACCATCGCGTGATCACCGCCACCAACCCACGGCACTTCAAGCGCAGTTGGGAGCCGGTCACCGGCCGCGTAGGCCTGACGTATCAGTTCATCCCATCGGCCAATGTGTATGTGCAATACAGCACCGCAGCGGAGCAACCTTCCACCACCACTCAAGTGTTCGACGTGTCGACCGGCAAACAGTGGGAAGTCGGCAGCAAGTTCGACTACCTCGACGGTCGCGGTTCGGCCACCGTCGCCGCCTACAGGATCGAGCGCAAGGACTTTGCCGTCACCGACCCGCTGGACCCGAACAACAGCATTCCGGTGGGTGCGCAGACCTCCAAGGGCATCGAGTTGGCCAGTTCGTTACGCATCACGCCACGGCTGCTGGCCGAAGGCAACTTTGCCTGGGTGGACGCCGAGTACGATGACTTCAACGAGAAAATCGCCAGCGGCGCAGTGGTATCGCGCAAGGGCAATACGCCCACCAACGTGCCCAAGCGCGTGGGCAACGTATGGCTGACGTATGACGTTGCCGAGGACTGGCAAGGCGGTGTGGATGCGCGGTATGTGGCCCAGGTGTATGCCGATAATGCCAATACCCAGACGGTGCCGGCCTACACGCTATTCGGCACGTTCCTGCGTTACAAAGTGGATTCACATACCTCGGTGACCGGGCGGGTACGTAACCTGACCAATGAGGTGTATGCAGAGTTTGCGCATGCGTCGCCGGCTTACTATTTGGGCGCGCCACGGACGTTTGAGTTGGCGGTACAAACCCGATTCTAAACCTGGAATAGAGAACCAAATGTGAGAGCCGGGCTTGCCCGCGATGGCGGTGTGTCAGTCCTGTATAAGTTGACTGTCACGCCGCCATCGCGGGCAAGCCCGGCTCCCACATTGAAGGTTACTTCAGGCTCGCCTCAACCTTCTGCGCCACCTGCGGCGTCAACCACGCCTTCCACACTTCAGGGTGTTCCTTGAGGAACACTTGCGCCACGTCACGCGGCGCCGTGTGATTTTCGCTCATCGCCGCCAAGGCTTTATTCAATGGCTCAATCGGAAACTGCACCTTGGTAAAGAACTCGGCAATCTGCGGCTGCGCTTGCTGGAACGGTGTCGACACACCGATGCTCAGCTTGGACGCCAACGAGCGCGTCGGCCGTGGGTTGGGGTTGTCTGCATCGGTCAAGGTCTTCCAGGCATCGGCGTCAAATGGCGGTTCTTCCAGCTGGATCAGCTTGTAACGGCCCATCAAGGGCGTTGGCGACCAGTAGTAGAACAGCACCGGCTTGCCACGACGGATC
This sequence comes from Pseudomonas sp. IPO3747, assembly GCF_013385245.1. Taxonomy (NCBI): domain Bacteria; kingdom Pseudomonadati; phylum Pseudomonadota; class Gammaproteobacteria; order Pseudomonadales; family Pseudomonadaceae; genus Pseudomonas; species Pseudomonas sp. IPO3747. The sequence continues at coordinate 105,546 of NZ_JACAQL010000014.1, forward strand.
GACGACGCGATCTCCGCATCCAGCGCCGCACCCGAGCCGCTGCGAAAGTTCACATAGCTGTCGTTCAGGCCATACGCCTTGAGCTTCTGCGCGTTGACCACTTCCGAGGTCCAGCCGATCGGGCTGTTAAGAAAACGCCCCTTGCCGGGCGACTCCGGGTCTTTGAACACGTCCTTGTAACGCGCCAGGTCCTGCACGGTCTTGAGGTCCGGCGCCAGCGGCTTGAGGCCTTTGGCCGGGTCGCCCTTGACCACGTATTCCGGCACCCACCAACCTTCGGTGGCGCCTTTGACCGTATCGCCCAGGCCGATGACTTTGCCTTCGGCTTCGGCCTTGATCCACACCGGGCTGCGGCCGGCCCATTCTTCGCCGATCACCTGGATATCGTTTTTCGCCAGGGCGGTTTCCAGCGTAATGGTGGTACCGGGCAACGTATCAGTGGGCAGGTCATAGCCCTTTTCGACAATAAAGCGCAGCACTTCGGTGATCAGGCTACCGCTTTCCCAGTTCAGGTCGGCAAAGTGCACCGGCGTTTGCGCAGCCGATACCGGCAACGACAGACTCATGGTCGTCAACGCCGCAGCCGCAGCCGCAACCACCAGGGTTCTCAATCCTTTCATGCCTTTGCACCTCGCAATTTCACAGCCATAGCGGGCGGCTTTGCTGCGGATGCGCGAAGCCTCTGAATAGTTAAGTCAACTCAACTGTAGTAGAGGTTCCGGAGGCGCAAGAATACACGTGGCGTTTAGCAGTTACTCACTGGCCTTGAACGTCACCAGTTCACCCTTGCGCCACTTGGCGGCCTTGCCGGTCACGGCCTTGAGGGTTTTGGTCAAGCCTTCCTGCAATTGTTCATTGGCGGCAAACACCAGCATCACGCTGTGGCCTTCCTTGAACACGATGCCCTGGCCTTCGGTCGACGAAACAAAGGCGTAATCGCCCAAGCCATACACCGTCAACTTGATGTCGCGAAACTTCAGTTCGAACTTGCCGCCTTCACGGCTCGGCAACACGGCGGCACGAAAATGGTCGCCGACCTTGAGTTCCAGGCGCGGTTTGTCATCCACGACCAGCGCCGATTCAGTATCGATCTCGGCGATGTAAATGCCTTCCGGCGTCTGTTCAGTGATGTAAACGAAACGGGATTGAAACTGCTTGACCAACTTTGCGCGCAAATCACCCAGCACGAATAACGCGTGCATATCCAGATTACTGACTGCCAAGGAAACGCCCCCACATCAAAAAAGGCGCTGACCGCCAGAGCGGACAGCACAAAAAAACGGCCGTTACGGCTCGATCACACATTCGTAAAAAAACTGAAGAAACCTGCTGCCACGCCATAAGACTAGTACACAGATGCACGATGGACCTTATGCAAGGTCATCAGGCGACACAGCAAATCACAGGTTCAGCAGCCCGAGAACTCGGACCGACCCACTTCAGAGAATAACCCGGTTAAAAACGCGATTTCCGACAGCCTACACATTACATAACACCCGGAATGGAACCAGGCATCGGCTGCCGACGACAATACTAAAACAGCAACCCGGTTCAAAACCACTCGAAACGCTGCTGGTAAGTCCACAAGGTCGATCGACAGGAGCTGAGCATGCAACCACGTCAACACGCCGTTATGTCATCGCGCACTCGTTCATCATGTCCAGACGAGCGCCAATACTACTGCTTACATAACCCCAACGGGTACTCCAATTACGTTCTTTACCAAGTGGTACCGGCCGGACGCAATTTCTTTCATATCCTTGAAGTGACCAGCGGCAGGATCAAAGGCTTTCGCAGCACGCATTCCAAGGCTTGCGAATTGGCCCAACAACTTGAAGCCAACCTGCAAGCGGTTCACGCTGCGATCGTTTCGTCACCCGCCTGACTTTACTGCGCCGTCGCCCTTCAACAACTGCCATACTGGCCCGTCCATTGAAGTTTGCCCCTTGCGTGTCGGCGTTCATCAGTGCAGTGACCTTGATGCAGTTAACTTGAAGGGAAGGCTATACGTGACGGAATTTGATATTGGCGAATTTTTCATCCATGGCGATGCGCGAGAAGTAGATGGCGAGTTTCAAGCGGTGATCATTATGCGGGCCAAACCACCGCTGACCACGGTCACCACGCATCAGGTAGAAAAAGATCGTTGGTTCAAAACCGTCGACGCTGCGGCCATTGCCGGCAAAGATGCCGCCAGGGCGCTGAAATCCGCGGTGGATTCAGGTGCACTCAATTCCTGACCTGTGCAAATCCTGAACTCTGTCGCGTCCCCGGCCTCACATGCACAACATCCCTCACCTTGCATGGAGAACCCACCATGGACGCGCCAATCCCAACGCTTGAAACCCTGTTTGATCAACTCGGTCTGGACTCAACACCTGAAGCCATCGATGCTTTTATCGTCGCGCATCCGCTACCTGAAGACGTGAAGCTGATCGACGCAACCTTCTGGTCTGCGCAACAAGCGGCGTTTCTTAAAGAAGAACTGCGCGAAGACGCCGAATGGGCAATACCGGTGGATGAGCTGAACCAGCGCCTGCACCCGTCTAAATAACACGCCTCAATGCAGGCTGTCTGATTGTTCCAGGTGCATCAGTGCCTGCCAGGCGGCTCTGCACTCCTCGGCTTCACTGCGGCTGGCGAATGCCGTACCGCGTTGCTCGCCATTGAGCAACACCACCCAACAGGCTTTCTGGCCCAGCGCACGCAGGGTTTCGGGAACACCACTGCCGATCATCACGGCGACATCGACCTTGTTTTGCATGGAGCTTCTCCGCCACATTAGTTAGCTACCTAACAATATTGACCATGCTACGGTTTTATTCCACGTGGAAAAAGCTATCTCCGGAATAGCTCCATTGCATAAACAGTAACAATCCTAACGCCCAGCCTTGGCCCCTTCCGGTTTATAGCCCAGGCGCAAGCCACCCCAATGCCGCCCCTTAACCATGATCGGCACCGACAAATCGTGCATCAGTTCGCCAGTATCGCGGGTATAGGTCTGCAACAGCACTGCTTGTTGATGGCTGCCACAACGAATGCCGGTACGGTCGTCGAACTTGCGTTTGGTACGGTTCTGCACGGCGTCAACCTGTGCATCGCCGGTCAGGGCGTGGGAGAACGCCTTGTTGTGTGTGGGCACATAGCCCTGCGGTGTGCAGGCAATCGCGAACACCAGCCCCTCATGGCGCGGCAGCAATGCCTCCTGGATCGTCGGCAGCACTTGGTCGGTGTAGCCATCAAAGCGCGTGTGGTATTTGCTCGGCCGGGTGTTGGGGATCGGCGTGTAGCTGCGGTCGAACAAGTCTTCCAGGCTGATGCGGTTTTGCACGATGTCAGCCTCGAACTGCTCACCAATACGGCTCGCCCCTTCGCGAGCCAGGTCGTAGATGCGCTGGTGATAGTCATCCAGCCCGACTTCAGCCAGGCGCTCACTGATGGTTTCAGCCTGTCCTTCCATCTGCACAGCGACCTCGGCCAGTTGCCGCGTCTGCTGGTCGCTCACCGTTAAATCGCTGCGCATCTGCTCTACCGCGTGGAACAGGCTGTCGAGTTGCGCGCGGTTGGTGTCGGTGCCTTGGGCGATCTCATTGACCTGCCCTTCTACGTCGGCTGCCAGGCTGGCGATATTTTCCAGTTGCTCACCCGCCTGCTCCACCTGCTCGACGCCGATGTGCAAGTCGGCAGACAGTTGGCGAATCTGTTCCACCACCTGGGCGGTGCGTTGTTGAATATCGGCGACCATCACGCCGACCTCATCCGTCGCCGTGGCCGTACGCCCGGCCAGGCCACGCACTTCATCGGCCACTACGGCAAAGCCGCGCCCGTGCTCGCCGGCGCGCGCCGCTTCAATGGCGGCGTTCAGCGCGAGCAGGTTGGTCTGGCTGGCAATGGACTGGATCACCAGGGTCACGCGCTGAATCTCTTCACTGCGCTGGCTCAGCGCCTCGATCAACTCTCGGCTGGCATTGGCGCGCAGGCGCAGTTGGTGCATGCGAGTGATCGATTGAGCCAACACTTCGCGCCCTTCAGTACTGCGCTGGTGCGCCTGGCTGGCCGCGCCCAAGGCCTGCCGGCTGAGTTGAGAGGTGACTTGCTCGGTGCCGATCATCACTTCGGCGCTGCTGACAATTTGCTTGGCGGCGCCTAATTGCGATTGCACGCGCGCGGCCAGTTGCTTGACCGAATAGGCCACGCCGGCAGCGGAAAGTGCGTTATGACTGGTGGTGTAGGAAAGATCGCGAGTCAGCTCACCCAGCGTATCAATCGCCTGGGCAGGCGCTACACGCGGCACTCGGGCCTTGAGCGCAGGCAGCCAGATCACCAGCAAGGCCAGTGGCAGGCACAGGTACAGCGGCAAGCCGGCAAACGACAGGCCCAGCAGGACCAGCACCAGCGCGGTGCTCTGCATAAGCGGCGTCAGCCAGCCGGGCAGCACGCGCACCACCGTTTGCGGTGGCGCTGCTGCGCCCATCAGAGATCCGTCTCCAGCCATCGTCGTTACCCCTCTGTTTGTCGTTATTGTTGCTGCATTAAACGCCACTATTGGGCCATTATCCATGGGCCTTTCGTGGGGTGCTTGCAGCAGATCAATAGACAGGGACGTAACCGGTGTTTCTTCGGGCATCACAGCTGCGATGCCCGACTTCAGCGCATCAGGCCTGGCGCTGGTGCTTGTCGATCTGCTCGTGACGCTCTTGCGCTTCGATACAGTATTTGGTGGTCGGGCTGATCAGCAGGCGCTTGAGGCCGATAGGCTCGCCGCTGTCATCGCACCAGCCAAAAGAATCTTCCTTGATGCGTTCCAGGGCACGCTCAAGCTGCGGCAGCATGCGCTGGTCGCGGTCGATGGCGTTTACCAGCCAGGTGCGCTCTTCTTCCACAGAGGCAGCGTCAGCCGGGTCCGCCGGGGTGTCGAGGCTTTCGATGGCGATGCGGTTCTGCTCAATGCGCTCGTGGTGTTCCACTTTCATGTCTTGCAGCAACTTCTCGAAAAAAGCGTGCTGTTCGGCATTCATGTAGTCATCCGCCGGCATGGCCAGCAACTTTTCCTTTGTCATTGATTTCTCTATAAAAAATACGTGCATTAAGGCGAATAAGGGAGCGTTCCGGCAGACCTTCGCAGGCCTCGGAAGGGCGCCGTCCATTTCAAGCGCCACCCGGCACTCAATTTACGAGGGGCGGCAGTCTAAGGCCGACTGGAAGGCTCAGCAACTGAAAAGACAGGCATTTTTTCCCAATTAACCCCCAAAGGCACCAGGACGGGCTTGGCGAACGGTCATCGGAGTGCGTTTATAGCAAGAAATTCAGTGCTGTGGAGCTATATAGAAGACAAACGGTTAGAACGGTCTGATAAAGACTAGCTGTGGGAGCTGGCTTGCTGTGGCGAGGGAGCTTGCTCCCGTTCGACAGCGCAGTTGGAGCAGGCTTTTTAGGGGCGCTTCGCACCCCAGCGCAAGCAAGCTTGCTCGCCACAACAAGCCAGCTCCCACATTGGATAGGTGTTGCCCGTTAATCGGTATCAGCGCTTGAGCTTGCGCTTGTTGCGATACTGGTCGATCACCACCGCAATCACAATGATCAGCCCCTTGATGATGTCCTGGATATACGCATCCACACCCACAAAGGTAAACCCGCTGGCCATCACGCCGAGAATCAGCGCACCGATCACGGTGCCGGTGATGCGCCCTACTCCGCCCGCCAGGCTGGTGCCGCCGATTACCGCCGCCGCAATCGCATCCAGCTCATAAGACATGCCCATGCCGGCCTGGCCGGTGGCGGCACGCGCCGAGGCCACCACACCGGCCAGGCCCGCCAGCAGACCGGCGATGCTGTAGACGATGATCAGGTGACGCTTGACGTTGATGCCCGAGGTGCGCGCCGCCTGCATGTTGCCGCCGATGGCGTAGGTGTACTTGCCGTACTTGGTGTAGCGCAGGGCGATATGGAAGATCACCGCCACCACCAGGAAGATAATCACCGGCATCGCACCATGGCCGATGGCGGTGTACGAATCCGAGAGCATGCTCACCGGCTGGCCTTCGGTGTAGTAGCGTGCCAGGCCACGGGCCGAGACCATCATGCCCAGGGTCGCAATAAACGGCGGAATGCCGGTCACCGCGATGATACTGCCGTTAATTGCCCCCGCCAGCAGCCCCACACCCAGGCCCATCGCCACCGGAATCCACACCGGCAAGTCGGTCAGGCTGGGAAACACTGCCCGGGAAAAGTCCGAGGTTTGCGCCAAACTGGCGGCAATCATCGCCGATAACGCCAACACCGAGCCTGAAGACAGATCGATACCGGTGGTGATGATCACCTGCGTCACGCCAATCGCCAGCAGGCCGATGATCGACACTTGCAGAATCATCAGCACCAGGCGCTGGGAGTTCATCAGGAAGCTCTGGTCGCGCACGATCCAGCCGAATAGCTCAAACACCAGGCCGATGCCGATCAACACCAGGAAGATACTCAGCTCGGTGGGTAAACGCCGACGGTGCTTGACCGGTGCCGTGGCAGGCTTGTTGTCTGTTATTGCGTTCATAGCCAATTACCTTCTTATTCTGTGCGGTTCGTCAGTGGACTACGGTCATACCGGAAGCCAGCTGCATGACTTTTTCCTGGGTCGCATCGGCGCGATCCAGGGTGCCCATCAGTTCGCCTTCATGCATCACCATCACCCGGTCGCTCATGCCCAGCACTTCCGGCAGTTCGGAGGAAATCATGATCACCGCCATGCCTTCGCTGGCGAGGAAGGAAATCAAGCGATAGATCTCGGCCTTGGCGCCAACGTCGATGCCACGGGTCGGCTCATCGAGGATCAGCAAGCGCGGGTTGGTCATCAACCAGCGCGCCAACAGGGCCTTTTGCTGGTTGCCGCCGGACAGAGTGTCGATGCACTGCTCCAGTGACGGGGTTTTCACCCGTAGCTTCTTGCACATGTCTTCGCACAGCGCGCGCAGGGCTTTCTGTTGGATAAAACCGTTACCCGAGTAGTGCGGCAGCACCGCCATCTCCATGTTCTCCAGCACCGACAGGCACGGGAACAGGCCACTGAGCTTGCGGTCCTCAGTCAACAGCGCAAAGCCCTTCTCGATGGCCATGTGCGGGTCGGTGATGCGCACCGCTTTGCCGTCAAGGGTGATCTGGCCGCTGGAACTTGGAGTGATGCCGAAAATGGTCTCTGCCACGTTGGTGCGCCCCGAGCCCATCAGCCCGGCGATGCCGAGAATTTCACCGGCATGCAGGTCGAACGACACGTCCTTGAACACGCCGTCCAGGCTCAAGTCGCGCACCGACAGCAGCAAGTCGCCGATGGGTGTCTCGCGCACCGGGAACAACTGGCTCAGCTCGCGGCCGACCATCATCGAGATCAGGCTGTCGCTGTTCATGCTGTCGGCGCGCTGCAGGCCGATGTACTGGCCGTCACGAAACACCGCCACTTCATCGGCGATGGCAAACACTTCGTTCATTTTGTGCGTGATGTAGACGATGCCTTTACCCTGTGACTTGAGGTCGGCAATGATCGAAAACAGGTGGGCCACTTCCTTTTCGGTAATGGCTGAAGTCGGTTCATCCATGATCAGGATGTCGGAGTCGTAGGACACCGCCTTGGCAATCTCGACCATCTGCCGCTCGGCGATGCTCAGGTTGCCGACGTGTTCTTCCGGGTCCAGGTTGATGCGCAAACGGGCCAGCAACTCGGCGGTGCAACGGTGCATTTCGCGGTGGTTGACCATGTGCAGGCTATTGAGCTGCTCGCGGCCGATCCAAATGTTCTCGGCGATGCTCATGTGCGGCATCAGGTTGAGTTCCTGGTGGATCATCGCGATCCCGGCCTTCTGCGCCGCCAGCGGTGTTTCAAACACAATCGGCTTGCCGCGCAGACGAATTTCCCCGGCGTCGGGCTGGTAGATGCCGGCGATGATTTTCATCAACGTCGACTTGCCCGCACCGTTCTCGCCCATCAGCGCCAGTACCGAGCCTGGGCGCACGCGCAGTTGCACATCGGCCAGGGCCACAACGCCGGGAAAGCCTTTGCTGATGTTGACGATTTCCAGCAGGTAGGGTTCTTCCAGCAGCGCGGGCTGGAGACCGGGAGGCTGCGAGACAGTGGCTTGAGCAAGCATATCGGGTACTCCATCAGCAGAGCGACCGTGGCCGCCCTGCTTGCTTATTGTTGTTATGAAGGGCTACTTGAAGTCTTTGACGTTATCCGGCGTGATCAGCTTGAACGGGATCACCACGTTCTGCTCGATGGGCTCGTTTTTAGCCATCTTGCGCGCAGTCTCCACCGACTTGTCGGCCTGGCCCTTGGCATCCTGGAAGGCAGACACGGTCATGTCGCCCTTGGTGATCGCATTAAGGCCGTCCGGCGTGCCGTCGACACCGGCGATCAACACGCCTTTTTTGCCTGCCGACTTCAGCGCCATGGATGCACCAATGGCCATCTCGTCATTGTTGGCCAGTACCGCGTCAAAATCGCGGCCCTGGGTCAGCCAGTCGTTAACCAGGGTCATGCCCTTGTCACGCAACCAGATACCGGTCTGTTCCTGTTCGATCTTGATGCCGGGATACTTGGTCAGGACTTCCTTCACGCCCTTGGTACGGTTAGTGGTGGAGTTGTTCGCCAGGTCGCCCAACAGAATCACAATGTTGCCCTTGCCGCCGAGTTTGTCGGCGATGTATTGCATTTGCAGTTTGCCGGCCTCGACGTCATCGGACACCACCGCTGCCACGCCTGGGGCCAGGGTTGGGCTATCCGGGCGGCGGTTGACGAACACCAGCGGGATTTTCGCAGCGGTGGCGGCCTTGATGATGTTGGCGGTCGAGGCGGTGTCCACCGGGTTGACGATAATCGCGTCGACCTTCTGGCTGATGAAGTTCTCGACCTGGCTCAGTTGCTTGACCACATCGGCCCGAGCGTCTTCAAACTGCAATTGCACACCATCGCCCTTGGGATAGGACTTTGCTTGCTTGTCCATGTCTTCACGCAGGTAGGTCAGGAAGGTGTCATCAAAGGCGGACATGGTCACGCCAATCTTGAGGTCGGCGGCCGAGGCAACACCACTGGCCAGCAACATGGACAGGGCCAGCGCGGTAAAACGGATCGGGGTCTTCATGAACGGTCTGTCTCCACTTTCTTGTTGGTTTTTTGGACGTTGCGTTTATCAGCGCTCGGCGGGCAATCGAACCACCGGTGCCCCCGGGATGCAGCAGACCAGCGCGCCGTGGTTTTCGACACACAGCACATTAAGGAAGGAGAAGTAAAACGGCCGGGCGCGGGGCAGACCGCGTGGCGCTGAGGCAGGGCGTAAAACTCGCAGTACAGCGTTGAAGATTTTCATCTGACGGTACCTGGTTGTTTTTGATCTTGTTTTTGTTGAGCCGCGCGAATCGAGTTCGAACGTACTTTATGCAACCTGGAAAAGACTGTATTAGAAAATAATTTCCATATCAACATGTTTTAGAATTTTATTCTATTTTTGTCGAAACCACCTGCTGGCGCTCGGCGCTGAGGCGTGCGGCGTCCAATATACGGGTGGTTTCCAGCGCGTCATAGGCGCTTACCGGCAATGGCCCCTGCCCTTGCACGGCCAGTTGCAACTGGCGATAGAACTGCGTCCAGCAGCCCTTCTCGGACGGCACCCGTTCGCGTTCCTCGCCTTGCTCAAACCAGCCCCAGCGTCGATGCTCCTCGGCGCCCCAGTGCTCGCCTTCGGTTTTTGGCGACTTGCCGGCCATCAGCGCGTCTTCCTGGCCGTCCAGCCCATCGACGGTGTAACAACCCAGGGTGCCACTGACCCGAAAACGCGGTGCCTGGCTGTTTTGCAGGGCGCTGCCCCACAGGTGCGAAATCACGCCATTGGTGTGGGTCAGGGAGACGAAAAAACCATGATCAAGGGTGGGGTGTTGCGGTGTGAACTGCAATTGCGCAAACACCCGGTCCACCGGGCCGAACAATTGCAGCGCCTGGTCCACTAGATGGCTGCCCAGGTCACGCAGCCAGCCGCCGCCACTGGCATTGCCCACCGCTTGCGGGCTGTAGCGTTCGACGCGGGATTCAAAACGTGTGATCTCACCCAAGGCACCGGCGTCGATCAGCTTGCGCAGGGTCAGGTAATCCGAATCCCAGCGCCGGTTCTGGTAGACGCTGAGCAGCGAGCCCTGGCGCTCGGCGGCGGTGATCAGCGCCTGGGCCTGTTCGGCGTTGCTGGCGAAGGGTTTGTCGCTGACCACCGCCACGCCGTGCTCGATGGCTTCCAGCACCAGCGCCGGGCGGCCTTTGAGGGTGGTGGAGATCACCAGCGCGTCGACACCGGCCTCGACGATCTGGCCGATGCTGTCAAAGGCCTTTACGCCCGGAAGGTCGGCGTTCAACTGTTGGCGGCGCTCCGCTGAACGGGTCACCACGCCAACAAAGGTCGCACCGGGCAAGGTTGCAATCAGCGGTGCATGAAAGAAACGCCCTCCGTGGCCGTAGCCGACTAGTCCGATTCGCATAAGTTGTTTCCTTGTTGAATTGCAAACCCAATCAAGTGTGGGAGCAGGCAAGCCAGCTCCCACACTGACTGCATTCCACCTGGCAGATTGTGATTAGCCGTAAAAGTGCGGACGCTCCGGCAAGCTCACCTTCACGATCTGCTCACTGTTCTGCGCCTCGATGCATGCATCCGCCGCCACCGCCGCCGCAAAACCGTCCCAGGCCGAAGGCCCGCCGACTTGGCCCGCACGCACGCTGTCGATAAATGCCTGCAACTCCACGTCGTAGGCCCCGATAAAGCGGTCCTTCCAGTCCATCAAAATGGCATTCGACAGCTTCGCGCCACTGCGCATTTGCACCTGCGAAGGCTCCGGCAGTTTGGCAATGCCGGTCTCCCCCACCACTTCACACTGGATGTCGTAGCCGTACTGGCAGTTCACGAACACTTCCACGTCGATGCGCGTGCCCTTGGCGGTTTCCAACAGCACGATCTGCGGGTCGCGCAGGTGGGCCAGGGCTTTGCTCGACTTACGCGGGAACACCACCTGCACCGACACATAGTCATCGTTGAGCAACCAACGCAGCACATCCAGCTCGTGGATCAAGGTGTCAGTGATCGCCATATCCGTCTTGTAGTTCTCGCCCACTGTCGGGTTGCGGTGCGCGCAATGCAGCATCAGTGGCTCGCCGATCTGGCCGCTGTCGATCACGGCCTTGAGGGCGCGATAACCTTCGTCATACGGGCGCATAAAGCCCACTTGCACCAGGCGCTTGCCGTAGGCCAGTTCGGCGTCGACGATCTTGCGGCAGCCTTGCGCCGTCACCGCCAACGGTTTTTCGCAGAACACCGGCTTGCCGGCGGCGATGGCGGCCAGCACGAACTCTTCGTGGCTCGGCCCCCAGGACGTGACGAGAATGGCTTCAACCTGCGGCGAGTTGATCAGCGCATGGCCATCGGCGTAGACCTCGGCGGCAAGCTTCAAATCAGCGACGACCTTGGCGGCTTGCTCAAGGTTAATGTCGGTTACCGCCACCACCTGGCTATTGAGCAAGGTCTGGCTGCAACGACGGATATGGTCACGGCCGATAGCGCCGGTGCCAATCACTCCAAGCTTTAACGACATACACAACTCCTCTTGTTATTAGTACTGCCGGGCCTTGGCCAGCTGTTCGTTGAGTTTTTTCGCGGCGGCATTCGTGCGTTCACTGGTGGACACTTGCGCCACGCCCACCCGCCACCACGACAGGTAGCCGTGGACCATGGTTTTGGGCAGTACCTTGATATCAATCAGCGTGGACACCGTTTGCGTGCGCGCATCGGCCAGCGCCGCCTGAAGCTGTTCCACGCTGCTGACCTTGTAGGTCTTGCAGCCATAGGCCGCCGCGCTCATGGCGAAATCCACCGGCACCAGGCCGCCGTCGAGCTTGCCGCTTTCGGGGTTACGAAAGCGGAACTCGGTGCCGAAGCTGTCCATGCCGTTGCCGATTTGCAGGTTGTTGATGCAGCCGAAGGCCATGTTGTCGAGCAACACCACGTTGATCTTGCGCCGCTCCTGGATCGAGGTGGCCAGCTCCGAGTGCAGCATCATGTAAGAGCCATCGCCGACCAGCGCATACACCTCCTTGCTCGGCTCGGCCAGCTTCACACCGAGGGCGGCGTTGATCTCGTAGCCCATGCATGAATAGCCGTATTCGACGTGGTAGGTGTTGACGCCCTTGCTGCGCCAGGCGCGTTGCAAGTCGCCGGGCAGGCTGCCGGCGGCGGCGACGATGATCGCATCGTCTGCCAGGGTGTCGTTCAACACGCCGAGTACACGGCCCTGGGTCAGGCACGACCCGGTCAGCTCGATAAATTCGCGCAATACGGCGCGGTCCAGGTGGTCATCCACCTCCGGCACAAAATCGTCGCCGTGGTATTGCACCTGGTGCACGCGTTCCACTTCCGCGTCCAACTGCGCCTTGGCATCGCGGACCTGCTCGCCCCAGCCGGCGCGGTAGTCGCCCAAGGCGTCAGCCAATGCCTCAAGGGCCACTTGCGCATCGGCCAGCACTTGCACGCCGTCAAGCTTCAACGCGTCGCACGGGCTGATATTGAGGTTAAGAAACTTCACCTCGGCATGCTTGAACAGCGACTTGGACGAGGTGGTGAAATCGGTATAACGCGTGCCGATGCCGATGATCAGGTCCGCCTCGGGCGCCAGCAGGTTCGCCGCCAGACAGCCGGTTTCACCGATGCCACCCAGGTTCAGCGGGTGGCTGGACACCACCGCACTCTTGCCCGCCTGGGTTTCGGCGAAGGGAATCTCAAAACGCTCGGCAAACGCTTGCAGGGCCGCATTCGCGCCGGAATACTTCACACCGCCGCCACAGATGATCAACGGCTTGCGCTTACCCCGGAAGGCTGCCAGCGCATCGCCGATCATTGCCGCAGTGGCCGGACGCCGCTCAATACGGTGCACGCGTTTTTGCAGGAAATAATCCGGGTAGTCCCAGGCTTCGGCCTGCACATCCTGCGGCAGCGCCAGGGTGACGGCGCCGGTTTCCGCAGGGTCTGTGAGCACGCGCATGGCATGGATCGCCGCCGTCATCAGTTGCTCAGGGCGGTTGATACGGTCCCAGTATTTGCTCACCGAGCGGAAGGCATCGTTGGTGCTGATGCTCAGGTCGTGGAATTGCTCGATCTGTTGCAACACCGGGTCCGGCTGGCGGCTGGCGTACACATCACCGGGCAACAGCAGCAGCGGGATCCGGTTGGCCGTGGCGGTCGCCGCCGCGGTGAGCATATTCGCCGCGCCGGGGCCTACCGAGGCGGTGCACGCATAGATCTTGCGGCGCAGGTGCTGCTTGGCGAAACCGATGGCGGCGTGGGCCATGCCTTGCTCGTTACGGCCCTGATGCACCACCAGGTCGCCGCTGTCCTGCTCCAGCGCCTGGCCCAGGCCCAGCACATTGCCGTGGCCGAAAATCGTGAACACACCGGCGACAAACTTGCTCTGCACGCCATCGACTTCGATGTATTGGTTATCCAGGAACTTCACCAGGGCCTGGGCCATGGTCAGTCTTGTTGTGGTCATCACTTGCACCTTGTGTGAATGCAATTGGGTTGATTAACACTGCTTCAATGTGGGAGCTGGCTTGCCTGCGATAGCAATGTGTCAGGCAATGTACCTTTCACTGATAGACCGCCATCGCAGCGGTGCGACGATTCGACAAGCCAGCTCCCACAGGTTAATCGGCGTCAGGTTCGGGGGTTTTGCAGGTGGGCGATGCTGGCCCCAATGGCCTGCTGGATATCCGCCAACCCATGCACGCTTTCGGCAAACGGCTCAAACGACAGGTAACCGCCGTACCCGCTGCTGAGCAAGGTGTCGATCTGCGCGGCGTTGCCGAGGATATCGCCCTCGCCCACCAGCACGCGGTGGCCGTCACGAATCGAATTGAGCGGCGCTTCGGCGTCTTCTACCCCGGAGATATGCACCAGGCCGGTCAGTTGCGGGAAGAACTCCTGCTCGCTCGCCAGGTGGTGGTGGAAGGTGTCATGCACCAGGCGGAACACATCCAGGCCGCCGATGGATTGGATTGCATCCACAGCAACGCGCTTGCGGCGCAGGGCACATTCTTCAAAGCCCAGCGGCTCGATAAACCCGAGGATGCCGTACTCGCGCAGGATCGGCGCCAGCTCGCTCAGCGCCGTGCGCAAACCGGCGGCACGCTGGGCCTCGTTGCGCGTATCGCCGCGCTCATTCAACGGGCACATCACCAAGCCCTGCGCGCCGCACTCACGGGCGTAGGTGGCGAGCTTGATGGCCTGGGTGCGACGCTCGTCATTCCACACATCAAAGGGGTACAGCGCATTGATCGACAGCACCGTGATGCCCTGCACTGCGCACAACTCTCGCACGCGGCTGGCCGGGGTGCCGTATTCGATTTCATGGCCTTTAAGGTCGTTGCGGATCTCGATGGCATCGCACTTGAGGGCCGCGGCCAGCTGGATAAAGTCCGGCAGGGACAGGTTGGGGGCGACCATGCGGTTAAGGGCAAAACGTAGCGGCGACTTCATTGTTGTTGTTCTCCGTCCAAAACCGTTTAAAGGTCCAGCAGCCAGCTGTGCTGCGGGTCGTTATGGAAATGCCAGGCGCGTTTTGGCCCGGCCATCACGTTGAGGTAATACGATTCGTAGCCATACGGCACGCTGACCGGGTGATACCCCTTGGGCACCACCACCAGGTCGCTGTTCTCCACGGCCATGGCCTGGTCGATGCTGCGATCGTCGGTGTACACGCGCTGGAACACAAAGCCTTGCGGCGGGTTGATCTGGTGGTAATAGGTTTCTTCCAGAAAGCTCTGGTGCGGCAGGTCGTCGGTGTCGTGCTTGTGCGGCGGGTAGCTCGACGAGTGCCCGGACGGCGTGCGTACTTCCACCACCAGCAGCGAATGGGCCGGCTCGCTGTCAGGCAGGATGTCGCACACGTAGCGGGTGTTGGCGCCTTTGCCGCGCACGCTGCGCTTGCACTGCTCGGGGCGAATCAGGCGCGGTTCAAAGCCAGGCGCGCCGGGCGCGGCACAGACGGCAATCTGCACGTCGCTCAAGGCGGTAATCTGCGCATCGGTGCCGGGCGGCAGGTACGCGGCGAAGGGGGATTTGTCTTCGAACACCGACTGGCGGTCGCCAAGGTTCTGCCAATTGAAGCCTTCGCCTTCTATATTGACGCGCCCGCTGAGCAGCACCAGGCACAGCTCTTTATCGCCGGCGCTGACCGGCAGGGTTTCGCCCAGGCTCAAGCGATACGCGGCAAAACCCACGTACTCCAGGCGCCCGTCTTCGAGGGCCACCATGGTTTGCCCGCGTTTGCTGCTTTTGACCAACAAGCTCATCACTTAGTCCTCTCGTTGAGCAGCGCACGCAAGGTGTCGTAGCCTTTTTTGGCATAGATATAGCTAGGCGCCACGGCCGGATCCTGCTCCGCTTCGACCACCAGCCAGCCCTTGTAGTGGGCAGCCAACAACACATCGAGCAACTCGGCAAAATCGATGTCGCCATCGCCGGGCACGGTGAACGTGCCGTTGACGATGCAGTCAGGGAAGCTCCACATCTGGTTGCGCGCCAGTTGCACCACCGGCTTGCGCACGTCCTTGAAATGCACGTGGCAGACGCGGTCGATGTGTTTGCGCAGGACCTCGAGTGGTTCGCCGCCACCCATGTAGCAATGGCCCGAATCGAACAGCAGGCCGACTTCCGGGCCTGTTCGTTTCATCAGCTGGTCAATGTCTTCAGGGGATTCGACGTAGGCGCCCATATGGTGGTGATACGCCAGGCGCACGCCTTGGGACAGGGTGAAACGCGCCAGCTCCGTGAGCTTGTCGGCGTATTCCTGCCATGCGTGCTCGCTGTGAAAACGCGGGCGTTCGATCAGGCGCACTTTCGAGCCCTGGATCGAGTCAGCGACTTCGCCGTATACCAGCACGTCAGCGCCATTGAGTTTAAGCAGCTCGACATGGCCGGCGATGGCTTGGATTTCTTCGGCCACCGAACGGCGCGCCAGGCGGCTGGAGTACCAGCCGGAGACCAGCGCCAGGTCATAGGGGCGCAGCACATCACCAACGCCTTTGGCGTCCTTGGGGAACTTGCCGTTGAGTTCGAAACCTTCGTAGCCGATCTCCTTGCCTTCGCTGAGCGCGGTGCTCAGCGGCGTTTCACCGCCGAGGGCCGGCAGGTCGTCGTTGCTCCAGGAGATCGGGTTGATGCCAATTCGGATTGCGGGCATGGCTGCACCTTTTATTTTTTTTCAGATAGCACTGAGATCTGCTTTATGTGGGAGCTGGCTTGTGTGGGAGCTGGCTTGCCTGCGATAGCATCACCTCGGTTTCATTGCTAGACCGAGGCGATACCATCGCGGGCAAGCCCGGCTCCCACACAAGCGGCTCCCACATTTGACCGTGTTTAATTTCTGGAACTGCGCCAGGCATTGATGAGCTGCTCGAACGTCTGCTGCACCTGCTCAATCAACCCTTCATCATCAATCTCCCCCGCCATCCACGCACGGCTTGGCTCCTGGAAGATCGTACGGCCCACCGCGAACCCACGGCAGGTGGTGCTTTGGCTGGCTTGCTGAAAGCCATCGGCCAGAAACTGCGCCGAAGCATTCAAGCCCAGCAGCACCACACCACGGCAGTACGGGTCACGCTCGTGGATCAGTTCGTCGAGCTTTTTCCAGTCTTCAGCCGACTGCGCCTCGATCTTCCACCACGCAGGATATATGCCCAGGTTGTACAGGCGCTTGAGGCTGCGATAGAGCACATCGGGATAGGTCGACGGGTGATCCTTGGGCGGCACGACTTCCAGCAGCAGTTCATGGCCGCTGACCAGGGACGCCTCGTACACCGCCTTGAGTTGCGCCTCCTGCTCCAGGCGCAGCATCGGCTCGTCGTCCGGGTGGAACTGCACCAGGCACTTGATGATTTGCTCCTGGGGCCAGGCAATCAGGTTGCTGCCCACCGAGCGGCCGTGTTCAAACGCCAGTGGCCGTGAGTTCTGCACCTCCACCGGGCGGGCGATCCACCAGCCACGGCCGCTGGCGGCATTCAATGCGTCCTGGCCGAAGCGCTGGTCGGCCAGCAGGCCCACATCGGCGTCGATGCCCTGCTGCGCCAGCTTGGTTTCCACACGTTCGATGGCCTGGATAAACAGCTGCTTGATATCACTGATACGGCTCAGGTCCTGACCACCTTTTTGCGCCAGGTCCACCAGTTGCCAGCGATGGTCGAAGGCAAACACAAACAGCTGCTTCCAGGTTTTGCGTGGCACCGTGACGCGGTGCAGGCGTTGCAGGGTTACGTCCTGGTCCGGCCGGGTGATGGGCACCGGGCTGTTGAACAGGTAATCCAGTTCGGCGGGCGTGGGCATGGCCGGCGCGCAAGCGTGGCGGGACACGACCAGGCCGCCGCAGGCGTTGGCCAACTGGCTGCAACGCTCATCGCTGGCGTCATTGAGCCAGCCGCTGAGGAAGCCGGACATGAAGGCGTCACCAGCACCCAGTACATTGAGCACTTCAACCCGCACGCCGGGGTAAATCGCGCCGTCTTCCAGGCGCGCCGGGACGGCGCCGTGAATCACCGTGCAACCTTGCGGGCCGAGCTTGACCACCAGGGTCGCCGGGGTTAGTTCACGCACGGTGCGCAGCGCGGTCAGCAGGTCTTCACTGCCACCGGCGATCAAGAACTCTTCTTCCGTGCCGACGATCAGGTCGAAACGCGGCAGGATGCTCTGCACATGCTGGCTGACGTTCTGATCGGCGACAAACCGCGTTTCGCCATCCGCCTTGCCCGCCAGGCCCCACAGCACCGGGCGATAGTCGATATCCAGCACACGCTTGACGTTGTGCTTGGCGGCGTAATCCAGCGCCTGGATGCTGGCCTTGTACACGCCATCGGTGGAGAAATGTGTGCCGGTGATCAGCAAGGCTTTGCTGGAGGCGATAAAGGCTTCGCTGATGTCTTCGGCGCGCAGTGCCATGTCGGCGCAGTTTTCGCGGTAGAACACCAGCGGGAAGGTTTCACGGTCTTTAAGCCCCAGCAATACCAGGGCGGTGAGGCGCTCCGGGTCGACCTTGATACCGCTCACATCACAGCCTTCACGGGCCAGGGATTCGAGCAGGAAACGGCCCATATGGTCATCGCCCACGCGGCTCAACATCGCCGACTTGAGGCCCAGCCGCGCCGTGCCGAAGGCGATGTTGGCGGAGGAACCGCCGAGGTACTTGGCAAAGCTGGACACGTCCTCAAGCCGCGCACCGACTTGCTGTGCATAGAGGTCGACGCCCAGGCGCCCGAGGCAAATCAGATCCAATTGACGCCCACTGGCAAAACGAGTCTGGCCCATGCTGGCTCCTGTTATTTTTATCAGCCTGCGTGGTGCCGCCGTGGTGACGGCACACGCTCTTGGTGCAAGCAGACTAGAACGTCCAGCGGCGGCAATCAATATTTATTCCATAATTATTTTTAGTGGAATATTTTTTCCAATAAGCCAGCATAATGGCATGCCAGCCGCCGTGCATCGTTTCAGCAGCCCACGGACGCCGTGATGCCGAGGTATTTTTTTGCGCCTACCCTGTAGACTTGCGTCACCCATCAGCGCATCAGACGAACACGCCAGAAGGATTGCCCATGTCCCGCACCGATCCCGAGACCACCCTGGAAGATACGATCGCCAGCCCTCCGATCAATGCCGAACGCCTGTTGCAGCTGATCACGGACGAATACGAAAGCCTGCCGCGCCAGCTCAAACGCATTGCCAGCTACATGAGCCAGCAGAGCGACCGCATCATGGTCGACCGCATCAGCGACATCGCCCGCGAATGCGAAGTGCACCCTTCGGCCATCGTGCGGTTTTCCCAGCGCTTCGGTTTCAGTGGGTTCAGCGAGATGCAGGCGCTGTTTCGCGAGGCCTACACCCACAAAACCACGCCGGTGCAGAACTACCAGCAGCGCATCCGCAGCATGATCGCCAACAAGTCGCAGAAGGCCAGCGGCGGCGACCTGGCGCGTGAGTGCGTGAATGCCACCCTCTCCGGCATCGAGCGCCTGGGGCTGGAACTGGATGATGTGGCGTTTGAGAAGGCGGTGGACCTGGTGGTCAACGCCGACAATATCTACGTGGTCGGCGTGCGCCGCTCGTTTGCCGTGGCCGATTACCTGGTCTACAACCTGCAGCACACCAACAAGCGCATCCACCTGATCTCGGGCCTGGGCGGCAGTTATCGCGAACAGATGCGCAGCGTGCGGGCCAACGACCTGGTGATTGCGATCAGCTTTACGCCCTACGGCAAAGAGACCCAGCATTGCCTGCGCATCGCCCAGCATCATCAGGCCAAGACCTTGATCATCACCGACAGCAACCTGTCGCCCCTGGCCAAGCGGGCGAACGCGGTGTTGTTGGTGAATGAGGGTTCTTCGTTCGCCTTCCGCTCCTTGAGCGCCACGTTGTGCCTGTGCCAGGCGTTGTTTATTGCCGTGGCGTATCGGTTGGAATTGAAGGTGGATGAGATTCATGAACAGGTCGGGTTTGACGACTGACGTGCCGATACTGAACGTTCGTTCCCACGCTCCGCGTGGAAATGCCTCCTGTGACGCTCCGCGTCACGACTCTTCAAAGCAGACGCGGAGCGTCCAGGGCTGCATTCCCACGCAGAGCGTGGGAACGATCACACTCGGTGTGTCTGATACATCGAGGTGATGCTATCGCAGGCAAGCCAGCTCCCACATTTTGTTCAGCGCTTGGCTTTTGGGCGGCGCATCAGTTGGTAGGCTGCCGGAATCACAAACAGCGACAGCAACGGCGCCGTCAACATCCCACCAATCATCGGCGCAGCAATGCGGCTCATGACTTCGCTGCCAGTCCCACCTCCAAGCAGAATCGGCAACAACCCGGCGATGATAACGGCCACGGTCATCGCCTTGGGCCTCACCCGCAACACCGCCCCCTCAGTAATGGCCGCCAGCAAATCACCATCCTTACGCTCAGCCCAGGCGTTTTTCAGATACAACAGCATGATCACCCCAAACTCAGCCGACACCCCCGCCAGCGCAATAAACCCCACGCCCGTGGCCACCGACAAATTGAAGCCCAGCCAGTAGAGCAACCACACACCGCCAGTCAGTGCGAACGGTAAGGTGCCCAAAATCAGCACCGCCTCATCCACGCGGCGAAAGGTCAGGTACAGCAGCACAAAGATGATCAGCAAGGTAGCCGGCACCACCAGCTTCAGGCGCTCATTGGCCCGCTCCAGAAACTCGAACTGCCCCGAATAACTGAGGCTCATGCCCGGCTGCAAGTGCACCTGCTGCTCAATCGCCGCACGCAAGTCCTTCACCACTGAAGCCAGGTCACGGTCACGCACGTCGATATACACCCAGCCGGAAGGCCGTGCGTTTTCGCTTTTGAGCATCGGCGGGCCGTCACTGATCTTGAGCCTGGCCACCGTGCCGAGGGTGATCTGGCTGCCCTGCGGCGTGTAGATCGGCAGGCTGCCCAGCGCCTGCAGCGAGTCGCGCCACGCCTTGGGGTAACGCAGGCTGATGGGAAAACGGGCCAGGCCTTCGACCGTTTCGCCAATGGTTTCACCGCCAATCGCGCCCGCCACAATCGACTGCACATCGGCGATATTCAGCCCATATTGCGCAGCGGCCGAACGGTCGATATCCACGTCGATATAGCGCCCGCCGGTCAACCGCTCAGCCAGTGCCGAACTCACACCGGGCACGGTCCTGGCAACCTTCTCCACAGCCTGGGTCACCGCGTCGATCTGCATCAGGCTGGCGCCCGCGACCTTCACGCCAATCGGGCTTTTGACGCCGGTGGCGAGCATGTCGATGCGGTTGCGGATCGGCGGGATCCAGATATTGGTCAGGCCCGGCACCTGCACCACACGGTCCAGCTCCTTCACCAGTTTTTCCGGGGTCATGCCGGGGCGCCATTGGTCCTTGGGCTTGAACTCAATCGTGGTTTCAAACATCTCCAGCGGTGCCGGGTCGGTGGCGGTTTCGGCGCGACCGGCCTTGCCGAACACGTGCGCCACTTCCGGTACGGTCTTGATCAGCCGGTCAGTACGTTGCAGCAACTCACCGGCGGTTTGCGTCGACAGCCCCGGCAGCGCCGACGGCATGTAGAGCAAGTCGCCCTCGTCCAGCGGCGGCAGGAACTCACCACCAAGTTTCGTCACCGGCCACAGCGCGCTCGCCACCATCAGCAGCGCCACCAGCAAGGTCAGGCGCGGCCAGCGCAGCACCGCATCGAGGGCCGGCTGGTAGAGTTTGATCAAGCCACGATTGAGCGGGTTGCGCTGCTCATCGGGAATGCGCCCGCGAATCCAGTAGCCCATCAACACCGGGACCAAGGTCACCGACAACCCGGCCGCTGCCGCCATGGCGTAGGTCTTGGTGTAAGCCAACGGGCCGAACAGCCGGCCTTCCTGGGCTTGCAACGTGAACACCGGAATAAACGACAACGTGATGATCAGCAGGCAGAAAAACAGCGCAGGCCCTACTTCCACCGCCGCGTCGGTCATGACCCTCCAGTGGTCCTCACCTTTCAGTTCCCGGCCAGGATTGGCGTGGTGCCAGGCCTCGATTTTCTTGTGGGCGTTTTCAATCATCACCACCGCCGCATCCACCATTGCGCCGATGGCAATCGCGATGCCGCCGAGCGACATGATGTTGGCGTTGATGCCCTGAAAGCGCATGACGATAAAGGCGATCAATACGCCCACCGGCAGCGAAATAATCGCCACCAGAGATGAACGCAGGTGCCAGAGAAAAATCCCGCACACCAGCGCCACCACCAAAAACTCCTCCAACAGCTTGTGGCTGAGGTTATCCACGGCGCGGTCGATCAACTTGCTGCGATCGTAGGTGGTGACAATATCCACGCCGGGCGGCAGGCTGCTTTTCAGTTGTTCCAGCTTGGTCTTGACCGCTGCAATGGCCTCACGCGCATTTTTGCCGCTGCGCAGGATCACCACGCCGCCGACGGCTTCGCCCTCGCCGTCCAGCTCACTGATGCCCCGACGCAGGTCCGGGCCAAGTTGAATGTTTGCCACGTCGCCAAGGCTCACCGGCACGTTGTTGGTGCCGAGCCGCAGGGGAATCGCGCGAAAATCCGCCAGGGTTTTCAGGTAGCCGGAGGCGCGCACCACGTATTCGGACTCGCCCATGTTCAGCACCGAGCCGCCGGTTTCCTGGTTGGCCTTGTCGATAGCCTCTTTGACCTGCGCCTGGGTAACGCCGCGACTCGCCATGGCCAGCGGGTCGAGCTGTACCTGGTACTGCTTGACCTGGCCGCCGATGGTCGCCACTTCGGCCACATTCGGCAGGGTCTTGAGTTCGAACTTGAGGAACCAGTCCTGCAGCGCACGCAGTTGCGCCAAGTCCTGCTGGCCGCTGCGGTCCACCAAGGCGTACTGGTAGATCCAGCCCACCCCGGTGGCGTCCGGCCCCAACGATGGCTTGGCCGATGCGGGCAGCCGCGCCTGCAATTGGCTGAGGTATTCCAGCACCCGCGAGCGCGCCCAATACAGGTCAGTGCCTTCGTCGAACAGCACGTACACATAGCTGTCGCCGAAGAACGAAAAACCGCGCACGGTCTTGGCGCCCGGTACCGACAGCATGGTGGTGGTCATCGGGTAAGTGACCTGGTTTTCGACAATTTGCGGCGCCTGGCCCGGGTACGGCGTGCGGATGATCACCTGCACATCCGAGAGGTCCGGCAAGGCATCCACCGGCGTATTTTGCACCGCCCACACGCCCCACGCGGTGATGAACAAGGTCGCGAGCAGCACCAGAAACCGGTTGGCCACCGACCAGCGAATCAGCAAGGCGATCATGGCTGGGCTCCTGGCTGCATGCTCATGCCCGACATGTCGGATGTTGGCGCGGTTATGCCGCTTAAACTGGCTTCGGAATCGAGCAGGAATTGGCCGGAGGCGACCACCTGCTGGCCTTCTTGCAAGCCGCCGAGGATCACGGTTTGGTCCTGATTTTCTACGCCCACTTCAACCTCTACCGGGCG
This sequence comes from Pseudomonas sp. IPO3747, assembly GCF_013385245.1. Classification (NCBI taxonomy): domain Bacteria; kingdom Pseudomonadati; phylum Pseudomonadota; class Gammaproteobacteria; order Pseudomonadales; family Pseudomonadaceae; genus Pseudomonas; species Pseudomonas sp. IPO3747. Next base: position 128,591 of record NZ_JACAQL010000014.1, read on the forward strand.
ATAGCGCCCGCCCTCCTCGGCCAGCATCACCAGCACGCGCTTGCCGGTGCGGATCAAGGCTTCGCTGGGCACTTGCAACACCGCTTGCCCGCTGGTTTGCGCCAGGCGCACCTGCGCGGTCATGCCGGGACGCAGGTTGCCGTCGGGGTTGGGCAACTCGACACGCACTTGCACAGTACGGCTGTCCATGGCGGTGGCCGGCAAAATCGCGCTGATGGTGCCGTCGACGGTTTTGCCCGGCAAACCGACAAAACGGCTCTGCACGGTTTGCCCCACGGCCAAGGTCGAGCCTTGGGCTTCGGGCACGGCAACCTGCAGCCACACCTGATCCAGGCCATTGATACGCGCCAGGGTCTGCCCTGCCGCCAGCGTCATGCCTTCGCGCACCTCCAAACTTTGCAGGGCGCCGCTCAACGGGCTGGTGACGGTCAACACCGACTGCACCCGGCCGCTGCGCTCCATCTGCTGGATCAACCCGGTCGGCATGCCGCTCAGACGCAACCGTTGCCGGGCTGCCGCGATCAACCCACTGTCGCCGCTGTGGCGCAGGCTCAGAAATTCTTCCTGGGCTGGCGCCCATTCGGGGATCAACAGGTCTGCCAACGGCGCGCCGGCCTTGAGCACATCACCCGGTGCCCGCGCATAGACGCGCTCGACGAACCCGGCAGCCCGCGCCTGTACCACCGCCACATCACGGTCGTTGAACGCGAGGATGCCCGACAGCTCCAGGGTCGACATCAGCACACCCCGGCTGACGCTCGCCAGGCGCACGCCGATGTTCTGGGTTTGCCGTGGGTCAATCTGCACTGCCGGCGTATCCGCAGCCGCCGTGCCTTCGGCATAACGCGGCACCAGTTGCATGTCCATAAACGGTGACTTGCCGGGTTTATCGAACTTCTGCTGCGGGTACATCGGGTCGTACCAGTACAGCGCCGGTTTGTCGTCCTTGGGTGCAACAGACGCCACCGAGTGAAATTGCGCCAGCCCATAGCCCGCGCCCAGCCCCAGCAGCACCAGTGCTGCGACAATTGGATTATTCATGGCTGGGTTCCCCGTAAGCGAAATACAGCTGGGCGCCGATCAGGGCGCGCTGTTCGATGGCATCAATTTGCTTGAAGCGGGCCTCGACCAGCTCACGGCGAGCGCCGACCACCGTGAGCAAATCGCCCTTGCCGGCGCGATAACCGGCCAGGCTGAGGGTGACTTTTTCTTCGGCCAGCGGCACCAGGCTGTCCTGGCTGCGCTGCACGGCGCGGTCCAGGCGCTGGTAAACCGCCAGGTCGTCGTCGAGCATCTGCGTGTGTTCGCGGGTGGCGGCTTCGCGTTCGGCGTCGAGTTGGTCCAACTCGGCCTGCTTGGCCGCGATGCCTGGGTTTTGTCGGCGACCGGGAAAGATCGGCAGGTCAAAACTCAATTGCAGCGTGACCATGTCGCCGTACTCACGGCTGCGGTGCCCGTAGTCGACTTCCCAGCTCCAGTCCGAGGTCTTTTGCGCCTTGGCCTCCTGCACGCGCGCCTGAGCCTCGCGGGTGCGCGGCACGAAGGCTTGCAGTTCGGGGTGTTGATGCAGGTTGTGGCTGTAGCCGTGGCTGTCGATGCTCCAATTGGGTAACTGGCCGCTGGGGGCTTGATTGGCGGCGGCGCCGATCCAGCGCTTGAGGGCGGCGCGGGCCTGGGCACGTTGCTGGGTCAGCTCGTCCTCACGGCCCGCCAATTCGGCGGCTTCCTGTTTGGGAATCACCGCATCGGACGCCTGGCCGCGCCCGCCGGCCAACTGCGCGCGCACGCTGTCTTGCAGCAGGCGGTTCTGCTGATAGAAGTCTTTGAACAAGGCCTCTTTGCGCTCCACCGCGTAAGCACGGATCCACGCCTGGGCGGTGGCCTGGCGCACGTTAAGGCGCTCGATGCGCCCTTCGGCGGCGGTGCGTTCTATGGTTGCATCAGCCAGCTCGACCCGGGCTTTGCGCTTGTCGCGGCTGGGCACCTGTTGCTGCAGGCCGATCATTTGTTGCGTCATGTCATCGCCATACAACGTGCCGCGATTCGGCCCGCCGATGGGAAAATTCTGCAGGCCCACCAGCAGTTTCGGGTCGGGCAATTCGCCGGCCGGAATCGCCGCGTGTGTCGTGGCTTGCAGCTTGGCGGATTCAGCCACCAGCGAAGGCGCGTTGTTCTGCGCCAGGCGCAGGGCCTCATCCAGGGTCAGCGCCGAGGCGAGCACCGGCCACACCAGCACGCCCACCACCAGGGCGCGCACATAGAGGGAATTCATCGTAAAGATTCCTGATCTGTTCCACTGCTCGCCGCGTTATGCGGCCCACAGCAAGGCCATCCCGCAGTGGGGATGGGTTTTCAGATGCAACAGGAATCAGCTACGCGGCGGGCGCCAGACGCCGGAGGGCGTGCGGTCGGGGATAAAATCAGATGTGTGGCCGATGGCCAAAGGATGAGCGCGTGCCAGCGGTGCCTTGAGCACCGCCAGGGACAATTGCAGCAGGCCGCCGGTCTTGCATTCCTGGCCCGGCTTGCAGACTTTGCCGTGATCAAAGCCGTCCTGGCAGCAGTCGGGGCTCATGTCGGTCATCACCTGCATGTCTGCCATCTTCATCGGGCACGGCTCGGTGCTCGACGGCACTCCCGCCATCCCGGTCAGGGGAAGCGTGAGGCTTAACAGCATGACCAGGATTAAACGCAGGAGGCGGCTCATGGGGCGCGAGTCTAGCCAAGGGGCGGTTAAGCCGCCATTAACAATTTCGTGAGAACTCGGCCGTGAAAGCGAATCTGCGCCAGGGTCAGCGCGGTGTAGCCGATGATCACCGCAGGCGGCAGGCTGGCCTCGTCACAGAACTTGCCCAACGGCTGAAAAGTCAGGCCGACGGCGGCAGCGCGGCTACAAAAATCCGCCTCGCAGACGCCTGCCGGCAACCACAGCACAAAATGCAACCCGGCCTGCTGGCCGCTGACCGTGCAGCCGTCCGGCAGGCAGGCGAGCAATGCATCGCGGCGCGCCTGATAAGCCTGACGTGAAGCGCGCAAATGACGCACAAACGCCCCACTGCCCAGGAATTCGACCAGGCCCAATTGATCCGTGGCGCCCACCGAATGCCCGGTCCATTGTGAAGTGTGCAATAACGCAGGCCGCAGCGCCCTGGGCACCACCATGAAACCCACACGCAAGCCGGGAAACAGGTTCTTGTTGAAGCTGCCGCAATAGATTACCCGGTCGCCGGAATCGAGGGATTTGAGCGCGGCCAGCGGCGCGCTGTTGTAGTTGTATTCGCTGTCGTAATCGTCTTCGACCACCCAGGCGTCAGCGCGTGCGGCCCAGTCCAGCAATGCCAGGCGGCGCGAGACCGACAAGGTCATGCCCAAGGGCGCCTGGTGGGCAGGCGACACGTAAGCCAACCGCGCCGTGGCTGGGAGTTGGTCGGTGTCGAGGCCTTCGGCCGTGACCGGGATCGATTGAACCTGCGCGCCAGCCAGGCTGAACAGGCGCCGCGCAGGCTTATAGCCTGGGTCTTCGACGCATGCCGTGTCGCCGGGTTTGAGCAGCGTGCGCGCGATCAGGTCGAGGGCGTGACGAATGCCCGTGGTGACAATCACCTCATCCGCCTCGCAGTGCATGCCGCGGTAACTGCGCAGGTAGTCGGCGATTTGCTCGCGCAATGCCGGTAACCCGGCCGGGTGCGCGGCCTCCAGCGCACCCGGCCCCGCCGACAGTAAGCCACGGGAAATACAGCGTGCCCAGGTTTTCAAGTCGAACAGACTGGCATCCGGGCGCCGGGCCACAAAAGGCACGTGGCTTTGCACGCCGGCGTCGGGCTGATCAGGCACGGCCAGGCGGCGCGGTTTGCTGCTCGGCGCCGGGGCCGCGATAAACTCCTCGGGGATCACTGCACTCACCCGCGTGCCGGAGCCCGCCACGCGCTCGACATACCCCTCGCTGTGCAAGCGCTCGAACGCCGCCTCCAGGGTGCCACGCGACACCAACCAACGCTCGGCCAGGCTGCGGGTCGAGGGCAAGCGGCTGCCCACCGGCAACTGGCGATTGAGGATGGCGGCGCGCAACGCGTCATAGGCACCCTGCTGCTTGCTGACGTCCAGCGTATCCGGGCGCGGCAAGTCCAAGATGGCGGCGGTTTTTCCTCGGCGCATAAGTGGTCCAGTGTTTTAAGCCATAAGCGGCTCAAAGAATTAAACCACAAAGTCGTTAGAGTTCAGGCTCTACTCGTTAGCAAAGAAGCTTCCCATGACTCAACGCGCCCTCTCCACCGGGTTCTGGCTGGTCCTGCTGACCGTGCTGATCGCCCTGCCCCGCCTCACCCTCGACCTGCACCTGCCAGCCTTGCCCGCCATGGCCGACTACTTCCACAGCAGCGACAGCCAACTGCAACTGACCCTCACGCTGTACACCCTGGGCTCGGCGATTTCCCTGCTGGTCAGCGGCCCGTTGACCGACCGCTTCGGCCGGCGCCCGGTCTTGCTGGCCGGGCTGCTGCTGTACGTGGTGGCGACGGTGACCTGCGCCCAGGCCAACAGCCTCGGCGTGCTGGTGATCGCCCGGCTGTTCCAGGCCCTAGGCGGTTGCTGTACCACGGTGATCGGTCGGGTGATCGTGCGCGATTACTTCGACCGCCACGAACAGGCGCGTCTGCTCGGCCTGATCTCCATGGCCATGGCGATCTCGCCGATGGCCGCGCCGGTACTTGGCAGCCTGATGCTGCCCTTGATCAACTGGCGTGGCTTGTTTGGGCTGCTGGCCGTGATCGGCGCCGTGCTGTGCCTGGTGGTTTACCGCCGCCTGCCGGAAACCCGCCCGACCGAAGTTGCCGCTGCGCCGCCGAGCAACCTGCTGCGCGTGTATGGCCAACTGCTGCGCGACCGCTATTTCCTGCGGTACGCCTTGGCCATCGGCTGTGTGTACAGCACGTATTTTCCGTTTATCAGCGAGTCGTCTTCGCTGTTGCAGCGCGGCTACCAACTGACGGCCACGGAATACGCGCTGGTATTCGCCGCGACGATCAGCGGCTACATGCTCGGGGCGAACCTGTTTCGCCGTTTGGTATTGCGCTTCGAGCCCGACCACTTGATCAACGCTGGGATCGGCCTGAATGTGCTGGGCAGCGTTTTGCTGGCGATGGCGACCCTCGCGCTGCCGGGAGAATGGCTGGCGATTGTGCTGCCGATGGTGGTGATCATGGTGTCGGTGGGGATGGTGATTCCGGCCTGCCAGCTGTCGGTGCTGCAGCCCTATGGCGCGATTGCGGGGACGGCGTCGGGGTTGTTCTTTTTTATCCAGATGATTCTGACGGCGGTGAGCAGCTGGGTGACGGGGTTGTTGTCGGATGGCACTTCACTGCCCTTGGTGATCATGACCGCAGCGGCCAGCGCCTTGCTGATCACAACTTGGCTGACATTACACAAAACCAAATGTGGGAGCGGCGGTGCGACGACTCGACTTGCCCGCGATAGCGGTGTGTCAGTTAGATAAACCATCAACTTACACTCCGTCATCGCGGGCAAGTCGAGTCGTCGCACCGCCGCTCCCACAGTTAACCTGAATCAGTGCATGAAAATCGCGATCAGGATGATCACCGGAATCGGCACGCCGAGGAACCACAGTAGTAATGAGCGCATGATGTTCTCCTTGAATTAACGAACGTAGTTTTCGGTTTCGACGTACACCACAGCATCCCGACGACGACCGCCGAAGGTTGCTGCGAAGCTGGCAAAGAACGCGCCGATCAACAGGGCCACAAAGGTCCACAGCGAGGTGTAGGCAGCGACTTTGGCGGCAGTATCGGCCGCTTGCTTGGCTTTGAGCTTGGCATCGTCAATGGCTTTACGGGCTTCGCCGTAGACCTTGTCGATACGCGCTTCGGCGTCGGCCTGGCTGAGGTTGGTGCGCTGGCTGATCAACTGGGCCAGGTAGGTACGGTCCTCCGGTGCCAATTGGCCGTCGTTGCTCAGGGTGCGGGTGAGGATGCGTGCGACCACGCCGTGTACCGCGTCATCGCTGACGGCAGCTGGGCGGTCATCGCGGAACAGGCTGTCGACGTAGTAGTCGAAGTCGCCGCTGTTGGCGCCCTTGGCTGCGCTACCGGCGGCCTGGCTGATGCCGCTGGCGGCACCTGCCGCCACACTGGCACCGGCTTTCACGCCGCCACTGACCACGCTGCTGACCGAACCGACCACCAGTACCGCGGTGACCAAAGTGGCGACGGCCCAGGCGAGGAAACCATGGGCAGTATCGCGAAAGTACACTTCATCGCCATGCATATTCGCCCACTTCACACGCAACCGGCCGGCAATGTAACCGCCCAGGCCCGAAGCGACGATTTGGGTGAATGCCAGCCAGATAATCGTGGAAATACCCAGCCCCTTGGCGCTCATGCCGCTGTCGGCCCACGGCGACACCGCCGAAAAGCCCAGGCCGAAGCCCAACAGCACCAGGATAAGCGACAGTGCAGCCGCCGCAGCGGCCCCGGCAAAGATTGCGCCCCAGGAAACCCCAGAGCGCGCGCTTGACTCTTGCAGCGTGGATGACGATGTGATCATTGTTGTTTTGCTCCCGGCAGGAAAAATAGTGTTACAAGTCTCAAAAGGGACAGTGCAGGCAGCGTGCCAGCCGGGCAAAAAATTAAAATCATGTTATTTCAACGAGTTAAGTAATTTGAACTTCGCAGGACCGTGCAACTTGCAAGAAACAGCAGTGGCGGGCGTGCTTTATGCAATATCCCTGCAAACCCGCTCACTGTGGGAGCTGGCTTGCCTGCGATAGCGGTCTTCCAGGTTGATATTTTGTCTCTGACACACCGCTATCGCAGGCAAGCCAGCTCCCACAATGATTGTGTGCAACCCGGAAATTTGTGGTGGTTTTGCCAAGATGAAGTTTAATTTAGGAAACATTCAGCTACTTCTTGGCAAAATGACCCCACTTCTAGTGTGAATCGCTCACCAGGTAATCCTATGACCCGTATTTTGACCATCGAGGATGACGCCGTAACGGCCCGCGAGATCGTCGCCGAGCTGAGTAGCCATGGACTGGACGTGGATTGGGTGGACAACGGCCGCGAAGGCCTGGTCCGCGCCGTGAGTGGTGATTACGATCTGATCACCCTCGACCGGATGCTGCCGGAGCTGGATGGCTTGGCCATCGTCACGACCCTGCGCACCATCGGGGTGTCGACGCCGATCTTGATGATCAGCGCCCTCTCCGATGTCGACGAACGCGTGCGCGGCCTGCGGGCCGGTGGTGATGACTACTTGACCAAGCCGTTCGCCTCCGACGAAATGGCTGCCCGTGTCGAAGTGCTGCTGCGGCGCAAAAGCACGGTCAAGGAGTTCGAAACCGCCCTGCGCGTGGCCGACCTGGAACTGAACCTGATCAGCCGCGAAGCCAGCCGTGCCGAGCAGCCGCTGAGCCTGCTGCCCACCGAATACAAACTGCTTGAGTTTCTGATGCGCAACACCGGGCAGATCCTGTCGCGGATGATGATCTTCGAGGAAGTCTGGGGTTATCACTTCGACCCGGGCACCAACCTGATCGATGTGCATATCGGTCGCCTGCGCAAGAAAATCGATCCACCGGGCCTCACACCGCTGATCCGCACGGTACGAGGTTCCGGTTATGTCATTGCTGAACCCCTCTAAGGGCTGGCGCTCCTCCAGCAGCCGCTTGCTGGCGCTCTACAGTTCGCTGTTCGTGGCCTGGAGTTGCATCCTCATGGGGGTGCTGTATTTCGAAGTCTCGGGTTACCTGGGCGACCTGTCCCGCCACTCGCTGATGCAGCGCCAGCACTTGTTTCAGCGTTTCGACGGCGAAGAACTGGTGGAAGCCCTGACCACCAGCATGACCTTCGACATGAAGGGCGTGGACGCCTATGGCCTGTTCGATGAGCAATTTCGCCCCCTGAGCGGGCCAATTCGCGCCGTGCCACCGGACTTGCCGCTGGACGGCAAGATCCACGCGCTGGCCAATTGCGTCGAGTCCGACGACCCCAAACTGCCCAAAGACAGCTGCGACGCCGTCGCCACCCACACCGAAGACGGCCGCTGGCTGGTGCTGGTGCGGGCCAACGGTTCGCTGTTCGGCGTCACCCGGATCATCTGGCATGCACTGCTGTGGGCGCTGTCGTTGACGATTATTCCCGGCGCGGCCGGCTGGCATTTGTTGCGCCGCCGCCCGCTGCGGCGTATTCGCGGGATCCAGGCCAGCGCCGAGGCTATCGTCGCCGGCGACCTGACCCACCGTTTGCCGCTGTCGAATCGCCGTGATGAGCTGGACATGCTCGCGGCCATCGTCAACGCCATGCTCGACCGCATCGAGAAGCTGATGAACGAGGTCAAGGGCGTGTGCGACAACATTGCCCACGACCTGCGCACCCCGCTGACACGCTTGCGCGCGCAGCTTTACCGCATCAAGCAGGAAGCCGAGGAAAACTCGGTGTACGCGGTGAAGCTCGACGACGCCATCGCCGAGACCGACACGCTGATGGCGCGCTTTCGCGGGCTATTGCGCATCTCGGAGCTGGAAGACCACCAGCGCCGCTCGGGTTTCCTGGTAATGGACCCGTTGCCACTGCTGCGCGAGCTGCATGACTTTTATCTGCCGTTGGCCGAGGAAGGCGAATTGCAGTTGCGCCTCGAAGTGCCCGAAGCGCTGCCGTGGATCACCGGCGACCGTGCGCTGTTATTCGAAGCGTTGGCCAACCTGCTGAGCAACTCGATAAAATTCTCGCCCGCCGGTGGCGAGGTGATCTTGCGTGGTGTGAATGATGGCGGCAGCACGCGTATCGAAGTGCACGACTCCGGGCCGGGTATTCCGGCGGCGGAACGTGATGCGGTGTTCCAGCGTTTTTATCGCGTGGATGAAAGCGACCAGCAAGGCGGCTTCGGTTTGGGCCTGTCGATTGTGGCGGCGATCATCAACTTGCACGGGTTCAAGCTGGAGGTTGGCAGCAGCCAGCGTGGCGGTGCGCGGTTGGTGCTGGAGTGTCGGCAGCAGTTGATGCCCGAAGCCTGATCGTTCCCACGCTCCGCGTGGGAATGCAGCCCAGGACGCTCCGCGTCCCACAGCGTGACGCGGAGCGTCACAAGAGGCATTCCCACGCAGAGCGTGGGAACGATCATCTCCAGGCGCTACAAAACCGTGTGGGAGCTGGCTTGCCTGCGATGACGATGTACCCGGCAAATTTGCAGTGCCTGACACTCCGCTATCGCAGGCAAGCCAGCTCCCACATTGAAACGGCTTTGCCAGTTAGTTAGAAGTTGGCGCGCAGCGCTTCGAGGCCGCCGCTGTACACTCCGGTGAACAACTCTTCCACCGCCGCGTCCGTGGTCCCGGCTGCCGGGGTGAACACGCCGGACCAGGTCACTTTCGCCGAGCTGTCGGTGAGCGCCTCAACCTGCAAGGTCGCAAGGTAAGCACTCACCGGAAACGGCGATTGCTCGATGGTGTAGCTGTAGTTGCGTGCCACGTTATCAAAACGCTGCAAACGCTCGACCACCACACCGCCATCTGCGGTTTGCAGGTGGCGCACGCGCCCGCCCTCGCTCGGCTCGCTCTTGACGATAAACGGCAGCCAATCCGGCAGCGCGTTGAAGCCACCGACCAATTGCCAGACCTGATCGGCCGAAACCGGGATTTCAATTACAGAAGAAGCTGTCGCCACACTAAATACTCCAGGAAAAATAAAGACTTCAGATCGCCATGCTGTCGACCACACCACCGTCGACCCGCAGCGCAGCGCCTGTGGTTGCAGAGGACAGCGGTGAAGCAATGTACGCCACCAGGTTCGCCACTTCATCCACATTTGCCGCGCGCTGGATGATCGAGGTCGGCCGTGCGTTACGTACAAATACGTCGGCCTCGTCCCGCGCACTGCGCCCGGACTTTTGTGTGGAGTCCTTGAGCATCTGCTCCAGGCCGTCGGTAAAAGTCGGCCCCGGCAGCACTGCGTTAACCGTCACCCCGGTGCCCGCCAAGCGCTTGGCCAGGCCATGGGAAACCGCGAGGTTGGCGCTTTTGGTCACGCCGTAGTTGATCATGTCGGCCGGTGTGGCCACGCCGGACTCCGACGACACGAAGATCACCCGCCCCCAGCCCTGCTCGACCATGCCGGGCGTGTAATGCCGTGCCAGGCGCACGCCGGAGATCACATTGACCTCATAGAAGCGCGTCCACTCGCTGTCGGGCGCATCAAAGAAATCCACATCGTTGAAGATGCCGAGGTTGTTGACCAGGATGTCGGCACGCGGTTCGGCGGCGAACAGTTTCGCGGCGCCTTCGGCGGTGCCAAGATCCGCCACCAGCCCGCGCAGATCAGCGCCCGGCACCGCCTGGCGAATGCTTGCCAGCGCATCGTCGACCTTGCCCGATTCGCGCCCGATCACCACCACGGTGGCACCGCAGGCGGCCAGCGCCTGGCTGATGCCCAGGCCAATACCGGCGGTGCTGCCGCTGACGATAGCTACTTTGCCGCTTACATCAATGTTCATCGGTGGTACTCCTGAAGTTAGAGCGGCAGAGGCGCACGGGCCGAAATCAACCGGGCCTCGCGCAGCGCCTGCCAGAAGGCTGCCGGGATCTTCTCTGACAACGCCGCAACGTCTTCGGCAATCCGCCCCGGACGACTGGCACCTGGAATCACCGCCGCCACGGCCGGATGCGCCAGGGAAAATTGCAGGGCTGCGGCTTTTATACTTACCCCAAACGCCTGGGCAATCGCCTTGATCTGCTCGACTTTATCGATGATCGCGGGGCTCGCCTGCTGGTATTCGAAGTGCGCGCCACCGGCCAGAATGCCGGAGCTGTAAGGCCCGCCGACGACGATCTCGACATTCTGCGCCAAGGCTGCGTCCATCAAACGCTGCAAGGCACGTTCGTGGTCCAGCAAAGTGTAGCGGCCGGCCAGCAGGAAGCCATCGGGCCGGGCTTCGCTGAGGTCAAGGGTCAACTCGCAGGGTTCAACGCGGTTGACGCCCAGGCCCCAGGCCTTGATCACGCCTTCTTCGCGCAGGCGGGTCAGCACCTTGAAGGCGCCGGTGCGGGCCTGGTTGAAGTAGTCCAGCCATTGGTCGCCGTAAAAGTCCTGGGCGATGTCGTGAATCCACACGATGTCCAGGCGGTCGGTTTGCAGGCGCTCGAGGCTGTCTTCGATGGAACGCAAGGTGGCGTCGGCACTGTAGTCATTGAGCATCTTGTTGGGGCGGCCGTGTTCGAACACGCCGCTTTTTTCGCCGAGGTCGCGGGCGCTTTCTTCAACTTCATCGAGAATCACCCGGCCAACTTTGGTGCTGAGCACGAAGTCATCGCGGTTGTACTGAGACAGCGCCTGGCCCAGGCGGATTTCCGACAGGCCCGAGCCGTAAAAGGGAGCGGTGTCGAAGTAACGCACGCCGTGGCTCCAGGCAGCCTCGACGGTGGCCTGGGCTTCGTCTTCGGCAATTGCGCGGAACATATTGCCCAGCGGTGCGGTGCCGAAGCCCAGCGGGCCGGGCAATTTGTCTTTCAAGCTCATGGTGGGTCCTCAATCGGTTGTGGGTCGCTGTGACCGTTGAGCAGATCCTAGATTGCATAGATCGGACCGTCCAAGACATACTGCGACCAACTTGAGTCCTGAAAGGTCTTACACATGATTGATCTTCGCCAACTGCGCTACTTCGAAGTGGTCGCGGAAGAAGAACACGTCGGCCGTGCCGCCGAGCGCCTGCATATCTCGCAGTCACCGCTGAGCCGCCAGATCGCCCAGCTTGAAGAGCGCCTGGGCCTGACCTTGTTCGAACGCAGCCAGCAGCGCATCCGCCTGACCCGCGATGGCCAGACGTTCCTGGCGGAAACCAAGGCGCTGTTGACCCACGCCAATCGCTTGGAATCCCTGGGCAAACGCCTGGGACGCGGCGAAGAAGGCGGCTTGTGCATCGGCTACATCGAAAACGCCATGCACGCCGGCGTGCTGCCCAATGCGTTGCGCGTATTGAGGGATGACCGGCCTACCGTGCATATCAAGCTGTACAACTTGCCGTCGCTGGAACAGCTCGAAGGCTTGCGTCAACGCAGCCTCGACATTGCCCTGGTCGGCGAGCCACCGGCCACCGATGACCCGGACCTGACGGCGCTGCAGGTGCTGGACGACCCGATGCTGCTGGCGCTGCCGGAACATCATGCATTGGCGCGCCACAGCGAGTTGTTACCCGAGCATCTGGCTGATCAGGAGTGGATCGGCGTGCAACGCAAGCCTGGCGCCAACCCGGCGGATGACTTTGTGGCTGCGTGCATTCGTGCTGGTTTTACGCCGCAAATCCCTATGGAAGCCAGTGAGCCGTTTACCGCCCTGGGGTTGGTGGCCTCGGGTTTGGGTGTGGCGATGGTGCAAAAGGGGCTGAGCCGCAATGCGCCGCCTGGGGTGGTGTTGCGTGAATTGCCATGGCTGACCTACACCACGCCGCTGTGGGCGGCATGGCACCGGGTTAACTTGCGGCCTTTGGTGGAAACGTTCAGGAAGGTGCTGACTGAAAGCCTGTGAAGGCCAGGGCAACGGGTAACCTCATCGCCCCGGACATACTCGGTCCAATGTCAGCCACTCACGCCCTTACCTCAATCTTTCCCCCTCAGGCTCATCCGGTTAAACGCGGCTGCCAGTCAGAGCATTTCCCGCAACCGATACCACAGCATCCCCAACGCCAGCAGCGGCGAGCGCAGGGCCTTGCCGCCGGGGAAGGTCATGTGTGGCACTTGGCTGAAGATATCCAGGCCGTGGCTTGCACCGGCGTGAATGCCTTCGGCAAGCAGGCGCGCGCACCAATGGGTCACGTTCAGGCCATGCCCGGAATAGCCTTGGGCGTAGAACACATTCGGGTAGTGCTTGAGGCGCCCGACCTGGGGAAAGCGGTTGGCGGTGATGCCGATCTTGCCGCCCCACTGGAACTCGATGGCGGTGCCTGCCAACTGCGGGAACACCTTGAGCAACTTGGGCTGCATATACGCGGCAATATCCGCAGGGTCACGCCCCGAGTAATGGCAGGCGCCGCCGAACAGCAGGCGCCGGTCAGCCGAGAGCCGGTAGTAATCGAGCCCGACTTTCTGATCGCACAGGGCGAGGTTTTGCGGAATCAACTGCTGGGCCAATTCGACCGACAGAGGCTCGGTGGCGATGATGTAGCTGCCCGCCGGCAGTACCTTACCGCTCAAGCGCGGTTCCAGTTCCTCCAAGTGCGCGTTACAAGCCAGTACCAGATTAGCCGCGCGCACCGTGCCGCCGGCGCAACGCACCTGCACCGTATCGCCGTGTACAAGCTCCAGCACCTGGGTCTGTTCGAAAATCTTCACCCCGAGCGACTCGGCCACCTGCGCCTCGCCCAGCACCAGGTTCAACGGGTGCAAGTGCCCGGAGCCCATGTCCACCAGGCCGCCAGCGTAGACGCTGGAGCCCACCACCTGCGCCATGTCTTGCGGGCCGACCAGGCGGGTTTCAGGGGCATAACCCAGCGCTGCCAGGCCGGCCTGCTCGCCCTTGAACGCGGCAAACTGCGCCGGGGTGTTGGCCAGTTCGCAAAAGCCCCAACGCAAATCGCAGTCAATATTGTGCTGGGCGATACGCTCGCCCACCAGCGCCACCGAGTCGATCCCGGCGTGCTGCAGGTAACGCACGCCCTCCTCACCCACATACTTGGCGAACCCCGACACATCATGGCCGATACCACGAATCAGTTGCCCGCCATTACGCCCACTGGCGCCCCAGCCGATGCGCCGGGCCTCCAGCAGGATCACCGAGAGCCCGCGCTGGGCCAGTTCGATGGCGGTGTTGACGCCAGTGAACCCGCCGCCTATCACGCACACATCGGCGCTCAGGTCGGCGCCCAGTGACGGGCGCTCCGGCATGGTATTGGCCGAAGCCCGGTAGTAGGACCGGGCGTGGTCATTGGACGGGATCATTTGTTGGTCTTCACTTTGCTCCAGGCGCGGGTCATCAGGCGCATGGTCGCCGGGGTCGGCGTGGTGGAAATATAGAGTTTGTCGAGCACTTCCTGGGACGGGTACACCTCAGGGTTGTTGACCAGCTCCGGCGCCATAAAGGGCTTGGCCGCCGGGTTGGCGTTGGCATAACCGACCGCGGCACTGACCTTGGCGATCACCTCTGGGTCGAGCAAATAATTGATGAAGGCGTGGGCCTCTTTCGGGTTCCCGGCGTCGGCAGGAATCGCCAGCAAGTCGAACCACAGGTTGGAGCCTTCCTTGGGAATCGAGTAGGCGATGTTCACGCCGTTCCTGGCTTCCTTGGCGCGGTTGGCGGCTTGAAATACGTCGCCTGAATAGCCGAAGGCCACGCAGATATCGCCGTTGGCCAGGTCCGAGATGTACTTGGACGAATGGAAGTAGGTGATGTACGGGCGCAACGTCAGCAGCTTGGCTTCGGCCTGTTTGTAGTCCTCGGGGTTTTCGCTGCGCGGGTCTTTGCCCATGTAATTGAGAATCGCCGGGAACAGCTCATCGGCTGAATCGAGAAAAGCCACGCCGCACTCGTGCAGCTTCTTGATGTTCTCGGGCTCAAACAGCACCGCCCATGAGTCGATGTGGTCGATCCCCAGCACTTGCTTGACCTTGTCGACGTTGTAGCCGATGCCGTTGGTGCCCCACAGGTACGGCACCGAGTGCGCGTTGCCGGGGTCGTTTTTCTCCAGCAGCTTGAGCAGTTTGGGGTCGAGGTTCTTGAAGTTGGGCAACTGCGAGCGGTCGAGTTTCAAGAACGCACCGGCTTTTACCTGGCGTGCCAGGAAGTGGTTGGACGGCACCACCACGTCATAGCCGGTGCGCCCGGCGAGCAACTTGCCTTCCAGGGTTTCGTTGGAGTCGAACACGTCATAGATCACCTTGATCCCGGTCTTGGCCTGGAAATCGGCCAAGGTGGTCTCGCCTATGTAGTCGGTCCAGTTATAGACGCTGACCGTCTGGGCGGCCTGGCCGCTGCTGCTGAACGCCGCGACAAGAGCCAGCGGGAGAAGCTTTTTCACAAGACGCATATCGACACCCCTTTATTGGTTTTTTAGACGCTCAACAGCAGGAACTCACGCTCCCAGGAACTGATCACTCGCTTGAAATTCTCGTGCTCGGCGCGCTTGACCGCCACATAGCCACGCACGAACTTATCGCCCAGGTACTGCTTGACCGTGTCGCAGTCCTCCATGCGCGCCAAGGCATCTTCGAGGGTGAACGGCAAGCGCAGGTTGCGGCGCTCATAGGCGCGGCCTTCCACCGGCGCGCTCGGCTCAATTTGCTCGATCATGCCCAGGTAGCCGCACAGCAAGCTCGCGGCAATCGCCAGGTAGGGGTTGGCATCCGCGCCCGGCAGGCGGTTTTCCACGCGCATCGCGTCGGGGCTGGAGGTCGGCACACGCAGGCCGACGGTGCGGTTTTCTTCGCCCCACTCCACGTTGACCGGCGCCGAGGTGTCCGGCAAAAAGCGGCGGAACGAGTTCACGTTCGGCGCGAACATCGGCAGCAGTTTGGGAATGTACTTTTGCAAGCCGCCGATGTGATGCAAGAACAGCTGGCTCATCTTGCCGTCGGCGTCGACGAACACCGGCTTGCCGGTGGCGATCTCCACCACGCTCTGGTGCAGGTGCATGGCGCTGCCCGGTTCGTCGGCCACTGGCTTGGCCATAAAGGTCGCGGCCACGTTGTGCTTGAGCGCGGCTTCACGCAGGGTGCGTTTGAACACGGTGATCTGGTCGGCCAGGTCGAGGGCATCGCCATGGCGGAAGTTGATTTCCATCTGCGCCGGGCCGTCTTCGTGGATCAGCGTGTCAAGGTCCAGACCCTGCAGTTCACACCAGTCATAGACGTCTTCGAACAGCGGGTCGAATTCGTTGGCGGCGTCGATGGAAAACGACTGGCGCCCGGTTTCGGCCCGGCCCGAACGGCCCACCGGGGTTTTCAGCGGCAGGTCCGGGTCTTCGCAGCGCTGGGTCAGGTAGAACTCCATTTCTGGCGCGACAATCGGCTGCCAACCTTTGTCGGTGTACAGTTGCAGGACTTTTTTCAACACGTTACGCGGCGACAACTCGATGGGGTTGCCCTGCTTGTCGAAGGTGTCATGGATCACGATGGCGGTGGGTTCGATCGCCCACGGCACCACGTAAGTGGCGTTGGACACCGGCCGGCAGATCATGTCGATGTCGGCAGGGTCGAGCAGGTCGTAGTAGATATCGTCGTCGACAAAGTCCCCGGTCACCGTTTGCAGCAGCACACTCTCCGGCAGGCGCATGCCTCGCTCATGCAGGAACTTGTTGGTGGGCGCAATTTTGCCGCGTGCGATGCCAGTCAAATCACTGATCACGCACTCGACTTCGGTAATCTTGTGTTCTTTCAGCCAGGCGGACAGCTGATCGAAGGGGGCGTTCATAAGGACCTCGTCATAGGTTGGTTGCACGCGCCGACTTGTACTCCCGGCGCATTGAGGTCTATCTTGGGCCAGCCTTCAAACGGCATCTATCCACTTTGCACGAACCATAACGCACCAATAGAGTGCGCCCAGGTTACCCATGACACAGGCAACAGCTTTGCGCGTACAGGCCTTCACCACCGGTGATGTGGCCGCTCAATGCAGTGCGACACCCGGTTGGGTGCAGCAGTACCAGCAGATGTCCCCAGGGCATTTTGCCGGGCAGATCCGCTACCTCGACCTGCACGGCGTCGAGGTTTACGAAGAGTGCATGAACACTCGCGTGGAGCAGCATTTCAATGCGCCACCGGGCTCCCTGGCGTTCTGTTTCGATGGCAGCGACAACGCGCTGTACATGCTCAATGGCGAGAGCCGCAACACCTGGATCACCCCGGAAAACTACCGCGAAGTCGCGGTGGTATTCGGCCCGCAGTTCGTGCAGCGCCATGGTTTGGATGTGGCGAAACTTGAGGGGTTGTTCATGGCACCGCTGACGTGCCAGCAGAACGCGCTGTTCACCCGATGGCTCAGTGGCACGCTGACACGGCTGTCTGCGCTGACTGACCCTATCAGCCGTGATGCCCTCACCCAGCAATTGCTTGATGACTGCCTGTTTATTCTCGACAACGCTTGTGTGTGCCTGGACCGCAGCTCGTTGCAGCGGCGCAGCGACGAGCGCCTGTTGATGGCGCGTATCGGTGAATGGGCGGCGGATGCGCCGGATGAAACCGCCAACCTGCTGGAACTGGCGCAGATCGCCGGTGTGCCGTTACGCCAATTGCAGCAAGGCTTTAAGACCTACACCGGAATGAGCCCGGCGCAGTGGTTGCGCTTGCGCCGGTTGAACGGGGCGCGGCGTGAGTTGTTGAGCTCGACTCGGGCCACGGTGGCTGAGGTGGCGATGAACTGGTCGTTCTGGCACTTGGGGCGGTTTTCCCAGAGTTATCGGGCGTTGTTTCGGGAGTTGCCCAGTGAGACGCTCAGGCGTTTGGGTTGACGGGTGTTTTTGGTACTGACCTGGGGGCCAAAGGATGTAAGAGCCGCAGCAACAGCAGAGCCATACTCGGTCAAAGGTGGGAGCTGGCTTGCCTGCGATAGCGTCAACTCGGTGTACCTGATGTACCGAGGTGTCTGCATCGCAGGCAAGCCAGCTCCCACAGAAAAGCAGCTCTTCAGTGTATGCAAATCCGCCTTTCGCTTTTGATTCAACCACTCAGGTCGGCTACTAGGCCGCCGTGCTGTAGATTTTGATCTTGATCTGAGGCGCCCCGTTAACCACGGATTCAAGCCGAAGTGCGGGCATGCCGAGCCTAAGCGAGGCACCGAGTGGTGGGGCGAAGACCTTTTGGTTACTTTTGGCTGGGCCGGCATTCCGGGCGTTTGCCAAAAGTGACCCGCTGTAAGAGCGGAACCCTACTCAGCCGTTACCGCAGCAACGGATATGTACACAACACAACCATTCTCAATAACTTGTAAATCCCAGCACATCCCCCTAGCTTATGCGCCCCCCGCCCTGCGCTTTAAGGCCCTACCCCCATGGTTGTGCGTTTTCGTCCCGTCGTTACCTCACGTTTCGCCCTTGGCCTGCTACTCAGCGGCAGCCTGGGCAACAGCATGGCCGCTGAAATCGAACTACCGGCGGTAAACGTCCAGGGCCAGGAAGACTCCGGCTATCGCACCAACAGCGCCTCGGTCGGCGGCTTCAACGAAGCGCCGTTGCTGGACACTCCGGCATCAATCACCGTGATCAACGCCGAACTGATCAAAGACCAGCAGGCGCGGCTGCTCAGCGAAGTGCTACGCAACGACGCCTCGGTAGGCGACAGCTACGCCCCCATCGGCTACTACGAAAACTTCGTGATCCGCGGCTTCTCACTGAACACCGCGAGCAGCTACAAAATCAACGGCCGCACCATCACTGGCGAGCAAAACGTCGCCCTGGAAAACAAGCAGCAGGTCGAAGTGCTCAAGGGCCTGGCGGGTTTGCAAAGCGGTATTTCCGAACCCAGCGGCGTGATCAACTACGTGACAAAACGCCCGGAAGATGTGCGCTCGGTTACCGTGTCCACCGATGACCGAGGCAGCGGTTACATAGCCACCGACGTGGGTGGCTGGTTTGGCAGCGAGCAGCAATTCGGCCTGCGCGCCAACGTCGCCCACGAAGACCTCAATTCGTATGTCGAGCACGCCGATGGCCAGCGCGATTTTGTGTCTCTGGCCTTCGACTGGAACATCAGCCCCGACGCGGTGCTGCAACTGGACGCGGAATACCAGAACAAGCAACAGCGCTCCGTGCCGGGTTATCAACTGCTGGGCGGCACCGAAGTGCCCCATGACGCGTCACCGAAGAAATTGCTGGGGCACCAGAGTGGTTCCCATCAGGTCGGCATCGATTCGCTGAACCTCAATGGCAAGTTTGAATACCGCTTCAGTGATCAGTGGAAAGGCAGCCTCAGTGCCGCCCACAGCAAAGTGGTGATTGATGATTACAGCTCGTTTGCCTGGGGCTGTTACTACGTCGGTAGCTGCAACGCCAACACCTTCAGCCCGGAAGGCGACTACGACGTCTACGACTACCGCAGCCCCGACGACACCCGCCGTGATGATGAAGTACAGGCGGCAATAACAGGCCTGTTCGACACCGGCAGCCTGGGCCATGAACTGACTTTCGGCACCAGCGCGTTTCGCCGGGTGATCGACAAGCGCAAGTCCGTCAACGAATACATCGGCAGCGGTAATATCAACCAAGACGCACCGACCTTCGAGCCTACTGATAAGCCGCTGAACCCAAGCCATCGCAACCTCGACAGCCGTCAGTACGGCCTGTTCGTCACCGACCGCATCCGCTTCAACGAGCAATGGCAAACCATCATTGGTGGGCGCGAAGTGCGTCTGGATGAAAAAGCCTACGATGACCAAGGCAACCAGGCGCGCCACACCCAGCAATACGTATTCCTGCCTCAAGCTTCGTTGATCTATAAACCCGTGGAAAATATCTCGCTGTACACCAGCTACAGCAAGGGCTTGTCATTGGGCGGCACGGCACCGTGGTTTGCCCGAATTCCCGATGAAACCCTGGCCCCAACCGTGTCCCGGCAAATCGAAGCCGGCGTGAAATACGACTGGCACCGCATCAGCTTCGCCGCCGCCGTATTCCAGACCCGCCAGGCCTATCAATACGCAAAACCCGAAGGCCTCGAGTTTATCTACGTCCAACAAGGCGAACAAAAAAACACCGGCCTGGAACTCTCCGCCAACGGCTGGGCCACCGACCGCCTGCAGATCGCCACCAGCGTCGCGGCGATTCGTGCCCGCGTGAACAACAGCGGCACGCCAGACTACGAAGGCCACCAGGCGCTCAACGTCCCCAAACTGCGCGCCAGCCTGTATGCCGATTACGCCCTGCCATGGATGAATGGGCTGGCCGTGTTGGGCGGCGTGCAATACAGCGCCAAGAAGTACGCCGACCGCACCGGCAATGTGCAAGTGGGCGACTACGCCGTAGTGAATGTCGGCAGCCGCTACACCACCAAAATCGACGGCTATGAGACCGTGTTCCGCCTCAGCGTCGATAACCTGTTCGACAAACGCTACTGGCGCGATGCGGGTGAATACCTGGGCGACGACTACCTGTTCCAGGGCGCACCCTTGACCGCGCGCCTGAGTGCTTCGGTTAACTTCTGAGCCTGCGCGGCGCTGCCAGCCACAGCGCCGCCAAACCACAGACCAACAGACTCCAACCCAGGTCCTGGGCCCAGGCGACCAGGGTCAACCCAGCGCCGATCACCAGGTAATACAACAAACCAAACAGCGCGGCGGCAGTGCCCAGACGATCTTGGTAGGCCACCAGCGCGGCCCCCAGCACATTGGGGATGGCCATGCCGAATGCCAGTACCACCAACAGCATCGGCCAGACAAATAACCCGCTGTGTTGCAGCAGCACGACCAGCAAGCCACCCAGCACTGCGACACCGGCGGCGATCAGCACTAATCGCTCGCCGTTTACCCCACGCTTGAGCAGTCGCTTGTTCAGCCACGCACCACACCCGGAGCCCAGCGCCAGCAAGACGCCGCTGTAGCCGAAGTCGGCGGCAGACAAACCCAGCCGCGAAAAGATGAATGGCCCCACGCTGTAATAGCTGAACAGCGCAATATTGAACGCCGCCACCAGCCCCACCGAACGCCAGATCCCGGCATCCCTGAGCAGCAACCGCAACGTCTGGCCCAGCGCGGCCGTCGGCATCGAGGCTGGACGCGTCTCGGGCAACGCCCACACGCACCACGCCCATAAGCTCAGCGAGAGCAGCAACAAACCACTGAGCACACCGCGATAACCGAAGAACTGCACCAGGCTGGCGCCCGTGAACAGGCCCACGGCCGGGCTGGCGGCCAGGGCAATGCCCATCAGCGAAAATACCTGGGCCAATTGCACGCCCTTGAAACGGTCACGCAGCACGGTCTGCGTCACCACCGAACCGACCGCCGCGCCAAACGCCGCCAACGCCTGAGCCAGCAGCAAACCGTTGAAGCTGGTCATGCCCAAGGCCAGCACCGAGGCAGCCACGTACAGAGCCAACCCGGCCAGCATCACCGGCCGCCGCCCCCAACGATCACACAGCCGGCCCCACACCACCACGCCAAAAGCGAACGCCAGGAAATACACCGACAACGTCTGCCCGGCCCGCTCCGGCCCCACCGCAAACGCCCGGCCGATATCTTCCAGCGCTGGGCTGTAGAGCGTTTGGGCCAGTTGCGGGAACATCAGCAAGGCCACGGTCAGTGGCAAAAAAATTCTAATCTTCATTCCCCAACTCCTTTGCTTGAAACAGCGCAAGAAGTGTAAGGACTGTGGATTGGGGTATTATCCAGACTTTGACAATTTACCCATCAAATCGGACAACCTATGGCCTGGCTCACCGCCGACGCCCCTTTCGATCCCGACCACCTGGCAGCGCCGGTCATCGGCATCGCCGCCCTGCTCGGTGATCACGACTCCGGCCTGCACCGCCACCAGCGCGGGCAACTGCTGTTCACGCGCCAAGGCTGCACCCGTATCACCCTGGACAACCAACTGTGCCTGCTGCCGCCTTCGCGCGCCGCGTGGATACCGTGCGGCGTGCCGCATCGCGCGGTGATGCACAAAACCGTGGACTATCGCTCGGTGTATCTGAGCCCGGCACTGGCCGATCAATTGCCTGCACAGGTGGGGGTGATCGAGGTCAGCCCATTGCTTCGCGCAGTCCTGGAACCCATAGCGATGGCGCCCTTCGACACCGATTGGCAAACGGGCCGCTACGCGCATTTGCTGGCGTTGTGCCTGGATGAAATCCAGGCGGCCACCGCACAACCGATGCTCCTGCCCTTGCCCCAGGACAAACGCCTGGCGCCCTTGCTCGCCGATCTGGAAAGGTTACCGCCGACCCTGCAAGCCCTGGAAAAACAGATAGGTGCCAGCACCAAGACCATCGGCCGGATTTTCCTGCGGGAAACCGGCCTTGGCTATCAGCAATGGCGCCAGCAGTGGCGCCTGATGCGGGCCATCGAACTGCTTGCCATCGGACGCAACCAGGGCTATTGCGCGTTCGAGTTGGGCTTTGCCAGCGACAGCGCGTTGATCGCCTTCTTCAAAAGCATGACCGGCAGCACGCCACGCGGGTATTTGAAAGTCGACTGAGGGCGTGCATGAGGCCGCTTCAGCCCGGTAGCGGAATCACCCGTAAAGGCCGCACCGACTTATAGGAAAAACTTGAGTAGATTTCTTTAACACAGGGCAACGTCTGCAACACCTCACGCGCAAACTCGCCAAACGACTCCAGGTCTTTGGCCACCACCTCGAGCAAAAAGTCATAGCGCCCCGACACGTTGTGGCAGGCGACAACTTCGGGAATCTCCAGCAGCCGTTGCTCGAATGCCCGGGCGATTTCCTGGGTGTGGCTTTCCATCATGATGCTGACAAACGCCGTCACGCCATACCCCAGCGCCTTGGGCGACAGAATCGCCTGATAGCCGCTGATCACCCCGCTCTCCTCCAGGTTGCGCACCCGTCGCCAGCACGGCGAGGTGGTCAGGGCGACGCGGTCGGCAAGTTCGGCCACGGTCAAGCGGGCATTACCTTGCAAGGCGTTTAAAAGGGCTTTGTCGGTGCGGTCCAGACTCACGGGCATAACGTGCCTCTATTTGTTGTTTTTGTCGATTATTCGCCCCGAAATCCGGGATTTTCCTGGGTTTTTTGCAATGTTCAACTCTAGTTATGAGCATAGCATTGTAGGAAATAAGGAGCGTCCGATATGAACAACAAAAACAATACATTCGGCTTTTCTACCCGCGCCATCCACCATGGTTACGACCCCAAGGACCATCACGGCGCCCTCGTACCGCCGATCTATTTATCTGCCACCTTCGCGTTCCCCACCGCCGAATATGGCGCTGCCTGTTTTGCCGGGGAAGTCAGCGGCCACTTCTACACACGCATTTCCAACCCGACCCTGGCACTGTTGGAATCACGCATGGCAACCCTGGAAAACGGCGAAGCTGCCGTGGCCTTCAGCTCCGGCATGGGTGCGATTGCCGCAACGTTCTGGACCCTGCTGCGCCCGGGCGATGAAGTGATCGTCAGCCAGACCCTGTATGGCTGCACCTTTGCCCTGCTGCACCATGGCCTTGCTGAGTTCGGCATCCGGGTGCGACACGTCGACCTCACCGACCTGGCCGCCCTGCGCGCGGCATTGTCCCCTGCCACCCGCATGGTCTATTGCGAAACCCCGGCCAACCCCAACCTGCGTCTGGTGGACATCGCCGCCGTGGCCGAGCTGGCGCACCAACAGCCAAATGTCACCGTGGTGGTCGACAACACCTACTGCACCCCCTACCTGCAAAGGCCACTGGAACTGGGGGCCGATGTGGTGGTGCACTCGGCCACCAAGTACCTCAGCGGCCATGGCGATATCACCGCCGGTATCGCCGTGAGCAACCAGGCGCTGGCACAACGTATTCGCCTGCAAGGCCTCAAGGACCTGACCGGCGCGGTGATGTCGCCACAGGACGCATCCTTGCTGATGCGCGGCCTCAAGACCCTGGCCCTGCGCATGGACCGCCATTGCAGCAACGCCCAGGCGGTGGCCGAAGCCTTGCAGGCCCACCCTGCCGTGCAGTGGGTCACTTACCCGGGCCTGCGCTCTTTCCCTCAATACGCCCTGGCGGCGCGGCAGATGAAGCAGTCCGGCGGCATGATCGCGTTTGAACTCAAGGGCGGCATCGACACCGGCCGGCGCTTTATGAATGCCCTCAACCTGTTCACCCGCGCCGTCAGCCTGGGTGACGCCGAGTCGCTCGCCCAGCACCCGGCGAGCATGACCCACTCCACCTACACCCCCGAAGAACGCGCACAACACGGTATCAGCGAAGGCCTGGTGCGCTTGTCGGTCGGGCTTGAGGACATCGCCGACCTGTTGGCCGATATCCACCAGGCCCTGGTCAAATGCACCCGTGCGGCACCGGGCCGCGCCGTGGTGGAAGAACACGCCGTGAAA
Source organism: Pseudomonas sp. IPO3747 (assembly GCF_013385245.1). Classification (NCBI taxonomy): domain Bacteria; kingdom Pseudomonadati; phylum Pseudomonadota; class Gammaproteobacteria; order Pseudomonadales; family Pseudomonadaceae; genus Pseudomonas; species Pseudomonas sp. IPO3747. The sequence goes on from NZ_JACAQL010000014.1 coordinate 152,562, forward strand.
TAGGGCCTACGGTTGAGGTAATCCTTTCCTACAGACGGTGGTCGGACTGGTCCGACCGCCGTTATGCGTTTTTAATCTGTTTTTTTTGCCGATTGGATCCCCATGCATTTCCCTGGCTGTACTAGCATAGGTGCTCGGCGGGTGCATTATCACTGTAGGTTATTCACATTGGTTACCTTGTTAAACCCCGTCGCTATAAGGATGAATACCTGCACTCAACATTCATGGACGAACTGATGAACTCACACCTGTTCCCTCATATAGGCAAGGTCATCGCCAGCACCGGCAGCCGCCATTTCCCGCGCATGCTGCATGACTTGATCCTGACCCAGCTGGCAGTGGACGCTACCCATATCACCCAACTGCAGGTCAGTGCCGAAGGGCACACCCGACGCCGGATCAGCCCGGTCTACACCGACTCGGTGACGGCGCTGGGCGAAGAACAACCCGCTGCCCAATTGCACCTCACACGCCGCAAGGACGATGTGCGTTATGTGTTGTCGGTGTATCGCTCGCATCAGTCGGAAAGTTTTTCGCCACAGGAACGCAGCATGCTGGAGGATTTTTCGACGCTGCTTCTGCCCATGGTCGAGAAACACATCACTGCGATCCAGCCATGTCGCCAGGGCGGATCGCCTGTGGTCGCGGAAAATCAAGGGCTTGAAACCTTGCGTCGGCGCATTGAAGAACGTCTGGTGCAATCGGGGTTGACCTTGTCCAATCGAGAACTGGATGTGTGTGTGGGTTTGCTGGCCGGGCGGACTGCACCGGAGTTGGCGGAGCAGTTGGCGTTGAAGGTCAACACTATTGAAAGCTACCTCAAGCGGGCGGCGATCAAGCTTGGGATCAGCGGGCGGCATTCGTTGTTGCGGTGGATGTATGCGGGTGATGAGGGCGTCGCCACGGCTCTCTAGATCAGGCTGTGGGTTGTCTTTTGGTGGTGTACATATCCGTTGCTGCGGTAACGGCTGCCTATGGTTCCGCTCTTACAGCGGGTCACTTTTGTAGAGAGAGACACAAAAGTAACCAAAAAGTCTTCGCCCCAACACTCGGTGCCTCGCTGTGGCTCGGCATGCCCGCAATCCGCCAGTGATTTGGGGGGCCGCCGCAATGGGCCATCCTTGGCCCAGCGCCGCTAAACCGGCATCCCTGCCGGTTTACCCCCCCAAATCCCTGTCAGATT
>NZ_JACAQL010000015.1:0-219984 GCF_013385245.1 Pseudomonas sp. IPO3747
GCGACGACGGCAGTCAGCTCGTCACCCGCTACGAGCGAGACCACGCCGGCCGCCTCGTAAGAAAAACCCTGCCAGACGGCAATATTGTCGACTATGCCTACGACCGCCAAGGCAACCTCCTAAGCGTCGACGACGGCCGCTGGGCGCTGGCCTACGAATACGACCCACAAAACCGCCTCACCGCCGAACACCAAGGCTGGGGCACCTTGCGCTACGGCTATGACGCCTGCGGCCAACTGCACAAACTGCGCCTGCCAGACAACAACCGCCTTACCTTCAACCACGACAAAGGCGGCCACCTTTCCACCGTCGAGCTGAATGGCGAAACCCTCACCTCCCACCTGTTCAAAACCGGCCGCGAACACCAACGCCAGCAGGGCCAGCTCCTCAGTCACTACCACTACGACGACCAAAACCGCCTGCACACCCACGCGGTCAGCCAACAGCAACACACCCTTTACCAACGCCAATACGACTACGACAAAAGCGGCAACCTCGCCCGCCTGCTCGACACCCGCAAAGGCGAACACCACTACCACTACGACCCCCTCGCCCGCCTGACCCGCGCCGACCACTCGCAAGACGTGCAGGAACGCTTCGGCCACGACCCGGCTGGCAACCTGCTCATGCAAGACCGCCCCGGCCCGGACATCGTGGCGGGGAACAGGTTGATGATCCAAGGCGATCATCATTATGACTATGACGCCTTCGGCAATTTGATCCGCCAGCGACGTGGCAAGGGTCATCAGCTAGTTACGGAATACCGCTACGACTGCCAGCATCGGTTGATAGGGATCACACGGCCCAACGGGCAAACCGCCAGCTATCGCTACGACCCGTTTGGTCGGCGGATCAGCAAAACCGTTAACGACATAACCACGGAGTTTTTCTGGCAAGGCGACAAGCTGGTGGCAGAACACCACGCGGATCGGCATCGCAGCTACCTCTACGAGCCAGACAGTTTTCGCCCGTTGGTACTGCTGGAAGGCTTTGGCCCTCAAGACACCAAACCCTTCCACTACCAACTCGACCACCTGGGCACGCCGCAGGAACTGACAAACCCCGAAGGCGAAATCGTCTGGTCCGCGCACTACCGCGCCTACGGTGAAATCGCACGTCTAGACGTCGGAAAAATCGACAATCCGTTGCGCTTCCAGGGCCAATATTTTGATGCCGAAAGCGGGCTGCACTACAACCGTCATCGCTACTACAATCCGAATATTGGTCGTTACCTGACGCCGGACCCGGTGAAGCTGGCGGGTGGGATTAATACGTACCGGTATGTGCCTAACCCTACGGGGTGGGTGGATCCGTTAGGACTAAGTTGTAAGGTTGGAGATTGCCCCGGTCCAAAGGGAAAACAAAAAAACAAGCCACCTGCCGGGTTGTTAGTCACCCACGAGAGGGCAGGAGGACACCTGATTAGAAAACATGTAGGAAGGACAGATGAACAGCTGGCGGCGAGATTCGAGTCAGAGCCAAATCTCCCTGCATCATCTTCGTTCAAGTCTCTAGAGGAGGCTGAGACTATAGTTTCTAAAAGCTTGGCAAAACATCAGCAAGAAATAATAAACTTCAAAAACGGAAATAAAAGCAAACTCATAATTAAAGACAACTCAACCAACCCCGTAGGAGTAAGCATTTTAAAAGAAACTACAGAACCCATACCCGTTTATAATTTTGTGTTAGTGTTGAAACGCGCCCAAAGGATGCCAGATGGCTATCTATTGCTGACCGGATTCCCAGAAAAATGAATGAACTACTGACAGAGCTCCAACAGTTTTTGGGTGCCTATTTCCACCAGGACTGGGTAGAAGAGCACTCCTCTGCTGATGAGGTTATCGATTCATTTCTGCTGGACTCGTCGAGAGACGTAATCATCACAGTAAAACAGGAAATTTTAGAATTGATAAGCTCATATAAGAACGAGCTGGACCTTCAAGAAAAATTGTTGCAAGTATATAGTTGCTATTACTACTACCCAAACCAATGGGTATCAGGCCCACTATGGCTGAATCACATAGTAAACAAATTCGATATGTACTTATTAAAAACCATTAAATAGAAAACACCACTTACCTCACCGAAACGCCCCCATCACTGTGGCGAGCGAGCTTGCTCGCGCTGGACCGCGAAGCGGTCCCAATGAGGGCAGCACGTTTTTCCAGGTGTATCGGGGGTAACGGTTTTGGGGCTGCTACGCAGCCCAGCGCGAGCAAGCTCGCTCGCCACAAAAACCTCACTTACAACGAAAACCTCGCTTACCACAAAACAGCCTACGACGAATGAGTGTGGAAAATGTGACCTCCAAAAAGCCAGCCAGGAAGACCCATCAACATGGTGAAAACACCACCCATCTTACTGAAACACCCCCATCACTGTGGCGAGCAGGCTTGCCCTGCGTTGGGCTGCGAAGCAGCCCCAATAGGAAAAAACGAGATACTAGCGTAAACCCGTGTCGTCTGTTTTGGGGCTGCTGCGCAGCCCAACGCAGGGCAAGCCTGCTCGCCACAACAAGCCTGCTCACCCAAATAATAAGTTTGCGAACAGGAAGGCTCACCTATTGAGTGAGCCCTGCGAACCTCTCACCGCTTCGACAGCTCCATAATCATCCGACTCAACAAATAAACCCGTGGCGCCACGCTCTCCACCTCGGCATATTCCTCCGGCGTATGAATATTCCCACCGACAATCCCAAACCCATCCAACGTCGGCGTCCCGACCCCAGCTGACAAGCTCGCATCTGCGGCCCCGCCGCTGCCTTCAATGGTCAATTTACGACCCAATTCGCCATAGATCCCCTGGGCAATTGCGACCAATTTGTCCGACTGCGGCGTCTGTGGCATCGGCGGCAGGCCGCGCAACAAACTCGTTTTCACTTCAGTGTCCGGGATCAGCTTATTGGCTGACACCCGCGCCAGGTCTTTTTCGATCCGATCAAACTCTTCCGGCAGTGCCGCGCGCACGTCGGCTTTGGCGGTGGCTTGGTCGGGGATGACGTTGGTGCGGTCGCCGGCCTTGATCACGGTGAAGTTGATGGTGGTTTTCTTCTCTTCATCGCCGAGTTTGCCCAGTTGCAGAATCTGGTGCGCGGCTTCCATGGCGGCGTTGCGGCCCAGTTCGGGGGCGACGCCGGCGTGGGCGGCTTTGCCTTTGACTTCGACCACGGCGGTGGCGCTGCCTTTGCGCCATACCACCAGGCCGTCGGCTGGGCGGCCGGGTTCCAGGTTCAAGGTTACGTCGTGGGCCTTGGCGGTTTTGCGGATCAGTTCGGAGGCGGTTTCTGAGCCGGTTTCTTCGCTGGCATCGAGCAGGAAGGTGATTTGTGCGTAGTCCTTGAAGCCCTGGTTTTTCAGGACTTTGAGCGCGTAGATGCCGGCGACGATGCCACCCTTGTCATCCATCACGCCGGGGCCGTAGGCGCGACCATCCTTGATATGAAACGGTCGCTCGGCGGCCGAGCCTTCCTTGAACACGGTGTCCATGTGCGCCATCAGCAGGATTTTGGCTTTACCGGTGCCCTTGAGGGTGGCGATCACATGGCTGTTGTTAGCCGCTTTGTCGGGCACCAGCTCAATGCTGAAACCGAGCTGCTTGAGCTCATCCACGGCAATGTCGCGCACTTGGGTCAGGCCCGGCTCGTAGCCAGAACCCGAATCGATGTTCACCAGGCGTTCGAGCAGTTTCAGGGCCTCGGCCTTGTACTGTTCGGCATCCGCCTGGATTTGCTTGTGGGGTTCGTCGCTGTAGGCCGGCACGGTGAAGGTCAGGGCCAGGGTGGCGGCCAGCAGGGTACGGGAGAAGGTGAAGAGCATGGACCGGTCCTTGTTGTTGTGGGGGTGTGCTGCGCTACCCTACTAAACCGAGCGTAACCAACTGCCTTGCACCGAACTGACGCGGTTGCGCCCGCTGCTCTTGGCTTCATACAGCGCCTGGTCGGCGTCGTTGAGCCAACTGGTGGAGTCGGCGTGCGCCGGCTGGTACGGCGCCAGGCCAATGCTCAAGCTGGCGCGCAGGGTCGGGTCTTGCACATAGGCCAGTGCGCTGAAGCGATCACGCAAAGCGTCCATCACTTCGGTGGCGCGATTGAGCGGCATGCCTGGCAAAATCACACAGAACTCGTCGCCGCCATAGCGCCCGGCCAGGTCGGACGCCCGCAGGTTCTGGCGCAACACCTTGCTGAGTTGGCGCAGCACGATGTCGCCGGTGACATGCCCGTAGGTGTCGTTGATGGTCTTGAAATGGTCGATGTCGATCAGCGCAATGGCCGCGCCCACCTGTTCACGGCGGCAACGTTGGAACTCGATTTCCAGATGGTCCTTCCAGGCGCCGTGATTGAGCAGGCCGGACAGGCTGTCGGTGCGGCTCAAGGCCAGCAACTCGCGCTTGTGGCGGGCCAGGGTCACGGCCTGGCGGTAGCAGATCCAGCCCAGCGCCAGGGGATACAGCATCAGGATCGGCAGGCACGCATACAGCTGCGCCTCGCTGGTCACCGCGACAAACGCCGGCGCGAACACCAGCAGGGCGGCGCCGATGCCCAGCCCCTGCGCCACCCAGCCGGCGAGCATAAAGCGCGGCCCGCCGATGGCGACGTTGTTCATGGTCATCATCGACAGCGTGGTCACGCTGGGCAGCGGGTTGAAGTGCATGGCACCGACCCAGAAGCCGCCGCAGAACGAATCGAAGAGTAAATTACGCCGTTCGCTGCGCAGTGAGTTGCTCGCCCGGCGCGACAACTGGTAGGCCAGGTGCGGCCACACAAACGCGTTAATCAGCATCCAGGCCCACACCCACAGCGACGGGTGCAAGGGGTACATGCCAAATACCACGCAGACAAAACCGAGCGTCAGCCCCAAGAGCCGCGATTTGAACAGGCGCGAAGCGAGCGGAAGTCCATTTCCTCCGGCGGCTGACATGGTGGGGTGTAATCCTGGATGAGTGCCTGGAGTCTAACAGGGCAACGTCAAAGCGCCACTACTGCTTACCTGCTAATACTTCAGTGCGAAAACCCGCGCGCCAGCATCAACGCAACACCCAATAGCAGCACCGCCGTGATCCGCTGCAACAGCACCCGGCGCTTGGGGTTTTCCAGCACGTGCTTGATGCGCTGGCCGAAATAGCAGTACAGGCAGCCGCTGGCAAACTGCAGGGTCAGAAACGTCAACCCGAGGATGGCGATATCCGCCGCCGAGCTGTGCTCGCCTGCACCGGCAAACTGCGGGAACACGGCGCTGAACATGATGATGGTCTTGGGGTTGGAAAACCCGGTGAGCAACCCCTTGCCGAACAGGCTGCGCGAGCCTTCCACGGCGCCGCCCTGGTTGATCGACACGCCGCTGCTGGTCCACTGCTTGTAGGCCAGGTACAGAATATAGGCCACACCGACAAACTGGATGGTCTGGGTAATGGCGAGGTTGCCCTTGATCAGTTCCGAAAAGCCCACGGCAAAGATCAGGATGGAAATCAGGTAGGACACACTGGCGCCGATCTGGGCCGGGATCGAACTGCGCAAGCCGTCCTTCAAGCCCAGGCTTAACAGCAACAGGGTCATGGGGCCGGGGCTGAAGGTCATGGTGGCGCAAAACAGCAGAAAGTAGAGAAACGAAGACAGCGTTAACGCACTTGTCATGGGCCAGAACCTTGGAATGGTAAAAACAACAACGGGGCGCGCTTGAAACGCACGCCCCTGCGCCTGTCAGGCAACGGCAATTTCAGTGGTCAGGGATTCACGGTACATCAGCGCCAGGTCGGCCAGGGCGGCCTTCGCGGTCTGGTTGCGGGTTTCGAACGCCACCAGGCCCTTCCAGTTGGTTTCTACTATTGCCTGCACCACGTCGGCGTAATCACAGTTGCCGTCATGAATGCCGAAGTGCTGATCCTGCACGCCATTGTTGTTGCTGAAAGAAATGCCCTTGATCAAGTGGTGATACTTGCGCACCACGTCGGCCGGCAGGCCGTTCTCGATGTTGGCGTGGCCCGCATCCAGGAAGAAGTACACGTTGCCATGGGCCTTCAAGCACTCGAACACAAACGCGTATTCGGCCTCATGGGTAAAGATGTAGTGGAACGGCCGGTAGTTGACGTAGTTGGACAGGTTCTCCAGGTAGATATCCGTGCCCTTGGCCTCGGCGTAGCTCGCCAGTTCCTGTACCGACTTGAGGTAGTGTTCCAGCGCAACTTTCTTGGCCATCAGCACCATTTTTGGCTCAACGATGCAGCCGCCGTGGATGATCAACGGCGCGCCCAGGCGGCTGGCGATATCAATCTCTTTTTTTACGTAGTCCACCGCCGCTGCGCGGAACGCCTCGACGTCACTGCCCAGCGGCGCCTTGAAGTTGCCGTGGAAGATCGGCTTGACGCCGGTGGCGGCGATTTGCGCCTGCAGGCTCTCAATGCGTGCATCGGTCCAGTCGTCGACCATCTCGCCGAACAGGCTGCCGTCGATGTACCAATGGGTGCAATCACCCTCGATAGCGGTTTGCAGGCCTTTTTCGGCGCTGAGGTATTTCTGGTGCGCCACACCGGTACAGAACGGCACGGTGGGGTTGATCAGTTTGCTTTCCATGGAGCGATTCCTTTCGTTGATGGAGGATTAGAGTTCAATGGCCATAAAGTCGGCCTTGGTCACGCCGCAGTCAGGGCATGTCCAGTCTTCCGGCACTTCTTCCCAAGGGGTGCCGGCCGGGATTCCGTCCTCCGGAATACCCAATTCTTCTACGTACATAAAACCGCAGGGGGCGCACATATAAGTCTTCATGAGAATGCGAAATCCATTGCTCGCGTGTAAGAAACTTCGCCAGTTTCCGGCGAGATGGCGCGCAGTCTAGGGCAGCGTCATTGCACAAGGCAGGTAAAGTGGTGCCTAATCCGGCCTAACTTCACCGGTAAAAGCACCGGCAAAGACAAGGAAGGTTTATGTTTGTATCCGCCATCGCTTTTGTGGAAGGCACGCCCAAGGTGCAGCAGATCGTCGACGCCTTCAGCCAGGCCATCGAGGCCGGTGAATGGGCACCCGGCAGCAAGTTGCCGTCGGTGCGTGAGCTGACCCAGACCCTGGGCGTCAGCAAGTTCACCCTCAACGAAGCACTGGACCGCCTGCGCGGGCGCCACCTGCTGACCTCAAGCCAGGGCCGCGGCTATTTTGTGGCGATGGAAACCGCACGCCCGGCCGCCGCGACCTGGGTCGACCTGCTGCCCCAAGACCTGCTCAGCGTGCTGCGCCGCCCGCTGGTCACCGCCAGCGGCGAGCTGCGCCCCGGTGGCGGGCACTTGCCGGAGGACTGGTTGAACGGCGAGGCCATCCGCCAAACGATGCGCAGCGTGGTGCGTGCGCCGTCACTGCGCATCGCCGGCCTGGGCACGCCGGCCGGGTTGCTGCCCTTGCGCCAAGCCCTGCAACAGAAGCTGCACGGCGAAGGCTTGTCGGTGCCGGTGGAACAGATCATCACCACGCCCAACACCGTGCAGGGCCTGGACATGCTCATGCGCCTGCTCGCACGCCCCGGCGACACGGTGCTGCTGGACGCGCCGTGCTACTTCAACTTCCACGCCAACCTGGCCCTGCACGGGGTCAAAGTGGTGACCATCGAGCGGCGCCCCGACGGTTTTGACTTTACTGCCCTCGAACAGCTGCTGGCCGAGCATCGCCCCAGCCTGTACCTGACCACCAGCGTGCTGCATAACCCCACCGGCCATTCCTTCAGCCCCGGCCAGGCGTTTCGCTTGCTGCAACTGACCCAGCAGTACCATTGCCATATCGTCGAGGACGACCTCTACGGCGACCTGCACCCCAACCCGCCGCCGCGCCTGGCCGCCCTCGCCGGGCTGGATCAGGTCACCTACCTGTCCGGGTTCTCCAAGATCCTCAGCGCCAACACCCGCGTCAGCTACGTGGTGGCCGCGCCGCAATTGGCCGCCAACCTCACCAACATGAAGCTGATGAGCGGCGGCGTGACCTCGGAGCTGTTCGAGCAGATCGTCTACCGCATGCTCAGCGAAGGCAGCTACGCCAAGCACCGCAAGCGTATGGTCCAGCGTTTGATGGAGTCCGGCGGGCGCGTCGAACAATGGCTCAAGCGCTGTGGCTGCGAGCTGCCGATGGCGTATGAAGGCGGGATGTTTATCTGGGCGCGCCTGCCCAAGGGCGTAAACGGTGAACTGCTGGCCCAGGAGGCGTTGAAACGCAGCCTGGTGCTGGCGCCGGGCGCGCTGTTCGGCTACGACCCGGCGCACCTCAATTCGATGCGCTTCAATGTCGCCCACACTGATGAGCCGCGCGCCCAGCGGGTGTTCGAGGCGCTGTTGCTCAAGGCCGTGCGCCACTGATTTTTGCTTCGCCGTGTATCTGGTCAGCGCCAGATACACTGCAATACAAAGCGCACAAGGCAAAGGCTGCGGCGATGGCTAGACTGCGGCCAAGAGCATTTAACGAGGAAGGCAGCATGGATCATGTCGATCACATCCTGATCGTCGATGACGACCGGGAAATCCGCGAACTGGTGGGCAATTACCTGAAGAAAAACGGCATGCGCACCACCGTAGTCGCCGACGGCCGCCAGATGCGCAGCTTCCTCGACACTACCCCCGTGGACTTGATCGTGCTGGATATCATGATGCCCGGCGACGACGGCTTGCAGCTGTGCCGCGAACTGCGGGTGGGCAAGCACAAAGCCACGCCAGTGCTGATGCTCACGGCGCGCAACGATGAAACCGACCGCATCATCGGCCTGGAAATGGGCGCCGATGATTACCTGGTCAAGCCTTTCGCCGCGCGTGAATTGCTCGCACGCATCAATGCGGTATTGCGCCGCACACGCATGCTGCCACCGAACCTGATAGTGAGTGAAACCGGGCGGCTGATTCGCTTTGGTCGCTGGCGCCTGGACACCACCGCCCGCCACCTGCTCGACGAGGACGACACCCTGGTGGCCCTCAGCGGCGCCGAATACCGTCTGTTGCGGGTGTTTCTCGACCACCCGCAGCGCGTACTCAACCGCGACCAATTGCTGAACCTGACCCAGGGGCGTGACGCCGACTTGTTCGATCGCTCCGTCGACCTGCTGGTGAGCCGCTTGCGCCAACGCTTGCTGGATGACGCCCGCGAACCGGCCTATATCAAGACCGTGCGCAGCGAGGGTTATGTGTTTTCACTGCCGGTGCAAATCCTCGGGGCCGAGCAATGAGGCCATGGCGGTTTGGCTGGCCGCGCACACTGGCGTCCCAACTGTCGCTGATTTTTCTGATCAGCCTGGTGTGTGCCCATGGGTTGTCATTCAGTGCGCAGTTCTACGAGCGCTATATCAGTGCGCGCACGGTGATGCTCGGCAACCTGGAAAACGACGTGTCCACCTCGGTGGCCATCCTCGACCGCCTGCCCGCCAACGAACGCGCCAGTTGGCTGGCGCGTCTCGACCGGCAGAATTACCGGTACTTGCTCAACGCCGGCGAGGCCGGTGAACCGATGACTAGCAACGATGTGCCAATGGCCGCCACCTCGATTGCGGACGCACTGGGCGAGCATTACGCCCTGACCTTTCGCGATATTCCAGGCATCCAGAAACACTTCCAGGTGCACCTGACCCTGGCCGATGGCAACCCGATCACCCTCGACGTACGCCCCGCCGCCCTGCCCGTAGCCTATTGGTTGCCGGTGGTGCTGGTGCTGCAACTGGCGCTGCTGCTCGGCTGCACCTGGGTCGCGGTGCGCCTGGCCGTGCGCCCGCTGACACGCCTGGCCCGTGCGGTCGAAACCCTCGACCCGAACGCTCACCCCACCCCCCTGGACGAAACCGGCCCGAGTGAAGTCGCGCATGCCGCCGCGGCGTTCAATGCCATGCAACAGCGCATTGCCGAATACCTCAAGGAACGCATGCAGATCCTCGCCGCGATTTCCCATGACCTGCAAACGCCGATCACCCGCATGAAACTGCGCGCCGAGTTTATGGACGACAGCGCCGACCGCGAAAAACTGTGGAGCGACCTGAGCGAAATGGAGCACCTGGTACGTGAAGGCGTGGCGTATGCGCGCAGCGTTCACGGCGCCACCGAGGCCAGCCACCGCATTGACCTGGACGCCTTTCTCGACAGCCTGGTGTTTGACTATCAGGACATGCAAAAGCAGGTCAGCCTGCGCGGCAAAAGCGCGCTGATCCTCGACACCCGCCCCCACGCGCTGCGCCGCGTGTTGGTGAACCTGGTGGACAACGCCCTTAAATTCGCCGGCAACGCCGAGCTGGAAGTCGGCTCGACAGCCAATGGGCAGTTGTCGATCAAGGTGTTGGACCAAGGCCCCGGAATTGCCGAAGACGAATTGGCGCAGGTGCTGCAGCCGTTCTACCGGGTAGAAAGCTCACGCAATCGCGGCACCGGCGGCACCGGGCTGGGGTTGGCGATTGCCCAGCAACTGGCGGTGGCGATCGGCGGCACGCTGACCTTGAGCAATCGGGTTGAAGGCGGCTTGTGCGCCGAGATTCGTTTGAGTCTTTAGCGCCCTGTTCTGTGGGGAGCAGGCTCGCCACATTGAGTGCACAGCTTTAATAAAATTTACGCATGATAATTCTGCTTTTTATAATTAGGTTAGAACCAACAGGCATTTTACAGACCCCGCCACGGCCCTTACTTTTGACCCGAGTGACCGACCCCACGCCCGGAGGAGGTGTTAATCGCGCAATCGACAAGGACAGACCATGAGCATCGAATTTATCGGTTATATCGGCGGCCATCACGCTTCCGAGATTCACCCGCGCAGCGGCCCTACCCTGCAGCCAGACTACGTCGAAACCGTGGCCCGCGCCCACGAAGCGGCCGGCTTCGACCGCGCGTTGGTGGCGTTTCATTCCAACAGCCCGGACAGCACGCTGATCGCCGCGCATGCCGCCAGCGTGACCCAAAAGCTGCAGTTTCTGATCGCCCATCGTCCAGGTTTCGCCCAGCCGACCTTGGCCGCACGCCAGTTCGCGACCCTGGACGTGTTCAACGGCGGGCGCACAGCCGTGCATATCATCACCGGCGGCGATGACCGTGAACTGCGCGCCGATGGCAGCCATATCGGCAAGGACGAACGTTACGCACGCACCGACGAATACCTCAGCGTGGTGCGCCAGGAATGGACCCACGAGCAGCCTTTCGATTTCAAAGGCACCTACTACCAGGTCGAAGGCGCACACTCGACGGTGAAGTCGCCGCAGCAACCGCATATCCCGCTGTACTTCGGCGGCTCTTCCGCGGCCGCGATTGCGGTGGCCGGCAAACATGCCGACGTGTATGCGCTGTGGGGCGAAACCTACGAGCAGGTGCGCGAAGTGGTGACCCAGGTGCGCGCAGAAGCGGCCAAGCACGGGCGCACGATTCGCTTCAGCTTGTCGTTGCGCCCGATCCTCGCGCAAACCGAGGAGCTGGCCTGGGCACGTGCCGAGACAATCCTGCAACAGGCGACCGCACTGGCTGACAAGCAGGGCTTTGTGCGCCGTGAACCACCCAACGAAGGCTCGCGCCGCTTGCTGGCAGCGGCAGCGCAGGGTTCGCGCCTGGATAAGCGCCTATGGACCGGGATCGCCGGGTTGCTGGGCGCACAGGGCAACTCCACTTCATTGGTCGGCACCGCCGAACAAGTCGCGCAGGCATTGCTGGACTACTACGACCTGGGTATCACCACCTTCCTGATACGCGGGTTCGACCCGCTCAACGACGCAATCGACTACGGCAAGCAGCTGATCCCACTGACCCGCCAGCTGGTCGCCGAGCGCGAACAAGCCAAACAGGTCGCCTAACTAAAGAACACCACACAACCCATGTGGGAGCGGGCTTGCTCGCGAATGCGGCGGGTCAGTCAACGCAAATATTGACTGATCCACCGCATTCGCGAGCAAGCCCGCTCCCACATTTTTGATCTTCAGTAGTTTCAAGTTCAGTTTTTGTAGTCGGTATCCGTACGCTCCAACTGCCGAACCAACGCATTCCAATGCCGCACCACACCCGGCCCTGCGCCATTGCTGAACACCTTGGCCTGCTGCTCCACCTTGGCCACCACCTCTGCCGGCGGGAAGACAAGCTCGGCATTGCCGCCTGCCTGCGCCGCGATCTGGATATTGCACGCGCGCTCCAGCCCTTGCAGTTGCTGGAAGGCGTGTTCCACGCTGATACCGGCAGTCAACAGCCCATGGTTACGCAAAATCATCACACTCTTATCGCCCAGGTCAGCCACCAAGCGCTCGCGCTCATCCAGGTCCAACGCCACGCCTTCATAACCGTGGTACGCCACGCGCCCGGAGAACGCGATGGCGTGCTGGGAGATCGGCAGCAGGCCATCCTTCTGTGCCGACACCGCAATGCCGTCGCGGGTGTGAGTGTGCAGCACGGCTTGCAGGTCATGACGCGCGCCGTGGATGGCGCTGTGGATCACGTAACCTGCGTAGTTGATACCCAGGCCGGTCGGGTCGTCGACAATCGTGCCGTCGAGGTCGACCTTGACCAGGTTGGAGGCGTTGATTTCATCGAACAACAGCCCGTAGGCGTTGATCAGGAAATGCTCATCCGGCCCCGGCACACGGGCGGAGAAGTGCGTGTAGATGTGATCGGTCCACTTATACAGCGCCGCCAGCCGATAGGCCGCCGCCAGCTTGACGCGCACCTCCCACTCTTCTGGCGTGACACGCTGGCGGACGTTGCTGGAAACACTGGAAAGCGAGGTGACGCTGCTCATGGCAAAACTTCCTGGATGGCCTTAAGGACTTCCAGTCAGCCTAGGGGATGGCCAAAAATAATAAAAAGCACATTTTAATCTAAGCTAATTATTATTTTTTTTTATAAAACCAGCTACCACATAGATAGCTCCCACGCTCCGCGTGGGAATTCAGCCCTGGACGCTCCGCGTCCCAAAGCGTGACGCAGAGCGTCACAGGAGGCATTCCCACGCAGAGCGTGGGAACGATCAGTCTGCACTCACGCAGCATTGCGGATCTTGTGTAAGGAGGCCGCCACCAGCGTCCCGAACGCATCCACCGGCCCTTGCAGGTTACCCAGGAAGTGCGGGTAGATCAGCCACAAATCCATCACCGGTTTGAAGTCCTTGAGCGGCACCACCGCCAGTTGCTCAAGGTGCGCGCTGCGCTCCAGCAGCGGCCGCGGCACCAGCCCCAAGCCCAGGCCGTCCGCCACCAGGCCCAGTTGCAACTCAGTGCCAAAGGTTTCCAGGTTCACTCGCAGCGCCAAACCCTGGTCGGACAAGGTGCGCTGCAACCCGGCACGAAAACCACAGCCATCCGGGTTGAGAATCCAGCCGCCCTGGTACACATCAGCCAACTTGCAGGGCTTTTTCGGCAACTGTGCCTTGGCACACACCACCACTAACTCCATCTTGCCGATGGACTCGCCGACAATGTTGTCCGGGAAGATCTTGCCCGCCGGGAACAACGCCACCGCCGCATCCAGCTCGCCGCGCTCGATCTTGCCGACCAATTGGCTGCCCCAACCGGTGGCGACCTGGGCGCGCAAGTCGGGGTATTCACTGCGCAAGTGCTTGAGCGCATCCAGCAGCACCACATCGCCGATGGTCTGCGGCACGCCCAGGCGCAACACGCCGGTGGGCGGCGCATCGGTGGCCACCAGCTCACGCAGGGCATCCATCTCGCGCAGGATCAACCGGCATTGTTCATACACCCGCGTGCCGATCAGCGTAGGTTTGAGCGGCTTGGTGTTGCGGTCGAACAGCTCCACGCCCAGCGCCTGCTCGAAGTTCTGCACGCGGCGGGTGATGGCCGGTTGAGTCAACTGCAACGACTCGGCGGCGTGGCTGATGGACTGGCAACGAATCACTTCGACAAAGGCATCGATATCGTCAATTTTCATTTGGGCCGCACATAGAGAACAGTCATTAAGATGTGTGGCAAGCATAGTTGCCACACGGCGGTCTGGATAGCCTGCGCTGTGATCGATAACGTCTAACGCTATTCAGACCGGTTCTAAATTACCTAAAGCTATAAGCTAATCATTAAAAAATAGCATATTAACTATAAACATTATGCTTATATAAACCCATCAAGCCATCCCCATAACCGCCATGATGGAATTGCCATGACCCAGTCCCGACACCCCGAAAGACTCAGAGCCTTTATAGGCGCCCTGGCGGAACTGATCGACGGCAACCCGCGCGAAGGCGACCTGTTGCACCGTGGCGGCAAGCTGTTGGCGCAACTGGTCAGCCATGACGACTGGCTGCCCGACGAGTACGCCCAACCGGATCCCGAGCGCTACCAGCAATTTTTGCTGCATGCCGATTCGCGCCAGCGTTTCAGCATCGTCAGCTTTGTCTGGGGGCCGGGCCAGCGCACGCCGATTCACGACCATCGGGTGTGGGGCCTGATCGGCATGTTGCGTGGTGCGGAGTTCTCCCAGGGTTTTGAGCGTGCGCCCGATGGCAGCCTGGTGGCCGAAGGCACACCGGTTCAACTGCTGCCCGGCCAGGTTGAGGCGGTGTCGCCCAAAATCGGCGATATCCATCAGGTCAGCAATGCCCACAGCGACCAGGTGTCGATCAGTATTCACGTGTACGGCGCCAATATTGGTGCCGTGCGCCGTGCGGTGTATCAGCCCGACGGCAGCGAGAAACTGTTTATCTCCGGTTATTCCAACGCCTACCTCCCGAACATCTGGGATTTGTCCAAAGAAAAGAGCCCTGCCCTATGACCACCGTATCGAACCGCAGCTTCGCCCAGATTCGCCAGGCCCTGTTGGACCGTGAAGAAGTCGCCTTGGTCGACGTGCGCGAAGAAGCGCCCTTTGCCGAGTCGCACCCGCTGTTCGCTGCGAATATCCCGCTGTCCAAGCTGGAGCTGGAGGTGTATGCGCGCATTCCCCGTCGCGATACCCAAGTGACGGTCTATGACAATGGCGAAGGGTTGGCCGAACGTGCCGCCGCACGCCTGGTTGCGTTGGGCTACACCCAGGTCAGCTTGCTCGAAGGTAGCCTGGACGGTTGGCGCCGTGCCGGTGGCGAGCTGTTTATCGACGTCAACGTACCGAGCAAAGCCTTCGGCGAGTTGGTTGAGAGCGAGCGCCACACGCCCTCCTTGGCCGCCGAAGAAGTGCAGGCGCTGCTCGACAGCCAGGCCGATGTGGTGGTGCTCGACGCGCGCCGCTTCGACGAATACCAGACCATGAGCATTCCTACCGGCATCAGTGTGCCGGGTGCCGAACTGGTGCTACGCGCCCGTGAACTGGCACCGGACCCGGCCACCCGTATCATCGTCAACTGCGCCGGGCGCACCCGCAGCATTATCGGCACGCAGTCGCTGATCAACTCAGGCATCGCCAACCCGGTGTCGGCACTGCGTAACGGCACTATCGGCTGGACCCTGGCCGGGCAGAAACTCGCCCATGGCCAAGCGCGCCGCTTTGCGCCGACATCGGAAGAACACCGTCAAATCGCCGCCGCAGACGCACGCCGCGTCGCCGACAAAGCACGCGTCGGCCGCGCCACACTTAACGACCTGCAACGCTGGCAGCAGGAGCCGACCCGCACCACCTACCTGTTCGATGTGCGCACGCCGGAGGAATTCGAAGCCGGCCATCTGCCGGGCGCGCGCTCCACACCGGGCGGCCAGCTGGTGCAGGAAACCGACCATGTGGCCAGCGTGCGCGGAGCGCGCCTGGTGCTGGCCGATGACGACGGCGTGCGGGCGAACATGTCCGCCTCATGGCTCGCGCAATTGGGCTGGGAGGTGTACGTGCTGGACGACCTGCAAGCGGCGAACTTCAGCGAACAAGGCGCCTGGGTAGCGCCGGTCCCGGCACCCTTGCAGGCCGAACTGATCAGCCCCCACACCCTTGCCGAGTGGCTGCCCCATGGCGACACGGCGGTGCTGGATTTCACCCCCAGCGCCAACTACGTCAAACGCCATATCCCCGGTGCCTTCTGGGTCTTGCGTGCGCAATTGGCCAACGCCCTGGCCAAGGTGCCGCCTGCCGAACGTTATGTGCTGACCTGCGGCACCAGCCAACTGGCGCGCCTGGCGGTCGCCGACGTCGAAGCCATCACCGGCAAGCCGGTGTTCCTGTTGCAAGGGGGCACGCTTAACTGGATCGCCGAAAAACTGCCGCTGGAAGAAGGCGAAACCCATCTCGCGTCACCGCGTATCGACCGCTATCGCCGCCCGTACGAAGGCACCGACAGCCCGAAAGAAGCCATGCAGGCGTATCTGGACTGGGAATTCGGCCTGGTCGACCAACTGGCACGCGATGGTACCCACGGTTTCTACGTGATCTGAACCACCTTCACGCCTGCCCCACACCGGGGCAGGCCGCACCGACCCCTTGCCAGGCGGAGGTAACCCACACCTTTTCAATTTGCCTGGGATTTATCCATCATGGTCTTTAGCACGCCCTTCAAACACCTGCTGCTGAGCAGCGCCCTGGCCCTCGGCCTGATCAGCACTGCACACGCCGCCGACTTGCAACCGCTACGCGTGGCCAACCAGAAATCCACGATCAAGGCATTGCTGGAAGCCTCGGGCGAAACCAACAACGTGCCCTATCAAATCCAGTGGTCGGAGTTCCCTTCCGCCTCGCCGCTGGGCGAAGCCCTGAACGCGGGCGCCGTCGATATTGGCGCCCTCGGTGACGCGCCGTATGTGTTCGCCTTGGGCGCCGGGGCCGCGCTCAAGGTGGTCAGCATCATCCACGCCGAAGGGCGCAACACCACCGCCCTGGTGGTGCCCAAGGACTCGCCGATCAAGACGGCCGCCGACCTCAAGGGCAAAAAAATTGTCACCGGACGCGGCTCCATCGGGCACTACCTGGCGATCAGGGCCTTGGCCAGCGCAGGCCTGACGACCAAGGATGTGCAATTCATTTTCCTGCTGCCCGCTGAATCCCGGCTGGTACTCGATAACGGCACCGTTGATGCCTGGGCGACATGGGACCCCTACACCACGGTGGTCACCTCACAAAGCCACGCCCGCGTCCTGGTCAGCGGCAAACAGTTGTTGAGCAACCACCTGTATTTCGCCGCCACCAGCCAGGCCATCGCCAACAAACGCCCGCAACTGGATGACTTCGTGGCCCGCGTCGACCGTGCCTACGCCTGGGCCAACACACACCCGGATGAATACGCCGCTGCCCAAGCCAAAATTACCGGCCTGCCCTTGGCGGTGCACCTGGAGGTGGCCAAAGACACGCAACTGAACCCCGTGGTGATTGACGACAGCGTGATCAAGGGCCTGCAAGCCACCGCCGACACCTATCAGCAAGAAGGCCTGCTGCCCAAGCGCATCGACGTGTCCCAGGGTTTCGACACCAGCTTTAACGCCGAACGTTTTCCCACTTCCCAAGCATCGCGCTAAGCAAGGAGCCGCACATGAGCACGCCACGTCATCTGAAACTGGGCGCTATGGTCCACGGTGTCGGTCACGGCTGGGGCGAATGGCGCCACCCGCAGGCGCAACCGAATGCCAGCACCAACTTTGGTTTCTATAAGCAGCAGACCGAGCTGGCCGAAGCGGCCAAGTTCGACTTCGTGTTTATCGCCGACAGCCTGCACATTCACGCCAAATCCAGCCCGCACTACCTCAACCGTTTCGAGCCGCTGACCCTTCTCTCGGCCCTTGCCGCGTTGACCACCCACATCGGCCTGGTCGCCACCGTGACCGTCAGCTACACCGAGCCCTACCAGGTGGCGCGCCAGTTCGCCTCTTTGGACCATATCAGCGGCGGCCGCGCCGGCTGGAACGTGGTCACTTCCTGGCTGAGCGGCACCGCCGACAACTTCGGCAAAGCCGAGCACCCGCCCCACGCCGTGCGCTACCGCATCGCCAAGGAACACTTGAACGTGGTCAAGGGCCTGTGGGATTCCTGGGAAGACGACGCCTTTGCCTACAACAAGCAGAGCGGCGAGTTTTTCACCCCCGAGAAGCTGCATGCGCTGAACCACAAGGGCGAGTTTTTCTCGGTCAAAGGCCCGCTGAACATCGCCCGCTCGCGCCAGGGCCAGCCGGTGATTTTCCAGGCGGGCACCTCTGAAGATGGGCGCAACTTTGCCGCTGAGCATTCCGATGCGATTTTTGTGCATGTCGAGACGCTCGAAGAAGCCAAGGCTTACTCGGCTGATTTAAAACGCCGTGCCAAGTGTTTTGGCCGTGATGCGGGCAGCCTGTCGATTTTGCCGGGCATTCGTCCGATTGTCGGGCGCGATGCTGCCGAGGTGGAAAGCCGCTATCAGCAGGCCGTGGACCTGGTCACCGTCGAAGATGCGATTGTGGCGCTGGGCCGCCCGTTCAACGACCACGACTTCAGCCAATACCCGCTGGACGCACCGTTCCCGGAGCTTGGCGACCTGGGCAGCAACAGCCAGAAAGGCGGTTCCGACCGTGTCAAGCAACTGGCCAGGGACGAAGGCCTGACCCTGCGCGAAGTGGCCTTGCGTTTTTCGCGGCCCAAGCGCGAGTTTGTCGGCACTCCGGAGCAGGTTGCCGATGCCATCCAAACCTGGTTCGAGTCCGGCGCCAGCGACGGCTTCATCATCAACTCGGTACTGCCCGATGGCTTGCAGTACTTCACCGAACTGGTGGTGCCGGTGCTGCAACAACGCGGGCTGTTTCGCAGCGAATACAGCGGCCAGACCTTGCGCGATAACCTGGGGCTGGAGGTGCCGACCAATCGGTACAGCGAAGTTGAAGTGCAACAGGAAGCGCTGGCATGAGTGAACCTCTCAACCGACTAGCCAAGGTGGGAGCTGGCTTGCCTGCGATAGCGGTCTGCGGGCCTGCATTGCGGGTGGCTGATCCACCGCCATCGCAGGCAAGCCAGCTCCCACACGGGCCGGCGCAATTCGACGCCCTGCTCGAACGCCTCAGCGCCGAGCTGGCCAGCAGCGCGCACCTGTATGACGAAAGCGGCGCCTTCCCCCACGCCAACTTCACGCGGCTGCATGAACATGGCCTGGTCGCCCTCACCGTGCCCAAGGCCCTGGGCGGTGGCGGCGCAAGCTTGGCGCAGGCGCGCAAGGCCATCAGCGCGATTGCCAGGGGCGAGCCGTCTACCGCGCTGATTCTGGTGATGCAGTACCTGCAACACACACGCCTGCAAGACAGCAAAACCTGGCCGCAGCACCTGCGCGTACAAGTCGCCGAAGACGCCGTGCGCAACGGTGCATTGATCAATGCGCTGCGCGTCGAACCTGACCTGGGCACCCCGGCCCGTGGCGGGCTGCCGGCAACCACGGCGGTGCGCACCGCCGACGGCTGGCGCATCAGCGGCCGCAAGATTTACTCCACCGGCAGCCACGGCCTGAGCTGGTTCAGCGTGTGGGCGCGCAGTGATGATGCCGACCCGCTGGTGGGCGCCTGGCTGGTGCCGAAAAACAGCCCCGGCGTGAGCATCATCGACACCTGGGACCATCTGGGCATGCGCGCCACCTGCAGCCACGAAGTGGTGCTCGATAATGTCCTGGTGCCGCTGGACCATGCCGTCAGCGTCAGCCCCTGGAGCGCACCGCAACCTGAGCTGGATGGCGAGGGGTTCCTGTGGATGTCGGTGCTGCTGTCGTCGGTGTACGACGCCGTGGCCCAGGCGGCGCGGGACTGGCTGGTGAACTGGCTGGAGCAGCGCAAGCCGTCCAACCTCGGCGCCGCGCTGTCGAGCCTGCCGCGTTTTCAGGAAACCGTCGGCCATATCGACACCCTGCTGTTTGCCAACCGCAGCCTGCTCGAGGCCGCCGCCCAGGGCCACACGCCAGCCGCCAATGCGGCGCAGCTTAAATACCTGGTGACCGGCAATGCGATCCGCGCCGTGGAGCTGGCCATCGAAGCCTCGGGCAACCCTGGCCTGTCGCGCCATAGCCCGCTGCAACGGCATTACCGCGACGTGCTGTGCAGCCGCGTGCATACGCCGCAGAACGACGCGGTGCTGCAAGGTGTGGGTAAAGCGGTGTTCGCTCAACGTGCGCAACAATGAATAAGGAACGCTCATGAGTCAGGTGATTATCGCCAGCCAGCTGGACGAAGATTACAACCAGGTATTGCGCGAACGCCTTGCCTCGATCCACCCCCATGCCCAGGTGATCGGCGTGCCGGCCGGTGTACCCAGCGACCTGCCGCCCCAGGCCAATATCCTGCTGCTGCGCCCTATCAATGTGCGCGGCTACACCGCGCCCGATACTCCGCCGCCGGGCTGGCCGTATGGCGCGCAGTGGGTACACCTGGTGTCGTCGGGCATCGATTTCTACCCGCAGTGGCTGTTCAACGGCCCGCCGGTGACCACCTCACGGGGCAGTGCGGCCGATAACCTTGCCGAGTTCGCCCTGGCGGCGATCTTTGCGGCGGCCAAGCATTTGCCGGCTATCTGGGTGAAGGATGCCCAGTGGACATTCACCGCGCTGCGCCCGCTCAAGGGCAGCACATTGGGCATTCTCGGCTTTGGTGCGATCGGCAAGAGCCTGGCGCAAAAAGCCCAGGCCTTGGGGATCAACGTGGTTGCGCTGCGCCAGAGCCAGGCACCCTTTGAGGTGGACCATGTTGAGGCCGCCAAGGACATCCACGACCTGTTTGCCCGCGCCGACCACCTGGTGCTGGCGGCGCCGCTCACCGAGGCCACGCGGCATATTGTCGACCGCGATGTGCTCGGCAGCGCCAAGCCGGGATTGCACCTGATCAATATTGCGCGCGGTGGTTTGCTGGATCAGGAGGCCCTGCTGGAAGCCCTGGATAACGGTCAGATCGGCCTTGCCTCGCTGGATGTGACCGAGCCGGAGCCACTGCCGCAGGGCCACCCGTTGTACAGCCATGCGCGGGTGCGGTTGTCGCCGCATACCTCGGCGATTTCGACCAACAGCCAGCAGGAGATTGCCGATACGTTCCTGGCGAATCTGCAGCGGTATGTGGACGGTTCAACGTTGGCCAATCTTGTCGCCCCTTGAATATGTGTGGGAGCTGGCTTGTGTGGGAGCTGGCTTGCCTGCGATGCAGTCACCTCGGTGTGTCAGTCACACCAAGGTGATGCTATCGCAGGCAAGCCAGCTCCCACATAAGCCAGTCTTCACAATAGATGCGTGTGAGTCAGCAACCGCTGGCCAGGCGTTCGCGCAAAAACTCCACCAGCGCCTGCACTGGCCGCGAACTTTGCCGGTGCTGTGGATAGACCGCCGAGAGCGTCAGGGCCTCGGGGGCGAAGTCATCCAGCAACGTCACCAAACGCCCGTCCTTCAAGGCCTCGGCGACGATAAAGGTCGGCAAATAAGTGACGCCCAACCCGGCGATCGCAGTGTCGCGCAGCAACTCGCCATTGTTTACGCGCATTCGTCCACTGACGCTGAGCGCCTGCAACTTGCCTTTGAAGCGCCATTGCACTTGGCGGCCATGGCCGTAGGGCAGGCAGTCGTGGTCGGCCAGGTCTTCAGGCCTGAGCGGCGTACCCTTGGCGGCGAGGTAATCAGGGCTGGCGCAATACACTCGCTGCACACTGGCGATGCGCCGGGCAATCAGGGTTGAGTCTTCCAGCGTGCCGATGCGCAAGACCAGGTCGTAGCCCTCGCCGATCAGGTCCACCGGGCGATCACTCAAGTCGACTTCCACCGACACCTGCGGGTGGCGTTGCAGGAACTGCGGCAACAGGCAGCCCAGATGGGCCATGGCAAACGACAACGGCGCGCTGAGCCGAATCGTGCCCCGCGGTTCGCTGTTCTGGCCGGCGATGCCCTGCTCCACTTGCTCGACTTCACCGAGCAGGCGCAAAGCGGATTCGTAATAACTCTGGCCCAGTGGCGTGACGTCCAGCCGACGCGTGGAGCGGTTGAGCAGGCGCACGCCGAGGCGGTCTTCCAACTGGATAAGGCGGCGGCTGACGAACTGCTTGGACAGGCCGAGTTGCTCGGCGGCGGCGGTGAAGCTGCCGGACTCCATGACCTGGCAAAACAGGCGCATGTCTTCGAAGGGGTTCATTGTCGCTTCTCGGTGGACATTTGGCTGGTTTATAGCCTGTCAGCCGCTACGACACAATCAAATGCAGGAGGGGCTTGCCCCCTCCTACAGGGTTAATCTACCCCTTCAAACGCAGCTTACTTGGCCGTAAACGCCGAGTAGCTGTTCATCAGGTTACGGTAGTTCGGAATGCGCGGCGACAGCAGGTTGGCCAGGCCTTCCATGTCGTTGCGCCAGTCAACTTGCAGTTCACAGGCGACAGAGAACCAGTTCACCAATTGTGCGCCGGCGGCCGTCATGCGTGCCCAAGCGGCTTGTTGCACGGTTTCGTTGAAGGTACCCGAGGCGTCGGTCACCACGAACACCTCAAAGCCTTCAGCGAGGGCGCACAGGGTCGGGAACGCGACGCACACATCCGTTACCACGCCGGCAATGATGATCTGTTTGCGGCCGGTGGCCTTGACGGCCTTGACGAAATCTTCGTTGTCCCACGCGTTGATCTGGCCAGGGCGGGCGATGTAAGGCGCGTCCGGGAACAGTGCCTTGAGTTCCGGAACCAACGGGCCGTTAGGGCCACTTTCGAAACTGGTGGTGAGGATGGTCGGCAGGTTGAAGAACTTGGCCACGTCGGCCAGGGCCAACACGTTGTTCTTGAACTCGTTCGGAGAGAAGTCTTGCACCAGGGAAATCAGGCCGGTCTGGTGATCGACCAGCAATACAACGGCGTCATCTTTGTTCAAGCGCTTGTAAGTCATGGGTGAACTCCTTTGGGTGTTTTTAAAATCAGAAGGCAAAGCACGAGCAACCAAACGCGCCCCAGAAACCCTGGAAATCGCTGACCGGTACGCTGGAAAGCCGCGCTTTTTCATGGCCGTGGGCGTGCACGCCGCACGGTCCGCTGCAGTGGTGTACTTGAGCTTGCACCGGTGAACCTGGGCGCCAGTGCCCCGGCACCTTGACCACCGGCGACCAGTCCGGCAGCACCGGTACTTGGGGCGGGGCGAAATCTTCGAAGTCGCCGGCGCCGTACACCACCTTGCCGCCGACCACGGTCAGTACCGACTCGATCCATTTGATGGCTTCTTCATCGACGCTGAAGAAGTCCGCCGAGAGGGCCGCCACATCCGCCAACTGGCCGACCTTGATCTGGCCCTTCTTGCCCTGCTCCGAGGAGAACCAGGCGCTGCCGTGGGTGAACAATTCCAGCGCGGTGAGGCGCGGCAGGCCTTCGGCGTGCAGCTCCAGGCCGCCGACGGTGCGGCCGCTGACCATCCAGTACAGCGAAGTCCAGGGGTTGTAGCTCGAGACCCGCGTGGCGTCGGTGCCCGCCCCTACCGGCACGCCTTCGGCCAGCATGCGCTTGATCGGTGGCGTGGCTTCGGCGGCCTTGGCGCCGTAGCGCTCGACAAAATATTCGCCCTGGAACGCCATGCGGTCCTGGATCGCGATACCACCGCCCAAGGCCCGGACGCGCTCGATGTTTTTCGGCGTAATGGTTTCGGCGTGGTCGAAGAACCACGGCAGACCATTGAACGGAATGTCGCGGTTGACCTTCTCGAACACATCGAGCATGCGCGAGATGGATTCGTCGTACGTGGCGTGCAGCCGGAACGGCCAGCGCTGCTCAACCAAATGGCGCACCACCGGTTCCAGTTCCTGCTCCATGGTCAACGGCAGGTCGGGGCGTGGCTCAAGGAAATCTTCGAAGTCCGCCGCCGAAAACACCAGCATCTCGCCTGCGCCGTTGTGGCGCAGGTAATCGTCGCCCTGGTGCAGGGTGACGCTGCCGGTCCATTGCTTGAAATCGCTGAGTTCTTCCTTGGGCTTTTGGGTGAACAGGTTGTAGGCGATGCGCACCGTCAGCTGTTGGTCCTTGGCCAGTTGTTCAATGACCGCGTAGTCATCGGGGTAGTTCTGGAAACCACCGCCGGCGTCGATGGCGCTGGTGAGGCCCAGGCGATTGAGTTCACGCATGAACTGGCGGGTCGAATTGACCTGGTATTCGAGCGGCAGTTTCGGGCCCTTGGCCAGGGTTGCATACAAGATCATCGCGTTGGGACGCGCCACCAGCATGCCGGTGGGGTTGCCGTTGCTGTCGCGCACAATCTCGCCGCCCGGCGGGTTCGGCGTGTCCTTGGTGTAACCGGCCACGCGCAGGGCGGCGCGGTTGAGCAAGGCACGGTCATACAGGTGCAGCACGAACACCGGCGTATCTGGCGCGGCCTGATTCAACTCTTCCAGGGTCGGCATGCGTTTTTCGGCGAACTGGAATTCGTTCCAGCCCCCCACCACACGCACCCATTGCGGCGTCGGCGTGCGATCGGCTTGATCCTTGAGCATGCGCAACGCATCGGCCAGTGACGGCACGCCTTCCCAGCGCAGTTCAAGGTTGTAGTTCAGCCCGCCACGGATCAGGTGCAAGTGCGAGTCGTTAAGGCCGGGGATCACGGTGCGGCCCTTGAGGTCGATGACCTGGGTGCCGCTGCCGCGCAGGGCCATGGCCTCGCCGTCGGTGCCGACCGCGACAAAGCGGCCCTTGTGGATTGCGACCGCAGTGGCCCGTGGGTTTTCGCGGTCCACGGTGTGGAACTGGCCATTGAACAGAATCAGATCGGCGTTCATAGGGTGTCCTTTACAGAGGCTTCAAGCCAGGGAGCGAACAGGCGGGTGGCGGCCGGCATCAGCAGGTACACCACCAGCAACACGATGGTCAGCGTCACCAGAAAAGTGGACACCACATAGTTGGACAGGAACGGGTGCAAGCGCAGGATCGGGCCCCAGATAAACGGCAACAGCAGGGTTTGCGGCAGGATCACGCACAGGCTGACCACGGCCTGCTTCCAGCGCGGCGGTTTGGCGGCGCTGTCGGCCAGGGGCGCGAACCAGAACTCGTTGGCGGCACCGATTTCGGTTTTGTCGCCGTCGGCCAGCATCGGCGCCGCTTCAGCGATCAGCGCCTGGCGTTCGGGGGAGTCGAGCCAGCGTTGCAGCGCGTCGGTGGAGCGATAGCGCAAGACGCAGGTAAACAGCGCCTGCCCGCCCTGCTTGCCGCGCACCACATCCACACCGAGGTGGCCGGGGCGCTCACCGGCGATGCGCACGATGCGCCGCAGCCAGGCCTCGTAATCGGCTTCACGGCCGGCCTTGATCAGGTGTTTGACGACCAGGGTGACGACTTCGTCGGGGCTGGTTTCAGGTGTCGGGTCCATATGGTGTGTTTCCCCCCTGGAGAGTTGAGCGATGGGGGGAGTCTGGCGGGGAACCGGGGGCGGGAATTGGATGTTTGTGCTGTCTCGCCTGGCGCGCTCACGCCATCCGCGCCATATGCTCACCGATGCGCGAGCGCAACCAGCGCTCCGCCGGGTCGTTGTCATGCACGCCGCTCCAGACCATCGACAATTCCGAGGCTTCAATCGCGAACGGCGGGTCCTCGGCGCGCAGCACGGTGCCTTCGGTCAAGGCACAGGCGGCGTAGTCGGGCACTGTCGCGATGATTTGCGTGCCCGCCAAAAGTGCGCGCAAGCCGCTGAATTGCGGCACCGCCAGCACCACCCTGCGCGCCCGGCCGATGCGGGCCAGGTCAAGGTCGATATTGCCGCTCAAGTCCCCCGAAAACGACACCATCGCGTGGGGCCGCGTGCAGTAGTCATCCAGTGTCAACGGCGCCGCGCCGTCGTCGCCGCGCAGTACCTTGCAGGGAATATCCCGCAGCTTCTTGCGCTTGGCATTCGCCGGCAGTTCGGTGGTGTAGCTGACGCCCACGGAAATCTCGCCACTGGCCAGCAACGAAGACATCAACAGGTAATTGGCGCGGCGTACCACCACGATGATCCCCGGTGCCTCTTCGCGCAGCTGGCTGAGCAACGGCGGGAACAGACCGAACTCGGCATCATCGGACAGGCCGATTCGAAACACCGCGCAGCTGGTGGAAGGGTCGAAATCCTTGGCGCGGCTGACCGCGCCTGAAATGGTGTCCATCGCCGGTTGCAGCTCCTTGAGTATCGCCACCGCCCGTGGCGTGGGCTCCATGCCGCGCCCGTTGCGCAGCAGCAACGGGTCGTCGAACAAATCGCGCAGGCGCCCGAGCGCGGCACTCACGGCCGGCTGGCCCATGAAAAGCTTTTCGGCGACCCGGGTCAGGTTCTTCTCGAACATCAGCGCCTCGAAAATCACCAACAGGTTCATGTCGACGCGGCGCAGGTCGTTGCGGTTCATGGCGGTATCCAAACGGTTATCAGGCCGTCAGGTAAGCATGCCGGACAGATCGCAGATTGCATGCCTGTGCTGTCTTTTCCGGGCGCGCACCTGGCGAAATTAACAACGATTAACTCGCCAGCCAGACGGCCCGGCGCCAAAAATACAGCGGTCTACACTGCATCCATTCACCGGGAACGCTCCCATCGACTACGGATATTTGTCATGGCCCGACTTGATGACTGTGCCCCTCGCCTTGGCGTCACCGGTGGCTTGTGCCCCCGGCGCGAGCGAGTTGCCAAGCAACTGATCCTCGCCAACCTCGGCGAAAGCCTGGCAATTGCCGACTTGGCGCAGGCCTGTGCGCTGTCGCGCAGCCATTTTTCCCGTGCGTTCAAGTGCACCACCGGGCTGTCGCCCCAGGAGTGGATTCGCCAACAGCGCATTCAGCGGGCCAAGGAACTGATCACCGGATCGTCCCTGAGCCTGACCCAGATCAGCGTCGAATGCGGCTTCTGCGACCAGGCGCACTTCTGCCATATGTTCACGCGCAGCGAGGGCGTGAACCCGATGACCTGGCGAAGTCACCACATCCGTCAAAAATCACAGGTGATTGCAGCCTAGTGGTCTGCACCGGCCTGGAATATGCTGGCCAAACTCTTTTCCTGAACAGGGGCCACTATGCGTGACCTCAACGACCAGGCCGTGCATTTCGGTCCCTACCGTGTCCACCCGCGCCAGCGCCTGGTGCTGGAGGCTGGCCGCCCCTTGCGCCTGAGCCGACGCGCGCTAGAAATCTTGCTGATTTTGCTGGAGCACGCCGGCAATGTGGTGAGCAAGCAGGAACTGATCACGCGGGTATGGCCCAAAACGGTGGTCGAAGACGGCAACCTGCGTGTGCATATGGCCGCGTTGCGCAAGGCCCTGGGCGATGGCCAGGCCGGGCAGCGCTATATCGTCACCGTCGCCCAGCGCGGCTACAGCTTTGTCGCCCCCCTGAGCATTGAACCGATGACGACAGCCATCGACGGTATTCCCCACAACCAGGGCCATAACCTGCCGCTGCGCCGTACGCGGATGATTGGCCGCCAGGTGTTGATCGACGCACTGGTGCAGCAACTGCCGCAGCAACGCTTCATCACCCTGACCGGCGCGGGCGGTATCGGCAAGACCACCGTGGCGCTGCGTGTGGCGGAATTATTGATCGGCCATTACCGCGACGGCATTCACCTGCTGGATCTGGCGCCGCTCAGCGCGCCGTCAATGATCCTGCCCAACCTGGCCGCCCTGCTCCATCTCGCACCCACCGAACATGACCCGCTGCTGACCTTGGCCCGAAGCCTGCACGCGCGGCAGTTGCTGCTGGTGATCGACAACTGCGAACACCTGCTGGACGACATCGCGCTGATCAGCGAAACCTTACTGCGTCACCTGCCACACCTGCACATTTTGGCCACCAGTCGCGAAGCCCTGCGCGCCGAGGGCGAGTACGTGCAACGCCTGGAGCCGCTGGCCTGCCCACCCGCCACCGGGAACCGCGCCCAGGCCCTCGGCTACCCGGCCTTGCAACTGCTGATCGAGCGTGCCATGTCGCACCAGGACAGTTTTGAGCTCAGCGAGGCGCAACTGCCCCTGGCGATCGAGATCTGCAAGCGCCTGGACGGCATTCCCCTGGCAATCGAATTGGTCGCCACGCAGATCGAGCGCTTCGGCTTGCCGGGTTTGCTGGTGCAGATGGAGGACAATCTGCGCCTGCTCAACCGTGGCCTGCGCAGCGACCTGCCCCGCCAGCAAACCTTGCGCGCCACGCTGGATTGGAGTTTTAACCTGCTCACCGCGTGCGAACAGATCTGCCTGCGCCGCCTCGCGGTGTTTCGCGGCGGGTTCAGCCTGGCAAGCGCGGCGGCGGTGATCGCCGGGGAGCAGATCGCACCGGCCGAAGTGCTGGGTTCGATCACCCAACTGGTGGCCAAGTCGCTGCTCAACGTCGAGGCCGGCGATGATGACATGGTCTATCGTCTGCTGGATGTCACCCGCAGCTATGCCCTGGAAAAGCTCGACCACGCAGCTGAACTCGACAGCACACGCGAACGCCATGCGGCGCGCTGTCTGGCGCTGATGGACCAGGCGCGGGAAGACTGGGAATTCACTGCCACCGAGCTGTGGATCAACCGTTATGCGCCGTTGCGCGAGGACATTCGCGCCGCCCTCGACTGGGGCTTGGGCGAACACGGCGCGCACCTGCTTGGCATTCGCCTGACGGTCAGCGCCATGCCCTTGTGGCAGGAGTTGTCGCTGCTGCGCGAACATGGGCTGTACGTAGACCAGGCCCTGGCGCTGATGCCGCAATCGGGCGCGCCCTGCACGCAGTTGACCATGCAACTGCAACTGGCCCTGGGCAGCCTGTCCTATCACGCCTTGGGCGGCGCACCGCAGACCATCGCTGCGTTTGTGGCGGCCCGGCGCCTGGCGCAAGCGCTCCAAGACAATGGGGGCCAGTTGCGAGCCGTCTCCGGGCACATGGCGGTCAACCTGTGTGCCGGCCGCTACCGTGAGGCGCTGGAGCAGAGCATGCAGTTCGACCGCCTCGACCCGCGCACCGATCCGCTGCTGGATTTGAGTGCCCAGCGCTTACGGGTACTGGCCCAGCATTTCGCGGGCAACCAGGTCCTGGCCCTGCACAATGCCGAACAAGTACTACAGCGCATGGCCCACAGTGGCCATCTCAACCGTTTCACCCATGGCTTTGGCGTGCAATACGACCAGAGTGTGGCGTCGCTGACGGTGCTGGCGCGCATCCTGTGGCTGCGCGGGTTTCCAGAGCGGGCCGCACGAATGGCAAACCAGGCGCTGGAGCTGGCGTTGCAGATCAACCACGGCACCTCTATCTGCTACACCCTGGCCCTGGCCAGCGTACCGATTACCCACTACAACGGTGGCAGCGGCGCGGCGCACGCGCTGCTGGCGCTGTTGCTGGAGCACTCACAGAAACATTCGGTGCAGTTGTTTCATACCTGGGCGCGGCATTACGAGGGCACCGCACCCCATGCGACATTGCAAGGCCTGGGCCTGGTTCAGGACATACTGGTGACCTTCAATGCCGCGCAGGTAGATGACACGGTATTTGAGCGCGCAAGAAACGGCGCGGCCGGTTGGTGCACGGCCGAGATTCTCAGGGTGCGCGCCGAGGCCCTGCCCGACCTGCGCGCGCGCGAATCGCTGCTGCTGGAGGCATTGGGCTTGGCGCACGAGCAAGGCGCACTGGCCTGGCAGTTGCGCTGCGCGACCTCACTGGCTTGCCTGTGGCAAAGCCAGGGCCGTGTGCGGGCAGCACGTGAGCTGTTGAATTCGGTCTACGGGCAATTTACCGAAGGCTATGCCACCCAGGATCTAGTCCGCGTGCGCAGCCTGCTCGACCAGTTGCAGGACAAACGGCCGGCCTGAAAATGGCCCCAGATAATGCCCATAGCCCTGCTGCAAACGCGCCACCTGCAACGGGTCACGCAGCTGCGCCAGGGCGTAGCTGCGCACACTGTTGAGCAGCCGATAGCGCCGCGGGCCGGGGCCGGGCTCGACCACCAGGGAAGACGTCGCGACCAGGCGTGCCAGCAGGTAAGCCAGGTCGGCGTGCGCAAGTTCAGTGCCGGCCACCAGTTCGGTCAAGGCTGGCAACGTCACCGCGCTTTTGAACAGCGCCAATTGCAGGAACAGCCAACGCTGCGGCAGGCTCAGGCGTTGATACGTCCAATCCAGCGCCGCCGTCAGCGACTGATGGCGCTCGACCGCCGTGCGTCGGCCACGCCTTAACACTTGCACGCCGTTGTGTAACTGCTTTTGCAACCCGCGTATTCCCAGGGCTTCAACCTGGGCCGCCGCCAGTTCCAGCGCCAGCGGGATGCCGTCCAGACGCCGGCAGATATCGCACAACGGCGCCAGGTCCTCAGACCGCAGTACAAATCCCTGCTGACCGGCACGCACCCGCGCCACAAACAATTGCAGGGCCGGATACAGCATGGCCTGCTCGACACCGCCCCGGTCAGCCGACGTCGGCAACGCCAGCCGGGGCACGTGGTGCACCCATTCGCCGGGCACCTGCAAGGTTTCGCGGCTGGTCAGCAGCACGCTCACCTGAGGCGCTTTGGCTTGCAGTGTATGCACCAGATGACGGCAGGCGCCCAGCAACAAATCGGCATTATCGAGCACCAGCAACAGTTGCCGGGCGGCCAATTGCTCGCACAGTGCATGGGCGCCGACACAGGGTTGGAGGTGCAGGGTTTCGCTCAGGTAGTCCAGCAACCGGTTCGGCGCCTGCACAGTTGCCAGGTCCAGCCACCACACGCCATCGCGATAACGCGGCAACACCCGTTCGGCCAGGGCCAGCGCCACGCTGCTCTTGCCGATTCCGGCGCAACCGGTGAGCATCATCAGCCGTTGGCCGCCCAGGCGTCGAACCAGGCTGCCCAGCAGTTCGTCGCGGCCGATCACCGGGCTGAGCCGTGCGGCCAGATTGTGCCGAGGCCGCGGTGCCGGTGACGGCGCCACGCAACAGTAGCCGCGTTGCGGTTCATTGAGGATATAGCGTTGTCCGTCCAGCGCACGACGCAGGGCGGCGATGTGCACGCGCAAATTATTGTCTTCCACCACGCTGTTCGGCCAGACCCGGCCGATCAAGGTGTCCTTGCTGACAAATTGCCCCGGCGTCTCCAACAGTATCGCGAGGATATCCAGCGCACGCCCACCCAATGGCACCGGCTGGCCGGTCTTGCTGACCAGACGTTGATCACGATGAAAGGTATAGGGGCCGAAGCTCACCGAGTGTGCATTGTTCATCTGCTGACAGCGCTGGAACACCCGGCCTTGGGCGCCTGCGCCTCCTTTCAAGGGGCCTGGGGCTATCTTGCCAGCTATGCGTGACAGGACAATGCTGGCACAGGGAGCGACACGGACAATCAGGGCAGCCAGACGGACATTTCGGCGTCAACTGAACTGTTGTCGGTACTGCGTGGGGTTAAGGCCGAGTTTTTCACTGAACAGAAAGCGCATATGCCGCACGCTGCCGAACCCTGCGCGGAAAGCCACGGTCTTGAGCGGCAGGTCTGTGCTTTCCAGCAGGTGCCGGGCACGGTCGATACGCGCGCCTTGCACAAAGGCCATGGGCGTCATGCCCACCTCTTTGGCGAACAGCCGCGCAAAATGGCGCGCGCTCATGCCCGCCAGCGCGGCCATGGACACGATGCTCAATGGCTGATCCAACTGCGCCAGCACCTGGTTCTGCACGCGGGTGATCGGGGTTTCCAGCGGCGCGACGGCGGCGGTCATCGGGCTGAACTGAGCCTGCCCGCCCTGGCGTTTCATCACCACCAGCAGCACCTTGGCGACGTCGACCGCCACCTGCCGGCCATGGTCCTGGGCGATGATCGACAGCGCCAGGTCGATGCCGGCAGTGACCCCGCCGGAGGTAATCAAGCGGCCATCCTGCAAGTAAATGCGATCGGTCTCGACGGTGGCCTTGGGAAAGCCTTTGATCAGGCGGTCGGTGTAGTGCCAGTGCGTGGTGACGCGGTGGCCGTCCAGCAGCCCGGCGTGCCCCAGCACAAAGGCGCCGGTGCAGATCGAACCGAAGCGCCGTGCCCGAGGCGCTGCGGCCCGCAGCCAAGGCAGCAGAGC
Source organism: Pseudomonas sp. IPO3747 (assembly GCF_013385245.1). Classification (NCBI taxonomy): domain Bacteria; kingdom Pseudomonadati; phylum Pseudomonadota; class Gammaproteobacteria; order Pseudomonadales; family Pseudomonadaceae; genus Pseudomonas; species Pseudomonas sp. IPO3747. The sequence goes on from NZ_JACAQL010000015.1 coordinate 31,767, forward strand.
CGGATGGCATTCGTTATAAGCGCCAGGCCCGCCGGGCACCAGCAGAAGGTCGTAGGCCTCATCGGCATGCGCCAGTTGCAGGTCGGCATGCACGTGCACGCCATTGGAGGCGCGCAGCGGACCGGGCTCGGTACCGATCGTCAGGATCCGATAATGCTCCGACGCCGGCAAGTAGCGATTGGCTATGGAAAACACCTCCAGCGGCCCGGCCATATCGAGCAGCAGGAAGTCTGGAAACAGCGCCATGGCCACGGTTTTCATCAAGAGCAAGTCCATCGTAACGGGAGTCGGGACGGCATTATGGCACGCTTGAAACTGTCAACTAAAATGAGACATTAATTCAATTTTCAGCTTATTAATGAATCACTGGAAAACCATTAACCTTCTTCTCAACGCAAGCGCCCTGCATTTCGCAGCCAGCGCTCACTTGAGGACAAGACCATGCTGACCCTTCGCAAAGCCTCGGAACGCGGCGCCGCCAATCACGGTTGGTTGAAGTCGTTCCACACCTTCTCGTTTGCCAACTACTGGGATCCCAAGGAGCAGGGTTTTTCCGACCTGCTGGTGATCAACGATGACCGCGTCGCCGCCGGCAAAGGCTTCGGCCAGCACCCGCATCGGGACATGGAGATTTTCTCCTATGTGCTCGAAGGCGCCCTGGAACACAAGGACACCCTGGGCACCGGTTCGGTGATCCGCCCTGGCGACGTGCAACTGATGAGCGCCGGCAGCGGCGTGGCCCACAGCGAGTTCAACCACAGCCAGAGCCATGGCGTGCACTTCCTGCAGATCTGGATTGTGCCGAATGTGGTCGGCGCCGAACCGCGCTACCAACAGGAGCACTTCAGCGCAGCGCAAAAACGTGGGCGCTTGCAGTTGATCATCTCGCCGGAAGGCACGGATGGCTCGCTCAACGTTCGCCAGGATGCACGGGTGTATGCCGGGCTGTTCAACGGCGACGAAACCGCAACCCTGGACGTGCCGGCGGACCGCCATGTGTACGTGCACGTGGCCCGCGGCAGCGTCGAACTCAATGGCCACCGCTTGCAGGAAGGCGATGGCGCACGGCTGCGCAATGAGCGGCAGATCCGCCTGAGCCAGGGCGAAGACGCCGAGGTGCTGGTGTTTGACCTGCGCCCTCAGGAACTGCCGCAGATGCCTTGAGCGCCTGCACGATGGCCCGCCACAACGGGCCATCGCTGGCGTCGATAGTCACCATCAGCGCAATGAAGTTCTCTTAAAAAATCCAACGCGTACCATCAAACCCATACCCGGCAACACCCAACTACAACTCTCGGAGCACACCACCATGAAACGCCAACTCTTGCTTAGCCTCGCTTTCTCGGTACTGGCTGCCAACGCTTTTGCCCACCCGGTTGTCGCTGAAGGCGGCGCGGATCGCCTGCAAGGCAACCACGTAGCCGAAAATGGTTCTGACCGTCTGCAGGAACGCCGTATAGCCGAAGGTGGCGCTGATCGCTTGCAGGAACGTGGCCTGGCTGAAGGCGGTGCTGATCGCCTGCAGGAACGCGGCCTGGCTGAAGGTGGTTCGGATCGCCTGCAGAGCAACCACGTATAACCCCCGCTGTTGGCGAGGCACCCCAAACCGGCCTGATCAGCCGGTTTTTTTTCGCCTGCGATCTGGCCATGTACCCACCCAACTTCTGGTTAACGCAGTGCCTGTGGCAAGCTTGCTCGCCACAACAAGACTGCTCGCCACACCGATCAGCGCAGGTCGCGGTCCACCCACAACACAGCCTTGCCGATCTGCTGGCGCGCCTCGATGCGCGCGTGTACCTGTTGCACCGTCTCCAGGCTGTAATGGCCCTCGATCTCCACGCTCAACGACCCTTCCAGCATCGCCGCGAACACCGCATTGGCACGCCGCTGCACGGTCGCCCCGTCGGCCATGTGGTCCGCCAGACGTGGTCGGGTCAAAAACAGCGAGCCCGCCTCGCCCAATTCAATCGGGTCCAAATCGCTCAGTGAGCCCGACACGTTGCCATAATTGACGATCAAACCCCGCGTGCGGCAAGCACGGAAACTCTCGCGCAAGGTGTTTTTGCCGACTGAATCAAACACCACATCCACCCCGCGGCCATCCGTGGCTTGCAGCACCTGATCGGCAAAGCCGTCATAGGTCCAGGCCTGGTGGGCGCCACGTTGCCGGGCAATCGCGCATTTTTCGGCGCTGCTGCCGGTGGTCAACACGGTCGCGCCCAACCGCCGCGCCATCTGCACCAACAACTGGCCGATGCTGCCGGACGCCGCGTGAATCAGGCAGCTGCTGCCGGCCTGCAAGCGTGCCACGTCCTCAACCAGGTAGTGCGCGGTGCAACCCTGAAACATCGCGGCTGCGGCCTGATCGAAGCCGATGGCCGTCGGAATCTGCGCGACTTTGTCGGCAGGCACGTTGGCGTATTCGGCATAGGCGCCCCAGGCAATGCACCAGGCCACCCGGTCGCCCACGGCCAGGTGGCCCACGCCCGGGCCAACCTCAACCACCACGCCGGCGCCCTCCATGCCCAAGGTGCAAGGCAAGCGCACCGGGTAAGTCACCGACGCCGCGTATTTGCCCTGGCGGGTATGAATATCCATGAAATTAATCCCGGCGCAGGCCACCTTGACCAGCACATGCCCGGCCGTGACCTGGGGTTTGGCCACATCATGGCGCAGTTGGGCGACATCGGGACCGCCGTAGGCTTGCAGGGTAATGGCTTTCATCAGGGAACAACTCCGTTTGCACTGGGAAGCGGCCATGGTAAAAGGGATTATTCGGTTGCAATATTCCCCAATCCCTCCCAGCCTCTGTGCGGAAATAACCCGATGTTCGATTGGCAGGACCTCTACTACTTCACCGTGCTGGCCCGCACCCAGTCATTGTCGGCCGCCGCCCGCGAGCTGCAGGTGGAGCACGCCACCGTCGGGCGCCGGGTCGATGCACTGGAAAAAGCCCTGGGCGTAAAGCTGGTGGACCGCCTGCCCCGCAGCCGCCCGCTCACGGCGCAAGGCCTGGCCTTGGCGCAAGTGGCGGCGGGCATGGGCGATATGGCCACGCAGGTGATGCGCTTGTCGCGCGTGGCCTCCATTGAACTGGCCGGCACTGTGCGCGTCAGTTGCCCGCCGTCCATCGCCAACCACTGCATTGCACCTCAGCTTGCGCGTTTACGCGCCCACTACCCGCAGCTGAATCTGGTGCTGATGCCGTCCACTCAACTGGCCGCGCTGGACAAGGGCGAAGCCGACATCGCCTTGCGCACCCTGCGCCCCGACGAAGCAGCCCTGGTGCGGCGCAAAGTCGGCGTGGTGCGCTTCGGCTTGTACGCCGCACCTGCGCTCGAACACTTGCCGGCAGCGCAATGGACCTTCATCGCCTACGACGCCAGCCGCGACCACCTGCCCCAGCAAGCCTGGCTGCACCAACTGCGCGGCCCTCGCCCTATCGTATTTGCCGCCAGCGAGTTGATCACCCAGCAGATGGCCGCGCGCGCGCAGGTCGGCGCGGTAGTGCTGCCGACCCTGGTGGGCGACCACGACCCGCTGTTGACCCGGTTGCCTACGCCCAGCGACGGCCCGGTGCGTGATATCTGGCTGACGGTCTACCCGGATATGCGCCGCTCACCGTCGGTGAAAGTGGTGATGGAGTTTCTGGTGGAATGTATTGAAGTGCAGGCGCAGCTGCGTCGCTGATTCAGGCCGTGGCGAGGAATTTCTTGCGATACGCCGCCGGCAGCATCCCCACGCGCTGCTGGAACAGGCGGCGAAACGAATTACTGTCTTCATACCCCACCGCGTAGGTGATGCTTTCGAGGGTCATGCGCGTGGACTCCAGCATCTGCTTGGCCCGCTCCAGGCGCAGGGTTTGCACATAACCCACGGGCGTATAGCCGGTCGCCTCCTTGAAACGCCGCTTGAAATTGCGCACACCAAAGCCAAAGCGCCGCGCCACGTCGTCAATTACCAACGCCTGGGCAAAGTGCTGCTCCAGCCAATGCTGCACCCGCAGGATCTCGCCGTCGCCGTGGTTCTTGGGCAACGACCACAGGGCGTACACCGACTGCTCGGTACGCACGCCGTCGATCAACAGGTATTTGCCACAGGTATGCGCAAGCTCTGGTGAACCGAAGCGGCGGATCAGGTGCAGCATCAGGTCCATCGCCGCGCTGGCGCCACCGCTGGTGATTACACGGTTTTCTTCACACAGGATCTGCGCGTCCTCCAGGCTCACGTCGGGGTAACGGCGCCGGAACAGCTCGGCAAACGCCCAGTGGGTGGTAGCGCGCAAGCCTTGCAACAGGCCGCTTTCGGCCAGCAAAAAAGCTGCGGTGCACATCGATGCCAGCACCGCGCCCTGGGCATATTGCTCACGCAGCCACGGGCCGTAGGCAGGAAAAGTGGGCAAGGCCTGCTTGAGGGTAAACAGGAAACCGGGGATCAGGATCAGGTCGGTGCGGCGCACCTGCGCCGCCGCGCACGCCACCTGCATGCACTGCCCGCTCCACGTGGTGACGGGCTGGCCGTCCAGGGAGACAACCACGACCTCAAAGGGTGGGCTGTCGGCAAACAGATTGGCGGCGCTGAGCATTTCCAGGACCAGGGTGGCGTTGGCGGCAGAACAATCATCGGCCAGGAGCAAGGTAATGTGCATAAAAAGCCTGTTTGCGTTTTTCGCATGTAATAAGTCATTTGCGCACCTACCTTAGCCGATTCCGGCTGCGTACAGTGCGGCTTCTGATCAACTGCCTGGCACGTTTATGAATCTCTGGTTTCGATTGCTGTTCATGTTGTTCCGTCGTCCCTGGCGCAAGCCCGTGCAGGGTTTGGACACCACTGTAGTGCGCATGCGGGTGTGGCCGCTGGACCTGGATATCAACCGGCACGTCACCAACGGCCGGTACTTCACCCTGGCAGACGTTGCGCGGATGGATTTTGTGCTGCGTACCGGCGCTTTTCGCGTGGCCCTGCGCAACAAGGCGTTGCCGATTGTGGGCGACACCTGGGGCAAGTTCCGCCGCGAGCTGAAGCTCTTTGAAGTGTTCGAGGTACACACGCGCATGCTCGGCTGGGACCACAAATGGAGCCTGATGGAGCACCGTTTTATCAGCCGGGGCCGAGTGGTGGGCGTGGTGGTGATGCGCGGCCTGTTCCGCTCCGCCAAGGGCACCCTGCCCCCGGCCGACTTTGTGCGCGAACTCGGCTTGGCCGAAGCGTCACCGCCCATGCCGCAGTGGCTGAGTGACTGGGCAAACAGTTGTGATGAGATGAGCGTGCAGTTGCGGGCGCAGGAGCAGGTTTGAGCGCACCTAGGCCTTGGATACGAGTTTCTTCAGGTTGGCTTCGGCGTCATCCCTGGCCAGGTGGAGTATCGACGAAATTCATCCCAGTGCAAGTACCGACTTTTGCCGTCGACCGCTTTGCAGAGGCCCGCCAGCTCGATAACTTCCAAGCCGTATTGCTTTAGCAAATCTGCGAAATCGGTTGGCTTATGGGTTCTCGCCATCGCTGAAACTCAATTTTCGAAAACTGAGTTGTTCCTTGCGCATGGGGTTGGCGGTGTCAAGGGCTATGCAGTCAGACTGTGGGGTTGCGGGACGCGGAGCGTCCCAAGCGGCATTCCCACGCAGAGCGTGGGAACGATCAGACCGACAACTACCAGCTCTCCCCCAACCCCAACAACCCCAGAATCTGCCGGCGTAAATCCACCAGATAGGCATCATCGCGATGCCGAGGATAGGGCCGGTCGATGGTCAACTGCGCCTGGATCTTCGCCGGGCGGTCACTGAATACGATCACGCGGTTGGCCAGCAGCAAGGCTTCTTCCACGTCGTGGGTCACCAGCAACGCCGTGTAGCCCTGGCGCTGCCACAGGTCGATAAGCTCCTTTTGCAGGGTGATGCGCGTCAGCGAGTCCAGCTTGCCCAGGGGTTCATCCAGAATCAGCAGCCGTGGCTGGTTGACCAGCGCACGGGCCAACGCCACGCGCTGGGCCATGCCGCCGGAAAGTTGTCGAGGGTAGGCGTGCGCGAAGGCGCTGAGGCCGACTTTTTCCAGGGCTTGATCGACCTTGGCCGAATGGGTCTTGAGCAAGCCTTGAGCCTCCAGGCCCAGCGCGACGTTGTCCCACACGCGGCGCCACGGGTACAGGGTCGGGTCCTGGAACACCACCACGCGGCTCGGGTCGGGGCCGGTGATGGCGTGCCCATCGGCCAGCAAACGCCCGGAGTCAGCCGGTTCCAACCCGGCCACCAGGCGCAGCAAAGTGGATTTGCCGCACCCCGAAGGCCCCAGCAACGCCACGAATTCTCCGGGCGCCACCTCCAGGGAAACCCGCTCCAATACCGGCAAATGCTGCCCGTCCAGTGCAAAGCCATGGCTGAGGTTCTCAATCCGCAGCGCCAGCCCGGGCGCGGGTTGGATTGCTTGTGCCAGCGCTACCATTTCATCGCTCCTTTCTGCCAGGCCAACAAGCGGTCACGCACCAGGAACAACCCGGTGATCAACCCCGAACAGGCCAGTGCCATGATCAATAATGCCGCGTACATGTTCGCGTAGGCGGCCCAGCCTTGAGCCCATTGCAAGTACCAGCCGATGCCGGATTTAACCCCCATCATTTCCGCCACCACCAAGGTCGAAAACGAGGCCCCCAGGCCCATGAACAAGCCGACAAACACGTGGGGCAACGCAGCGGGAATCGCCACTTTGAAAATCAGGAAGCCCGGTTTGGCACCCAAGGTGCGCGCCACGTCGTAATAGGCTTTATCGACACTCGCCACGCCGGACCAGGTCAGCACCGTGACCGGAAACCAGGTGGCCAGGGCGATCAGGAAAACACTTGCGCTCCAACTGCTGGGAAACAGGAAAAAACACAGCGGCAGCAACGCCGTCGACGGCACCGGCCCGAGGATACGCAGCACCGGGTGCAACCAGTAGCCGATGCGCGTGGACCAGCCGATGGAGACGCCCGCGACAAAACCAGTCGCCGCGCCCAGCGCCACGCCCGAACCCAGCAGCAAGGCCGAATGCAGCAGGCTGTCGGCCAGGCGCGCATAGTCTTCGACATACACCGCAAGCAAGGCCTGGGGCGGCGCGAAAAACGGCACCGGCAGCAGCGCCAGTTTGGCGGTGAGCAGCTCCCAGACACCCAGTAATACCGGCAAGGCAATCAACCAAGGCCCGGTCTTTTGCAAGCGCTGGCCGAGCCGCGAAAAACGCAGGCCCAGCAGGCTCAACAGAATGAACAGCGCAGCCACCGCCACGCACACATTGGCCAGCCCCTGGGTCATCGGCCAATTGCGCACGGCATTGGGCCAATAGCTGATCAACAGCGCCACGGCCACCCAGGCAGCCACCACCGTGGCGCCCTGCCAGCCGGCCTTGAATGTCAGGCTTGGGTTCAGGGTGGTTGCATCAACTGAAGACATCAGCGGTGATCTCCTTGGCGAACTCCACCGGGTCGGTGCCTTTGCTGATCACCTCGACGGTTTTCAGGTCGGTGACATAAGTGGTGATTTCCTGCGTCAGCGCCGCGCCGACCGCATGGTGGCCGTGGGTATGATCGTGCAGGATCGCCTGCACTTCTTCTGTCGTAGTATTGAGCGCATAAGCCTGGAAGCCCTTGGCGACTTCTTCGGGGTGCTGCACGGAATAGTCGTGGGCCTCCAGAATCGCCTGGGTCAGCGCCGCGACCACGCGCTTGTCTTCACGTACCAGCTTGCCGGTGACGCCGACCACGCAGCAACTGAGGTTGGCGTATGCCTCCACCAGGTTGGTGGACAACTCCCGCGCCACGCCGGACTTGATCAGACGGTACATGAACGGGTCGCTGCCACTGACCGCCTGCACTTCGCCACGCTCCAGCGCGGTGCCCAGCAGGTCGGCCGGGTACAGGCGCCATTCGACGTCGCGCACCGGGTCGACGCCGTGCTTTTTCAGCAGGATCGAGAAGAAATTGCGGTCGGGGCTGGCCATGTCGGTGACACCGATGGCCTTGCCCTTGAGGTCTTCGAGCTTATTCACGCCACCGTTCGCGGCACTCAGCAAGCGCAGGCAACCACCGTGGGTGCCGGCCGTGAGCTTGACGTCAAAGCCTTGTTCCAGCGCCTTGAGCCAACGCAGCGCCATGCCGATGCCCGCATCCGCCTTGCCGGTGGCGATGGCTTCGAGCAGCACTTCGGTGGAGTTGCCGAAGTTGACCAGTTCCACATCGAGGTTGTGCTTGGTGAAAAAGCCCTGGCCGTGGGCGATCACCACTGGCGCCAGGCACACGGCGTTGAGGTTGACCGCCAGTTTGAGCTTGCGCGGCGCGTCGAGGCGGATGAACTCGCCGGTGCCTGCAGGTTCCGCAGGCGTGCCGTGCCCGGCGTGCTCGTCGGCCGCAAAGCCCAGGCTGGGCAGCGCCAGGCCGGCCATGGAAATGCCCGCTATGCCGAGCAAACGGCGACGGGTCAAGTGATCGAAAGCAACCATGCGCAATTCCCTTTTTAAATTGATGTACCCAATAAAAAACACCGCCGCCCAAATGTGGGAGCTGGCTTGCCTGCGATAGCGCAGTGTCAGTCAACAACGGTGCAAACTGACCCACCGCTATCGCAGGCAAGCCAGCTCCCACATAGAACGCATTCAGTCGAGCCCGAGGTGCTCACGCAACGTCGAACCTTCGTACGCCGTGCGGAACAGGCCCTTGCGCTGCAAGTGCGGAATCACGCTCTCGACAAATTCGGTGAACGAGCCCGGCAAGTACCCCGGCGAAATCACAAAGCCGTCGCAACCGCCTTGCTCGAACAGCTCAGCCAATTGGTCGGCGATCTGCGCGCCGGTGCCCACCAGTTGCGGCACGCGCACGCTGCTGGCGAAGATCCGGCCGAGTTGTTCCAGGGTCAGCTCAGAGCCTTGCATCAGCAGCTTTTCAGCGGCCGCCGCGTGGATAAGCGGCGATTGCGCCACCTCGGCCAAGGTGGCCGACAGCGGGAACGGCGACAGGTCCACATTCAGTTGCGAAGCCAGTGTCACCAGCCCCAACTCCGGCCGCGCCAGGGCGTTGTGCTGGTCGCGTTTGGCGCGGGCTTCGGCTTCGCTGCCGCCAATAAACGGCATCACCGCGGTGAGTATTTTGCAGCTGTCGGCGGCGCGGCCTTGTTGCACCACCTGGGCGCGCACGTCATCGCGAAAGGCCCGCATCGCCGCCAGGTGCGGGTGAATGGTAAAAATCGCCTCGGCCCACCGTGCGCCAAAGCGCCGACCCCGCCCGGAAGACCCGGCCTGGATCAGCACCGGCCGGCCCTGGGGCGAACGCGGGATATTCAGCGGGCCTTCAACCCGGAACCACTCGCCCTGGTGTTGCACCGAGGTAATCAATGCCGGGTCGGCGAGCACGCCGCTTTCGCGGTCGAGCTTGAGCGCGTCCTTGCCCCAGCTGTTCCAGAGTTTCAGCGCGACCTCGACAAACTCATCGGCGCGGTCGTAGCGCAGGTCATGCTCCAGGTGCTTGGCCTTGCCGAACAGGCGCCCTTCGCTGTCATTCATCGAGGTGACGATATTCCACGCCGCGCGGCCCTTGGACAAGTGGTCCAAGGTGGCGAATTCGCGGGCAATATGCGCCGGTTCGTAATAGGTGGTGGAACGGGTCGCGCCCAGGCCGAGTTTGGTGGTCTGGCCCACCAGGTACGACAGGATCGGCAGCGGGTCGAGGCGCGTGGCGTCCTGGGCGCCGTAGCGCAAGGCAAACTCACGGGAGCCGCCCATCTGGTCGCCCACGGCCAGGCGATCGGCGAAAAACAGGAAGTCGAACAAGCCTTCCTCCACGACTTTGGCGATACGCGTGTAGTACTCGGGGTCGAGGTAATTGCCGACGGTTTCGGGGTGGCGCCATACCGCGTGGCTGTGCACCACCGGGCCGCTCAACAGGAAGGCTGACAAATGGATCTGGCGGCGTGAGGTCATAAAGCGTCTTCGCGGGAAAGTTCGCTTTTGATTATATTAATCACGCACGATTATGAAAGAATCATATAACTCTATGGTTATGCCCGATTCGTCGGACGCTGCAAAAAGCGCCCTAAGCTCAGATCGAAAGAGTATTTATCGAATGCTTTTCATAACTTTAAGCTTGGCGCTATTTCGCAAGAAAATCGCGGTGATGAGAGGCACGCCTTACGCCAAGGCGGTGGATGCGCAGGATGTGCAGACCTGGAAGCCTTAAGGCCGCGACAGGTTTGCACGCGCGGTAAACAGGGCGCCCCGGAAATGGTACAACAGCTACCTTCACTCTTTTCCTGGGGACCGCCACTCATGACGTCCAAGCTCGAACAACTCAAGCAATTCACCACCGTGGTCTGCGACACCGGCGACCTGGAAGCCATCAGCCGCCTGCGCCCGGTGGACGCCACCACCAACCCGTCGCTGCTGCTCAAGGCCGCCGCCATCCCGGAATACGCCGAGCTGCTGCGCAATGCCGTGAGCCTGTCCAAAGGCGATGTGGACCTGGCCTGCGATCACTTTGCGGTGTCGGTGGGCGCGGGCATTCTCAAGGTGATTCCGGGGCGTATTTCCACTGAAGTCGACGCGCGTTTGTCGTTCGACGAAGACGCGCTGTGGGCCAAGGCCAACCAGCTGATCGCCCTGTATGACCAGGCCGGTGTCGGCCGCGACCGCGTGCTGATCAAACTGGCCTCCACCTGGGAAGGCATCCGCACCGCCGAGCGCCTGGAAAAAGCCGGTATCCAGACCAACCTCACCCTGCTGTTTTCCTTCGCCCAGGCCCAGGCCTGCGCGGATGCCGGGGTGTTTTTGATCTCGCCGTTCGTGGGCCGCATCTACGACTGGTATCGCAAAAACACCGGCCTGGACTACACCGGTGCCGAAGACCCGGGCGTGCAGTCGGTGACGCGTATCTACAACTACTACAAGGCCAATAAAATCGACACCGTGGTGATGGGCGCCAGCTTCCGCACCTTGAGCCAGATCGAAGAGCTGGCCGGTTGCGACCGCCTGACCATCAGCCCTGACCTGCTGCAAAAACTGGCTGACGATAACGGCGTGCTGCAACGCAAATTGGCGCCGGGCGTAGAAGGCGAAGCGCGTCAGCCATTGACCGAAGCGCAATTCCGTTGGGCGTCGAATGAAGATGCGATGGCGACTGAAAAACTCGCCGAAGGCATTCGCCAGTTTGCGCGGGATCAGGAGAAGCTCGAGGCGGTGCTGGCTGCGCTGTAAGGTACTAAAACCGCATGCGGTCAAATGTGGGAGCTGGCTTGCCTGCGATAGCGGTGGTGGCTGACAGATCGCTATCGCAGGCAAGCCAGCTCCCACAGAAAAGCCTGCTCGCCACAACAAGCCAGCTCCCACAGGTTGCTTTTTTGCCTAGGATTGCTGGCTCAAAACGGCCCTTTCGTCATCACCCGCTCATCAATGAACCCGCGCAACATGCCGATCCGCTGCGTATAAGCAGCGCTCAGGCAACTGACTTTCGCCCCGCAGGCATGCCGCTGTTTGAGCCATTCGGCCTGCCCGTCCATCAATGACCCGCGCCCGCCCATGGCCATGAAGTGCTTGTTCAGGTCGTAGAGCAACGCCATGGTCACGTCCTGGTCGTTGAGGCTGACGTTCTTGCAAATCGCAATTTCGTCAGGCGCTTTGGCCTTGCCACAGTCGAAGCTGGCGGCAACGCTCGAAGGGCTGAGCAACAGCGCAGACACGCTGGCAAGCATCGCGAAAACAGCAGGTTTGATCATCAATCGTTACTCCTCAGCTACGCACCACACCCGTCCCAAACTTGCGAATCGCCAGGCAATACCCGATCAACGCCACCGCTGCCAACGCCCCGCCCGCCACGCCGATCCAGGCGAAGCCGAAGTGGCTGCCGACCCAGCTGCCCATCAGGGCGCCGCCGCCGATGCCGATGTTGTAGATGCCGGAGAACATTGCCATGGCCACGTCGGTGGCGTCGGGGGCCAGCACCAGCACCTTCGATTGCATGGCGAGGCCGAAGCCCATGATGGCCATGCCCCAGAAAATGCTCAGTATCACCAGGTACGACTCGGCGCCGCTCAAGGGCAGCAGCAGGGTCAAGCAGGCCGCGAGCAGGAACACTGCGCTGACCACGAAAATATGCGGGTTGAAACGGTGCACCAGGCTGAACAGCAGCGAGCCGATGATGCCCGCGCCGCCGAACACCAGCAAAATCAGGGTTACGGCGCCACCGCCCAAACCGGCCACGCCTTCGACGAAGGGTTCGATGTAGCTGTAGGCGGTGAATTGCGCGGTGACGGTCATGGCGGTGAGCACGTACAGCGCCACCAGTGCTGGGCGTTTGAACAGCAACGGCAGGCTGCGCAGCGAGCCGGAGTTCTGGCTCGGCAGCGGCGGCAAGGTGCGCGCCAGCCAGAACACCAGCGCGCCAGCGAACGCGGCGATCACCAGGAAGGTGGTGCGCCAGCCCATGGCTTCGCCGAGCAGGCGGCCCAGCGGAATGCCCAACACCATCGCCAGGGACGTGCCGGTGGCCAATAACCCAAGGGCTTGCACCTGCTTGCCTTCCGGCGCCAGGCGCACGGCCAGGGACGCGGTAATTGACCAGAACAGCGCGTGGGACAACGCAATGCCGATGCGACTGACCATCAGCAGGCCAAAACTGTTGGCGACGCTGGAGAGGATATGGCTGGCGATAAACAGGCCGAACAGCACGATCAGCAACTTGCGCCGCTCGACGTTGCGCGTCAGCAGCATCACCGGCAACGAGGTCAGCGAAACGATCCAGGCATAGATGGTGAGCATCAAGCCGACGCTGGCGATGGGCATGTCGAAGCTCGCACCGATGGCGCTGAGCAGCCCCACGGGCACGAATTCGGTGGTATTGAACACAAAGGCGGCCAGCGCCAAGGCGATGACCGGTTGCCAATTGGCTTGGGGCGTTGCGGCTGAAATGCTCATTGGCGGGCGAGATACTCTGGCGATGATCCAACGGCCGCGCAGAACAGCGCCGCCGCCGGGCATTCTATAGGTTTCTTGGCCCGCTGTTGACGCGGATCGTCGCCCGAAGGCTTAGGGCGAGGTCATGGTAATCACGTAGTTGCCCGACTGGATCGCCTTGCCAGCGGCATCCACCAGCAAGTAACTCTGGTTGTAATAACGCCCATCGCCGCTGTCTGCCACCAGCTTTACATGGGCGGCGTTGACGCTGGCCACTGGCGCAATATTGCGCACCTCGAAGCGACTGCCGCGATTGGAACTGGCGCACCCGGTCAACTCCATCACCGCGCCACTGCGCGCATTTGTCGCACAGCCAGGTTCGACGATGGCGCCGCGAAATTGAATGGTGCCCTGCCCTATGGTCTGCGCGGCACCACAGGCTCCCGCCCATAGGCAAAACAGGCCGGTTAATACCGAAATACCTTTAACGTTCATGCCGACACTCCTTATTGGGCTCTCAATAAGGAAGTCGTCTGCTCGGGCGTTAACTTGAGGTCAATCTTCCCAAGGTGTGCGCTGGATCACGGATCGACCTGGCCCATCATCTCGGGGATGCTTTCCGGGCGTTTGGCATAACGCTGCGCCAACGCCGCACAGACCATCAACTGGATCTGGTGAAACAGCATCAACGGCAAAATCAGCACGCCCATGGTCGCCCCGGCGAACAGCACCTGGGCCATCGGTACACCGGTGGCCAGGCTTTTCTTCGAGCCACAGAACAAGATGGTGATGCGGTCTTCCTGGTTAAACCCAAATGCCTTGCCCAGCACGGCGGAGGCCACCAGCACCAAGCCCAGCAACACGCAGCAGGCGACGACCAGACCGCCCAGCTCCCACAACGGGATCTGGTGCCAGATGCCTTCGTTGACCGCTTCGCTGAAAGCGCCATACACCACCAGCAGAATCGAGCCTTGGTCGACGAACTTCAGCCAGGATTTATTACGCCCCACCCACTCGCCAATCCAGCGCCGGGCGATCTGCCCGGCCACAAAAGGCAGCAACAGCTGCACGCTGATTTTCAGGATGGCATCGACCGTGGAGCCGCCATCGCCGTGTACGTTAAGCAGCAAGGTCACCAGCAACGGCGTCAGGAAGATGCCGAACAGGCTGGAGGCCGCCGCGCTGCAGATGGCTGCCGGGATGTTGCCGCGGGCCAGCGAGGTGAAGGCAATCGCCGATTGCACCGTGGCCGGCAGCGCACACAGATACAGCATGCCCATGTACAGGTCGTTGCCGATCAGCGGCGACAGCAGCGGCTTGAGCGCCAGGCCCAACAATGGGAACAGCACAAAAGTCAGGCTGAACACCAGCAAATGCAGGCGCCAGTGCCCGGCACCAGCGACGATGGCCTGGCGCGACAGCTTGGCGCCGTGCAGGAAAAACAGCAGCGCGATGGCCAGGTTAGTCACCCAGCCGAAGGCCACGGCGGTCTGGCCGCTGGCCGGCAGCAGTGACGCAAGGATCACCGTGGCGATCAGGGTCAGGGTGAAGTTGTCAGGTAGAAAACGCGGGCGGGTCATAAGCAAATCTTCCAGGGGTTGCCAAGAGCATCGCTGCGACTCTAACTTAACGGCCTGTTACCGACTAACGCCAATGAGCCAGTAAATGCCGCCTAAAGGACATGACAAGACGGTTAGGCGCAGTGTGCCCGGGCTTTCCAGCCTGCCACGCCCGGTGTATGGCCGCACCGAATCGCTGCCCAACCGCGCGCTGACCCGCCGGCACAGCCACCCGTGGGTGCAGTTGTCGTATGCGATTTCGGGGGTGCTGGAGATCCAGACCAGTGTCGGCCGTTTCGTCGCCCCGCCCCAGCGCGCCGTGTGGATTCCGGCGGGCGTGCCACACAGGGTGTTCAGTTCACCGCACACGGAAATGCGCAGCCTGTACCTCGATTGCAGCGTCACCGCCTGGGCGGCCGAGCGTTGCCAGGTGCTGGAGGTGAGCAGTTTGTTGCGCGAGTTGATCCGCAGTTTCAGCGAGTTGCCGGTGGAGTATGCCGAGGACGGCCCGGACGGGCGGCTGGCCCAGGTGGTGCTCGACCAACTGGCGGCCGCGCCCCAGGTGGATTTGATGCTGCCGTTGCCCCATGACCCACGGCTGCGGCAGATTTACCGCAGCCTGAACCTGCACCCGGAGCAGCAGACCACCCTGGGTGACTGGAGCCACAAGCTTGGGGTCAGTGAAAAGACCCTGAGCCGGTTGTTTTTGAGTGATACAGGCCTGACCTTTCGCGCCTGGCGTCAGCGCCTGCGCTTGCTCAGCGCCCTGCCCGCGCTGGAGCAAGGCGAGCGGGTGACGGATGTGGCGCTGGGGTGTGGGTATGAGTCGACGTCGGCGTTTATCAATGCGTTTCGGCAGCAGTTTGAGTCTACGCCGGGCGAATTCTTCCGCTGACACATAGACAACAACGATCCACTGTGGGAGCTGGCTTGCCTGCGATGCAGGCACCTCGGTGTGTCAGGTACACCGAGTTGATGCTATCGCAGGCAAGCCAGCTCCCACATTGGCTCCCAATTACAAATCAGCTGCCATCACCACCATGGGCTTCTTCAAAGAAGTAATCCTTCCAGCTCGCCGCCTTGTTCTTCAGCACGCCCAATTCCTGCAGCTTTTGGGCATAGATAAACGTACGCTGCGGCACGATGGTGAAGTCGATTTCCGGGTCCTGGACGATTTTCTCCACCAGGTCCAGCGGCAGCTTGGATTCCTCTACGCGAATATACGTCTTGGCGGCCGCAGGTTTATCGGCCTTGATGATCTTCTCGGCCTCCGCCAGCGCGTCATAAAACGCCTTGTAGGTCCTGGGGTTGTCATCGTGAAATTTCTGCGTGGTGTAGAGCACGTTGAACGACGCCTGCCCGCCAAGAATGTCGTAGGAACTGAGCACCTTGTGCACGTTAGGGTTCAACAACTCCTGATACTGAAACGGCGGGCTGGAGAAGTGTGAATTGATCTCCGAACCACCGGCAATCAACGCCGCCGTGGCATCCGGGTGGGCCAGGCTGATGGAGATGTCGTCGAACTTCTTGAAATTGGCATCGCCGAACAGCTTGGCCGTCTCGATCTGCAAGGTGCGCGACTGGAAACCCACGCCGGCGGCCGGCACAGCGATGCGGTCTTTGTCGGTGAAGTCCTGCATGGTCTTCACGTTGGGGTTATTGGTCAGCAGGTAATTGGGCATCGAACCCAGGGAGGCGATGGCCTTGACGTTCTGCTTGCCCTTGGTGCGGTCCCACAGGGTGAGCATCGGCGGCACACCCGCCGAGACCACATCCAGGGCGCCGGCCAGCAGCGATTCATTCATGGCGGTGGCGCCGGAAATGCTGTTCCATTCCACCTTGATATCCAGGCCCTGCTCCTTGCCATGTTTTTCGATCAGGTGCTGGTCGCGCACCACGTCGAGGATCAGGTAACCGATACCGAATTGCTGTGCAATGCTGATCTTGCCTTCGGCCTGGGCGCCGGGGCTGAGCAAGGCGCTCGCGGCCGCCAGGGACGCGGCCAACAGGGTCAGGGAGGAACGCTTGAAAGTCATGGGAATCTGCCGCGTTTTCGAGAAGGTGATAGAGCCTAGCGACGAATTTTAAGACTGGAAAAGAATATCGGGATCTATTGTTATGCTAATCATCCCCAAAATGCCGTGTGGCTGTTATTGTGCCGCGCTTTGAAATACACCTGCCAACCTGCGAGGAAATGGACGTTGAACACTGACGATAAAATGACTGGGGATCTGTTCGAGGTCGATAAGCGCCTGTCACTCAAGCCCGTGGTGGACTTCAACGCTTACCTGCGCAGCGCATTCGGCGATGGCCCATGCACCTGCGTGCGCTGCAGCGCCGCCAACGGTGACGAAACCGGCTACGCGTTCCAGCACACCTTCAACTTCGACGGCAAACCCACGCACCGCCGCTTTGCCTCCACGGCGGGCAGCGATGTGTTGATGGTGTTGAAGAAGGCGTGGCTGTCATACACCAAGGCCGAGCTGCCGCTCAGTGGCGTATTGGTGCTGGAGACGGTGAAGGAGTTTGTCGAGCCGCAACTTCACAAGCGCTTGGCGCCGCTGTTTTTGGCCAGTGAGCTGGTCAAGGATGTGGATGGGCAGTTGCAGGTTCAGCCGCAGGCCGCCTGACCTAGTGTTTACCTGCCCTTGTGGCGAGGGAGCTTGCTCCCGCTGGGCTGCGCAGCGGCCCCAAAAATGGGCCTGCTACGCAGGCCAGCGGGAGCAAGCTCCCTCGCCACAGGTACAGTGTTTCGGCCTATGGGTTATTTACGCGCCGCCTCCCACTGCTTCAACAGATCACCATAAGCCACGGTCTCCCCTTTGGGCTTCTCATTCGCCAGCTTGGGCTTCGGCGCGCCCGGCTGGTCAAACCAGTACTGCGCATCCCGCTCCGGGTTCATTTTTGGGCCGCACACCGGCTGCACCTTGGAACGCTCCAGGCGCGTCATGATCGCGTCCTGTTCCTTGGCCAGGTTATCCAGCGCCTGTTGCGGGGTTTTCTCGCCACTGGCCGCTGCGGCGATGTTGCTCCACCACAACTGCGCCAGGCGTGGGTAGTCGGGCACGTTGGTGCCGGTCGGCGTCCACTCCACCCGCGCCGGGCTGCGGTAGAACTCCACCAGCCCGCCGAGTTTCGGCGCCATGTCGGTCATGGCCTGGGAGTTGATGTCGGACTCACGAATCGGCGTCAGGCCAACGATGGTTTTCTTCAGTGACACGGTTTTCGAGGTCACGAACTGCGCGTACAGCCACGCCGCGAGTTTTTGCTTCTCGGGCGTGGACTTCAGGAAGGTCCAGGAACCCACGTCCTGATAGCCCTTTTTCATGCCCTTTTCCCAATACGGCCCGACCGGCGACGGCGCCATGCGCCATTTCGGCGTGCCGTCGGCGTTCACCACCGGCAGGCCCGGCTTGGTCATGTCGGCCGTAAACGCGGTGTACCAGAAGATCTGCTGGGCGATATTGCCCTGGGACGGCACCGGCCCGGATTCGGAGAAGGTCATGCCCGCCGCTTCCGGAGGCGCGTAGGCTTTCATCCAGTCCACGTACTTTTGCGTGGCAAACACCGCGGCCGGGCCATTGGTGTCGCCGCCACGGGTCACGCTGGAGCCTACCGGGTGGCAGTCCTCCACGCGAATGCCCCACTCGTCCACCGGCAAGCCGTTAGGCAGCCCCTTGTCGCCGCCGCCGGCCATGGAGAACCAGGCATCGGTGAAGCGCCAGCCCAGCGATGGGTCTTTTTTGCCGTAGTCCATGTGCCCATAGATACGTTTGCCGTCGATTTCCTTGACGTCTTCGCTGAAGAACTTGGCGATGTCTTCATAGGCCGACCAGTTCACCGGCACACCCAGCTCGTAGCCGTATTTTTCCTTGAACTTGGCTTTGAGGTCCGCGCGCTCAAACCAATCGGCGCGGAACCAGTAGAGGTTGGCGAACTGCTGGTCGGGCAACTGGTAGATCTTGCCGTCTGGCGCGGTGGTGAACGAGATGCCGATAAAGTCCTTGATATCCAGGGTCGGCGAGGTGAAGGCCTTGCCTTCGTTGGCCATCAGGTCGGTGATGGATTCGGTCTTGCCATAGCGAAAGTGCGTACCGATCAAGTCGGAATCGTTCACCCAGCCGTCATAGATATTCTTGTCGGACTGCATCTGGGTTTGCAGCTTCTCCACCACGTCGCCTTCCTGCAGCAGGTCGTGGGTCAGCTTGATGCCGGTGATTTCGCTGAAGGCCTTGGCCAGTACCTTGGATTCGTACTCGTGGGTGGTGAGGGTTTCCGACACCACGTTGATCTTCATCCCACGGAACGGTTCCGACGCCTTGATAAACCACTTCAACTCTTCGAGCTGCTGGGCTTCGGTAAGGGTGGACGGTTTAAACTCGCTGCCGATCCATTTTTTCGCGGCATCTTCGTACGCATCGGCCCAGGCCGTGGCGCTCAAACCGCTCAAGGCCAGTACGGCGGCCAATGAAATGCTATGTCGCAGCTTATTGTTTTTATTCAACATAGAGACCTCCTGGTGGTTTATTCATAAGGGCACTAGCCCCAACGCATCACACTCAACAGCCATACCAGGGATAGCGCAGACGCCACCCAGATGCTCCAGTCGGTAACGCCGATCACCAGCAAATGCAGGTAGGCGCTGCCGAGAAGACCGATAAACAAACGATCACCACGGGTGGTGCTGATCGGCAACAAACCGCGCCGAGGAATACTCGGCGAACGCAGTTCCCAGGTGGTCATGCCTGCCAGCAGCAGGCCAATCGTCACAAAGAACAGTGCGGTGGGGGTGGTCCAGGCCATCCATTCCATCATCGAATCCTCTAGACCCGGCCCAGGGCAAAGCCCTTGGCCACGTGGTTGCGAACAAACCAGATCACCAGCATGCCCGGCAGAATGGTCAACACCCCCGCCGCTGCCAGCACGCCCCAATCAATGCCCGAGGCCGAGACCGTGCGCGTCATCACCGCCGCAATCGGCTTGGCGTTAACCGAGGTCAAGGTGCGCGCCAGCAGCAGTTCGACCCAGGAAAACATGAAGCAGAAAAATGCCGTCACACCGATACCGGAGCCAATCAACGGGATAAAAATCTTCACGAAAAACTTGGGAAAACTGTAGCCGTCGATGTAGGCGGTTTCGTCGATTTCCTTGGGCACGCCGGACATAAAGCCTTCCAGGATCCACACCGCCAACGGCACGTTGAACAGGCAATGCGCAAGCGCCACGGCGATGTGCGTATCGAACAGCCCGATGGACGAATACAGCTGGAAAAACGGCAGCAAAAACACCGCCGGCGGCGCCATACGGTTGGTCAGCAGCCAGAAGAACAGGTGCTTGTCGCCCAAGAACCGATAGCGCGAAAACGCATAGGCCGCCGGCAGCGCCACGCTCAGGGAGATCACCGTGTTCAGGCTCACGTAGTACAGCGAGTTGAGGTAGCCGGTGTACCAGCTCGGGTCAGTGAAGATCACCTTGTAGTTGGCCAGGGTAAAGTCCTGCGGAAACAGGGTCAGCCCGCCGAGGATTTCGGTGTTGCTCTTGAAGGACATGTTCAGCAGCCAGTAGATCGGCACCAGCAGAAACAGGATGTAGATCAGCAGCGGGATAACCTTGCGCTTGCTCATGTTGGCGGCCTCAGCGGTTGGCGTCGGAGTGGGTCATGGCGGTGTAGAACAGCCATGACACCAACAGGATGATCAGGAAATACACCAGGGAAAACGCCGCCGCCGGGCCCAGGTCGAATTGGCCTACGGCCATTTGGGTCAAGGTCTGACTGAGGAACGTGGTGGCGTTACCCGGCCCGCCGCCCGTCAGCACGAAAGGCTCGGTGTAGATCATGAAGCTGTCCATAAAGCGCAACATCACCGCGATCAGCAGCACGCTTTTCATCTTTGGCAATTGGATATGTCGGAACACCGCCCAAGCGGATGCGCGATCAATCCGCGCTGCCTGGTAGTACACGTCCGGAATCGCACGCAGCCCCGAGTAACACAGCAGCGCCACCAGCGAAGTCCAGTGCCACACGTCCATCACCAGCACCGTCACCCAGGCGTCCATGGTGTTGGCCGCATAGTTGTAGTTGATGCCCATGGCGTTGAGCGTCGAACCCAACAGGCCAATGTCGGCGCGGCCAAAAATCTGCCAGATGGTGCCGACCACGTTCCACGGGATCAGCAGCGGAATCGCCAGGATGATCAACACCAGTGACGACCAGCGGCCCTTGGTGGGCATGGTCAGGGCGATGACGATGCCCAGCGGGATTTCGATCAACAGCACGCAGGCCGAGTAGATGAACTGGCGCAGCAAGGAGTCATGCAGGCGGGGGTCGAGCAGCACCTGTTTGTACCAGTCGGCACCGACAAAATAGCGGCTGGACTGGTCGAAAATGTCCTGCACCGAATAGTTGACCACGGTCATCATCGGGATCACCGCGCTGAACGCCACCAGCAGGAACACCGGTAACACCAGCCACCAGGCCTTGTTGTTCTGCACCTTGTTCATGGCTGCACCTCCAGCAGGTAATCGTCGGCGTACACCATCAACCACTGCGCGGGAAAACTGATCGAGGCTTTGCCTTCGGGCACCGGTTTGTCTTCGGCCAGGCGTACTTTCAACGACGCGCCGTCGAGGTTGAGGGTCATGATCTTGTAGGTGCCGAGGTCTTCCACATGCACGACGTCGGCCTGCAGCGCGTCAGGGTTGTACTCGTCCCACACGTGGATAAATTCCGGGCGGATACCCACCTGCAGCTTTTTGTAGTCCGCCTCGCGCAGGCGCTGTTGCAACGCCTCGGATAACGGCAGCAACGTACTGGCAAAGCGCACGCCACCGGCTTCGGCCTGCACCTCGATCAGATTCATCCCAGGGCTGCCAATGAAATAGCCGACAAAGGTGTGGCTCGGCCGCTCGAACAACTCACGCGGCGTGCCGAACTGCACGATCTGCCCGCCATACATCACCGCGATTTTGTCAGCGAAGGTCGACGCCTCAAGCTGGTCGTGGGTGACGTAGACCATGGTGATATTGAATTGCTCATGAATCTGCTTGAGCTTGCGGCGCAGTTTCCATTTGAGGTGCGGGTCGATCACCGTCAGCGGTTCGTCGAACAGGATCGCCGACACGTCATCGCGCACCAGGCCACGGCCCATGGAAACTTTTTGCTTTTCATCGGCGGTGAGGTTGCGGGCTTTTTTGCTCAGCAGGGCTTGCAGGTCGAGGACTTCGGCAATTTCCTGCACCTTGCTGTGGATTTTCGCCTCAGCCATGCCCTGGTTTCGCAGGGGAAACGCCAGGTTGTCGAACACCGTCATGGTGTCGTACACCACCGGGAACTGGAACACCTGGGCAATATTGCGTTTCTCCGGGGTCAGCTCGTTGACCACTTTAGCGTCAAACAGCACCTGGCCTTCGGACGGGCTGAGCAAGCCGGAGATGATGTTGAGCAATGTCGACTTGCCGCAGCCCGATGGCCCGAGCAAGGCGTAGGCACCGCCCTGCTCCCACACATGGTTCATGGCCCGAATGGCGTAGTCCTCAGGCCCATTGGGTGTAGGGCTGTAGCTGTGCGCGAGGTTCTGCAAATGGATCTCGGCCATCAGGCAACCCTCGCGACGCGGCGCCCGGGGGCCTGGACCAAACGGCCCTGGCCATCGAACACAAAGAGTTTATGGGTGGGGATATACACGCGGATCGGCGCGTCGACGTCGTACTCATGCACCCCCGGTAAATGCAGCACCAACAGGAAATGCTCGCTGCGCACGTGCAGGAAGGTTTCCGAACCGCTGATCTCGGCCACCTCTACGGTCACCGCCAGTTCCAGGTCATCGTCGTTGCTCGGCACCAGGCTGATATGGCTGGGGCGCACGCCAAACCGGAACTCGCCTTCGCCGATGGGACGCAGATCCACGTTCAACGGGAAGTGCACGACATTGGCAAAACTCACTTCATTGCCGCTGATACGCCCCGGCATCAGGTTGATCGGCGGCTCGGAAAACAGCTCGGCGGCCAGCACCGTCTGGGGCTGGTGATACACCTCGGCGGCCCTGCCGCTCTGGATCACCCGGCCTTCGTGCAGGATGGTGGTGGTGCCACCCAGGGCCAGGGCTTCATTGGGTTCGGTGGTGGCGTAGATGGCAATGGTGTGGCGCGCCTTGAACAGTTCGCGCATTTCCTGACGCAGCTCTTCGCGCAGTTTGTAGTCCAGGTTCACCAACGGCTCATCGAACAGGATCAGCTCAGCGTCTTTGACCAAGGCGCGGGCCATGGCCGTGCGTTGCTGCTGGCCACCGGACAGCTCCAATGGGTGGCGCTGCAGGAACTTCTCGATGCGCAGCATCTGCGCGGTTTCCAGCACTTTGCTGTGGATCAGTTCGTTGGACACACCGGCCTGGCGCAACGGCGAGGCGATGTTTTCGAACACGGTCATGGTCGGGTAATTGATGAACTGCTGGTAGACCATCGACACGTTGCGCAGGCGCACCGGCTTGTGGGTGACGTCTACGCCGTTCATCAGGATGCGGCCGCTGTCGGGCTTGTCCAGCCCGGCCATCAGGCGCATCAGGCTGGTCTTGCCGGACAGCGTGCGGCCGAGCAATACGTTGAAAGAACCGGCTTCGAAACGCAGGTTGGCGTCGTCGATCCAGGTCTGGCCTTCGACAACGCGGGAGACATGTTCCAGGGTCAATGACATGACACGCCCTTTTTATTATTGGAATGATTCTGGCCATTCGTAAGAGCGAGTTTCGTGCCAGAAGTGGCAGGTGGTTGATCTGTAAGGAAATGGGTTGAACAGGATGTTCAGGCATGAACACAAATGAACAACCAGCGCTGAACAACTGAACATTAAGCGGGTTGACATTGAACAGTTCTGAACAACAATCGATGGGCGCCACAGATTTAATGTGGGAGCTGGCTTGCCTGCGATAGCGATGGTCCAGCTTGCCAATTCGGTGGCTGACAAACCGCCATCGCAGGCAAGCCAGCTCCCACAGTTGGACGGCGTAAGGCTTGATAACAATAAAAATAAAAAAAGGTCGCCCCCATGGCCGAACCCCTCGCACACGACACCCTTATCCAGGAATCCTGGCGCCGTTGCCGCGCCTTTGGACTGGACCACCAGAGCACCCCCAGCTTTGATCAACTGCCCGCCGAAGGCATCAGCCAGTTGCTCGAAAGCCAGCATTCCCTGGTGCAGACCACCCATCAGGAAGTGCTGCCCTACTACGAAAACATCCTCAGCAATTCCAACTGCCTGATCATGCTGGCCGACAACCAGGGCCAGGTGCTGACCTCGTGGGGCACCCAGCGTTTTATCGAGCCGAAGCTGGCGCGCGGCTTCAGTGCCGGTGCCAGTTGGAGGGAGCGCTCAAGCGGCACCAATGCCATCGGCACTGCGCTGGCCTGTGCCCAGGCGGTGCATATCGAGCACGATGAACACTTTCTCAAGGCCAACCGCTTCATGACCGGCTCCGCGGCGCCGATTTTCGATGCCCAGCGTGAAATCATCGCGGTGCTGGATGTGTCCAGCGACAGCTACCTGCCGCCCTCCCACACTTTGGGCATGGTCAAGATGATGAGCCAGACCGTCGAGAACCGGCTGATCCTCAACCTGTTTCGCGGCGAGCATTTCCAACTGACCTTCAACACCGGCCTGAACAACCTCGACAGCCAGTGGGCGGGCCTGATCATCTTTGATGACAGCGGCCAGGTGCTGTCGGCCAACCGCCGCGCCGACAACTTGCTGGGCATCAGTTTGTCGCGGGTGCTGATCGACAGTTTGTTTAAAGTCTCGCTGCTGGAATTGTTGAATCAACCCGAGGGCTTGCCGTTCTCGTTACAGGCCGCGGGCCGCAATCGGTTCCAGTGTTTATTGAAGCGGCCGCAGAAGATGCCGGTGCAGGCGCGGGTCTTTGCTGAGCCCAAGCCCACAAAACCTGCGCCGATGGGCATCCAGACCCTGCATTTTGGCGATGTGCGCGTAGAAAAGGCCGTGCGCCAGGCTGAGCGTTTGTTGGAAAAAGACATTCCGTTGTTGATACACGGCGAGACCGGCGTTGGCAAAGAGGTGTTCGTCAAAGCCCTGCACCAGGCCAGTTCGCGCAGCAAACAGGCGTTCATTGCGGTGAACTGTGCAGCGATCCCCGCCGAACTGGTCGAGTCCGAGCTGTTTGGCTATGAAAAAGGCGCCTTTACCGGTGCCAACCAGAAAGGCAGCATCGGCCTGATCCGCAAGGCGGACAAGGGCACGCTGTTTCTGGATGAAATTGGCGACATGCCCTTGCCGACCCAGGCCCGCTTGCTGCGGGTGCTACAGGAGCGCTGCGTGCAGCCGGTAGGCAGCAGCGAGCTGTTCCCGGTGGACTTGCGCATTATCTCGGCCACCAACCGTGTGCTGCGCGACTGGGTGCAGGCCGGGCGCTTTCGTGAGGATTTGTACTACCGCATCGGTGGCCTGACCCTGGAACTGCCGCCCCTGCGCGAACGCACCGACAAGCAGGCACTGTTCCAGCAGCTGTGGCAGCAGCACCGTGAACCGACCCAATGGGCCGGGCTGAGTGCCGAAGTGCTGGCGTTGTTCGAGCAACACCCGTGGCCGGGCAATCTGCGCCAGGTCAGCAGCGTGTTGCAGGTGGCGCTGGCGATGGCCGAGGAGCAGCCGGTGCGACCGGAGCATCTGCCGGATGATTTCTTTGTCGACCTGAACGTGACCGCGCCCTTGCCCACCCAGCCAAGCCTGGAAGACAACAGCGACCTGAGCCAACGCTTGAAAGCAGCGGGCGGCAACATCTCCCACCTGGCGCGTGAACTGGGCGTAAGCCGCAACACCCTGTACAAGCGCCTGCGCCAGCACGAAGGTTGATCTAGCGCAGTTTGACCACCACCATCAGGTCGGTGAAGTACTCCACCCGAATCGGCAGGTTATCGGCCAGCGCCGAGAGCGCCGCCGCCGTGTCGTCGAGCTTGAACACCCCGGACACACGCAGGTTTTTCAACGCCTGGGCATCAAAGCGCACCAAGCCGTGGCGGTAGCTGGCCAGGGTTTGCAGCACCTCACTCAGCGGTTGGTCGTTGACCTTGAGCAGGCCACGGGTCCAGGCATCCGGGTCGGCGCTGCCGCTGGCCTGTGCAGGCCCCGCGTGGCCATGATCAAGAATCGCGCGCTGCCCGGCCGTGACCTTGACGCCCTCGCCCGTGTCACCTTGGACCGCCACGGTGGACTCGATCACCGTGACCAGGGTGCTGCCGTCCGCCGCGCGCTTAACCAGATAGCGCGTGCCCAAGGCCGTGGCCGTGCCTTGATCGGTGCGTACCACGAACGGCCGTTGCGCGTCCTTGGCCACGTCAACCCACAGCTCGCCTTGCAGCAGTTCGATCACGCGCTGGTGGCCGTCGAATTTCACGTCCACCGCCGAGTTGCTGTTGAGCTGCAACTGGCTGCCGTCCTCAAGAGCAACCTGGCGGCGCTCGCCGATGCCGGTGCGCTGGTCGGCCGTCCACACCGGCATGTGCTGCACACCGAACCAGCCGCACAGCACTACGCCGAGCACCCCCAAGGCCTGCACCCTGCGCGAACGTTGGGGCGCAAAGGCGCGATTCAGGGCGATGCGTGCCGGTTGCGCGGGCAACGTATCGAAGCCACCCCAGAGCGAGCGCATACGCTCAATGGCTACTGCATGGCGCGGGTCGGCCTGACACCAGGTATTGAAGGCGTGGCGCTCGGCATCGCTGACGTCTTCGTCGTGCAGCCGCGTCAGCCAATTCGCCGCTTGTTGAATGATCTGTTCGGCGTTCACGGCAACGGGTCCGCCCCGTACAGGCTGTGGTAGCAATGCACCAGCGCGGTGGACAGGTAGTTTTTGACCGTGCTGGGTGACACCTCAAGACGCGTGGCGATCTCACTGTAGGTGAGCCCGTCCAGGCGGCTTAACAGGAAGGCTTCACGGGTTTTCGCCGGCAGGCCGGCGAGCATCTCGGCGATGCGCTCCAGGGCTTGCAGCGCCACATGGATCGCGGCCGGGTCGGGCATGCCGGCGTCTTCACACTGCACCAGCAGGGCTTGCAGGTAGGCCTTTTCGATCCGGCGGCGCCGCGCCCCATCGATCAACAGGCGCCCGGCGGTGGTGGCGAGAAAGGCGCGAGGCTCCTTGATGGTGTGCGGATCGGCCAGCATCAACACGCGGATAAACGCATCGTGGGCCAGGTCGGCAGCGTACTGGGAACACCCGAGTTTTTTGCGCAGCCAGCCGTGCAACCAGCCATGGTGCTCGCTGTACATCGCCGTAAGGGTCTGCTGACGGGCGCAATCGCCCGGCGCGGCCGGAATGTCATGCATGCGCAAAAACTTCTCAAATGGGAAAGATTACCAATTGAGCGAACAATGCCAGTAAAACTGTGGCGGGGCAAGGGCCACTCGGGTGGGCTGGATGCCGTGGGCGGGCTTGTGTGGGAATTGGTCTGAGTGGATGCTGGTCTGTGTGGGAGCTGGCTTTTGTGGGAGCTGGCTTGCCTGCGATGGCATCACCTCAGTTCAACTGAATGACCGAGGCGCCTGCATCGCAGGCAAGCCAGCTCCCACACAAGCCAGCCCCCCACACAAGCTCGCTCCCACAGTTAGACCTGGCTGACAGTTAAATTGGCTTAGCGCCAGCTCCACGACACACCGGTATAGATACCGCGCCCATCGGCCGGCGTGGAGCGGGCCACATCCAACCCCTTGTCGTCATACCCCGGCGTGACGGTATTGGCATAACGCCGGTTGGTGAGGTTGCGCAGATCAACCCAGGCTTGCCAGTCCTGTTTCGGCGCGTCATAGCCGAAAGTGGCGCCCAGCGTTGTGTACGCCGCCGCGTAGTAAGAGTTGGCGTAATCCACCGCCACCCGTGAAGCGTGCTCGGTGTTGAGGCTGGTGTAGAAACCAGTCGGGTGGCTGTAGCGCACTTGCGCCTGGTAATAATGCTTGGGGATGCCCGGCAAGGTGTTGGCGCCGAAGCGGTCGTCGTCACGGTAGTGGAAATCGCTGTAGGTGTAGGCCTGGCGCAAGGCCAACTGGCCATTACCACCGCCGTCCCACAATGGGCTGAGCAGGCTCAACTCCACGCCCTGGTGCACGGTGGGGCTGGCGTTGGCTTCGGCCACGACGGCGCTGCTGCTCTGTGTCTGCGCCTGGGTCTCCACTGTGAGCAGTTCGTGACGCACTTCGGAGCGATACAACGCCAAATCCCACTGGCCGAACCATTGCTCACCACGCCCGCCTATCTCCAGGGTAGTGGCGGTCTGATTGCGCAAGCTCACGCCTTCGCGGGCCAGCCCCTTGGCCGGGCCGCCGGTGAAATACTTGTTGGAGCCCCAAATCATCGACCACGCGTGCGGCGGTTCGACCGAGCGACTCAGGTTGCCGTACACCTGCAACTGCGGGGTGAAGTCATAGCGCAGGCCAATGCGCGGCGCGTAGTCCCAATCATGCTGGCTGAGCGGCGCCTGCCCTTGCGGGTAGCTGACCTGGGTTTCGCGGCGGGTGTAGATCGCAGCCAGGCCGGTGGTCAGCCACAGGTCTTGCACCAGTTCCAGCTCGTTGCCGATATGCAACACCGTGTCGGAACCCAGGTAGCTGTAGTCGCGGGTCTTGGTGCCGGGGGCGTAATAGGTGGCGGGGTTGCTCGACGGTACGCGCACATATTCCGAGGCACCGTTGTTGGGCATCGCCTGGGTGGTGCGCAGGCCAATGGTGGTTTTGCTGTCGTGGCCGAACCAACTGTCCTGGCGAATGTAGTTCAGGGTGCCGCTGACATCCGTGTAGGCGACTTTCAGGCGGTTGAGCCCTTCGCGCAAATCCATCGGGTAGTCGTGATAGGCCAGCCCCACCTCGACGCGGGAAGTGTCATCGAGCTGCAAGGTGGTCTTGTTGGCGATCCAGGTCGAGCCCGGCTGCAGGCGTTTCGAGTCGCGGGCGGCGTTGAGGCTGTTGGCGGCGGTTGGATCGTGGCTGATCTGGTAGCGCGTCAGCTTGCCGGGGCTGTCGTTGGTGGTTTCGCGGTAGCGAAAATAGAAGCGCGTCTCCAGGTCCGGGTTGAACCGGTAGCCAAAGTTGGCCGCAATGCCCTTGCCGGTGCCGGCGCTCTGGTGCTGGTAGCCGTCGGATTCGGAGTCGGTGAGGCTGATGTAGTAGTCGGCGTCGCCCAGCACCTGGCCGGAGCTGATTTCGCGTTGGGCATAACCGCGACTGCCCACTTCATAGCGCACCTGCAACTTCGGCGCGTCATAGCCGGTGTGCGTGACATAGTTGACCGAGCCACCCAGGGCCAGGGCGCCCTGGTCAAAACCGTTGGCGCCGCGCAGCACCTCGACGCGGCTTTGCCACAGCGGATCCTTGAGTTCATAGGGCGTGCCGCCGGGGCCGGTGAGCGGCAAACCGTCGAGCATTTCATACAGGCCCGAGGCGTGGGAGCCGGGGCTGCGGTTCAGGCCGGAACCGCGGATCGACAGCTTCACGCCTTCATTATTCGCCGCCTTGGCATAGACGCCGGCCTGGTACTTGAACACGTCTTCGTTGGTGCTGACGCGCCCCTGTTGCACGCTGCTCATATCGATGAAATTGGTGCCACCGGGCACGCTCTTGAGCTGCGCCTGGGCCACCTCGCCAGCGCTGGCTTCGCTGCTGGAGACCTCGACCGGGGCCAGTTGCAGGGTGTCGGCGTGCGCCAGTGAACTGAGGGTCAGGGCGGTAAACAGTAGTGGGGGTTGGCGCAACAGCATGGGGTAAATCCTTGGCATTCGGGGGCGTGACAAAGCCTGGGCCATCACGCGAACAGTGATGGGAAGCCAGGCAGGCTCACCAGGTCACGCTTAATTAACGGACCAGACCCTTCCCACAACAGCATCGGACCGGGATTATTTTCTAAGTCCAAAATCGCATTAACACATGCAAACTCAGTATTTAAAGAAATAACCAGCACGCATTACTGTGGAGGCATTGAGTCGCCCACGAGATTTCCCCCATGCAAACATCCGCCAGCGTTATTGACTTCACCCTCCACCGTAAACGCCGCCAGGCGCGTGCCGCGGCCGAGCTGATGTGGGCGATGTACGCGGCACGCGCGGGGCTTGCGGTGTTCTCCGCCCACACCGCAACCGCCAGTGATACGCGCCGGGCGTAACGCCGATGAATTTTTTACAGGTACTGCCCGAATCAGCCCAAGCACTGCCAAAACCTGCGATTGAGGATGACGACACCAGCCTGTGCGTGGCGCAGAACCTGCAACGTTTGCGCAGTAAGCGCCACCTCTCGCAGGACGGGTTGGCACGCGCGTGTGGCGTGAGCCGGGCGATGCTGGCGCAGATCGAGTCGGGCCGCAGCGTGCCGTCGATCAAGGTGCTGTGCAAAATCGCCAAAGGCTTGAAGGTGTCGGTCGCGGCCTTTCTGGAGGACCGTGCCTTTGAAGGCGTCGAGGTGTTGCCGGCGCGACAAAGCAAACGCCTGGTAAGTGCCGACGGGGCATTCGTCAGCCGTGCGTTGTTTCCCTTTGATACCGCCCGCCAATCGGAATTTTACGAAATCCGCTTGCGTGCGCTCGGCGAGGAAATTTCTGCCGGTCACGGCCCCGGCATTCAGGAAAACCTGGTGGTGGCCCAGGGCGTACTGGAAGTCAGCGTCAACGATGAGCGCTACTTGCTCTCCACCGGCGACTCGATCCTGTTCTACGCCGACCAGCCCCACCGCTACCGCAACCCGGCGGACAGCGAGGCGGTGGCATTTTTGGTGATCACCTACCCGGAACGCCTGGACTGAATGCAAAAAGCCCCGACAAGTCGGGGCTTTTTTTTGCGTTTTAGGCAGCAGCGGTCAGCAGGTGCAGCACATCATCGGCATGCCGTTGCAGCTCATCATCATCGGCATGGCGCAGTCATTCATCAGTTTGTTCATGAGCATGCAGCAGTTTTCCATCATGGCCATGCTCATGCCTGGCATTGGCATCATTTTGCACATCATGCTGTCGCCCATCACGCTGCATTCCATCATGCATTTCATCATCGGCATCGACATGCCCATGGTCATCATCGGCATGTTCATGTCAGCCATCATCTTCATGGCATCGGCCGACATGCACAGCATCGACATGTTTGCGCACTGCATCATCATCGGCATGCCGCAGTTCATCATCATCGCCATCATGTCGGCATTGGTCTTGAACTGCGCCATGTCCATACCGGCCGCCGGCTTCATGGTGCACATCATGGCGTCGCCCGCCATTTCGCACTTCATGGTCGCCATCATCATCGGCATGCCCATCATCGGCATCATTGGCATGGACGTGTTCATCGGCATCTGCATTGCGTTCATCATGTTCGAAACTCCGTAATCGACAGGAAATGGCTAAGTTCTGGCGCCGATTCTAGAGACACCGGCCGACGGCGCAAGACGACGGCAGAGCAGCACAAATGGCTGTTCGGGAGCGTGCTTGGGTGACCAGGACAGCGACACCGGGCGTGATAACAGATAAATCGCCGTAAAGACGTTTAAAGCCGCTACTGGCACCGCATAAACGTCAGGATGGATATGCGATTAAAGCCTTGCTACCTCACTTAAGGAAATAAACGATCTAACCCGAGAGCAAAACCTGGTGATCAGTCGCGTCCGTGAGCGGTTCGATCGTGCGCATAAAATCATCCGCCTCAGACCCCCTGAGGAAACTGAACCCTGCCATTTCATCGCAGGCCAGGATGTCAGCCAGGGCTTTACGTAACTGAGACTCCGCCGGCGAGTCGCGCAGCAGTTTATGTGCGGTCAATAACACCTCGGCAGGAACACCCTGGGCGCTTGCCACGTCGATCACCGCAAAGAGAATGAATCGCAGACGAACTTCGCGATCCGTAGGCCAAACCGTTTTTCGCTTACCCAAGGTAGGCACTCATCCGTTGAGAAAAGTCCGAGGCTATTGCCCACCGAGGGGTGTTTCAAGCGTGGGGACTTAAGATAGGCCACTTCCTACACCTGAAAGGGAAATACCGTACCTACATTACTGCACCGGCAAGAAATTCATCAGCAGCAAACTCTGCGCGTAGTTGAGCGCCACACGTCGGTAGCGTTCATCGAGCATCTGCGCGAGCAAGTCCAGGCGCGCAACCACTTTGCCGAACTCGACCGCAAAGCTCAGGTTACTGCCCTCCTCCGATATCTCGTTGGAAAACAGCAGCAATACCCCGTTGGCGTCCTGGCGCTGGCTGAGCAGCCAGGTGGCTTTCTCGATATTACGTGCGGCGTTGCTGACAAACTGCGGGTTGATCGAGTCAGTCATATAAAACTGGGTGCGGCCGCCGTGGGCGGTCACCAGCATGCTGCCGATCGCGTAGATAAACGCACCCGCCTTTGAAGTCGGGGCTTAACGAGTAACTCAAGGCCGCGAGATCGCGCCGCTCGCCGAGGGCCGGCAGCGGTTGCTGATGCTCGATGGCCTGGCGGATTTCCCGCGCGGCACTCACCGCATCCGGGTAACCGGATTGGCGCCACTGGCTGGGGTTGCGCAGGTAGAGCTTGCTCATCAGCAGATACAGGCTTTGCAAGTTGTCGCGCATGCTCAGGGTTGCCATGCGGTCAACGCTGGTCTGAAAGAACTCATCGGGCCTGCCATTGCTGAACTGGCTGGCGATGTCGCGGCCCTGCTGCTGGCTGCAACCACTGGTAAACAGTGCCAAAAGAACAACCAAAAACAACGGCCAGCGGGAGATACAAGTATGTGACGTTCGATCCATCGGCACCGGGTCTGATTCTGTTGCCCACACTCTGAATGAGTGGGGTCGTGACAGGGATAGATCAGGAGAATCAAAAAAAGTGCGGCGAGCCGGGTCGGATCAGAGGTTGCCTACACACAAAGGAGTGCCTATAGGATCGTTCCCACGCGCCGCAAAGGAATGCCGCCCTGGACGCTCCGCGTCCCGCTTCTGACGCCGTGACGCAGAGCGTCACAGGATGCGTTACCACGCGGAGCGTGGGAACGGTCAAGCTGCCGGTAGTGCATTCCTGCGAAATACTTGCCTGATCCTCCGACTTATCGACTGGCGGATAGATAGCCCTTGCGCCGTGGTCTAGAGTGCAACGATGGGCCACAAGTCCCACTCTTCTTATAAGGGCTCAAAAGAGCTCAGCACCACCAACCGATGATCAGCAGGTGAACCCGCCATGGAATTACGTATCAACCAAAAGACCTACCAGGTCGATGCCGACGCCGACACGCCGCTGCTGTGGGTGATCCGCGACGACCTCGGCATGACCGGCACCAAGTACGGTTGCGGCCTGGCCCAGTGCGGCGCCTGTTCGGTACTGGTAGACGGTAATGTGGTGCGCTCTTGCGTTACCCCGGTGGCAGGTGTGGTCGGCCGCGAGGTCACGACCATCGAGGCCATTGAGGACGATGCGGTGGGCAAGCACGTGGTCGCCGCCTGGGTCGAGCATCAGGTGGCGCAATGCGGTTATTGCCAGTCCGGGCAGGTGATGGCGGCCACGGCGCTGCTCAAGGACACCCCCGCGCCGACGGTCGCGCAAATCGATGCCGCGATGGTCAACCTGTGCCGCTGCGGCACCTATAACGCCATCCACACCGCCATGCAGGATCTGGCGCAGCAGAAGGAGCGCGCATGATGAATACGCGCAACGAACTGCTGGATGTGGCCCTGGGCGACCCGGTCAACCTGTCGCGCCGGCGCTTTCTGGCCAGCACCGCCGTGGGCGCGCTGGTGATTGGTTTCGGCCTGCCGCTGGGTGGCGGCCGCGCCTTCGCGGCCACCGCCAACCCTGCGGAGCGCGGCACGCAGGTGCCGGCGTTTCTCGAGATTCGCCCGGACGGCACGGTGCGCCTGCTCAGCCCCTTTATGGAAGGCGGCCAAGGCACCCACACCGCCATGGCGCAAATTGTCGGTGAAGAACTGGACGCCGACCCTGCCACCTTTGTCGTCGAAGCCGCGCCACCGGGCGATGCCTATGTGGTGATGGAAAACGGCATGCGCATCACCGGCGGCAGCATGTCGGTGCGCATGAGTTACCCGGTAATGCGCCGCCTGGGCGCCCTGGCCCGCGCCATGCTGTTGCAGGCCGGCGCCGAGCAACTGGGCGTGCCGGTCGCGCAACTGACCACCACCCCCGGCCGCGTGGTACACGCCGCCTCGGGCCGCTCGCTGGGCTACGGTGAACTCGCCAGCCGCGCCCTCGACATGCCGGTGCCTGACCCGTCCACCATCACCCTGCGCGATCCGAGCCAGTTCCGCTGGATCGGCAAGCCGGTCAAACGCCTGGATGCCTACGACAAATCCACCGGCAAGGCGCAATACAGCATCGACCTCAAGGTCGACGGCATGCTCCACGCCGCCGTGCAGCATGCGCCGCGCCTGGGCATGACCGTGGGCAGCCTGCGCAATCAGGCGCAAGTTGAGGCCATGAAAGGCGTGCACTCGGTGCATCAACTGCCTGGCGCCGTGGCCGTGGTGGCCGAGCGCTGGTGGCACGCCAAGCGTGCAGTAGAAGCTACTCAGGTCGAATGGCTGGAAGCCGCCGCTGACTCTACAGTGCGCGCCATGCCGGCAGACTTTTCCAGCGACAAATACCGTGACTTCCTCGCCGCCCAGCAAGGCCCGGCCCGCGACGAAGAAAACGAAGGCGACGTCAACGCCACGCTGGCAAACGCCAAGACCAAGGTCGAAGCCACCTACCACAACCAGTACGTCAACCATGCCCAACTGGAGCCGCCATCGGCCCTGGCGCGCTATAACCCGGACGGCACGCTGGAAGTCTGGCTGCCCAACCAGGCGCCAGACATGTTCCGCGCCGACATCGCCAAGCGCACCGGGCTGGATGTGTCAAAGATCACCTTGCATTCGCCGTTGCTGGGCGGCTTTTTCGGTCGGCATTTCCTGTACGACTCAGCCAACCCGTACCCGCAGGCCGTCGCATTGGCCAAGGCTGTGGGACGCCCGGTCAAGCTGATCTGGAGCCGCGAAGAAGAGTTCCTGCGCGATGTGCTGCGCCCGGTCGCGGTGGTCAAATTCCGCGCGGCGCTGGATGACAAAGGCTTGCCGGTGGCCATCGAAGCCGTGAGCGCCACCGAAGGCCCATCCGAAGCCATCGCCGGCAAACAGGGCGACAAAATCGACCCGACGGCTCTTGAAGGGTTGTCGGGCAAATCCTACGCGATTCCCAACAAACGCATCGCCCAGATCTACGTCAAAGGCCCGGCCATGCTCGGCTACTGGCGCTCGGTGGGCAACTCGCTGAATGACTTTTTCTACGAAGCCTTCCTCGATGAACTGGCTGACAAAGGCGGCCATGACCCGTATGAGTTGCGCCTGCACCTGCTGCGCGACAACAAACGCCTGACCACGTTGCTGCAAGCGGTGGGCGAGTTGTCCGGTGGCTGGAAACGTGGCCCGTATACCGCAGAAGACGGCAGCCGGCGCGCCCGTGGGGTGGCCATGGCCTCGCCCTTTGGCTCGCATGCGGCGGTGGTTGCCGAAGTGTCGATCGAAAACGGCCAGGTCAAGGTGCATAACATCTGGGAAGCCATCGACCCTGGCAGCATCGTCAACCCGGCGATCATCGAGGCCCAGGTCAACGGCGCCGTAGCGTTGGGCTTGTCACAAACGTTGGTGGAAGAAGCGGTGTACGTGGACGGTAAACCACGGGCGCGCAACTACGACCTTTACCCGATCCTGCCACCCTCGCGGATGGCCAAGGTGCACGTAAAGATCGTCGAGAGCGGCGAAAAGATGGGCGGTATCGGCGAGCCGCCGCTACCCGCAGTGGCGCCTGCCGTGGCCAATGCGGTGGCGCACTTGACCGGCCAGCGCATCCGCAGCCTGCCCCTGAGCCGATACACCTTCGCCTGACCGACAAGGAACGCCTATGAACAACCAACGATTGGCTAGAACCGCTGGCTGGCTGGTGCTGGCCGGCGCAGTCGCCGCCGGCCTGCTGGCCTGGTACGTCACCCGTCAACCTGCTTCGCCGTTTGAACAGGCCAACGCCACGGCTGACCCGACACTGGTCAGCCGTGGTGAATACGTCGCCCGCGTCAGTGATTGCGTGGCCTGCCACAGCCTGCCGGGCAAAGCGCCGTTTGCCGGCGGCCTGGAGATGGCCACGCCGCTGGGCGCCATTCATGCCACCAACATCACGCCCGACAAAAACGTCGGCATCGGCACCTACAGCCTGGCTGACTTCGACCGCGCCGTGCGCCACGGCGTGGCGCCGGGTGGGCGACGGCTCTACCCGGCCATGCCCTACCCGTCCTACGTGAAACTCAGCGACGACGACATGCGCGCGCTGTATGCGTTTTTCATGCAAGGCGTGCAACCGGCCAGCGAGCCGAACATCCCCAGCAGCATTCCGTGGCCACTGAACATGCGCTGGCCCATCGCGCTGTGGAACGGCGTGTTCGCGCCGACTAAAACCTATGCCGCCAAACCCGAGCAGGACGCATTGTGGAACCGTGGCGCCTATATCGTCCAAGGCCCCGGCCATTGCGGCAGTTGCCACACGCCGCGTGGGCTGGCGTTCAACGAGAAGGCATTGGACGAGTCCGGCGCGCCGTTCCTCGCCGGTGCCTTGCTCGACGGCTGGTACGCACCCAGCCTGCGCCAGGACCACAACACCGGTTTGGGCCGCTGGAGCGAGCCGGAGATTGTGCAGTTCCTCAAGACCGGGCGTAATAAACACGCAGTGGTGTATGGCTCGATGACCGAGGCGTTCAACAACTCCACGCAGTTCATGCAAGACGACGACCTGGCCGCCATTGCGCGTTACCTCAAATCACTGCCGGGCGACCCGCAGCGTGACGGTTCGCCGTGGCAATACCAGACGGCAGCGCTCGACACGAGCGCAGCGGGTGCCCACACCTATGCCACCCGCTGCGCCTCCTGCCATGGCCTGGACGGCAAAGGCCAGCCGGAGTGGATGCCACCGTTGGCCGGTGCCACCTCAGCCTTGGCCAAGGAAAGCGCCTCGGCGATCAACATCACCCTCAATGGCTCGCAACGCATCGTGACCGCCGGAATGCCGGACGCGTACCGCATGCCGGCATTCCGCGAGCAATTGTCCGACCAGGAAATCGCCCAAGTGTTGAGCTACGTGCGCGGTACATGGGGCAACAACGGCGGCGCGGTGGAGGCTGCGGCGGTGAACAAGCTGCGCGGGCATACGGACCCGGCCAGTAGTAGCCCGATTATCCTGCACATGCGCTAACAGATCGTTCCCACGCTCCCGCGTGGGAATGCAGCCGTGACGCTCCGCGTCACAGCTGCGCAAAACTTGAATGTTGTGAGCGGGACGCAGAGCGTCCCAGGCTGCATTCCCACGCAGAGCGCGGGAACGATCTGATGGCCGCAGGCTACCAGCCATACAAGAGGGTCCAGAGGATACAGCCAGCAAACCATACCATCCCAAAATGATACGGCCACACCGCCCAACGCTTGAGGGACAGGGGGACGGCCGCCACCTCTGCCTCGGTCACCTCGCCTCTTTTAATGTGAAATTTAGGCATGCCCAACAGGTCACTGATCACGAGCATGCGATGAAACCTGTCGATGTGCTTGTTTCTGCCCCAAAACCGTTTGTTGGCGCAGACCACCTCGTTTTCGCTGAAGTAGCTTTCCAGGGCTTCGAGCTTTGTGCACTCGGCGTAGAAAGTGAGTCCGCCAAAAACGAACGTCGCTATGGATAGAATGATTGCAAGGATGAGTTGAAAATCCATGCTTATGCGCCCTCTGGCTGAAAGATCAGATCACCGTCGATCTCTTCGATTTGCCCGCCCAGAAACGCACCGAAATCGCCAACTACATTGCCTACTGCAAACCCTCCCGCAGCGCCGCCGATCACTGCGCAAGCCAGGTCACCGTTTCCTTTAGCCACGACGCCCAAAAAAACCTTGCAGCCGAGACGGGCTATTTTCGCGCCCGCCTTCCCTCCGCCATAAGCGCCCCCTACGCCACCCACCAACTTCCCCGTTTCCACATACTTCGCCCGCCGACACTGCGCCTCGCGTCCCTCCACACACGCCTCCTTGATCTCCAACCCTGCCACGCCCACGTCCAGTGCCAAGCCCACATAGGTGCCCATCCCCAACCACTTCGAGGTCTGCGCAATGCTCCGCATCCGCTGCGCATACCCGGCAATCTCACCCTTGTGCAGATAGCTTTTGGTTGAAACCCCCAATATCTTTTTCAGCGCCTGATTACCTCGCAACCCCGTGCCAAATCGCGCCGCGCCTTGCAACTGGGTATCCAGCAGCCCAAACAGCGCCTGGCGCTGGCGCAAAAAAGCCTCACGCTCCAAGCCTGCGGTTTTCAGGCGCTGGTGCAGCCGCTCAATCTCTTCCAGCGTCTGCGCCACTTCGTCCAGATGCCGCGCCCACGCCGATGTTGAGCTGCCCACTCCCAACGAGCCGTACCCGAGAAGACTTTGCAGCAGGTCATAGTTGTTGACCACTTGGGTGGCGGCGCGCGCGTCCAGCTCCCGACCGATTGCCTCGGCATGGCGCACAAGCCAGGCCTCTTCCAGCGAGCAGATCACGCTGTAGGGATCGGGAATAATCACCAACTGCCCAGGCCTCACCAGCCCATGACGCAGGTGCCGGTTCAGCACATCATAATGATCGGCACGCTGCCGTCCCGGGGCATGACCCATCAACTGGTTTTTCAAGCTGATGTAGTCCGTGAGGCGGTCGTTGATATAGCCCTGCGCCATGCTTCGTATCCCTGAATGCAATGAAGATGGCGTTGGAATATAAGCAGGCGAACAGGGCTCGGACACAAGGTCGGGAAGGCTGAGTGATATTTGGGAAGTTGCCTACATCACTAGAAATTAACGCCTACAAAAATGGCCGGACTTGATAGATCGTTCCCACGCTCCCGCGTGGGAACGATCTGTGGCGAGATTAGTGGCATTTGGTCATGGTTTTTAAAGGGCCAGCAGGGCGCGTCCCTTTAAATTGCAGGACGTTTCCTAGACAATCCTTGCCGCCTTGTGCCTGTTGGAATCGATGGCTAGTCTGCGATCCGTCACTGCTTATCAGTGATCGGGTTTAGTCGCTCGGTATTCCAAAAGGTGCATGGCCCTCCATGAGGTTTTATGGTGGCTGTGCGCAGGGCGCCCTCGGGTGCGCCGGTTTTTACCTTTTGGTCCGGTCGACTAACCTGCGTACAGCCGCCACCCTACGTTTAGTCGCGAACGGTTCGGCTCCTTGAATCCAAAAGGTAGCTAAACAATGAAAAAAGTCGTCCCCGACCCACCCCGCAACACCACCAAAGACCGCGCCGCCTTCAACCGCGCCATCGACCATTACCTACCCTCCAACGGCGTTAAAATCGAAGACCTGAGCTTCGAAGACGCCCTGCTCTACACCGCCAGCTTGCTCGACAGTGCTTCAGCTACCGCACTCAATTGCGGTGATCTGCTGGCCAGTCCCCAGCGCGCGAAGATTCTGGCGGTGTGGCATTTGCTGGAGATGGCCAAGACCACCGTGGACCGATCCATCGAGTGCCTTAAACCCACAGCCCCGCCTGCCTGAACACAATAAAAACGGTGGGAGCGGCGGTGCGACGATTCGACTTGCTCGCGAATGCGGTGGGTCAGACCCAGAGATGCTGACTGAACCACTGCATCCGCGAGCAAGCCAGCTCCCACATTTGACCTGCGTCATTTAATAGGCCTCATCACATTTGTTAACCGTTTATTTGACGTTTTTTTCTCATCTGCGCCTCTACATTCGCCGCGCCTCAATATGCAAATGATTCCTATTGGTCTAGTCTCAGTCGACCCCTCACGGGCTTCCCGTGCCTACATAAAAACCGGAGCATTCAACGTATGGCTTCCCGTCTACCGTCTTTCCTCACTAAAGCCCTGCTCGCCACTGCATTGGTTGGCGCCGGGCAAGTGTATGCCGCCGAAACCGCCGGCATCGTGGTGTACAACGCCCAGCACGAAAGCCTGACCAAGGCCTGGGTTGAGGGCTTCACCGAGGAAACCGGGATTCCGGTAACCATCCGCAATGGCGACGACACCGAGATGGGCAACCAGCTCGTGCAGGAAGGTGCAGCCTCACCGGCCGACGTGTTCCTCACCGAAAACTCCCCGGCCATGGTGCTGGTGGACAACGCCGGGCTGTTCGCGCCAGTAGCGCCGAGCACGTTGGAACAAGTGGACGCCGCCTACCGCCCCGCCCACGGCAAGTGGCTGGGCATCGCCGCACGTTCGACGGTGTTCGTGTACAACCCGAGCAAACTCAAAGAAGCCGAGCTGCCAAAGTCCCTGCTGGACCTGGCCTCGCCAAGCTGGAAAGGCCGCTGGGCTGCCTCACCGGCCGGTGCCGACTTCCAGGCTATCGTCGCCGCCGTGCTGGAACTCAAAGGCGAAGCCGCCACCCTCGACTGGCTCAAGGCGATGAAAGCCAACGCGAGCATCTACCGTGGCAACAGCGCGGTGCTTAAAGCCGTCAACGCCGGCCAGGTCGACAGCGGCGTTATTTATCACTACTACAGCTTTGTCGACCAATCCAAGACCGGCGAAAACAGCAAAAACACCCAATTGCACTACTTCAAACACCAGGATCCAGGCGCCTTTGTGAGCATCTCCGGCGCCGGTGTATTGGCCTCCAGCAAGCATAAAGAAGAAGCCCAGGCCTTCTTGAAGTGGATCACCGGCAAAGACGGCCAGGCGATCCTCAAGGACGGCAACTCGTTCGAATACGCCGTGGGCCAGGGCGCACAGTCCAACCCCAAGCTGACACCGCTGGCCCAGCTGGACGCGCCGAAAGTGGACGCCTCCAAGCTCAACAGCAAAAAGGCCGTCGAACTGATGACCCAAGCCGGACTGCTCTGATTGCTGCCTGAACCTTTAGCTCCCGCCTTAACGCAGGCGCAACCGCGTAAACGCGCCCACGGTTTGTTTAAAAGCCGTGGGGGCACGTGGGTCACCAGTTTGTCAGTAGTGGTGTCGCTGCTGGCGCTGCTGCCCATTGCGTTTGTGATCGGCGTGTCCTGGCAAATCGGCTGGGCGCAGATTGAAGCGTTGGTGTGGCGTCCGCGTGTGGGTGAACTGCTGGTCAACACCGTGTTGCTGGTGGTGTTCACCCTGCCCTTGTGCGTGGTGCTGGGCATTGCGCTGGCGTGGCTGACCGAGCGCACCAACCTGCCAGGGCGCCGTGTGTGGTCGCTGCTGGCGGTTGCGCCGCTGGCGGTGCCGGCGTTTGTGCACAGTTACGCCTGGGTCAGCCTGGTGCCGTCGATGCATGGTTTGCCGGCCGGCGTGCTGGTCTCGGTGATTGCCTATTTCCCGTTTTTGTACTTGCCGGTGGCGGCGACCTTGCGCCGGCTCGACCCTGCCATTGAAGACGTGGCCGAGTCCCTGGGCCTCAAGCCCTGGGCGGTATTTTTTCGCGTGGTGCTGCCGCAGTTGCGCCTGGCGATCTGCGGCGGCGCACTGCTGGTAGGCCTGCATTTACTCGCCGAATACGGCTTGTACGCGATGATTCGTTTCGATACGTTCACCACCGCGATTTTCGATCAGTTCAAATCCACCTTTAACGGCCCTGCCGCCAATATGCTTGCGGCGGTGCTGGCGCTGTGTTGTTTGGCGATGCTCACGGCGGAATCCGCTGCACGCGGGCATGCGCGTTATGCGCGGGTCGGCTCCGGCAGCGCCCGCGAGCAACGTATTGTGAGCCTGCGCACGCGCACCACGCTGCTCGCCCTTGGCCTGCAAGGGCTGACCTGCGCGCTGGCCCTGGGTGTGCCGTTGATCACCCTGGGCAAGTGGCTGATCGCCGGTGGCCGTGAGGTCTGGCAGTTCAACGAACTGCTGCCCGCGCTGGAGCAGACCGTGCTACTGGGCGTGGCCGGTGCCGTGCTGACCACCTGTGCGGCGGTGCCGATTGCGTGGCTGTCGATTCGGGCGCCAGGGCGTTTACAGCGCATCCTGGAAAGCTGCAACTACATCACCAGCTCGTTGCCCGGCATTGTGGTGGCGCTGGCCTTGGTCACAGTGACCATTCATTTCGCCCGGCCGATCTACCAGACCACCATCACCGTGCTGCTCGCCTATTTGCTGATGTTCCTGCCACGGGCGCTGGTGAGCCTGCGCGCGGGTATCGCCCAGGCGCCGGTAGAACTGGAAAACATGGCGCGCAGCCTCGGCCGTTCGCCGGGCCGCGCCCTGTGGCTGATCACTTTGCGGCTGGCCGCGCCTGCTGCGGCTGCGGGTGCGGCGCTGGTGTTCCTGGCGATCACCAACGAGTTGACCGCCACCTTGCTGCTGGCGCCTAACGGCACGCGCACCCTGGCCACCGGTTTCTGGGCGCTGACCA
Source organism: Pseudomonas sp. IPO3747 (assembly GCF_013385245.1). Lineage (NCBI taxonomy): Bacteria > Pseudomonadati > Pseudomonadota > Gammaproteobacteria > Pseudomonadales > Pseudomonadaceae > Pseudomonas > Pseudomonas sp. IPO3747. The sequence goes on from NZ_JACAQL010000015.1 coordinate 73,567, forward strand.
GCGAAATCGACTACGCCGCTGCCGCGCCTTACGCGCTGATCATGATCCTGTTGTCACTGCCGTTAACCGGCCTTCTCTACCATCAATCCAAACGCACGGCAGGCCGATGAACGCCCTCGAACTCAACGCCCTCTGCAAGACCTTCGGCACCCAGCGTGCCCTGGCGGACGTCTCCCTGGCGGTGCCCACCGGCAGCCGCACAGTGATCGTCGGGCCTTCGGGCTCGGGCAAGACCACCTTGCTGCGCATGATCGCCGGCTTTGAATTCCCCGACACCGGCAGCCTCACGCTCAACGGCCAGGTATTGGTCGACGCCACCCACGCGGTGCCGGCCCACCAGCGCCAGATCGGCTATGTGCCGCAGGATGGCGCGCTGTTCCCGCACATGACGGTGGCCGACAATATCGGCTTTGGCCTGGCCACCCAAGGTGAAGCCCGGCACACACGCATCGCCGAACTGATGGACAGCGTGGCCCTCGACGCCAACATGGCCCGGCGCTGGCCCCATGAACTGTCTGGCGGCCAGCAGCAACGCGTGGCACTCGCCCGGGCCTTGGCCCAGCAACCCCGGTTGATGTTGCTGGATGAACCGTTTTCCGCGCTGGACACCGGCCTGCGCTCGGCCATGCGCAAAATGGTCGCGCGCCTGCTGAGCGACGCGGGCATCACCACGATCCTGGTCACCCATGATCAAAGTGAAGCGCTGTCGTTTGCCGACCAATTGGCAGTGATGCGTCAGGGGCGCCTGGTGCAGGCGGGCCACCCGATGGACCTGTACCAATACCCGGTCGATGAGCAAACCGCGTTGTTCCTCGGCGAAGCGGTGGTGATGCCCGCCCGTATTGAAGCTGGCTGGGCGCATTGCGGGCTGGGCCGTGTGCCGGTGGACAGTACGGCGGACCACGCAGCAACGCGGATCATGCTGCGCCCGGAGCAATTGCAGCTGAGTACCACCGACCTGTCGGGCTGCCGTGGTGTCGTGACCGAGCGCGAATTCGGCGGCAATACCTGCACGTTGACCGTGGTGTTGCAGCCTGCCGAGGATGAACCGGGCCAGGCGATTCTGGTGCGCAGTTCCGGCCTGCAAGCCCCGCCCACCGGCAGTGTGGTGCACCTCACGACACTCGGCACGGCGCATGTATTGAAAAAAACCCAGGCCCTCAGTCTCAGCTAAGTGTCGGGGCTTACCTTCTCCCCTGCGCCAACCACTGCGCAGTCAAGGAGAGGTAACCCCGATGAATGCCACAGCAGCCCGTTGGCTGAACAAAGTACCCGAGGTGACGCTGTCATTCTGGGTGATCAAGATACTGTCCACCACCGTGGGCGAAACCGGCGCGGATTACCTCGCCGTGGATGCAGGCTTCGGCGCCGGCTGGACCAGCTTCGGCATGGCCGCTTTGCTGGGGCTCGCGTTGTTCTGCCAACTGCGCACCAAGGCCTACACGCCGTGGATCTACTGGCTGACGGTGGTGCTGGTGAGCATCGTCGGCACGCAAATCACCGATATCCTCACCGATAAGCTCGACGTCAGCCTGTACACCAGTACGGCGATTTTTTCGGTGCTGCTCGCGCTTAACTTCATCGTCTGGTATCGCACCGAGCGCAGCCTGTCGATCCGCGACATCGTGACCCCGCGGCGCGAGTGGTTCTACTGGACCACCGTGCTGTGCACCTTCGCTTTAGGCACCGCCGCCGGTGACCTGGCCACCGAAGCCCTGGGCCTGGGCTTTACCCTCGGCGCGGTGATTTTCGCCGGTTTAATCGGCGTGATACTGCTGGCCTGGCGCCTGGGCGTCAACAGCGTGCTGACCTTCTGGATCGCCTACATCCTCACCCGCCCGTTCGGAGCCTCCCTCGGCGACCTGCTCACCCAAGCCAAGACGTATGGCGGCCTAGGCATGGGCGCCAGTTGGACCAGCGCGCTGTTCTTGTGCGTGATCGTGTTGCTGGTGGCCGTGGCGCAAATCAGCATCGGCAGCCGTAAAACCCTCATTCAATAAACTCTCACTCCAAGGAAACTGCCATGAGCAAAGTTCGCAATGTGATCCGCCATGCCGCCATTGTTTCAGCGATTTTTATGCTGGGCATCGCCACCGGTTGTTCCAAGCCGGCTGACAAACCTGCCAGCGCGGCCAACCCCACCAGCAGCCAGCGCCATATGTCGCAACTGGGTGATCTGTCGGCGTTTCGTAACATCGCGGTAGACGTTTCCGGTCTTGTCGCCAAGAACGACCTGGCAGGTGCCAAAGCCCGCATCAAAGACCTGGAAACCAGCTGGGACAGCGCTGAAGCCGGGATCAAGCCACGTGCCGCCAACGACTGGCACGTGCTCGACAAAGCCATCGACCGCGCCCTCTCGGCCCTGCGTGACGGCAACCCTAACCAGGCAGAGTGCAAAGCCTCGATGGACGACCTGCTCAAGACCTTCGACCTGATGAAGGGCTGATATCGGACAAATGCCTGCCCAGGTGCTTCAATACACACGCGGCGATCACCTCGCCGCGCGTGCTTTTTGTGCGGAGAGACTTATGCGAATACTGCTGGTCGAGGACGACCCGATGATTGGCGATGCGATCCAGCGTGCGCTCAGCGACGCGAGCTATGCCGCTGACTGGGTCAAGAATGGCCTCACCGCCCTCGCCGCCCTCGACACCCATCCCTATGACCTGGTGCTGCTCGACCTTGGCCTGCCTGGCAAGGATGGCCTCGACGTGCTGGACACGATTCGCGCACGCAACAACCCCGTACCCTTGCTGATCATCACCGCCCGCGACAGCCTCGACGACCGCCTGCGGGGCCTTGACGGCGGCGCCGATGATTACTTGCTCAAGCCCTTTGATATCCCGGAATTGCTCGCACGCATGCGTGCGGTATTACGCCGCAAAGGCGGCAGCGCTCAATCGTTGCTGGGCAATGGCGTGGTGACGCTGAACCTGCTCACCAAGCAAGCCAGTACGCAAGAACAGCATGAGGTCGCCCTTTCCAGTCGCGAATTTGCGCTGCTGCAAGCGCTGTTGATTCGTCCCGGCGCCATCCTTTCGCGCAGCGAGTTGGAAGACCGCTTGTATGGCTGGGGCAATGAGGTGGAAAGCAACGCCATCGAATTCCTGATTCACGCCTTGCGGCGCAAATTGGGCACTCACGTGATCAAGAACGTCAGGGGCATGGGATGGATGGTTTCAAAAAACGTCTGAGCGAGTCAGTGCAACTGCGCCTGTCGGTGGCGTTATCCCTCGCTATTTTGCTGGTGGCCTTGGTGGCCAGCGTGTTCACCTTTGTCTCGGCGTTTGAAGAAACCCACGAACAGCAGGACGCCACCTTGCGCCAGGTGGCGATGCTGTATGACCGCCAGCACATGACCCTGCAATACCCACAAGGCCCGGCGCTTAAAGGCGATGACGAAGAAACCCGGGTGATCATCCAGCACCTGAGTGACAGCCCAAGGGCCACGGGCACCACGGATGAAGCCTTGCCTTTGCCGTTTCCGGCCAGCCTCGCCGATGGCCTGTCCACCGTCGCCGTGGTCGGCGAAAATTTTCGCGTGCTGGTGCACACCACCGCCCGTGGTGAACGCATCGCCGTGGCCCAGGAATCCGATGCCCGCGACAAGGACGCCCGCGAAAGCGCCTGGCGCAGTTTGTTGCCGTTCCTGATTCTGTTTCCGGTGTTGTTACTGGTGGTCGGCGACTTGGTGCGCAAGTTGTTTCGCCCCATTGGCGTGCTTGCCGCAGAGATCGACCAACGGGCCGAGCAAGAACTGCACCCGATTGAAGAGCAACACCTGCCCAGCGAAGTACGCCCGTTTGTGGTCGCGATCAATCGCCTGCTGGCACGCGTCGGGCTGTCCATGGACAGCCAACGGCGCTTTGTCGCCGATGCCGCCCATGAACTGCGTTCACCGATGACCGCCCTGGCGCTGCAAGCCGACCGGCTGGCCGCCACCGAGCTGTCGCCCGTCAGCCGCGAGCGGTTTGAGCCGCTGTCACGCGGCATTCAACGCGGGCGCAAACTGATTGATCAATTGCTGAGCCTGGCGGCGGCGCAGTCGGCGTCTGAGCGGGCGCAAACCACACTGTCGGTGCATACCGTGTACCGCCAGATACTGGAAGATTTGCTGCCATTGGCCGAGAGTAAACAGATCGATATAGGCGTTGAAAGCACCCAGGATGTGCAGGTGACGTTCAACGAATTGGACCTGTTTACGCTGGTGAAAAACCTGGTGGATAACGCCATTCGCTACACCCCGCCGGGTGGGCGTATCGACCTGTCGGTTGCGCTGACTGCCGACGGCGCTCAACTGCAAATCAAAGATTCCGGCCCCGGCATTACGCTAGAGGAACAGGCGCGCGTGTTCGATCCGTTCTATCGCAGCCTGGGCACCGACGAGGCCGGCTCCGGGCTTGGACTCTCGATCGTCAAGGTGATTGCCGATCGCACAGGCGCACGGGTGCAACTCGCGTTTACTGACGCCATTGCGCAACGGGGCTTGTGTGTCACGGTGTGGCTGGCGAAGTAACGTGCAGTTTTTTCTGACGTGGATATTGCCCAACAGAACTAAAAGTCCATAATGGACAAATTAGTTTATCTGCGGAGATTGCCATGTCCAGCACGCCCCTTGTCATGAATCAGGCCCAGGCCCGTGAATTGCTCGCCCAGGTCGATGTGCCCCACATTCTGCACAAGCTGTTCCGCGACCTGGCGGCCGGGCTGGCGGTGCAGCCGGCGCAGCAGCTGGTGGAGTTCCCGCATGGGGCCGGCGACTTTATCAACTACCTGGGCGTGCTGGCCGATGAGGGCGTTTATGGCGTCAAGACGTCGCCCTACATCGTGCGCGAGCAAGGCCCACTGGTGACGGCCTGGACGTTGTTGATGTCGATGCACAGCGGCCAGCCGCTGATGCTGTGTGATGCGGCCGAGCTGACCACCGCGCGCACCGCTGCCACCACTGCATTGGCGGTGGACGTGCTGGCGCCTGCTGCCGCGCGGCGCCTGGCGATTATCGGCAGTGGCAAGGTGGCGCAAGCGCACCTGCACTACGTGCGCAACCTGCGCGACTGGCAGCAGATTCGCCTGTATTCACCGAGCCTGGGCCACGCCAGCGTCGACACCCTCGCCCACCTCAAAGGCCTGGACCCGCGCCTGACCCTGGCCGACAGCTGTGACAGCGCCGTGGAAGACGCCGATGTGATCCTGCTGTGTACCTCATCGGCCGGCCCGGTGCTCAACCCGGCGCGTTTGCGCAAGCCAGCGCTGATCACCTCCATCAGCACCAATGCGCCACGCGCCCATGAAGTGCCACCCGCCAGCCTGCACGCCATGCATGTGTTCTGCGACTATCGCCAGACCACGCCGGGCGCGGCCGGTGAGATGCTGATCGCCGCCGAGCAACACGCTTGGGACAAGCGCGCCGTGATCGGCGACCTGCCGGAGTTGCTCAGTGATATGGCGCAGCGCCCGGACTATGACCGCCACGTGTTTTTCCGCTCGATCGGCCTGGGCCTGGAAGACGTCGCACTGGCCAATGCCCTGTACCAAACCCAGCGCTAACCATTGTTTAAGGAGATGTTTATGAGCCATGCAGACTTCATCATCATCGGCGGCGGCATTGCCGGTGCATCCACCGGGTTCTGGTTGTCGCAGCATGGCAAAGTATTGGTGCTGGAGCGCGAAAGTCACCCGGCCTATCACTCCACCGGGCGCTCGGCGGCGCTCTACACCGCGGCTTATGGCACACCGCAAGTGCGCGCGTTGACCCTGGCCAGCCGTGCATTTTTTGATAACCCGCCGGCAGGCTTCTGTGAGCACCCGTTGCTGACGCCACGCGGGGAGATCACCGTGGATTTCAGCGGCGACCCGGCGGAACTGGAGCGTCAATACCAGAGCGCCAAGGCCACGGTGGCGCAGGTGGAACGGCTGAGTGTCGATGAGGCGTGCGCACGCTTGCCGATTTTGCGTCGTGAAAAAGTCCACGGCGCCATCTTCGACCCGACCGCCAGCGACATCGACACCGATGCCCTGCACCAAGGCTATTTGCGCGGTATCCGCCGCCACCACGGCGAAGTGCGTACCGACAGCCATGTGCTGGGCCTGAGCCGTGACGCCGACGGCCTGTGGCAGGTGCGCACCCAGGACGCGACCTACACCGCGCCGATCATCATCAACGCTGCCGGTGCCTGGGCCGATCAGATCGGCGGCCTCGCTGGCGCGGCGTCCATCGGTCTGCAGCCCAAACGGCGCTCGGCGTTTATCTTCGCCGGGCCAGAGGGTGTCGACACGCATGGGTGGCCGATGCTGGTGGCCCTCGACGAAGCCTTTTACATGAAGCCTGACGCGGGCATGTTCCTCGGCTCACCGGCCAACGCCGACCCGGTCGAACCCCAGGATGTACAGCCCGAAGAGCTGGACATTGCCATGGGCATCTACCAGATCGAAGAAGCCACCACCTTGACCATCCGCCGCCCTACCCGCACCTGGGCCGGGCTGCGCAGTTTTGTACCTGATGGTGATTTGCTCGCGGGCTTCGACCCGCAGGTGCCAGGGCTGTTCTGGGTCGCGGCGCAGGGCGGTTATGGCATCCAGACTTCACCGGCCATGGGCCAGGCCAGCGCGGCGCTGGTACGCGGCGCACCGTTGCCGGAGCCGCTGACGCGGTTTGGCCTGGACGCTGGTATGCTCTCGCCCGTCCGCCTGGAGCCGCATTGATGAGCATTGCTGAACAAGAAAACGTTGTGCAGAACTTTCGGGCGATCGCCGATGCGATCGCCACGCTGTTCTTTCCCCACGCCGAAGTGGTGCTGCATGACTTGCGCACGCAAAAGGTCGATTACATCGCCAACAACCTGTCGAAACGCGCCATTGGTGACGACTCCTCCCTGGAGGACATGCTCAGCGATGACATCCGCGAAGTGAATATCGGCCCGTACGAAAAGCTCAACTGGGATGGTCAGAAAATCCGCAGCCTGAGCACGGTGCTGCATGACCACAAAGGTCGTCGGCTGGCAGTGCTGTGCATCAACCTGAATATCTCGTTGTTCGAAAACGCCAAGGCGGCGCTGGACCTGTTCCTGTCACCGAGCAAGCTGATCCCACAGCCGGATTCACTGTTTCGTGATGACTGGCAGGAGCGCATCAACACCTTCTTGCATGCCTGGATGCGTGAACGTCAGTTGAGCCTGAACCTGCTGACCCGCGACCATAAGCGTGAGCTGGTGCTGGCATTGCATGCCGAGGGCGCGTTCAAGGGCAAGAGCGCGTCGAACTACGTGGCGAATGTGCTGGGGATGGGCCGGGCGACGGTGTACAAGCACCTTAAGGAATTGAAGGGCTGAACGATCATTCATCAACTGTGGGAGCTGGCTTGCCTGCGATGGCATCAACTCGGTATTCCTGATGTACCGAGGTGTCTGCATCGCAGGCAAGCCAGCTCCCACATGTGACCGAGTATGGCTCTACTGTTGCTGTTTCACGCTCAGTCGCCGTAGATATCGGACTTGAAATACTGCTGTGAAATCTTCTGATACTCGCCATTCGCGCGGATGCCGTCGATGGCCGTATTCAGCTCACTGACCAGTTCGGTATTGCCCTTGCGCACTGCGATCCCGGCGCCCTCGCCCACGTATTTGGGGTCCTTGAGTTCCGGCCCGACGAAGGCGTAGCCCTTGCCGCGTGGCATCGACAAAAAGTCACTCAACGGGATGGTGTCGGCAAAAATCGCATCCAGGCGCCCCGCCGCCAAATCCATGTAGATCTCTTCGTTATTGCTGTAGCGCTTGACGTTGATGCCCTTGGGCTCGAACACCTCGGTGGCATAGCGGTCGGTGGTGGTGGCGCGCTGCACGCCAATGGTCTTGCCCTTGAGGCTGGCGTACTGGTCATCCACCACCGCGCCGTCCTTCATCACCAGGCGCGAGGAAGTGAAGTAATACTTGTGGGTGAAATCCACCGATTTCTTGCGGTCTTCGTTGATGGTCATGGATGACAGGGCCAGGTCGATTTTCTTCACTTTAAGCGAAGGGATCAGGCCGTCGAATTCACCTTCCACCCACACGCACTTGACCTTCATCTGCGCGCACAAGGCATTACCGATGTCGTAGTCGAACCCGACGATCTTGCCGTCCTGGGTCTTGGAGGCGAACGGTGGGTAGGCCGCCTCAATGCCGATACGCAAGGTTTTCTCAGCGGCCAGCACATGGCTTGAAGCAAACAGGCCCAGGGCCAGTGCAGCGATCAGCGCGGGTTTCTTCATGGTCGTTATCTCGCAAGTTGTTGTTGGTTTGGCAAGCGTGAAGAAAGAGAGGCATAGGCTTTTTGTACTTATAATTCCATATTGGACTTTTAGGTATTATCCGTCAATCCATCCCGCCTCCTACGCGCTCGGGCACAAATTAGTGCCCGCCTCCATCGTTTCTCCACAAAACCTCCCATGAATGCGCACGTTGGTTGCGCACACTTGCGTTCACCGTTGCGTAGATTTACCAGGAGAACACGATGATTCCTGCTCTGGAGGTCAGCACCCTCACCCAGAAGCTATGATCACTACTGGCAAACGTGGCCATGGACCGGCAGCCACGATAAGGCAGATAAGCACGAGCGCAGGGATGCACAGGCTCGCCGCGTATTCACCGAGCAGACCATGACTGATTTCCCCGTTGCATCGATGCCCCGCCCGGACTGCGTCAGAGAACCCCAGGCCCTCGTGCTGATTGCCGAAGATGAGCCGCAAATCGCCGACATTCTGGAGGCTTACCTCAAACGCAGCGGCTTTCGCACCGCCCACGCGCGTGACGGCCAACAGGCGCTGGACATGCACCTGGCGCTCAAGCCGGAGCTGATGTTGCTGGACGTGCTGATGCCCCACGTGGATGGCTGGCAAGTGCTCGCGCAAGTGCGCCAACGCGGCCATACGCCGGTGATCATGCTGACCGCGCAAGACCAGGACATGGACAAGCTCATGGGCCTGCGCATCGGCGCCGACGACTATATCGTCAAGCCGTTCAACCCCGCCGAAGTGGTGGCGCGCACCCAGGCGGTACTGCGCCGCTCCATCGCTTATCGCGACCGCGCCTGCCCCACGGTGCTGCGGGTGGACGCGTTTGAAATTGACCTGGAAAGCTACGAAGCCACGGTGACGCTGGTCGGCCGCCGAGTGCCGCTGGCCTTGACCGTCACCGAATTCAGGCTGCTGGCGCAACTGGCCAAGGCACCGAAACGGGTGTTCACCCGCGCCGAGCTGTTGGCCCAGTGTTCACCGGAAAGCGACAGCCTGGAGCGCACGGTCGACAGCCATATCAGCAAACTGCGGCGCAAGCTCGAAGACCTCGGCGTGCAGGGTGTGCCCACCAGTATCCGTGGCGTCGGCTATCGGTTCGGGAGCATGGTGTGAAAGGGCTCAATGGCCTGAGCCGCCAGATCATCTTGTCGATGTGCGCCGTGGTGCTGTGCGTGATCGCCCTGGCGGTGATCGGCTCGTATATTTTTTACGCATTGCTGTGGACCTACTGGCCGCTCACCGACGCCGAAGTGGATGCCTGGCTGCCGGCCAAGGCTGAATGGGTGTGGATGGGCCTGACCACGTGTGTGAGCCTGGCGGTGGGCTCGATTGTGGCGCTGAAACTGTCGCGGCGAATCCTGATGCCGCTCAACTCCGTGGCCGAGAACCTGCGCAAACTGGCCGACGGCGACCTGGACGTACAGGCCGTTGCCGGTGACCAGTCGATCGGCGAAGCGGCGATCCTGGTCAATGACTTCAACAGCATGGCCAAACGCTTGCAGCGCATGGCGCAGGAGCAAGCGTTCTGGAATGCCGCCATTGCGCATGAACTGCGCACACCCCTGACTATTCTGCGCGGGCGCCTGCAAGGGTTGGCCGAGGGTGTATTCGAACCCGACACCGCACAGTTCTACAGCCTGCTGGGCCAGGTCGAAGGCTTGACGCGCTTGATCGAGGATTTGCGCGTGGTGGGCCTGGCCGACAGTGGCTACCTGGAACTCAACCTGCAAGAAGCCGACCTGGCGACAGGCATCGAAGACGATGTACGGTTGTTCGAACCGAGCCTGGTGGCCGCAGGTTTTGTGCTGCAACTGGACCTGCAACGCCGCACGATGCGCTGCGACCCGGCGCGCATTCGCCAGGCCTTGCTGGCCCTGCTGGATAACATTCGGCGGCACGCGACACCGGGCAATGTCATCGTCCACCTGAGCACCCGCGACGGCTTCAACTACCTGCGCGTGCGCGACGACGGCCCCGGCATCGACGAAGGTTTTGCCGCGCGCCTGTTTGACGCCTTCCAACGCGGTGAAAACTCCCGCTCACGCGCCCAGGGCGGCAGTGGCCTGGGCCTGGCCGTGGTGCGCGCTATCGCCCTCGCCCATGGCGGCGCCGTGACCTGCCGCCGCATGGAAAACGGCGGCACGCTGTTTGAACTCAGTTGGCACGTTTGATTGAGCGAGGCACGGCGATGCGTATGTTTTTTTCGGTGTTTAAGCGCCCGCCCCGTTATCGGCACTTTGCTTTATTGGACGCAAAGCAGGTGTGTATTGCGTTTAAAAGCTGCCGCACAAAACCTGTCGGCGAGCATTGGATAGAAGTCGAACGGGTCAACCTGTCTTGGCTGGGAACCACGCTCCCAGGCTGCGCGCGTACCGTTGAGGGAGGGTAAACATGAGCAATGACATTTCCCGACTCGAAGCCTCGTTAAGGCTGCACACGGCCCGTTTGAAAAGGTTGCAGCGTTTCTGGGTGCCGCTGCAACGGCGTGCCCCGAAGTGGGTGCTGGGGTTGTGGATTGCAGGCATCTTCATATCGCTGGCCACCCAATGTTACGAGCACTGGCTGGTGACCGCACCGATGATCTGCGCATTGATCATGGTGGAGATTATCGTCGATGAGCGGCAAATGACGCTGTTATTGCGCGTCGACCAGATGCGTGACCTGCTCAGAGAAGCACGCAACCGCTATCTATGTTGATAAGCGCAGGTTGCTGGCGAGCCCTTGCGCAATCATCGTAGTCAATTTTGATCAGCAGATTCTTCAGGTCCGTGAACTACGCCTGGACTATGTGAAGGCCGAGCGAAGCTGACAGTAAAGGCCAGTATCTGCACCGGTAACCTGTGGCGAGGGCGCTTGCTCCCGGTGGACTGTGCAGCAGTCCCTTTTTTCAGGGCCGCTTCGCAGCCCAGCGGGAGCAAGCTCACTCGCCACAGAAGTGATACGGATCCTTAACTATTACAACGCTTGCTTGCACCCAATGCGCCCCGGCAACTGCCCTTGCCTGGCCTTCAACGCGGCCTGCACCGCCTGCGGCAGATCACTCCAGAACGTCAGCCCGGAGCGCTCTTCGATTTGACTCACGGGCACCTGGTAATCGCAGAAGTTCGCGCCTTTGGGCGTTTCCTGGTTCATGACGAACGAGGCGTACATTCCGCCTTCAGGCGAGCTGCCGACAAAGATGATTTTCCAGTAGCCACTGGGAATGGTGTGCACCTTGTTCGTACCCGGCAGCGTGCCGACAAAATGCTCATACAGCGGCCCGGTGGCGACATACACCGCGTCGATCCCCGCCTGCTTGCTCAGGTTGCGCTCCTGGTCTTCCAGGTGCGCCCACGGCCCCTGGTTGAGGTCGGACTTCTGCGGGGTGATGTTCGACAGGTAATTGAGGCTTTGCCAATCGGCTACCCCCGCCATCGAGGCGAGGTTGGCCTGATGGCCACGGTCGACTTTGAGCGCGACATTGGCGCCGTTGTAATCCACCGGGTCGAGGGTTTCGCCGGCCGGAATGTCCGGGTCGGTCTGCCAGTCGCGCGAGCGGCCGCTGGCGGGGGTGGTCTTGGTGATTTTGTATGACACCCAGTTGGCAAACTTGGTCGAGCCATTATTGTTCAGGGTGTACGCCTGGCGGTTCAGCGTCAGTGGGCTGCCACCGCTGGGGCAGCCGACCGAGCAGTTGTCGAACTGCCAGGCCTGTTGGGGCTGGGCTTGCGGTGTGACGGCCGACTCACGGGTTCTGTCCGGTGTGGTACAAGCGGCAACCAGCGGGATCAACAGAAACGCGAGGTGTTTGGACTTCATACTTCCATGCATGGTGTAGCTCCTTGGGATGATTCAATGACAGAAGGTCTGTCGGCGGCTGCGATCCATCGCAAGCCGACATAAACATTAAACCACTTAAACGTTTCAAATTGCGTACAGGTTTCAGTGGGCGCTAAAAAAACCGATCACGCCGCGCGAGCCCACATTCAGATCGCGTTACATCAGGTGGCTGCTCTGCTTTTTATCCGTTGGTGAGGATCACTTCAATGCAGGTGATTGGACACGCAGGCCTTACAATGAGAGGGTCTGCTGCGGGTGCAGGCACGGGCACTTATCCTGACCGCTCACTTATTCCCAGGCTGGGGCTTTAAATGGACATCAAGCAACTCAAATTCCTGATCGCGCTGGAGCAGACCCGGCACTTCGGCCAGGCGGCTGCGCGCTGCCATATCACCCAGCCGACCCTGTCGATGCGCCTGCGCAATCTGGAGGATGAGCTGGGCCTGGAGCTGGTCACCCGTGGCCAGCGCTTCGAAGGCTTCACCCAGGCCGGCGAACGCGTGTTGGCCTGGGCCAGAACCCTGCTCGCCGCCCATGACGGTTTGTTTGCCGAAGCGGCGGCGTGTCGCGGGCAGTTAGTGGGTAGCCTGCGCCTGGGGCTGGTACCGCTCAGCGGGTTCAACTCGATCAGCTACATCCAAGGTCTGTCCCAGACGTTTCCAGAGCTCAAATTCAGCCTGTCGTCCATGAGTTCGGACAAGATCATCGAAGCCCTGGGCACCAATCAACTGGATTTGGGTGTGTGCTACCTGGACCACGTAAACCCCAATTACCTGGAGGTTTTTGAACTGGGCGAAACCCGCGTCGGCCTGCTGTACGACACGCGCCACTTCCAGTTCGAAGGCACCGAAATGAGTTGGGAAGATGCCGCGCAGTTGCCCCTGGGGATGATCAGCAACGGCATGCATTATCGAAAATCCATTGACCTGAGTTTCCGCAGCCGTGGCCTCGACCCGCAGCCCATTCTCGAAAGCGACTCGACCTATCAGTTGTTCCAGGCGATCCACGAAGGTTTTTGCTGCGCGATCATGCCGCTGGACAGTGGCATGGAAAACCCGATCGAGAACCTCGCCTTTATCAACTTGCCGGACGCCAGCGTGCTCGCGCCACTGGGGTTGGTGATGCGCAAGACCGAACCGCGCTCGGCCATCGCCGAGAAGTGTTTTGCACACGCCAAACAGATGTTTGCCGGCAACGGCACGCACTGATCTGCAGCGCGAAAGGACGAACACTCTGACTGTGGCAAGCCTGCTTGCCACAGGTTCAGCGTCGCACCACCGTTATGTCGATAACGGTGCAAGATGACGAATGGCTCAGTTCGACACTTGCTCAAGGAAAATCAGCTGCAGCGGCTCGCTAAGCAAGTCGTCGGCCGTGGCTGCAAATTGCTTGAAGTACGGCGTGGCAAAATGCGCATCGAGGGCCGCCTGGTCCTTGAACGACTCACGCATGTAGAAGGTGCCGGGGGCGTCGCGCAGCTCAAACAGCACATAGTCGAGGTTACCGGGCTCGGTGCGCGTTGGCGCAACCAGGGCCAGCAGGCCGTGTTTGAGTGCCTGCTGTTTGCCAGGTTTGGCTTTGAGTACGGCGATGGAAACCAAGGGTTTTGACACAGGGGTCGCTCCGTCAGGGGAATGGCTCGCACAACCTGCAATCAACAGCGCAAGCAGCGTCACACCCGTAGAAGTGATGAGGTTTTTAAATACCATGTTGATATACGCCGCAGGTGGTTAAGGAGAAACCCAGCGTAATGAAACCCCGGCTGCGTTAGCCATCCGCTCGGGGCGCATAGACTTTCAATGGAATGTTGAAAGTGATTGAAACGGCAGCTGACGATACAAGGTTCTGACGCTCACACCCGAAAACGCATCGGCCGAAAGTTGCCCAGCAATGGCGAAGCGACACCGGTGATCAGCTCTTCGCTCAAGAGCCGCGCCAAGGTGGGCGCCAGGGTCAAGCCTGGATGGGCGCTCAAGATATAAAGCCCGCCGTCGTCGCCCGCTGGCCCCACAATAGGCAGGTGGTCGTCAGACAGCGGTCGCCACCCCACCGCTACGGACTTCAGCGCGATGGATTGTGCACCGTTCAACTGCCCACGAATGGCCTCAAGGGCTCTGAGCCCAATGGCAGCGGGGCCATTTTCGGGCGTATCGTCGATGTAGTCTTCAGCCGCAATCAGCGTACAGGTGTCGCCTTGACGAGCCTCCATATCGGCGTTCGAAACAATGCCATTGAGCAGCGCCTGCGCCACTTCAAACTTCAACAGAATCGCCGGAGACGGTCGAATGGGCAGATGCAGGCTTTGGCCAACTAAAAGATCAAGCACTCCCAAGCCCGCAGCCAGTACCGTTTTTTTGCCATACCAATTGCCTGCCTGCGTACTGACGCCCACAACCTGGCCATTTTCAACGAGCAACTGGCTGACTGCACAATCGCAGACTACCCGTGCGCCAAAGCCTTCAGCGGCCAGAACCAGGCACTCAATGGCTTCGACCGGCGAGATGATCCCTGCCGCCTGCGTATAACGGGCGTGAAGAGGCGGGTGAGCAAGATTGGGCTCCAGTGCTCGGATTTCAGCCTGCGAAACCGTACGCGGTTGAAGGGAAGAAAGGTTCAGGCCCGCTGCTGATGCTTGGGGATTTTCCGGGCAGACGCCATAGGTCAATTCTGCACACCAACGCAACGGGAACGATGGCAACGCAGCCTGAAGGTGGTGGTAATCATCCATCACGTTTTGCGCCAGATGCTGCACGGGTTCAATCAACGCACTGGCATTGATCCACCCAAAGGCATGGCCGCTGGCACCGCTGGCAGGCCGGGCTTTTTCAATAAGCATCACGCGCTGCCCGGCCTTGGCGCTGTAATAGGCCAAAGCCGCACCATGAATGCCGGCCCCCACAATAATCAGATCGTATTGGTTCATTAAAACAACTCCCTTGCCTGGTACTTGCTTCTTCCCTGGGCCGCAGATCAACCCTGCCCGCTTGCCGCATGCTGATGCCTGCGATAGCCGGAAAGTGAAACCCCGGTTTGACGCTTGAAATAGCGGCACAAGTAGGAAGCATCGGCAAAGTTGAGAGCGTCCGCCACACGACCAATCGCCAGGTTACTGTAAGAAAGAAGCGCCTTGATCTCCAGGGTGACCTGCCGATCGATCAAGCCCTTGGGGCTGTCATTGAAAAACGCCTTGGTCAGCTGCGACAGGTAGAACGGCGTGATACTCAACGCATCGGCGTAGAACTTCACTTCTCGATGACGGGTGCAATGCTTGCCAATCAGCTCCCAGAACCGCCAACTGAGCATTTCCTTGCGGCTGAACGCCCGACCGCCCGCTGGTTGGGCCGGAAGTTGTTCGGCGATCTTCAGGAAAAACGTCTGCAGCTGGTTGCGCAGCATGATGTGCCGGTAAGTGGGACAGTTGCCCGCGATGTCGCGCATCTGTGCGACCCAGCCCTCTATCAGCGGCCTGTGGCACGGGGCAAGCACGCAATGGGGATGGTCATGCAAAAACACAAACAAGGGGTTTGGCAGTGGGTAGGCCACCTCCGCTGCAAAGCGTTTGGGTATCAGGCAAAAAAACACGTTGAACTGGCGTGAGTGGCGCTTGAACAAGGCAATCGTGTCCTCAGCCAGAACCAGCACATCACCGCGCCTTACCGCATGCTCTTTGAAATTCAGAGTAAGGCGCGCACTGCCCGACAGGCATACCAGCAAGGTCAGGTACGCATGACCGAAAGCGAGCGGCAGCCCCAGCCCTTCGGCCAAGGTGGTCTCGCCCATCAGTAGCGGGTCATCGGGGGAAGAAAGTTTCGGAATGTGATGCATTAAGCCTCAGCGCTGCAACCTGCAAGAGCGTAAATCCTATCATCAGCGGACAGAGGAGTTTCGATAAGTACCGAAATCGCCAAGGTACTGGCGTGTACCGATCAGGCGCCTGTCACTAGGCTGTGCCAAACGAACCCATCGCTGACGGACACAGGCCATGCCACTGAACACACAACGACTCTTGCTGCGCCCCTGGCAAGACACAGACGCCGCCGACCTTTACGAATATGCCAAGGATACCCGCGTCGGCCCCATCGCTGGGTGGCCGCCGCACACCAGTGTGCAGAAAAGTGCCGAGATCATCCGCACCGTCTTCAATCACCCAGAAGTCTACGCCGTCGAACTCAAAGAGAACCACCGCACGGTGGGCTGCGTGGGCATCCTGATCGGCAGCCACAGCAACTTTGAGATCAGCGAGCGTGAAGGTGAAATCGCCTACTGGATCGGCGTGCCGTACTGGGGCAAAGGCCTGATCCCCGAAGCCGTGCGCGAAGTGATGCGACACGCCTTTGAAACCTTGCACCTTGAAGCGCTCTGGTGTGGTTACTTTGCCGATAACACCCAGTCCTGTAGCGTTCAATCGAAGTGTGGCTTTCGCGTTCATCACACCGAGGAAAACCGTTACAACGCCTTCTTCGACGATTATCGGACCGAGCACATCAGCCGTATCACTTACCAGCAGTGGCTGGAACATACTCCAGCCAGATAAAGCCCCACGCCGAACACCGCATGACTGATCAGACTGCGCAGGCAGTTCTTGCCCGGCGTGGGTGTCCTGGAGGAGGCAAACCCCGCGCCCATGGCAGGTTGTATGACACACAGCGGGACAGCCACGGTGGCGATACCCAGCACCAATGCCGGCATGAATGTGGGCGCCTGCAACCAGTCGACTCCTTCTATCCCCACCAGCAGCAGCGCAAACACAATCCCGGTGACGTAGTGCGCGATCCAGCCCAGGGCGACCTCGCCCTGCACGGGCGCCGCTTGGGCAATGCTGCGATGGGTAAACTGCCCTTGGCACGCATGCCCGACCCAGCGCCCCACGAAGGCGAAATTCAGCGTGGGCACCTTCAGTGCCTTCATCAACAGCATCCACATATCCATCACGACCGTAGCCCCGGCCCCCAATAAAATTACCTGTGCAGCCACGTGCAGCGATGCCATATCGACCTCTAATTCATGGACCCATTTAACCTGCGCAGGCATCATAGAAGTTGAAGTCAACTTCAAGTCAAGGGTCTGGTAATGGATATCACTGAGGTGGTCAAACGCACGGGCGTGCCGGCTCACACCTTGCGTTTTTATGCGAAGAAAGGGCTCATCACCTCCATCAGCCCGCCCGGCGCTCGCCGTCAGTTTGGCGCGGCGGTGATTGAGCAGTTGGCGGTGATCGCCCTCGGCCAGGCGGGCGGCCTGTCGCTGGACGAGATACAGGCCATGCTGTCCCCCAATGGCCAGGCCACGGTGGACAGAACGCTGCTGCTGGCCAAGGCCGATGAACTCGACGCGACGGTCAAACAACTGCAAGCCATGAGCCGCGGCTTGCGCCACGCTGCGGCCTGCCCTGCTCCCGACCACGCGCAATGCCCGAACTTTCGGCGGTTACTCGACATTGCCGCCGCGGGGGCGTTCAAGCGTGCCAGGCACGCGGGCGCGAGCCTGACACGTTAGTGTTCAGTTGACCCGTTGCAGGCAGCCGATCAAGGTCTCGATAAAGCCTTGCAACGAAACGGGCAGCGTACGTTTAGGCATAGTCAGCACCTGAATGGTGCGGTCGGAAAATCGCGAGTTCGACAGCGGCACCGAGACCAGGTCACTGCTGTCGTTCACCCGCTGGCTGATCGCACCACCAAACGCGATGGTGTCGGAATGGCGAACAAACTCATGGATCGCGCCGGAGTAGTTGCAGGTCATTACATGGTTGAAGTGCAGCCCTTCCATTTCGCACACCAGATCGAACAACTGCCGCAGAGTCGTACCTTTTGGGGTCAGCGCCAAGGGGAACGGCAGCAGCGCACGCAGCGGCAATGTCTTGAGCGTCGACAGCGGATGACCGGCACGCATCAGCGCGCGAATGGCCGAGCGACTTGAGTAGAGGATCTCGACGCCATCAGTGGGCGCGGTGCTGAACGTCAGCCCTACATCGGCATCGCCACGTTTGATTTTTTCTGCGCACTCAAGCGGCGACATCACCTCCAGCACGTACTGAAAGGCAGGGGCTTGCTGGTAGTGCTGGATCAGCACATGGGGCAGGAAATAACGCGAAAGGCCCTCTGTGGACACCAGGCGAATTACCCGCGCACCAGGGTAATCGCCGCCGCGCAGCTCCGACAGCAACGCTTGCTCTTCTAACGACGCACGTCGGGCATGGTGGGCCAGTGCGTTACCCGCCGCCGTCGGCTCCATGCCCCGTGGCCGACGCTCGAACAACGCCACGCCGACACTCTCTTCCAGCAACGCGATCTGGCGGCTGACCGCGCTGGGCGCGATGTGCAAGCGCTCACCAGCGGCGGCCAGGGAGCCAGAATCGAATACGGCCAGAAAGTAACGGTAATCCACGGGTGTCTTCCTTAAAAAAGCATCTATTAATTAGAAGCCAGTCTTCAAAAAACAGCAATATACAGTCTGCTAGGTGACTTCTATATTGGCCTGAATCTTTTAGCCGTATCGGAACGCTCATGTCCAAGCAACAGGCACTTGCCAGTGTTCGCCAGCACTTCTCTGCCGGCCATTTCGAAACCGACCTGCGTCGCCGTGTGGCGATTCGCAGTGAAAGCCAGGCACCCAGCCAGGCGCCCGAATTGGCGCGCTATCTGCACGAGGAAATGCAACCGGCGCTGGAGCGCATGGGCTTTGCCTGCCAGCCGCTGCACAACCCGACAGGCGCAGGCCCATTGCTGTTCGCTGAGCGCCACGAAAGCGCCGACCTGCCGACCGTGCTCACCTATGGGCATGGCGATGTGGTCCTGGGTTACGCCGAGCAATGGCGTGAAGGCCTCGACCCTTGGGTGCTGACGATAGAAGGTGATCGCTGGTATGGGCGCGGCACCGCCGACAACAAGGGCCAGCACAGCATCAACCTGGCGGCGCTGGAAGCGGTGATTAACGCTCGCCAGGGGCGCCTGGGGTTTAACGTCAAGGTGCTGTTTGAAACCGGGGAAGAATGCGGTTCGCCCGGTTTGCGTGAGGTCTGCACGGCTCACCAGGCGCTGCTGCACGCCGATGTATTTATCGCCTCGGACGGTCCACGCCTGAACGACAGCCGCCCGACGCTATTTCTCGGTTCTCGCGGTTCGGCACTGTTCTCCTTGCAGGTGCAGGCCCGCGACAAAGGCCTGCACTCTGGCAACTGGGGCGGCGTGATGTCCAACCCCGCCATAGTGCTGGCTAATGCATTGGCCAGCCTGGTGGATCAGCATGGCCGCATTTGCTGCCGAGGGCTGGTACCCGCTTCGATCCCCGACTCGGTGCGTGACGCCATTCATGACCTGGGCATCGATCAACATGCGCTCGGCCGCCCACTGGATGTGGATTGGGGTGAGCCAGGGCTGACCCTGGGCGAACGCCTGTTTGCCTGGAACACCCTGGAGATTCTGGCGTTTACCGCCGGCAACCCTGCCAAGCCGGTGAATGCTATTCCACCGTCAGCCATCGCGCATTGCCAACTGCGTTTTGTGGTCGGCACCGACTGGCAGAACCTGGAACACCTGTTGCGCGAGCACCTGGATGCGCAGGGTTTTCACAGCGTGAACATCGTGATCGATCGGTGCACACCCAGCACGCGCCTGGACCCGGACAATGCCTGGGTGCGTTTCGCGAAAAAAGTCATCAGCGACACCACGCCCAGGCAGGTCGCGGTACTGCCCAACCTTGCCGGTACGCTGCCAAACGACATTTTCGCCGATGTGCTGGGGCTGCCCACCGTGTGGGTTCCGCACTCCTACCCCGGCTGTTCGCAGCATGCGCCCGATGAACACCTGCTGGGTTCGGTGGTACTCGAAGGCCTGCAGATCATGACGGCCCTGTTCTGGGAACTGGGCGACATCGCGCACTCGCGCGCCTGATAAAAACAATGGGCTCGACCCTTTGCCTCTGCCGCTCACACACTTACAAAACCAGGAGCGTCGAACATGACAGCGTTATCACCTACCCTTGTGACACCGGCAACCGACCCGGCCAAATCCATCTGGAAACCGGTCGGCGCCGCCTTGATCGGCAACACCCTCGAATGGTTTGACCTGTCGGTCTACGCCTACTTTGCGTTGACCATCAGCAAGGTATTCTTCCCCGCCGCCGACCCGGCCGTCTCGTTGTTCCTGGCCTTCGCAACCTTCGGTATTTCGTTCCTGATTCGCCCCTTGGGCGCTGCGGTGCTGGGCTCGTATGCCGACCGCCAAGGGCGCAAGAAAGCCTTGAGCCTGTCCATATTGCTGATGCTGATCGGCACCGCCATGATCGCGGTAATGCCGGGCTATGCAAGCATCGGAATCATCGCACCCATCGGCATTTTGTTTGCCCGCCTGCTGCAAGGTTTCTCCGCCGGCGGCGAGTTTGGCAGTTCAACCGCGTTCATGATGGAACACGCGCCGCAAAAGACCCGCAACTTCGTCGCCAGCCTACAATTTGCCAGCCAGGGTTTTGGTGTGGTGATTGCCTCGCTGTTCGGCTACTTCCTGACCACCTGCCTTAACGATCAACAGATGCTCGACTGGGGTTGGCGCGTGCCGTTTTTCTTTGGTTTGATCCTGGGTCCGGTGGGGCTTTATATCCGCCGCACGGTGGAGGAGTCCCCCGACTTCAAGGAAAGCGAGCCGGGCTCGCAGCCGTTAAGGGACGTACTGTATTCACAGAAGACCTTGTTGCTGGTGGCCATGGGCGTGTTGATCGTGTCGACGGCCTCCAACTTCATGATCAAATACATGCCGTCCTATGCCGCCACCACCTTGAACATACCCCAGTCATCGGGCTTTTTGGCGACCCTGACCGGGGGCTTGATCCTGACCCTGGTCACACCGGTTGTCGGCTTCATTACCGGCTTTGTCAGCCGTATCAAGATCATGCTGTGGGCCTCGATCCTCTATATGTTGATGATCGTTCCGGCGTTCATGTGGCTCAATACAGTTCCCAGTGCCACGTCGCTACTGCTGGTTGTGTCGATGATGGCGTTGATCAAGGCCGTGTACTTCGCACCACTGGCCTCACTCATGGCCGATGTGTTCCCGGTGCAGACCCGCGTCACGGGCATGTCGCTGAGCTACAACCTGTCGGTGACGATTTTCGGCGGGTTTGCGCCGGTGATCGCCACGGGGCTGATCGCGCTGACAGGTTCGCAACTGGCCCCCAGTTTTTATCTGATCCTGGCGGCCGCCCTGAGCATCAGTGCCTTGTGGGTCGCCAAACGAAAGTTAAAACTGCGATAGCAACGCGCCTACCAGAACCAATAAGGCAGAAACTTGGGGGTCGGCTCATCGGCCAACTCCAGGTGGTAAGTAATCGAATTAAAGAAGAACATATCCAGGACCAGGAAGGCGGCAGCACCAAAACACAACAGTACGAACTCCCGGTGTGGATGTACATGAAACCGTGACGTCACCCAAGGGCGAATGGCAATAAGGCTGATCAACCCGACACACGCGCCAAGATAGTTAGGCCGCAGCGGCGTCGCTGCAAACACGCCATAGAGGAAGGCAAGTAACAGCATGCCCAGGCCGACCATAGGTAAGTTGAGGCAGAACTTCAGCAACTTGTCGCGGGTACTTGCAAAGCGCTGACTGCGATCCACGAAGATATACGCGGCCAATAATGAAATCGCCGGCGTAATCGAAAGAATGTAACGCGCTTTCTTGGAACTTGGAATCGTGAACAGTACGATCACTACCAATAACCAACCGGTCAGGTACAGCAGCATCTGAGTGGCCGGCGCCGGCGAGCGATCCAAGAAGTGTTTGCCCTTCTTGATGATCACGTTTAATGCGATAAAGGCTGTGACGCCATAGGTGAGCAAGCCTGCAGAGAAGTAGAAGTAATAACGCGGGGCGTGATCAGCGCCAAAGCGCCCCAAGCCTTGCATAACCAGCACCTCTTGCACAAAAGCCTGCCCACCTTGCAGGTAGGCCGCGCCGCTCAGCACTGTGATACCTGCGGCCAGCACCAGGCCTGCGAGCAAGCAGAACACCACCAGCAGGCGCCATTGTCGACTTAACAGATAATAGGAGGCGACCACGCCCGCCGGGCCGATCAGGCCAATAGGGCCACGAAAGGCAAAGCCCAGCGCCAGGCCCAGGAGTACCGGCAGCACATGAAAACGGTGCGGGTGCAGTTGGCCCGCATAAGCCAGGTAAAAACACATCACGGTAAACAGCGCCGGGTAGATGTCCAGCGCCAAGGAATTCACACCGTCCAGAAATGACCAGGTAAACAGCGCAAAGACCACCGCATAGGCGCCCCATTTTTTTTCGTGCAGGGCACCCAACTTGTAAATAAACACCAGCATCAAGGCAGCCGCCACGCAAAAAGGCAGCCCCATCGACAGTATGGATACACGCCCAAACGGCAAGGAAACCAGGTACACAAGCAGTGTATTGAGCACCGTGTAATCGGGGTATGGCTGCAGGTCATCAGCAATGGGAAACAGTGTCACGCCATGGGCGAGCATATACTCGGCAAAGTCGACAAAGCGTGTGGTGTAGTTGAGCACGGCCGGTTTGTATTGCAGCACAGCCAATACAATAAACGCCACTATAAATATTGATGAACAGGGCTTGTTTACAGCCAGTTCCTTTAGCCTTTTCATGCGCGCCTGCTGCCTGTCGAAAACGCGCAGGCTAGCATGTTGTTTTTTCGCTCATCCAGACTGCAAAGGTAAAGAGTTGTAAAGGTTATACGCCCTGTTTATTCAGTTTAATTCGACCTGAACAACAGCTGAATAACCATCATTAAAAGTGCAAACCACTAACTTCAGGTATTGATTTTTTACTCATAAACTCTCATGCGTTGTGAAGTAACGCCCAGGCGTCACCCCAAACGTGCGGCGAAACAGCGCGATAAAAGCACTGACGTTGTCATAGCCCAACTCCAGCGCCACACGCGTGACCGGCACACCCGCCGCCAGCCTCTCCAGCGCGCGCAACAAACGCACGCGCTGGCGCCACGCGGTGAAACTGAACCCAGTTTCCAGCGCAAAGCGACGCGTCAGTGTGCGCGGGGCGATGCCCGCCCATGTCGCCCATTCCTGCAGGTGGCGCTCGTCATCCGGGCAATCGGACAGCGCCTCAGCGATCTTGCGCAGGCGCGCATCCTGAGGCATCGGCAAGCCCAGGGTCACACGCGGCAAGGTTCGAATCTCATCCACAATCACCCCGGCCAAGCGTTGCTGCGCAGCATCCAGTTCAGGGCTCTGCCAGGCGGCAGCGCGCATCACCGCCTCGCGCAAAAGGCCGGAGGTGGCCAGGATGCAAGGCGTATCCGGCAGCTCGACACAGCCCTGCGGCGACACGTAGACACTCCACCCCGCGAAGGGACCATGGGAGCGCCCGCCATGGGCGACATTCGGCGGGATCCACACCGCATGGGTCGCCGGCACCACCCACTGGCTGACGCCGGCGTCCACCGATAACAAGCCCTGGCGTGTGCCCAGCAACTGCCCACGCGCATGGCAATGGCGTTCGGTGATACGCGGTTCAGCGCCCACTCGGACCACGGCGACAACCAGCGGGTCATCGACAGCCGTTAATACCGAAGTGGGAATCAGCGGAGCGAACATAAGTGGCCTTAGCGGACTATTGATTGTCTTCAATAGCGTACCCAGGCCACATGGGTGCGTCTATAGTCGCAGCCTCAACTCCCAGGAATACACCGCATGCGCGCCGAAGAACTGTTGCCCGATGACCAGAACCAGACTGAACGCCACGGCGTTGTGATCCGCAAAGGCAGCGTCGGAGCCTTTCTGGTGAATGCCCAGGCCTGGTGTGATCCAAACACCGATGCACACCTGCGAACCGTCGCCGAGCAGGACCTGCTGGCGTTGCTCCCGGCGTTACGTGCCCTTGGGCTGTTCGAGGTGTTCAGGATTCGAGACCCGCAGTTGCAGCGCCTGGTGGATCAGTATTGAGCGCACGACTGGCGGACGGGTTGCTACCAGGATGCGGCCGATCTGCTGGCGCAATACGCACGTGCGGATGGCGGCGCGCAGCTGAGTTAAAACAACCCAGCCTACGTAATGCCAGCCAGTTAAGCGTTCGAGCTGACAATCACTGACCCGTGGCGAGGGCGATTGGCCCCGCTGGAGTGCGTAGCAGTCCCATTTTTGGGGCCGCTTCGCGCCCCAGCGGGAGCAAGCTCCCTCGCCACAGTTGCGAGGCGACAAAACTCAGACCACTGTTTATCCACACAGCATAAAAAATGAAGCACGCTTGCGCTGTAGAAAAATAGCGCTATGACGGCAGTCATACGCTTCGGGCCATGTCGACCCGCATTCAAGCACGCACTTTACTTAAGGATGAGTATCATGAACGACGACTTGCAGCAGTCAGGCGCTACCACTACCACCCAGGCCACCGTCTCGCAGGAGCAGATCAAAGCCGCAAGAGTCCTGGATTTCACCTGGACACCTGACGCCAACACGACCAGCACCATCGTCTCGACAGATTACATCGACTACCAGGTTGATACCTCCACACGTTAGCAACCCAGGGGTGCGAACAAATACGCTCAATCCACTCGATGAGCTGCAAGCCAGTACCTTCCAGGACGGCCCGGTCTTCCTGGCATTGCGCGTCAGGCCTGGTGCTTGACACGCTGACAGCAAAGCGCTGGCCAAGGAGGCGCTCAAGGCCAGCGCTGGCTGTATGCTGCTGATGCACTTGCCCGCTGTTCTTTTTTTGAACACTGCAAACGCCTTCAACACTAATACCTTACCCATTCGCCCCAACGGTGATTCCAATGGCCCAAGACCGACACTCGCCGGCCCATGAAAACCGGCTAATCCGCCAGGCCACGCCTGATGATGTGCGCGCCCTGGTGGAGTTGGACGCCTACGCCACAGCCCACGCTCATCGACGCGTGTTTATCCATGATGCGGTAATTAGCCAGCGATGCCTGGTCGTCGTCATTGCCGGTGAATGCGCGGGCTACCTGGTGTTGACTGATGAGTTTTTCAGCTACGACTTTGTTGCGCTGGTGGTTGTGTCGCCGATACATCAACGCCAGGGTCTGGCGCTGCAATTATTGGCGGGCGCAGAAGCGTTGTGCAAAACGCCCAAGTTGTTTGCGTCAACCAACGCCTCCAACCTGGCGTCCCAGGCCATGCTCGCCAAGGCCGGGTTTATACCGAGCGGGCGAATCGAGAACCTTGATGAGCATGACCCTGAGCTTGTCTATGTAAAGTTCGTGCGCTAATCAGGAGGATTTCCTTTGACCACTTCCACGCTGACTTCGCGTTTTTACAGCACGCCCCGCCATACCACGCACTATCTGGAGTCGGGCCCGGCCGATGGGCCGTTGATGATCTTCCTGCACGGCTGGCCCGAGCTCAGCCTGATCTGGCGCGCGCAGATCGAGGCGTTCGCTGCCCAAGGTTGGCACTGCGTTGCACCCGACATGCGCGGCTATGGGGGCTCCTCTGCGCCCTCCGACATCAACGCCTACACCCTTGCACACATCGTGGCTGACATGGCAGAGCTGCATGACCATCTCGGTGGCGCACCCGCCATCTGGGTGGGCCATGATTGGGGCAGCGTGGTGGCAGGTGAACTGGCCGCCCATCAACCGCAGCGCAGCCGTGGCGTGGTGCTGGTGTCGGTGCCGTACTTCCCGAGCACCAATGCACTGCCCACGCTCGTCCCGCTGGTGGACCGAACGCTCTATCCGGCGGACCAGTACCCTGACGGTCAATGGGATTACTACCGCTACTACAACACGCACTTTGCGTCAGCTGTCGCTGATCTTGATGCGGATAAAGCCGCATCGCTGGCGTCGATTTATCGGCGAGGCGACCCGGCGAATATCTCCAAGGTGACGTCAAATGCCGAAGTGACCCGCAAAGGTGGACGGTTTGGCGAGGCGCATCGGGCGCCACCTACTCGACCAGACCTGGCGCTATGGCCGCAGGCGGACTTCGCTGCACTGGTACGCAGTTTCGAAGCGCATGGTTTCCGCGCGCCCTGCGCGTGGTATCTGAACGACGATGCCAATATCGACTATGCGCACCGAGCGCCCGATGGCGGCCGCCTGTCATTGCCCGTGTTGTTTGTGAACGGCGACTACGACCCGATGAATACCATCAAGGGCAATCGGTTGGGCGACCCCATGCGTGCGGCTTGCGCAGACCTCAGCGTAACCAGCTTGTCCGGCGGGCATTGGTTGCCGGTGGAGTGCAAGACGGAACTGGTTGAGGCTATAAGCACTTGGCTGCTGGGTAGAAAACTCGGGTGACGGTCGAGACAAAAAAACACCGAAGTGTCTATTACGTAAATCGCAGGCAAAAAAACCACTCCCCCCTGGATAAGCCAATAACAGTGCGCCGACCGTGCTTTCATGGGCGCGAGACGGCGGGAATCGGTTTTTGTACAGAGTGGGGCTCCCGCGCGGTGATGACGCCGACCAGTGATATCAGCAAGGCCAGGCCGATCGTCGAAGACACCTCGGAGCGATGCTCGGGCGTTAAAAGCATCACCGCCAATGCACAGCAGATAAATACAATTACCGCCCAGGTGAGCCAGGGAAACAGCCACATTTTGAACGTCAGCAGAATATTGCGCTGTTGCAATACCTTGCGCATGCGCAATTGTGAAACGGCGATCACCAGGTACACCAGCAAGGCGATGGCGCCCGAACTGGCCAGCAAAAACTGGAACAGCCCAGCCGGCATGAAGTAACTGAGCAAGGTCACGCCCGCGCCCAGGATGGTGCTGGCGATCACCGCAGCCCTGGGCACACTCTGTGCCGAGGTCTTTTTCATCAAGGCTGGCGCGTCCCCACGCTTGCCCAGTGAATACAGCATGCGCGAAGCAATGTAGATGGAGGAGTTCATGCAACTGGCCACCGCAATCAACACGACGACATCCACCAGCAGCTTGGCATGGGGAATGTTCATCAACTCCAGTGCACGCTGATAAGAGCCGACCGACGCCAGCAACGGGTCATTCCAGGGCACCACGGAAATAACCACGAAGATCGATAACACGTAAAACACGCCGATGCGCCACATCACCGAACGTGTCGCTCGGGCGATATTCTGCGCCGGGTTGCTGGACTCCGCAGCCGCAATAGTGACGGCTTCAGTGCCGATAAAACTGAACATGATGGTAATGAATGCGCCGACGACGGCCGACAAACCATTAGGCGCAAAGCCTCCATGCTCATCCATCAGTCGACTCAAACCGCTGGCCTCCCGTTCGGGAATCCAGCCCATCAACACCGCGCCCCCCAGGCCGATAAAACCTATGATCGCCACCACCTTGGCCATCGCGAACCAGAACTCGAATTCGCCGTACTTGGACACACTGAACAAGTTGGTAACCACCAACAAAAAGATCGACAACAAGGCAAACAACCAAGCGTCGATCTGCGGGAACCACTGGTTGAGAATATGCCCGGCGGCCAATGCTTCGATGGGAATCACAAGCACCCAGAACCACCAGTAAAGCCAGCCGATGGTGAACCCGGCCCAGCGGCCGATGGCTTGATCGGCATAGGTTGAGAAGGAGCCTGTGTCGGGGTTGGCGACCGCCATCTCTCCCAACATTCGCATTACCAGCACCACCAGCAGGCCGGAAAACAGGTAGGCCAGCATCACCGCCGGGCCCGCCGCCGCAATGGCATGCCCAGACCCGACAAACAACCCTGCGCCGATAATCCCTGCAATGGAGAGCATGGTGACGTGACGCGGCTTGAAACCCTGCGCCAGCTGGCCGCTTGCATCCTTCGAACTTGGGCTGTTGATCATTCTTATTGTTCTCTGTGATCGGCTTTAAGACGTTCTGACTATAGGGTCAGGCGATCATCATTCTCCAATGACGAGTCACAATACGCGGCCTTCCAACCGCAAAAATAGCCTCATAACGGCACACTAGTGCCTGATATCGACATGCAGTGCGCTTCATAAGGCACAACACGTGTCACATTGAGTTGATCCAGCACCTCAGCAGGCGTGAGCGGAGCACGCCGTGCAATCCCAAACTGACGGGCCAGCATTTATGCGTGAGTGAGGTACCAGCGCCAGTCCTGTTCTCCGACTTCAGCATTGAATTCACGGAACTCGCGCCACTTGATCGCCAGGAACACCTTCAGGAACTCAGCGCCCAGCGCCTCACGTGCCCAGGTTGAACGTTGCAGTGCGTGCAAGGCTGTCAGCCAGTCGGTGGGTAGAAAATCGGTCGCCTGTTCATAGCCATTCCCCACAATCGCCGCGCCGGGATCGCTTTCATGCGTGATGCCGTAGTGAATGCCCGCCAGTAACGCGGCAGCGGCGAGATAGGGGTTGGCATCGGCACCGCAAATGCGGTGTTCGATATGCCGACTGATTGCAGGGCCGCCGGGCACGCGGAACGAAACGGTACGGTTGTTGACGCCCCAACTTTTAGCCAGCGGCGCGTAACTACCGGTTTGAAAGCGTCGATATGAATTGGCGTGGGGGCAAAATATCGCCAGAGCGTCAAACAAGGTCTCCATCATCCCGCCGATGGAGTGCCGCAACAATGGCGTGCCCTGTGGGTCTTCGCTCGCATACAGGTTATTGCCGTGCTCGTCGGCAAGGCTGACGTGCAGGTGCATACCGCTGCCGGCCTGATCGCTGAATGGCTTGGCCATGAAGCACGCTTGCAGCCCATGTTTGTTGGCCACACCCTTGACCAGGCGTTTGTAACGTACGCCTTCATCAATGGCCTGGAGTGCGTCGAACCGATGCTCCAGCGTCAACTCGACCTGGCCTGGCGCGTACTCGGATATCGCCGTACGTACCGGCAAGCCCTGCAGCGCGCACGCCGCGTAGAGGTCATCCAGAAACGGTTGAAGCTGCTCCAGCTCGTATACGCCATAGACCTGTGGAGCCACAGGGCGTACGCCATTGGCCTGCAACGCCGGCTGCGGCCGACCGTTGACGTCGCGTTGTCGGTCCAGCAGGTAAAACTCCAACTCAACCGCCATGACCGGATGCAATCCATCGGCTTTCAGCCGCTCGATAGTGTTCACCAGTACGTGACGCGGGTCCGCCGGTGCGGCGGGAATACCTTGGGTCGGGTGCATGCTCACCTGCACTTGACCGGTGGGGTTGGTGCGCCAGGGTTGCAAGGTCAGGCTTCCCGCCAAGGGGTATGTCCAACAATCGGCGTCGGCAACCTCCCAGACCAAGCCTGTGTCTTCTACGTCTTCACCCTGCACGGTCAAGGCGAGAATGGAACTGGGCAATGGCCGGCCATTTTCGTAGATCGCCAGCAGTTCGTCGCGATGCAACAGTTTGCCCCGTGGAACGCCATTCGCGTCGATAAGGAACAACTCGATGCTCAGCACTTCAGGGTGGGCCGCCAGATAATCCAGGGCCTCTTTTTTATCCGCAAATTGCATGTCAAACCTCTTAGCGCTCATTCAAGCGACTGGCAGTATGTAAGAACAATGGCGTTTTCAGACGTGCCGTTATCAAGCGATAACCCGCGCGCCAGGCAGGGCAAGCAGCGTGGTCAGCGCGTTATCCAACTCAGCGATCAGCCGGTCGATATCCGCATCACCTGTTTGCGGACAGCACAGGGTCATGTTGTGAAAAGGCGTGATCAGGATTCCGCGATTGATCAAATAGAGATGCAACGCCATTTGAAGGCTGTCGTGAAAAGCCGCCTCAGCTTGCGCGCCTGTTCTTGGCGGTGTGGCACAGAATTGAAATTCACAACGCGCGCCCAACTCTGTTACCGACCAGTTCAGCTGGTGCCGCTTGAACAACCCTCGAAACCCCTGGGCCAACCTAGAGGCCAGCGCCAGCATGTGCTCGTATGCAGACTCGGTCATGACCTCTTCGAGACTGACGCGCATGCAACGCATCGCCAGTGCGTTGGCGGACAGCGTCGTTCCCATGCCACTGTGGCCATGCCCGCCGCTCTCTTCGCTGATGGTCTTCTGGACGTCGTGCATGGCCGAGGCGACTGGCTCGCTAACGCCAAACACCGCGCAAGGCACGCCACCTGCAATGGGTTTACCCACCACGAAAAAGTCGGGTTTCAAATCCCACTGGCGCGTGCATCCACCGAGGCCGGTGGAAATAGTGTGGGTCTCATCAATGACCAACAGGCTGCCATATTTAAGGGTCAGCTCTCGACACGTTTGCATGAACCCCGGATCCGGCAGGACCATGCCAATGTTCGTCATCGCCGGCTCGCACATCAGCGCGCACACATCGCCCTTGGCTAACGCCGCCTCCAGTGCGGCGACATCGTTGAAGGGGATGGAGCGACTGTATTGGCTCAAGTCGTAGGCTTGGCCCACAAGACCTGAACGGTGCACTGTCTTGCCGTCGCGGTAGCGCACCATCACGTCATCCACGGTGCCGTGGTAGCAGCCATCGAACACCAGCAAGACCTTGCGCCGGGTGATAGCGCGCGCCCAGCGCAGCACATAACGGTTGGCGTCAGTCGCATTGGCGGTCACTTGCCAGTAAGGCAGCTCGAATCGCTCAGCCAGCAACTCACCGCAGACCACCGCGTCTTCGCCCGGCAGCATCGTGGTCAAGCCATTGTTCGCCTGTTCGGCTATGGCGCGGGCAACAGGATCAGGTGAATGGCCAAACATCGTGCCGGTGTCGCCGAGGCAAAAATCGATGTATTCATGACCGTCGACATCGGTGAAGCGCGCCCCTTTGGCACGCTGAACGAAGAGCGGCGAAGGCATCGACCAGTCGCTCATCCAGTGCATGGGCACACCGTTGAACAGATTCGCCTTGGCGCGCTCGGCAAGCGCCAGTGAAGTGGGGTTGTTTTGTATAAACCGGGCACGCTCGGAGGCGGTAAAAGCAGCAATCGCTGATTCACTGATTCCACTTTTCGACATGATCAATACCCCATGTTAATTATCAAATTAATTAAAAGTCCGTTGCTGACTGACAGCCGGATACGGCTCAAAGAACTCATAGGTTCTTTGATACATCACGCTTTTATAAATCTCGGTTATCGCCCCCGCCCACCCTCGTGGATTGAGCGCGCTGGCGCGTATTCAAACTTAATAATCGCCGTGAGGGGCTTTGTTCTCGACCAGACAGTTCCCGCCATCCACCACAAGGACGTCCCCTGTGATGTAACTGGCGTCAGGCGATGCCAGAAATGCAACCGCCGCCGCCACTTCGCGGGGGCTGCCTGCGCGCCCAATCGGGGTGAAACGCCCCGCCTCGGCTTCAACGGGGGTGGTTGAACCCGTGGTGATCCAGCCGGGGGCCACGCTGTTGACGGTAATCCCCTGCCTGGCGACTTCAAGCGCAAGCCCCATGTTCATGCCCACCATCGCTGCCTTGGCGGCGCTATAAGCGGCTTCCCCCGGATTGCTCCCGCGGGTGCCCGTGGTGGAACTGATATTGACAATGCGCCCGTAGCTTCTCGCCTTCATACCGGGCAACACGGCTCGGGTCAGCAGAAAGGCAGTGGTCAGGTTTCGGGCCAGTGAAAGGTTCCAGTCATGCAGTTTCATCGACGCCAATTCCGAGAAAATCTCAGGGCTGCCGTGCATGGACATCCCGGCATTGTTCACCAGAATATCGACCCGTCCCCAGACTGACTCTGCCCACAGGCTGAATTCACGCACCAAGTTTTCATCAGTGAGGTCTACAGGTCGGCCTTCAACTTCAAACCCTTCACGGCGCAGCTCTTTAACCCGATCCACAATGCGGTTGCTGCTGGCAGTGATGATCAACTTCGCTCCGGATGCACCTAGCCTGCGAGCAATAGCCATGCCGATCCCGGATTCACTCCCGGCACCACTGACGAGTGCAACATACCCTCTCAATTGCGTATCCAACATGGTGTGCCCCACGTACTTCATTTGAAAGAGAGTAGAAACTAGGCGAATAAATCTGATACATAAAGACAATCATCATCAGAAAATCTGACAACCCCCATGGCGTTTACCAGTGAGTCACTTAAGATTTTCCTTTCGGTCATCGACAGCGGATCCTTTTCGGCGGCGGCGCGAAAATTAGGCCGGGTCCCCTCGGCCGTCAACATGGCGGTGTCGCAGCTTGAAGCAGAGCTGGATTTGTTGCTGTTTGACCGATCAACTCGCAAAGCCATTCCTACCGCCGCCGCCAAGGCACTTGAGCCCCAGGCACGACAGGTCGCGAGCCAGATCAACCTGCTGGATGCGCATGCCCTCCAGCTGCATCAGGGGTTGGAGGAACGCTTGGTCTTTGCGATGGCGCCGGAGTTGCAAACAGGCGTATGGAATCGTCCGCTGTCGATTATCGCCAGGGAGTTTCCCACGCTTGAAATCGAGATTCGCTCCGCGTCCCATCCGGAGGCAATGCGCATGCTCCATGAAGGGCGTGTGCAATTGGCACTTGGATTTGAACGACCAGGGCTTGACGAGCGGGAAACATTTCTTGAGGCGGGGAGCCAGTTGTTAGTCGCGGTTGCTGCTCCAGATCACCCTGCGGCGGCCGGCAAGAAAAGCCCCTTGAGCGAGGAGCAACTGGTCAACGTTCGGCAGATCATCGTCGCCACAGGAGGGCCTGCAGACTCTGATCCACGTGTTGTGCTGTCGCGGCGGATTTGGCACAGCGACAATTATCTGGCCACGCTGGACCTGGTGCAGCAAGGATTAGGCTGGGCATATCTTCCAAAATCGCTGGTACACCCTCTCATCACGTCAGGCGCATTGACGGAGGTGGTGTTTGACTACATGCCGAGTCAGATGCGGCTATGGGTCGATATCATCTGGGTAAAAAACCGGCCCCTGGGACTGGGCGCGCTTCGTTACCTGAGCCTGATACGCGAAATTACGCAGGGCGAGCCTCGTCGTATTTGATGAGTCAAAGTGCACATTGAGGCTTGCGGCGGCGCCAACCCGCCGTCGCGAAGATCAAACAACTCATCACCCCGTCATTATTAGCCGTCTGGCCCAGCGCTTGTGTAGCCGCTCACCAAACCGCGATATGCGAATCCGCCCTTGGCTCAGTGCCCCCGCACAACACGCCGGTGGCCGGGTCGCGCAGGATGATCTGCCCACGCCCGTAGTCGGTCAGGTCGCTGTCGGTCTGCACCTTGTGCCCGCGCCGCGCCAGCGCATTGACCAGGTCGCGGGACGCGCCGTGTTCGATGCCGACCTTCATGTCGCCCAGCCATTGCCAGCGTGGTGCGTCGAGGGCCGCCTGGGGGTTGAGGCCGAAGTCCACCAGGTTCATCACCATCTGCACATGGCCCTGGGGCTGCATGTAGCCGCCCATCACGCCGAACGGGCCAAGGGCCTGGCCGTCCTTGCTGAGAAAACCCGGGATGATGGTGTGGAAGGTTTTCTTGCCCGGTGCCAGGCAATTGGCATGGGACTCATCGAGGCTGAATTCCTGCCCGCGGTTCTGCAAGGCGATGCCGCTGTCGGGCAGCACCACGCCGGAGCCGAAGCCGTGGTAGTTGCTCTGGATGAACGAAACCATATTGCCTTCGGCGTCGGCGGTCGCCAGGTACACCGTGCCGCTGGCATGGGGGGTGCCGGGTTTGGGCGGCTGCGCCTGCTCGCCGATCTCGCCACGGCGACGGGTGCTGTAGTCGTCACTCAGCAAGTCGGCCACCGCCACGCGCATGTGCGCTGGGTCGGTGATGTAATGCAGGCCGTCGCTGTAGGCCAGCTTCATGGCTTCCAGCTGGCGATGCCAGGTTTGCTGGCTGTCGCGGTGATCGAAGTTGAAGCCTTCGAGGATCTTCAGCGCCATCAGTGCAACCAGGCCCTGGCCGCTCGGCGGGATTTCCCAAACATCCACGCCCCGGTAATTGATGTGGATCGGCTCCACCCACTGCGCGCGGTAATCCTTGAGGTCGCTGGCGCGCAGGTAACCACCGCTGGCGCGCGAATGCGCATCCAGGCGCTCGGCCAGAGCGCCGCGATACAGGCTTTCGCAGCCGGTGGCGGCGAGTTCTTCCAGGGTACGGGCCTGGGCCGGGTTGCGGAAAATCTCGCCGGCCCGGGGCGCGCGCCCATCGATGAGGAAGGTGTCGAACCAGGCTTGCAGTACGTCATCGCGGTGCGGGCTGAATTCGTTCAAGGAGATCTGCCATTGATGGGCGACCACCGGCGACAACGGGAAACCGTCGCGCGCCAGGCTGATGGCCGGCTGCAGCAAATCAGCAAACGGCAACTTACCGAAGCGTTTGGACAACTCGGCCCACGCCGACGGGCAACCGGGCACCGTCACCGAGGTCCAGCCGTACAGCGGCATCTGTTGATGCCCTGCCGCCTTGACCGCCTCGATACTCAAGGCGGCCGGCGCATGGCCGTTGCCGTTGAGGCCATGCAACTGCCCCTTGCACCACACCAGCGCAAAGGCATCGCCACCCAGGCCACAACCGGTAGGTTCTACAACGGTCAGCGCAGCGGCGGTGGCGATGGCGGCATCAATGGCATTGCCGCCCTTTTGCATGATTTCGATGCCGGCCTGGGCCGCCAGCGGCTGGGACGCCGCGACCATGCCGCGACGGGCAAATACGCTCTGGCGTTGCGACGGGTAGGGGTATTCGTGAGCGGAGAATTTCAACATGGCAAAGGCTCTTCAAAAAAAGGTCATAACACGCGGCTGAGAAACGCCCGGGTACGCGGATGGCTGGGACGGCTGAAAATCTGCTCCGGCGGCCCTTGTTCGATCAGCTCGCCCTGGTCGAGCACCACCACGCGGTCGGCCACTTCACGGGCAAAGCCCATTTCGTGGGTGACCACCACCATGGTCATGCCCTCCTCGGCCAGTTCCTTCATCACCTGCAGCACTTCGCCGACGGTTTCCGGGTCGAGGGCGCTGGTGGGTTCGTCGAACAGCATCGCCTGGGGTTTCATCGCCAGCGCACGGGCAATCGCCACCCGTTGCTGCTGGCCACCGGAGAGCATCGACGGATAGTGGCTGGCCTTGTCCGCCAGGCCGACCCGCGCCAGCAAGCCCCGAGCCTGTTCCAGCGCCTGGGCACGCGGCACGCCGAGCACCTGGATCGGCGCTTCGATAATGTTTTCCAATGCGGTCATGTGCGGGAACAGGTTGAAGCGCTGGAACACCATGCCGATGTCGCGGCGCTGGCGGGCGATGTTGCGCTCCGAATCGCGCACCAGGCTGCCATCGGCGCGTTCGCGATAGCCCATGGCACGGCCGTTGACGCGAATGCGCCCGCCCTGGATGTCTTCCAGCAGGTTGATGCAGCGGATAAAGGTGGTCTTGCCGGAGCCGGAGGCGCCGATCAGCACCACTACTTCGCCGCGCCGCACTTGCAGGGAGATGCCCTTGAGGATCTGCAACTCGCCGAACGACTTCTGGATATCCTGTGCGTCAATGATCAGCTCTTCACTTTGGTGCGCCATGGTTAACGTCCCCTCAGCAGTTTCAGGGTGCTGCGACCGAACATGCGGCTGGCGGCCGGAGGTGGCGCCGAAGGTCGATCGGACTGGCCGAAACGGTTTTCGAGCCAGCGTTGAAAAAAGCCCCACAGCGTGGTCAGGGTCAGGAAGTAAATCGCGACGACCAGGTACAACTCGAATACGCGAAACGTCGCCGAGGTCACCATCTGCGTGCTGAGCAACAACTCCTGCACGCCGATCACACTCACCAGCGTGGTGTTCTTGAGCATCACATTGAACTCATTGCCCAGCGGCGGCACGATCACCCGAAACGCCTGGGGCAGCACGATGCGCCGCATCAGCTTGCCGAACCCCATGCCCAGGGAACGCCCGGCTTCGTACTGGCCCTTGTCCACCGCGCCGATGCCGGCGCGGATGATTTCGGCCATGTACGCGCCTTCATTCAGGCCCAGGGCGATGATCGCCGCCTGGATATTGCCGGGGATGATCAGCCCGAACAGCTCGATGTCCTCGAAGCGGAAGATCCCGCCCGCTGCCAGTGCGGTGTACAAAAACACGATCTGCACCAGCAGCGGCGTGCCGCGCATCAGCCACACATAAAGGCGTACCGGCAGGTGCAAAAGCGGGTTCTTCGACAGGCGCAACAGCGCCGCCGCCAGACCCAGCGCACAGCCGAGCAGCATCGCCAGCACGCTGATCAGGCAAGTCAGCCACAGCCCGGTGAGGTAGACCCCACTGGGTTGCAACAGGTATTGCCAGAACACATCCCAATTGAAATTCATCGTGGTAGAACCTCAGTCGAGTGTGTCGCTGCTGACATGCCATTTGTTGAGCAATTGCACATAGCTGCCGTCGCTGCGCATGTCGCTGATGATCTGCTGCACGGCGGCGGTCAGTTGCGGGTCGTCCTTGCGCATGCCCAGGCCGGTGAGGATGCGGCTGAACGCAGGCACCCCTTCCTGAAACAGCTCCGGGGCCATCGCCGCGTAGTAACCGGCGGTTTCCACGGTGGTGCCATAGGCGTCAACCTGGCTGATGCGCAGCGCCTGGAACGCATCGGTGTCAGTGTTGTAGACCACCAGTTTCATCGGTGGCTTGCCGGCCTTGGCGAGGCTCTCGTTCTGGGTGTCGAGCAGGGTCTTGATGGTAGAGCCGTTGAGCACCGCCACCTTGCGCGTCGACAGGTCATCCAGGGTCTTGATGCCTTTGGGGTTGCCCTTGGGCACCACCACCGACTGGCTGGAGTACATGTAGTTGACGATGTCGATCACCTGGCGCCGCTCGGGTTTGTCGAACAGTTGGTCGACGATCATGTCGCACTGCTGGGCAAGCAGCGCCGGCACCAGGCCGGAAAACGGAATGACCCGCCATTGCACGGTTTTATTGCCCAGGCGCTTGGCGATTTCCAGGCCCAGGTCGACGGTGAGCCCACGCGGTTTCTGGGATTCGTCGAAGGACACCAGGGGCGGTGAATCCATCCCCGAGCAATAGGTGAGTTTGTCGAGGCTCTTCAGGCGTTCAGGCACCTGGACTGCGGCGCAGGCCCATTGTGTACAGAGACCCAGGGTGACAGCCACCAGCAAGGCGCGGTGTTGTTTATGCATGACCAGACACTCCACTTCGTTAAATAACGGGGCAGGAATCAACGTCTAAACATGGGCGGGTTGGGGCC
Source organism: Pseudomonas sp. IPO3747 (assembly GCF_013385245.1). NCBI lineage: Bacteria > Pseudomonadati > Pseudomonadota > Gammaproteobacteria > Pseudomonadales > Pseudomonadaceae > Pseudomonas > Pseudomonas sp. IPO3747. The sequence goes on from NZ_JACAQL010000015.1 coordinate 110,667, forward strand.
CGCCTCTTTTATTTTTCCAATTGCAGAAATTGAATCAGCAGCGGCACGGTGCTTTCGATGTGTTCGCGTACCACAGCTTCGGCACCGGCGGCGTCACCGGCGCGAATCGCGTCGAGGATTACGGCGTGTTCCTGGCGCGCACCGAGGGGTTTTTCGCTGTGCTGCAGCCACAAGCGCATGGGCGCTTCCACCAGCGAATACAACGCCGAAATCTGCTTGAGCAAGCGTGGCCGGCCGCTGAGCCCGCACAGGTATTCGTGAAAGGCACGGTGGCAACGGACCCACGCGGCGCTCTCGTCGCGGTAGTCATCCATCTCGTCCAGCAGCCGCTCCAGAGCCGCCAACTGGCGCTCACCGATGCGGCTGACCGCGACGCGCACCGCCAGGCCTTCCAGTGCGCTGCGCATCTCGAACACTTCGTACAGCTCAGCGATATCCAGGCCGCTGACGATGGCACCGCGATTGGGCCGCAGCGTCACCAGGCCTTGGGCGTCCAGGCGGCGGAATGCCTCACGCACCGGCATGCGGCTCATGCCGATCTCGCTGGCGATATCCTCGGCGATCAGGCGATCGCCCTTGCGGAAACGACCACCGCAGATGGCGTCGAGGAGGAAGTTGTAGGCCTCCTCCTCGGCAGTGAGGGGCTGGCGGTCAACGTAAGCGGGGGCAAATTGCATTGGCAGCCTCTTTGTATTTTTGTATCCAATTATCCACGAATACAAAAAAGCATAACGCGTGCCAACACCTGCCGCAGAACATTAGTCATTGATTTAAATGAAGTCTTCCGTTCGGGTGGGGGAAATTGCGCAAAGCGGGTAAAGCGATTTGCTACCAAATGACGCAGCAACTTCCCATTTCTGCGCAAAAAAGTAGCGGATGTCCGGTGAAGGGCTTGGTTACGCCCGATGATCTAGACAGGGTATTTTTTGGCAGGCCTTTCTTTGCCATCAGCGCACCAAACGCCGCCCACTCAATGGATCCAGTAAAAACCCATTGATCGATAATCGCCCATAATAACCTCAAAATAACTGCCATATATATTGACTCATAGCAGCTCTGGAAATTTAATGGATCCATTAAACAAAAATAATTAACCAGCCAGAGAGTTGCCATGTACCCCAAAAACACTTGGTACGTCGCCTGCACACCCGATGAAATCGCCCAAAAACCCCTGGGTCGGCAGATCTGCGGTGAAAAAATGGTGTTTTATCGTGGCTCGCAAGGCAGCGTCGTAGCCGTCGAAGACTTCTGCCCCCATCGCGGCGCACCGCTTTCACTGGGTTATGTCGAAAATGGCAACCTGGTGTGCGGCTATCACGGCCTGGTCATGGGGGCCGACGGTAAGACCGTCGAAATGCCCGGGCAGCGGGTGCGTGGTTTTCCGTGCAACAAGACCTTTGCCGCGGTTGAACGCTATGGTTTTATCTGGGTATGGCCCGGCGATCAGGCCCTTGCCGACCCGGCGCTGATTCATCACCTGGAGTGGGCAGTGAGTGACCAGTGGGCGTACGGCGGCGGGCTGTTTGACATCCAGTGCGATTACCGCCTGATGATCGACAACCTGATGGACCTGACCCACGAAACCTACGTCCACGCTTCCAGCATCGGCCAAAAGGAAATCGATGAAGCGCCTCCCGTCACCACGGTTGAAGGCGACGAAGTCGTCACCGCCCGGCACATGGAAAACATCATGGCTCCGCCGTTCTGGCGCATGGCCCTGCGCGGCAACAACCTCGCCGACGATGTGCCGGTGGACCGCTGGCAGATCTGTCGCTTCACCCCGCCCAGCCATGTGCTGATCGAAGTCGGCGTGGCCCACGCCGGCAAGGGCGGCTACCACGCAGCGCCCGAACACAAGGCGGCAAGCATCGTGGTCGACTTCATCACCCCGCAAACCGAGACGTCGATCTGGTATTTCTGGGGCATGGCGCGCAACTTCAACCCTCACGATGAGGCGCTGACCGCCAGCATTCGCGAAGGCCAAGGGAAGATTTTCAGCGAAGACCTGGAGATGCTCGAACGTCAGCAGCAGAACCTGCTCGCCCACCCGCAACGCAACCTGCTCAAGTTGAATATCGATGCCGGCGGCGTGCAGTCGCGCAAAATCCTGGAGCGACTGATCGCCAAGGAACGCACCCTCGAACCACAACTGATCACGACCACCACCGCCTGAACGGCGCGACAACACTGCGAGGACCGAACATGATCGATGTGGTGGTGGTATCCCGTAATAACGAAGCCCAAGACATTTGCAGCTATGAACTGGCCAGGGTCGATGGCCAGCCGCTGCCCGCCTTCAGTGCCGGCGCGCACATTGACGTGCATCTGCCGGACGGGCTGGTGCGCCAGTATTCGCTGTGCAATCACCCCGAAGAGCGTCATCGCTATCTGATCGGCGTACTCAACGACCCGGCTTCTCGCGGCGGCTCGCGCAGCTTGCACGAGCAGGTACACGAGGGCGCCCACCTGACGATCAGCGAACCACGCAATCTATTCCCCCTGGCCCATGAAGCGCGACGCAGCCTGCTGTTCGCCGGCGGCATCGGCATCACCCCGATCCTGTGCATGGCCGAGCGCCTGGCCCATGCAGGTGCGGACTTCGACCTGCATTATTGTGCTCGCGCCAGTGAGCGTGCTGCGTTTGTACAGCGGCTCAAGGCGTCACCGTTTGCCGAGCGCGTGTTCCTGCATTTCGATGAGCAGCCCCACACGGCCCTCAAGACTGCCGAGGTGTTGGCTGCGCCCGCAGACGATGTGCACTTGTATGTCTGCGGCCCCGGCGGCTTCATGCAACACGTGCTCGACAGCGCACGGGCACAGGGCTGGCAGGAGGACTGCCTGCATCGCGAGTACTTCTCGGCGGCGCCAGTGGACAACAGCCTCGACGGGAGCTTTTCGGTGAAGCTCGGTAGCAGCGGCCAGGTCTTCACGATCCCCGCCGACAAAACCGTGGTCCAGGTCCTGGAAAGCCAAGGCATCGAGATTGCCGTGTCCTGCGAACAAGGGATCTGTGGCACCTGCCTGACCCGTGTGCTGGACGGCATCCCGGAGCACCGCGACCTGTTCCTCACCGAGCAGGAACAGGCGCTGAATGACCAGTTCACGCCCTGCTGCTCACGCTCGAAAACGCCACTGCTGGTGCTGGACATCTGAACCGTGTCACGACGCGGGCAAAATCACCTTCATGCGCGCGTCGGCGGTGGTTGAACTGAAGATCTCGGCATAACGCAATGTCGCATTGGCGTGTTCGCGCATGATGGCTTCGGCGCGCGCGCCCTGGCGATTGACCAGGGCATCGAACACCGAGTGATGCTGCATGTGGGCATAGTTGAAGCGTCGGTATTCACGAGCCATGTCCTCACGATCCACCGCCAGCGCGGTCACCGATGCGAAGGGCAGGTGATCATTGCGTGCCAGCGCATCCGTGATCGCGGGGTTGTGGCTGCCCTCCACAATGACCTGGTGAAAGCGCATGTTCAGGTCGTGGTAAACCTCGAGGTCATCTTCGGTCACGTAGCCTTTCTCGAACAGTTGGTCGCCTTCCACCAGGCAGCGCTCCAGCGCCGCACGCGCCGCGTCGGAAAGACCCTGCTCGGCGGCTTGCCGTGCAGCCAGGCCTTCCAGCACACCGCGCACTTCGACGGCGCCGGCAATGTCGCTGGCGCTGACCGACCGCACCTGATAGCCGCGCCCGCCAAACGGCACCAGCAGCCCTTCCTGCTCCAGGGTACGAAATGCCATGCGCACCGGCATGCGCGACACACCAAAGCGTTGCGCCGTAGGGGTTTCCATCAGGCGCTCCCCCGCCACCAACTCCCCGTTGGCAATCATCTTGCGCAGTGCAACCAGCACCAATTGACCGGGCTTACTCATCCAGGCAACTTCCAGAAAACGTGGCCTGCCATAGTACCGCAAGCATCCGATCCCGTCAGACGAACGCCAGCGCGGCGCGCGCCCCCTCTATGGCACCCAGGTGTTGCGCCAGCCGCGACGGCAGGTAATCGAAAAAGAACCCGGCGCTTTGCAGCTTGGTGGCACGCAATGGATCGTCTTCGGGCAATGCCCTGGAGACCCGCGCAGCCCGCGCCCAGGCAAAGGCCAGCAACGCCACGCCACAGAGCTGGAGGAAATCCGGCGCGGCCCGATAGGGGTATTCACTGTCTTCCTGCGCGCGTTCATGCACGGCGCTCACCACACTGGCCAGCGCGTCGCACAGGCTGCCCAATGCGCGGGAGAACCCTGCGCACTCGACATATTGCACGCCCTGCCCGGCCTCGGCACGCAACTCGGCCAGCAGCAGGCCAAAGGCTCGACCTTCATCCCCCAGCACTTTGCGCAGCAACAGGTCATTGGCCTGGATCTCGTTACTGCCCTCGTAGATCATCGCGATGCGGCTGTCCCGCAGGGTTTGCTCGATGGCGAACTCGGTGACATAGCCGTAACCGCCGAATACCTGCAGCGCATTGCTCGCCTGACGAAAGCCCTGCTCGGTGAAAAACGCCTTGATGATGGGCGTCAGCAAAGGCGCCAACCGGGCGGCCGACGAATCCTGGCCATGCTCGGCTTGATCCAGCAGGTGCGCCGCCCAATAGCCGATGGCGCGCATGCCCTCGCTGGTGGTGCGCAGCTCCAGCAACACGCGGCGCATGGCCGGGTGATAACGGATCGGGTCAGCGGCCTGGGCCGCCACGTCTTCGGGCCTTGACGGTGCACGCATCTGCACACGCTCGGCAGCGTACTGCCGGGCATTTTGCCAAGCCGCCTCGACATGCCCCAGACCTTGCAGGCCGACATGCAGGCGCGCCGAATTCATCATCACGAACATCGCCGCCAGGCCCTGATTGGCATCACCGATCAGCCAGCCTTGGGCGGCGTTGAATACCAGGGAGCAGGTGGCGCTGCCCTTGATGCCCATCTTGTGTTCGATACCGTCGCAATGCACACCATTGGCCCGGCCATCGTCCAGCTGCTTGGGTACCAGGAACAGTGAAATGCCGCGACTGCCCGGCGGCGCATCGGGCAGGCGCGCCAGCACCAGGTGCAGAATATTGGCCGTGAGGTCATGCTCACCGCCGGAGATAAACAGCTTGCTGCCGCTCAAGCGATAGCTGCCATCCGCCTGGGGTTCAGCGCGACAGCGCAGCAAACCGACATCGCTGCCAGCCTGGGACTCAGTCAGGCACATGGTGGGCAACGCCTGGCCACTGACAATCTCCGGCAAGTAGCGTGCCTGCAGCCAAGGGTCGGCGTGAGTCTTGAGACACAGGTAGGCGCCGTGGGCGATCCCGGTGTACATGGCCCAGGCATGGTTACTGGCGTAGAGCATTTCTTGCAGCGCCGCATCAAGCAGTTGCGGCAGGCCCTGCCCGCCCTGCTCTTCGGCGCACGCCAGCGCCGGCCAACCACCCTCGACGTAAGCACGATAGGCCTCGACGAAGCCGTCCGGGGTGCTGACCTGGCCCGCCTGCCAGCGGCAGCCCTGGCGATCACCGTGGCTGTTCAACGGCGCCAGCACGCCCTGGCTGAAGCGTGCCGCCTCCTCCAATACTTGTAATGCCAGCGGCAGGTCGAGGGCCTCGAACGCCGGGTTGCGTCGCCAGCTGTCGGGCGCCTGCAACCAGTGTTCGAGGACAAATTGCATATCGCGCAGGGGCGCCTCATAGCTCCACATCGGGACACCTCATCGACTAAAAAGAATCACGTACTCAAGCGCGAAAAGCAGGGTTCTCGATCAGCAGCGCCATGCCCTGCCCGCCGCCCACACACGCCGCGGCAATCCCGTAGCGCAGGTTGTGCTGACGCAGTTGTCGGGCCAGGGACATGACCAGGCGCAGGCCAGTGGCAGCCAGTGGATGCCCGAGTGCCAGCGAACCGCCCTGGACGTTGAGGCGGGCGCTGTCCAGCTCAAGTTCATGGGCCACCGCCAGCACTTGGGCGGCCTGGGCTTCGTTGATCTCGAAGCGGCCGATGTCATCCAGATTCAACCCGCTGCGTTGCAGCAGCAGACGAATCGCCGGTGCCGGGCCGATGCCCATGAACTCGGGGGCCACGCCGACCACCGCGCTGGCCAGCAACCGCGCCAGGGCCGGCCGCGTGCAGGCCGAGGCGCGGCCCACCAACGCCGCCGCCGCGCCATCCACCACGGCACAACTGTTGCCGGCGGTTTGCACGCCGCCGGGATGCACGGCGCGCAAGCGTTTCAAGCTCGCAAGGTCGGTGGGCCGAGGGTGGCTGTCCTCGCTGACGGCAGCGGTCCGACGCGCCAGGCTGATGCCTCTGGGCTGGTATCCCTCAAGCTCGAATAGCTGGTTATCGACCGCCACCACCTCGTCAACCCAAGCGCCGTCACGCTGCGCCTGCAACGCTCGCTGGTGGCTGGCGCAGGCGTAGCGGTCCACCGCCTCGCGGCCCAGACCATAAAGGCGCGCCAGGTTGTCGGCCGTGGCGATCATGTCCAGGCCCGGAGCCGGGTCGTACAGGGCCTCCCACAGAAAATCCTTGAACTGGACCTCGCCGCCAAGACGAAACCCGCCCCTGTGGGTGTAAGCCGCGATGGGGTTGCGCGACATGGATTCACTGGCCACACACAAGGCCAGTTGCACGCCGTCCCGCAGTTGCCCGGCAGCCTGGCGCAACAGTTCGAAACCGGTGGCGCAGATGCGCTGCACCCCCAGTGCCGGGACCGCTTGCGCCACCCCGCTGTACAAGCCGATATGCCGTGGCAGCAAGTAGGCATCGAAACTGGCCTGGGCCATGGAGCCGGCCAGGACGCTGTCCACTGCCTGCGGTTCAATACCCGCCCGGGCCATGACCTCACGGCCGACCTTGATCCCCAGGTCGATGGGTGAGACCTGAGACAGTGCTCCACCCAGGTCAATCCAGGGGGTGCGCACGGCCTCGAAAATCGCCACATCGGCAAATGCCGAATACTGCCCGTTCAAGGTTTCGGCTCGGCGCGCAGGATCGTCGACTCTTCGCCGCGATACAACGCCTCGACCTTGGCTGCGCGCCATTGCAGCACGGCGCGCTGGTTGATCGAACCTTTGTCGGTGATTTCCCCACGGTCGATGGACGCCGGCTCGTCGAGCAGGGCAATCCATTCCAGGCGACTGGCATTGCCAGTGGCCTCGCGATTGAGGCGCTGCAACCAGTCGCCGAACCACTGGCGCACCGGCACGCTGGCCAGCACGTCGGCGTCGCTGGCGGCGGCGTCCAGGCCCGCCAGCCGACGGCATTCGTAGAGCCTGGGGAACACCAGTGCTCCGAGGCACTCGCGATCGGGCGCGGCAATCACCAGGTCCTGCACATAGGGCGAGCCGTCGAGCACTGCGCGATTGCGCAACGGACCCACGCTGACAAACACCCCGGAAGAGAGCTTGAAATCCTCGGCAATTCGCCCATCGAACATCAGGCCCAGTTGCGGCTGCCGAGGGTCGGCGAGCTTGATCGCGTCCCCTGAACAGTAGAACCCCTGTTCGTCGAACACTTCGGCGGTTTGCTGGGGCGCCCGCCAGTATCCCGGCATGATATGCGGCCCGCGAAAGCGCCCTTCGAACTTGCCGTCCACCGGCACCAGGCGCACCTCGCAGCCCGGCGCGGGCAAACCGATATAGCCGGCCATGGACAACGGCCCGGTGGTGAAGGTGCAGGACGGCGCGGCTTCGGTCATGCCCAGCCCGGCCATCATGCGGATGCGCTCACCGCAGTGCTGTTCGGCTACGCGATCGAGGCGATCCCAGATACTTTGGGACAGGCCGGCGGCGGCGAAGAAGAACAGTTTCATCCGCGCAAAAAAACGCTCGCGCAACTCGGCGTCCTGTTCCAGGGCGTTGACCAGCTCTTCCCAGCCCTTGGGGACCGTCAGGTAAGCCGTGGGCGAAATTTCCTTGAGGTTGCGCAAGGTCTGGGCAAAACCCTGGACCGTGGGCTTGCCGTCGTCCAGATAAAAGGTGCCACCGTTGTAGAGCACAATGCCGACGTTGTGGCTGCCGCCAAAGGTGTGATTCCACGGCAGCCAGTCCACCAGCACCGGAGGTTCCTCACCGAACACCGGAAACGTCTGCAGCAGCATCTGCTGGTTGGCGCAGAGCATGCGCTGGGTGGTGATCACGGCCTTGGGCAATTTGGTCGAGCCCGAGGTGAAGAGAAACTTGGCAATGCTGTCGGGACCGGTGGCATTGAAGGCCTGCTCGGCCTCAGCGCCCCCCGGCGTGTGCAACAGGCTGGCGAAGCTTATCTGGCTGCGCCCGGGCACTTGGCCGCGCACGCAGATCAACGGGGTTTCGGCCGGCAATACGGCCTCGATCGCACGCTGGTAGGCCGCCGCATCGCTGACGAACACCAGCCCGGGTTGCAGCAGGTCACAGACATGCCGCAGCTTGGCGAAATCCTGGGACAACAACGCGTACGCCGGCGAGACCGGGCAGTACGGAATACCGGCGTACATGGCGCCGAGGGCGACCTGCAAATGCTCAATGTCGTTGCCGGACAGCAAGGCCAGCGGCTTGTGCGCCGACAGCCCGTAGCTGAGCAGGCCCTGGGCAATTGCGCGCACGCTGTCGAGCATCTCGCGGTAGCTGACACGGCGCCAATCCCCACCGGCCTGGCGTGCCGCGATAAACGTCTGCTCGGGCCGTACCCGAGCCCAATGCACCAGGCGATCGAGCAGGCGCGCCGGCAACTCAGCCAGGGGCTCCAGGGAGCGCATGTGCAACACGCCGTGTTCTTCAGTGACCGCCACCGGTGCGTGGCCGATGGAGACCTCGCGGTATCGCGGTGCGGGCTGGGGTTGCGGTCGGAATTCGGAACTCACAAGGATGTCCTCCAGCAAGGCGGATCACAGCCGCCTTGTTATTGTTATGTCGCAGCAACTGCTCAGATCGGGTAATGCCGTGGCCCGTTCTGCAAGGTCACCCAGCGCAATTGCGTGAAGTGCTCAATGGACGCCTTGCCACCAAAGCTGCCGTACCCACTGGACTTGACCCCACCAAACGGCATCTGCGCTTCGTCATGCACGGTCGGGCCGTTGATATGGCAAATACCCGACTCGACCCGCTGCGCCAGTGCCAGCGCGCGCCCGGTGTCGCGACTGAAGATCGCCGCCGACAGGCCGAACTCGGAATCGTTGGCCAGGCGCAACAAGGCTTCATCACCGTCTCCGCGCAGCAGGACGGCCACCGGGCCAAAGGACTCTTCGCGGTACAAGCGCATGTGTTCGGTGACGCCATCGATCAGGGTCGGCTGCAAGATGCTGCCCTCGAGCTGGCCGCCTATCACCAGCCGCGCGCCCTTGGCCAGGGCATCGTCGATCAGGGCCTTGATGCGTGTGCCGGCGCTGGCGTCCACCAGGGAACCGAGTACCGAATCCGCCGCAGCGGGGTCACCCGCACGCAGGGTCGCGACCTTGGCCGCCAGCTTGGCGGTGAACGCATCGGCGACCCTGGCATCGACAATCAGGCGTTCGGTGGACATGCAAATCTGGCCCTGGTTGAAATAGGCGCCAAAGGCCGCCGCCGCCACAGCCGCGTCAAGATCGGCATCGTCGAGCACCAGCAACGGCGCCTTGCCACCCAGTTCCAGCAACGCCGGCTTGAGGTGACGCGCCGAGAGCTCGCCGACAATCCGCCCGACATGGGTCGAGCCGGTGAAGTTGACCCGCCGCACGGCCGGGTTGGCGATCAACCGCTCGACAATCGCGGCGGCATCCGCCGGGGCATTGCTGATGACGTTGACCACGCCATCGCCCAGGCCGGCGTCCTGCAATACCTGGCCGATCAGGCGGTGCACTGCCGGGCTCAGCTCCGAGGCCTTGAGCACCACGGTGTTTCCGCAGGCAAGCGGCATGGCGATGGCGCGCGTGGCGAGGATCACCGGAGCGTTCCACGGCGCGATGCCCAGCACCACACCGCACGGTTGACGCAAGGCCATGGCGAAACTGCCGGGAACATCGGAGGGGATCACTTCCCCCGTAATCTGGGTGGTCATCGACGCCGCTTCGCGCAGCATATTGGCCGCCAGACGCACGTTGAAGCCATACCAGTTCGCCATGGCGCCGGTCTCGCCGGCGGCGGCGATGAATTCGCTGCTGCGCGCCTGCAATTGCTCGGCAGCGTTGAGCAAGCGGGTGCGGCGTTCGTTGGGCGCCAGCGCCGCCCACGCGGGGAACGCGGCGTGGGCGGCGGCGACCGCGGCGTCGGCATCTTCCAGGGTCGCCGCAGCCACCCGCGAGACCACTTCACCGGTCACCGGGTTGCGACGTTCGAAGGTTCGACCGTCACGGGCGGGGCACGACTGGCCGCCGATCAACAGGGGCACGTCCAGCATGGTGATTCCTCTTTATTGTCTTTATCGGGAATACGTTCAAGCAGGGTACAACGGCGCGGCCAGGCGGCCGCGCCCTTCAGCGTTTATAGGCCTGCAGGCCAGGCTTGATGCTCTTGTCGTCAAGGAACTGTTTCATGCCCTGCTCGCGACCGCCTTCGGTGTCGAGCAGGCGCGACTGATCGAGCTTGGCGTAGAGGTAATCCTCGTTCTGCTCCCAGGTCAGTTCGCGGCAGCGCTTGAAGCCATGCTTGGCGGCACGCAGCACCACCGGGTTTTTCTCCAGCAGGTTGCGCGCCAGTTCGATGGTCACTTCGCGCAGTTGAGCCAGGGGCACGCTTTCGTTGACCAGGCCCATTTGCGCAGCTTTCTGCCCGCCAAAGGTCTTGCCGGTCATGATGTAGTACAGCGATTGACGATGGCCCACGGTGTCGGCCATGGCCTTGCTCACCAGGTTGCCCGGCGGGATGCCCCAGTTGATTTCCGAGAGGCCGAAGGTCGCTTCGTCGGCGCAGATCGCCAGGTCGCACGCCACCAGCGGGCTGAAGCCACCGCCGAAGCACCAGCCATTGACCATGGCGATGGTCGGTTTGGCGTACATGCGCAGCAGTTTCCATTGCCATTGCGAGGCTTCGCGGCGGATTTTTTCCTGGAGGATTTCCGGGCCGGCATCCACTTCGCGGAAGTATTCCTTGAGGTCCATGCCCGCAGTCCAGGCTTCGCCCGCACCGGTGAGGACCAGCACGCCGGCGGCAGGGTCCTGTTCGAGGGTTTCCAGGACGTCGATCATTTCCCGGTTCAGGGTCGGGCTCATGGCGTTGCGTTTTTCCGGACGATTGAGAATGACCCAGGCGATGCCTTCTTCGATCTCAACCTTGACTGTGGTCCAACGGCCTTCGTAATTGCTCATGGCGGTACGCTCTTGTTCTGGGTGTGAAGATGATTCGAAATTAAACCGCAAATATAGTTATGTCAATTAACTATTAATCTGAATAACCAATATTTTTCCTGCTTAAAACCCGCGCGGTGCAGGCGCTTTCAAAACCCGGCATAGCCATAGCGCGCCAACACCGGCAAACTAGATACTCTTATTAACCTGCACCTTCTGAGGATTGCACTGCCAATGGCCAAGCCTTCCACCATCGCCACCGCCAGCCAGGCCCTGCCCGACAACGACGAGGTAAGGCCGCCGCTGGATTCAGCCCTGGACGATCTGATCGGTTACGCCATGCGCCGCGCCCAGCTCAAGCTGTTCCAGAACCTGATCGGCCGGTTGTCGGACCACGACCTGCGCCCGGCGCAGTTTTCGGCCCTGGCAATCATCGAGCAGCACCCCGGGCTGATGCAGGCCGACCTGGCTCGCGCCCTGGCCATCGAGCCGCCCCAGGTGGTGCCATTGCTGAACAAGCTGGAAAGCCGCGCTCTGGCCGTGCGGGTACGCTGCAAACCGGACAAGCGCTCCTACGGGATCTTCCTCAGCAAGACCGGCGAAACCCTGCTCAAGGAACTCAAGGACATCGCCGCCCAGAGTGACCTCGACGCCACGGCCGCCCTCGACGGCCAGGAACGTGAAGAGCTGCTGCGCTTGCTGAAGAAGGTCTACCAGGACTGATCGGCCTACCAGAGCGCCACGGTGTAGAGCACCAGGAAACGGGTCTGGTTTTCATCGCGAAAGGCCGCGCCGCTCGGGAAGTCATTGCGGTAGATCGACTTGCGCGCCATGAACCCGACGTTCTTCAGCGGGCCGCTCTGAATCACATACCCCAGTTCCATCTGGAACTCGCGCTCCTTGCGATCCTCGGCGTTCAAAGCGGCCAGTTCGATGTGGTCGCCACGCACATAGCGCAGCCGAGTCTTGAGCCCCGGCACACCCGATGCCGCGAAGTCATAGTCGTAGATGGCTTGCCAGGTGCGCTCCTTGGCGTTGAGAAAGTCCGAACTCATGGTCAGTTCGCTCATGCCCATCAACTCCGTTCCCGAGATATAGGGCGTGGCCGTCTCCCCGCTTGAGTGCATGTAGCCAAGGCTGACGCGATGGCCGCCCAGGCGGTAGCCAAACAACGCCGAGAGGTTGCGGTTATCCACCTTGCCCGCCTTGGCACTGCCATCCTCACGGCTGAAAAAACTGCGCAGGTCGCTGGTGAGCACACCATCGCCCACCGGCAAGTTGTGCAGCAGCGCCAAGGTGTCCTGCTGATAGAGGTCCGCGATCTGCGAGTGATAAACCCGCAGGCTGAGGTCTTTATTGACCTGGTAATCACCGCCCACATAAGCCAGGTGCGAGGTGGTGGCGGTGGCGTTGAAGCGCCGGTTGGGCGAGGCGATGGTCATGGCCTGGTAGTCGGTGGAGTCGCGCTTGTTGATGCGGTCGATATAGCCTGTGTTGAGGGTCAGGCCATCGATGTCCTTGGAGCTCAACGTGGTGCCGCGAAACGTTTGCGGCAGCAGCCGCGACGGACTGGCAAAGGCAAACGGCAGGAAGATCGACACATCGCCGGCCTTGACCGTGGTTTGGGCGAACCGCAGTTTGGCGGTTGGGGCCAGGCGCGAGTAGTCGTCGGCGGCGCGCTTGTCGCTGGCCGACACCGGCAACAACTCGGTACCGCTGCGGTCCGGCGAAGAGTCGAGCTTGACCCCCATCAACCCGCGTACATCCAGGCCAAAGCCGACCGGGCCAGGGGTGTAACCCGATTCCAGGTTGAGGATGAACGCCTGGGCCCATTCCCGTGCGGCGGTCTTCGCACCGTCATCCTTGTAGTCGCGGTCCAGGTAGTAATTGCGCAAGGTCAGGGTGCCGTGGCTGTCGTCGATAAAGCCTGCAGCCCACAGCGAACCGGGCAGCACGCTCAAGGCCAACAATGCCATCAGCCGGCGTGGAGTGTTGTTCGACACACAGGAGACGGACGCCGCTGCAACGGCGTCCTCCATAGGGAGTTCTGGCATGTTCGATGTCCATTTTTGTTGTTGTTATTGGGTTGGCGCACGCGCGGCCCTGTGAGCCTCGCAAACCAAGAATGGAAACAGCCGACGGTACTCGTCAACCGTAACTGACCGATAATCGAACATTAATAAAGCTATCTATTTTTTATCCATGAACAAACAAATATCTCAATCAATTGAATTTAATGACTTTATTCCGTTTTTTTACTGATTTTATTCCACGATTCATTTTTTAGTTATATTTGTTATCTTAATCCTTAGCAGCCACTCAAGCTCGCCACCACAACAAAAACAACAATGAGGTTTGCCATGGACAGTCCATCGCGTCGTTCGACGCTGACTATTGCGTTGTGCTTTATCGTTGCGCTGATCGAAGGGTTCGATCTGCAAGCCGCCGGCACCGCCGCCGCTGGGTTACGTCAAACCTTCGCCCTGGATCCGAAGATGCTCGGCTGGGTGTTCAGCGTCGGCATCATCGGCCTGCTGCCGGGGGCGTTCTTCGGGGGCTGGGTTGCCGACCGGATCGGGCGCAAGAAAATCCTGGTCAGCGCCGTGCTGCTGTTCGGGTTGTTTTCACTGAGCACCGCATTTGTCGAGAGCTACTCAAGCTTGTTGCTGGTGCGCTTTCTCACCGGCCTGGGGCTGGGCGCCGCGTTGCCCAACCTGATCGCGCTGTGCGCCGAAGCGGTGAGCGAACGCAACCGTGGCACGGCCATCAGCGTGATGTACTGCGGGGTGCCGCTGGGGGGAGCATTGGCCGCGGTGGTGGCGATGTTTTCCAGTGAGCACTGGCAGACCACGTTTATTATCGGCGGCCTGGCGCCCTTGCTGGCCGTGCCGCTGATGATCCTGCTGCTGCCTGAATCCAGCGCCTTTCGCCAACAGTTCGACAACACGCACGGCGCCCGCCCCTCCACCGGCCAGGCGCTGTTCGGCGACGGTCGCGCACGTACCACGCTGGCCTTGTGGCTCAGCTACTTCTTCACCCTGACCGTGATGTACATGCTGCTTAACTGGCTGCCGTCGCTGTTGCTGGAACAGGGTTTCAGCAAACCCCAGGCGGGCATGGTGCAGATGCTCTTCAATATCGGCGGCGCCCTGGGGTCGCTGCTCGGCGGCGTGCTGCTGGACCGCTGTAATGCCCTCAAAGTGGTGCTGTCTGTGTACGCCGGGCTGCTGGCGGCCCTGGCCGGGGTCGGGCTGTCAGTGGGCATCGTGCCCATGGCTATTGCCGGCTTTGCCGCCGGTTTGTTCGTGATGGCTGCGCAGTTGGTGCTGTACGCCTCGGCACCGCCCTCGTATCCCACCTCGGTGCGTGCCACCGGCGTCGGGGCCGCCGTGGCAGTGGGCCGCCTGGGTTCGGTGGCCGGGCCGCTGGCGGCCGGGCAACTCCTCGCTGCCGGCGCCGGCACCGCGGGGGTACTGCTGGCGACGTCCCCCGGGGTGGTGATTGCCGCACTGACCATCATCAGCGTGATGGTGCGTACCGCGCCTACTAGAACTTATGCAGCCAGTTGAGCACCAGTTTGTTGCCCTCGGTGCGGTTCTGCGCCTGCTGTTCAAAGTAGGCGTTTACCGATAGCACCTCCTCCTTGCTGAACGCATAGACCAGGCCTGGGCCAATGGCCCAGACCTTTTCCCGGCGCCCGCTCACGGCGTGCCCATCGACCTGGGTGTCGGTGATCTGCTTCAACCAATAGCCGTTCACCCCCACGCTCAGTTGCTGGCTCAAGGCATATTGCAGCGTCAGGTTGGCATGCAATGCCTGGCCGGCCTGGGTATCGGAAACATCCCCGAAGCCAGCCTGCGGATCATCATTCTTGCCATTCCACAGGTACATGAAACGCCCGCTCGCCGACCATGTCGGGCTGAACCAGTACGTCGCCGCGTAATACGGGTTGAATGACCAGAAGTTGCTGCCGGGGTTGATCGAGCGATGGCGGTCATAGGCCCCCACCGGGATCGAGACATCAGCCTCGACACGCTGGGTCAACAGCGGGCTGCCATCGGCGCGATTCAGGGTTGGCAGTTGCAGGAAGGCACCGACCGTCAGGTCACCGAAGCCAGCACGGGAACTCAGCGCCACATTGTTCAACCCATCGTCGACATTCACCCGGGCCAGGGAAGTGTTGATCAGGGTGAAGCCGGGCATCGCGCCATTGGCCAGGGGTTGGCCGACGTAGATGATCTGCGTGGTGGGCGCCACCACTTCCAGGTCCTGCCTGGGCAGCGCCAGCTTGTTGCCGTGGGCATCATTGAAACGGCTGGCCCGCGAGTAGGTCAGGTACTCCTCCAGGTACCAACCGGGGCCGGCCGGCGCTGGCGAGCCGTCGTAGAAACTGGTGGTGCCGAGGTTGAGTCCGGGCAGGTCGTAAGCATGTGCAGTCGATGTCAGTGCGACAAATGTCGTGGCCGCAACCGTCCGCAAGATAGGCTTGAGCATCTTGTATGTCCTGTATTTTTGTTGTTGTTCAAGACTCCCGGCACGAGGGGCCGCACCGGGATTTATTGCTGTGGCAGGCCCTACACGTAGGTGGCGGCCAAACCGCCATCCACCGGTAGATTGACCCCGTTGACCCAGCGCGCAGCATCCGAGCAGAGGAAGGCAATCACCGCCGCTACCTCATCGGCCAGGGCTGGACGGGTCATGCGCTGGCTGTCCTCGGCCACCCGCTGCGGCCCGAGCATGCTGACGAAATCGCCGAGAATCGGGGTAAACACCGGCCCCGGCGCCACGCAGTTGATACGCACCGAGTGATCGCGAAACCAGCCCTGGGATTGTTGGAAGCTCCACACGATCAGCGCCTCCTTGAAGTATTGATAACAGCTGCCCTGCTCCACCGGATTGGCCGCCAGCCACTGCTGCCCGGCCTCGAAGCTGGGTATCGCGGCCAGCGCCTTGTGCAGCTCCAGCCGTTGCGGCCATTGCGCGCCAAGCACCGAGGCGACATTGACGATGCTGCCGCCCGCCGGCATGCGTGGCAGCAGCGATTGAGTCAGGTGCCGCAGCCCCAGGTAATTGACCGTGGCCACCGCGTGCACGGGCGCCGTACCGGGCACACCAGCGATGTTGCACAGCCCGTGGACCCGCGCGGGCAGGCGCGCCACCAGCGCATCAATGCTGACAGGGTCACCCAGGTCAGCCTGGAAGAAACCATCCAGGGTCAGTTGCGGTTCATGGCGATCCACGCCGATCACCGTGGCCCCCTGGAAACGCGCGAGCCGCGCCAGTTCGGCGCCAATGCCTGAAGCGACGCCGGTGACAATCAGGGTTTTGTTGTACAGGTTCATGTTCAAGCCCTCTTATTTTTGTATAGGCACAGGTGTAACAAAGCGATGAGCCAGCGCCCAGAACGGCTATGGCTCAGAATGGATAGACAGGCGGCGTATTTTTCAGCGTGACCCACTGCCACTGGCTGTACTCGTCCCAGTCGGCCGGCCCGCCGACGCTGCCGCCGTTGCCGGAAGCACCGCGCCCGCCGAACGGGTTGATGCATTCGTCAGCCACGGTCTGGTCGTTGATGTGCAGCAGGCCGCAGTCCAGCCGCTCACCGATGGCCATGGCGCGCCCAACCGACGGCGAGATGATGGCGGCCGAGAGGCCGTACTCCGTGCGGTTGGCCAGTTCGATCGCTTCCTCGTCGGTGGTAAAACTGACAACCGTGGCCACCGGGCCGAACAGCTCTTCCTCAAAGGCGCGCATGCCCGGACGTACGCCACTGAGTACGGTGGGCTGGTAGAACAACCGGTCATAGTCGCCGCCCGCCTCGAGCCGTGCGCCGGCCTGCAGGCTGTCACTGACGATCTCGTGCACGCGCAGCAATTGCCGTTGGTTGATCAACGGGCCGAGCGCCGCTTCACCCCCGGCGGCATTGCCCACCGTGAGTGTCCGGGCCTTGTCCACCAGCTTGCGGGTGAGGCTTTCAGCGATGGATTGATGCACGAGAATCAGCCCGGTCGCCATGCAGATTTGCCCCTGATGCAGCCAGGCGCCCCAGGCTGCATTGCTCGCGGCCAGGTCGAGGTCGGCGTCTTCAAGAATGATCAGCGGGTTTTTCCCGCCCAGCTCCAGCGCAACCTTTTTCAGGTGTCGCCCGGCCACTTCAGCGACTTTGCGCCCCGCCGCCGTCGAACCGGTGAACGCAATCATCCGCACATTCGGATCGCGGCACAGCGCTTCCCCCGCCGGCGCCGCGCCGGGCATCACCTGCAGCAGGCCCTTGGGCAAGCCCGCCTCTTCAAACAGCCGGGCAATGAGAAAACCCCCGCTGACCGGGGTCTGCGGGTCAGGCTTGAGCACCACTGCATTGCCTGCCGCCAGCGCCGGGGCCACTGAGCGAAGTGACAGCACCAGCGGAAAGTTGAACGGTGAAATCACCCCGACCACGCCGTGGGGCTGGCGCCGTGCATAGGACAGTCGGCCGGCTGCACTGGGCAGCACCACCCCGTGAGGTTGGGACAACAGCCCCGCCGCCTGATGCAGCAGCACAATCGCTTCACGCACTTCGTGCTCGCCCTTGAACAACGCGCCCCCGGTTTCCCGGGCGACGTACAGCGCCAGCTCGGCGAAGGACCGCTGGGCCAGGTCCGCCGCCTTGCGAAACACCTCGGCGCGCTCCCGTGGGCCCAACGCAGCCCAGGCCGGCTGCGCCAGGGCCGCACTGCGGCAGGCGATGGCGATGTCGGCCGCGTTGGCCATGGCGCAGCGCATCAGGGGTTCGCCGGTGGCGGGTTCAATCACGTCAATCACAGATCCCGACACGGGAATCCAGTCGCCGTTGAACAGGCATTCGGACGCGATGGCCCGCTGTAGAAAGGGGGTGGTTTCAGACACTGGCATTGGCAACTCCGGTTCTTGTAATTGTCATCGTCTGCACAGGGTGCAAACGCCGCATCCAGTCTTGAGCAAAGGCTGTGCCGCTTGCACGCAACGGCGCGCACATAAACCGGCGAGGGCTCTGGGTCGAGGCCTGCCGCGCAACGCTCACACGCCTGGGGCGTTGACCCGCAAAAAACCCGGGCTCAGCCACTTGTTCAATTGATAAGGTTATGTTTTATAACTATCTGAGCAGTTGCTCATATCGATCACTCGCTTTGCAGGGGCATAACAATGACTAATCCCCACAGCGCGCTGCCCGACGACCGGGTGGCCAGCGCGCCCTACCCTCCGCGAGGCGACAGTCGCCAACTCAGTGACAGCAGCTCGCCCACCACTGCGGAACTGGCCGACTGCCTGTTCTTTTCCCCTGAAGACGGGCGCATCTGGCTCAACGATCAACGCATGTTGTTGCTGCACAGTTCGTCGTTCGGCGCCCTGCGCGCCGAGGTCATCGAGCGCCTGGGACTGGACCAGGCCCGGGGCCTGTTCACCCGCACCGGTTATGCCTCCGGCGCACGGGATGCGCGCTTGATCCGCGAGCGCTGGCCACAGGCCGATGCCGCCGCGGTATTTCGCGCCGGGACACACCTGCACACCCTGGAAGGCATGACCAAGGTCGAACCGCTGCACTTCAAGTTCGATGCCGACTCGGGGTTCTATGAAGGGGAATTTCTCTGGCACCACTCGTGCGAAGCCGATGAACATGTGGGGGCCTACGGCATCGGCCAGGACCCGGTGTGCTGGACCGAAACCGGCTACGCCATCGGCTTCGTCAGTGGCCTCTTCGGGCAAATGGTGATTTTCCGCGAAGTGGAATGCCGTGGCATGGGCCATCGCCGTTGCCGCGTGATTGGCAAGACGGCCGAGCAATGGGGTGATGTCGAACAGGACCTGCGCTACCTGAATGTGTCCCAGGCCGTCACTGGCCCTGCCACCCCCACGCTCGCAGGCCCCGTGGGCAGCAGTGGCGGAACCCGCCAGCCGCAACCGTTGGTAGGCGCCAGTGCCGCGTTCAACGCGGCGATGCAAGCGCTGCAAAGGGTTGCACTGACGCCCGCGACGGTGCTGATCAGCGGTGAGTCCGGTGTGGGCAAAGAGATGTTTGCGCGCCAGCTGCACCAGCTCAGTCGTCGCCATGACAGCCCGTTTGTGGCACTCAATTGCGCCGCCATCCCGGATAACCTGGTGGAGGCCGAACTCTTTGGTGTCGAACGCGGCGCCTATACCGGCGCTACGCACTCGCGCCCCGGGCGATTCGAACGGGCCCAGGGTGGCACCCTGTTCCTGGATGAAATCACCAGCCTCAGCCTGCCCGGGCAAAGCAAGTTGCTGCGAGCCTTGCAGGAACGGGAAATCGAACGGGTCGGCGGGGTGCGCGGGATCAAGGTGGATGTGCGCGTGGTGGCCGCCACCAATATCGACCTGCGTAAAGCGGTGGCAGACGGGAGCTTTCGCGAAGACCTGTTCTACCGGCTGAACGTTTACCCCATCGCCCTGCCCCCGCTGCGTGAACGCCGGGACGACATCCCGCTACTGATCAATGCGTTCCTGACGCGCTTCTGCCAGGACTACGCCCGGACCCCGGCAGGCCTGACCATGCGCGCCCTGAAGACGTTGCTGCGCTACGACTTCGCGGGCAATGTGCGCGAGCTGCAAAACCTCATCGAACGCGGCCTGATCGCCAGCGACGAAGGCCAGGCCATTGACCTGGTGCATCTGTTTCGCAACGAACCGCTGCCCGCCGAG
The DNA here is from genome assembly GCF_013385245.1 of Pseudomonas sp. IPO3747. Classification (NCBI taxonomy): domain Bacteria; kingdom Pseudomonadati; phylum Pseudomonadota; class Gammaproteobacteria; order Pseudomonadales; family Pseudomonadaceae; genus Pseudomonas; species Pseudomonas sp. IPO3747. Next base: position 130,552 of record NZ_JACAQL010000015.1, read on the forward strand.
CCCTATGGCCTCGACGACCAAGGCAGCCTGTCAAATACCGCGCAGGCGCCTCGCTCGACGCTGCTGGATACCCTCGACCCGTTGGACCAGGGGGTTTCCATTGAAGGCCTTGAATCGCGCCTGATCACTGAAGCATTGCAACAAAGCGCCGGCAACCTGGCCGCGGCCGCCAGGCTCGTGGGGCTCAGCCGTGCTCAATTTGCTTACCGTATGAAGAAGCACCGGCGGCAAACTCCTTGAATGGCAATTAGTGCTTTAAAAGCTTTACCCAATTAAGTATTTTGCAGGGGTATGGGGCCGACACGCGCCCCTCTTTATTATTCGTGACAAGGATCTCCTGTGAGTGGACTGCGTGAACGTCAGAAAGCCGAGCGCCGGCAAGCTATCAGTGAAGCTGCGGTCGAACTGTTTGAGCGCCAGGGTTTCCAGAACACCACCATCGAACAGATCGCCAGCCAGGCCGGAGTGTCGCCGCCGACGGTGTTCAAGTACTTCGGCAACAAGCAGGAAATCATCCTGGAGATCCTGCATCACGCCGATCAACGCGCGATCAGCGACACCCGCAGCCTGATCCACCAAATAGACGACCCGGTCGAAGCGCTCTGCCACCTGGAACGCCTGCTCACGGGCTATGCCCTGGAGGTCATGCACCCCAGCCTGTGGCGTGAACTGCTGCCGCTGATCCTGTTCGGCGGCAGCAATGGACTGCCCGAAGGCTACCGGGCCATGAACGATGCGCTCAGGGCCGAAATCAGCGAACTGCTGCGGGAACTGCAACGGGCCGGCAAGCTGCGCGCGCAACTCGATGTGGAATTGGCCGCGTTCCTGTTGAACGACTATTCGCACCTGCAATTGTTCAGGCTGGTGAACCAGGAACACCCGGATATCGACGCACACTCGATGCAGGTCAGGCGTATCACCGAGTTGCTGTTCTACGGCATGCAGGCCTGAGAGCTTCCAGGGTCGGGCCTCAGTAAAAGCGATAGCAACGAATCACCACCTGGTCGGCGCACGGGTAATGCACCAAGCCGATAAAACTTGAACGGGTGAGCCAGTCCAGCCGCCCCTTGGGCACCTGGAACACCGGCGTACAGGTGCAGCGGTACTCCGTCTCAGGAATCGGCCATTGGCCGTCGCGCTCCAGTTGGCGTCCGTACTCAGTCATGCTCAGCACACCCCGGTTACGGATGTTGATCACCTCGCCTTCGTCGGTCCTTACGCTGTAGCGGGCATCCAGTTGACCGATGCCATCGGGGCGCAAAAGAAAGCAATCTTCTCCACCCGCCAGGACCTGGCCGCTGATGCCGACCCCATCGAAATCCCCGCCCACAATCGGGTAATTGCAGCGCAGGCCTTCAACGCTGTCGCCCAGCATCACGCCCGGCCCTATCGCGACGCGAAGGGTCAGCACCCGCTGCAAGTTGGGGGCAATGTCCATCCGTTCAGTCATGGCAAGCTCCAAGCCCGGCGCGCACGCACCGGGCCACACTGATCAGCGGTTGCTCTTGATGGCGGTCCAGGTGCGGGTGCGGATGCGCTCCGCGGCAGCCGGGATCGGCTCCAGGGCGAACAGGGTCTTGCGCGCTTCGTCCGGCACATACATGTTCGGGTCGTTGCGGATGCTGGCGTCCACCAGCGCAGTGGCGTCCTTGTTCGGGTTGGGGTAGCCGATCTTGTTGCTGATGCGCGCAATCACGTCCGGGCGCAGGATGTAATTGATGAACGCATGGGCCTCCGCCAGATCAGGGGCCTTGGCCGGGATCATCATCACGTCCGACCACATCGGCGCGCCTTCCTTGGGCAGTGCCATCTGGACCTTGACGCCCTTGCCGGCGGCATCTGCCAGGCGCATGGCCAGTGCGACGCCGCCGGACCAGCCCACGCCCACACAGATATCACCGTTGGCCAGGTCCATGCCGTAGCGCGACGAGTTGAAGTAAGTCACGTAAGGGCGAATCTTCATCATCACCGCCTGGGCTTGCACATAGTCCTCACGCTTCTGGCTATTGGGGTCGAGGCCCTTGTAGTGCAAGGCAATCGGCAGGATCTCGTTGCCGGCGTCGAGGAAACCCACGCCACAACTGGCGAGCTTGGCGAGGTTTTCTTCCTTGAAGATGATGTCCCAGCTGTTCATTTGCACGTCGGGGCCGAGGGCTTTGCGCACCTTGTCGACGTTGTAGCCGATCAATGTGGTGCCCCACAGGTAAGGCGCGGCGTAGCGGTTGCCGGTGTCACCCACGGCTTCCAGGGACTGCATGAACTGCGGGTCCAGGTGCTGCCAGTTGGGCAACTGCTTGCGGTCCAGCGGTTGCACGGCACCGGCCGTGATCAAGTGCCCCAGGTTAGCGGTGCCGGGGAACACCACGTCGTACCCGGAGTTGCCCGTCAACAGTTTGGACTCCATGGTTTCGGCACTGTCGAACACATCATAAATAGGCCGAATGCCGGTTTCTTCCTCGAAGCTCTTCAGCACTTCGGGTGGCAGGTATTCGATCCAGTTGTAGATCCGTACGGTTCGTTCTTCAGCCAGGCAAACACCACTGATGAGCAACGAGGCGACAGTGCCCAGCACGGTATTACGCAGAAATCTGTTCATGATCAAAACACTCCAGCGCGGCCGCGATGGCTCGCAGCACTTAATAGCGGTAGGTGAAATACAGTTCCAGCGCACTGAACGTCTGGTCATCGCCAAACACCTGTTTGGCGGCGGCCAGTGGCTTGACCCAGTTGTAGGACAGCGACGTGTAGAACGACGGCGTGGGTGTCCAGTCGAGGAAAACCACACTTTCGTCGGCAAAGCGCCGATCGCTGACCGGTGCGCCCAGGTAGTTTTTCTCATCCAGCCAGAACTGGTAGTGAATCGCGCCGAGGGTCAGGGTTTCGTTGAGGTGGGTCTTGAGGGAGAACTGCTGGACATTTTCGTTGCTGTTGAACAGCAGGTAATTGCCGACCACGTCCCCGACCAGCCACGTGCCCCAGTCGACGAAGCCTTTGCTCAGTGGGTCCCAGGCTTTTTGCCGGTTGTCGGTGAGGTTGTCATCACCGGAAAAGCTCGCGTAGCGGTAGCCGAGAATCGGCGTCAGAGGCAACGTAGTGAAGGCATAGTCGGCCTGGGCATACCAGGCGTTGGCAGCGTAGTCGACACCTTCGCCGCTGCCGCGCTCCAGCGCGTACTCGGCATTCAGCGTCAGCGCCTGTACGCCGGGCACCTTGGCGTTGAGCGCCCGCAGGTTGTACACCTGCATCCCGTCCCGGCGGCGCGGGAGCGTACTGCCTCTGGGGCCAAGGGCATTGACCTTCATGGCCATGGCGCCGAGCGTCAGCTGATCATCGAGGTTGTAATCCAGGTTGACGCCGGTCATGCGGAAATCGCCCAAGTCATCATCGGTGCGCAAGGTAAAAGCCTGAGACTTCAGCGCGCCATGCTCCCAGGCGAGGATCGCCGAATCCCTGAACGCGGTTCGCGGGCCGAGCCAGTAGGCGCCATCCTTGAACTGGTCGAGGTTGCCATCCATGACGATGAACCCCGTACCGATCATGTAGTTCTGGCGGCCGGCGGTGAGCTTCCACTCGCCGGCGCGAAAACCGCCATAGAGTTCTTCGGCGGCGGCCTTGCCATCGGAACTGCGGCTGAAGCCACCCGCGTCACCATCGCCAAAGGTGCTCGCCGCCACCAGGGAACCGCCCGCGAGCAGGCTAAAATCCGGTTGCAGCGCGTACTCGAGTTTGACCCCCGGTTTTACGTAAACCTCTTGCCAGTTGATCCGGGCGCCGCCGTTTTTACCGTTGCGCGCATCGACCCGGCCGCTGCCGAAGTTGACCCCACGGGTAAACAACGTTGCCCCGCCTGCGGTGAGATTGACTTCGCCCTTGAGATCGCCGTCCTCAAAGGTGTAGCCCGCGAATGCGACGTGGGTGGTCAAGGGTAAGCCGACCGCCAACAGCGCTCGAGAGAAACGCTTGGTGAATACCATAAGAAGCTCCTGTGGAATTATTGTTGTTACAGGGCAGTCAATGGCGACGCAGGGCGCCGCCAACACCTGGGCAAGCCAGGTGAATAGAACGCAAAACTCTTATTGTTTGGCGTGGGTCAGTGGCTCAGGTGGGCGGCGATCGCGCGCAGCATGCGCACGCTGTCAGTATCAAATGGGCTGACCGCATCGGTAAGCGAAGACTGCTTGACGATCACTACGCCGGACGGCTTGTCGATGAACAGGTACTGGCCGTGAATACCCCCGGCCATCAGGGCCTGGCTGTGGTCGTTGAACACGTACCACTGGCTTCGATAGGACGCACCGGGCGTCCAGCGGGAGAACTCAACATTTTGCGTGTAGATGGCCGGGTCCGCACCGGCGGTGATACGGGCCACAGTCTCGGGCGACAACAACTCAACACCGTCGTGACGACCGTTGTTGGCCAGCAAGCGACCGAAACGCGCCATGTCTCTCAAGGTGGCGCTGAAGCCCGCCCCGGCCACGTTACGGCCCCAGGGATCGGCCAAAAAATAGCCGTCGCGCTCGCATCCCAGGCGCCCCCAGACCTCCTCCAGCATCTGACTGCAGGCCTTGCCCGAGGCACGTTCCATGACCCACGCCAAGGCTTCGGTGGTGGCCGTCACATAATGGAAAAAGCCCCCGTGGCTGCCGCGTTTCTTGAGGGATGGCAAGTACTGGTACAACGATTCGAACTGCGCGTACTGCGCCGGTGCGGGTTGAAAGCCGCAGGCATAGCCGTACTGCGAGCTTTCTGAATTGGGGTCGTCATACACTTCGCTGTAGTCGATGCCCACCGCCATATCGAACAATTGGCGCACCGTCGCATCGCCAAATGCGCTGCCCGCCAGTTCAGGCACGTAGTAAGCGGCCGGCCGCTCGGGCTTGAGCACGCCGCTCGTCACCAACTGTTCACCCAAGGTACCGATCAGCGACTTGGTGACCGAGAACATGATGTGCCGGTCACAGGCGCGCTGACCGTTGAAGTAGCGCTCGTACAACACCGTGTCACCCTGCATCACCAAAAAGGCGTCCGTCTGGCTGGCGACAAGGTGCTCGATCACACGGATGCCCAGCCCACTCTCACTGTCGAAACACAGCTGATCCAGCGCGCGCGGGGCCTCCTGAAGCTGACCGACAGGCCCTGGCCCCGCCGACACATCAATGCTGGGGCGCAGTCGCGCCAGATGACGGAACCCCCACTGATTGAAGGGCGTGCGCATCCAGTTGTTCCACGTTACCCGGTGTTCCGGCGCGGCGGGAAACCCCTGCATCAGCAGCGGCGCCACGCGAGTGGCCAATGAAGACTCATTGGCCTCGACATAAGAAGTCGCGAGGGAGAATTGGGCTTTATGACTCATCGGGGTAACCCTGAAGATGACTCTGCATGAAGCAGATGCAGAGAAATAATTACCCCATATAATATTTTAGTCAATAAAACTTTTTACCATGAAAATATATCCCCTTGCACGCAGTGCCCGGGGCAACTGCAGCCTGTGTGGTCACACATTACCTTTGCGTGGATTGTTACCGTCGATCAAAGGTAAGCGTCCGGCAAAGCCACGGTAAGCACCTAGCCAGGACACCTCCCTGGTGCGTCAGGGGCGGTGCCCCTTACGGTTTGTTAAATTATTCGAGGTGGTAATTCAACCAAATATGGTGCGTTCCATCGGTGTCAATTGTGATCCCTCCTGACCCTGATATCCCTTTCAAACCGTCCGTACCACTGCCTCCAACTATGCAGAAAAACTCATCTGCACGATCAATTCCGGTAGTGGAGGCGGAATGAATGAAGTTAAAGGAACCCTCTACCCCATTCACCGTACCCTTGAAACTCTCCATCGCGATGTAGCTGCCCCTTCTTGACGCTTGGTCGAACGCCGCAGTAAAGGCTGTTGAAGAAATACCATCGATAGCTCCTGTATAGGACTTTTCCATGGAGCTGATCGACACTGGTAAGCCTGTTGTAATTTCGGGCGTGAGAGTCAGGTCAGTTGGTTTGAAATTCTTGGAGGAAAAAGTGGCTCGCGCTTCCATTCGGATCAATCCTGTTCCATATGAGTTGAGCGGTCATTCTAATGCAAGAGCACCCTCACGTTGAGAACGTCAGGCCGAGATCCAATGCTCTGGCAGCAGTTGGTCGATCTCACTTGCTCGCTGCGTCGGCAGGCGCGTCAGCACATCTTTCAGATACGCATAAGGATCATGCCCATTCATGCGGGCGGACTGAATCCAGCTCATGATCGCAGCTGCCCGTTTACCACTGCGTAGCGACCCGGCGAACAACCAGTTCGAGCGTCCAAGTGCCCACGGCCTTATCTGATTTTCGACCGCGTTATTATCTATGGGCACAGCCCCGTCCTCGATATATCGAGTCAGTGCCGTCCAGCGTTTGAGGCTGTAATCCAGAGCTTTCGCGATAGCCGACCCTTCGGGCACAAGATCATGCTGGGCCAACATCCAGGTATGCAGTGCGTCGATAATGGGGGCCGCTTTTTCCTGGCGTATTCGCCAGCGATTTTCGTCGGTCATTTCCCGCGCTTGCCGTTCAATTTCGTACAACCCGCCAATTGAGTGCAGCGCCTGCTCAGCCAGTTGGCTTTTATTCGTCGCGTGCAAATCGAAAAACTTGCGGCGGGCGTGGGCCTGGCAGCCGATTTCGGTGATGCCTTGTTGGAAGCTGGCTTTGTAGCCGGCAAAATCATCGCAAACCAGCTTGCCATTCCACGGGCCAAGAAAGTTGCGTGCATGTTCGCCCGCACGGCTTGGGCTGAAGTCGTACACCACTGCCTGGAGCGCCGAAAAAGGCGTAGTGCAGTCGGCCCAGACATAAGCGCGATGGATTTTCTTCTCGCCCGGCGTGAGCATCTGCACCGGCGTTTCGTCAGCGTGGATCACGCCTTGAGCAAGCACTGTTTCGCGCAGTGCGTCGACCAAGGGTTGGAACTGCACGCCAGTTTGGCCGACCCACTGCGCCAGTGTCGAGCGGGCGATAGCCAGGCCGGCGCGGCCGGCGGATTCAACGCCTTCAGCTCGGCTTCGATGGCCGCGATGTCGGTGTCGAGCAGGCAGCCTTGGGCAGGGCTCAATTGCTCACTGCGCTTGGCAAACTTGTTACGTTTGAACCAGGCGATTTCGTGGGTGAGCTGCTCGATGATGGTTTGGTAGCGGTCGTTCTTCTTGCCCATCCGGTCGACCTGCTGCCCGAGAGAATCAACCTGGGACAGCAACTGCGCCGCGAGCCTTGGGCGCTCATTGGGACAGCCTGGACTGCATTGTGCACTCTGTCTTTCCTACCTGGGCGCGGAACGCACCATGCCTAACTATAACGTCATGGGCATGGCAAAAGCCTCTCTCGAAGCCAGTGTACGTTATCTTGCCGGCTCACTAGGCCCGCAAGGCACTCGCGTCAATGCCGTCTCGGCTGGCCCGATACGCACGCTGGCCGCATCAGGTATCAAGAACTTCCGCAAGATGCTCGCGGCTAACGAGGCGCAGACTCCACTGCGCCGCAACGTTACTATCGAAGAAGTTGGCAACGCTGGCGCATTCTTGTGTTCGGAGCTGGCGTCCGGAATTAGCGGCGAAATACTGTATGTCGATGGCGGCTTCAATACCACAGCGATGGGCAACATTGAAGATTGAGGCTTCATAGGTTGCGGAAGCTTGTTATTAAGACTCAATGCTTCTGCACTTTTGGATCAGGGGCGGCCAATAGGCCGCCACCTGGAGACTCATGAAGCATTCATTTGCTGAAATAACTTAACCGTATAGGCAAGAAATCCAACTTGCCCCGGTTACCGGGGGACGTAAATGCGTTATGTTACGGCCCCCCATCTTAATGATTAATCCCATGCAACTCACACGGCTCGATATTAATCCAATGTAAGGCAAAGAGGTGTCTACGAAACCCGGGGCGATTCAGTCAGGGCTTCGCCAAATACCACTGCGCGAGGCAATATCATCGTCATTTCCTCATTTTCTTGTCGTAGGGACAACTGCTGGCTGATCAGCTTCGACCGGTAATCACTTACTCAATGCGCTTTGGTGAAAGGCAGGGATTGATGAGCACCGTTTCGATTGAATAACGTCATTGCCTGTTCCGCGACGATATTCGCTCGGTGTCTGTTCCATTTCGATGCGAAAGTGTCTGTTGAAGTTAGAGAGGTCTTCATAGCCAACTTCAAAGCAGATGTCTGCAGCCGACATCTCTGTTTGCGACAACAGCCGACAGGTGCGCTGAAGGCGGTTGGCCGGACGCGTTCAAATATTAAAACCAGGTTTCCATCTGTATGCCGTATTGCCATACGCCTCCAGCGTGGAAGTCCGTCATGCCAAAGGAGTCTGTGGTACTGAATCTGTCCAGATCCGAAGACCAGTTCATGAAGCTTGCGAACACTCGCAATTCGGGGCGTGTGAGAAGATCTCCAACGTCAAGTTTGAATGTCGGGGCGACAGTGAATTTCCAGAAGTTACCGTCGACCGCATTACGTTGTAGATAGCCCTTGGGGTCGAGCTTCATGGTTTGCCAACTCATTTCGTAGGCCATCTCGAAGTTGCTGTTGATTTGGTTAGCCAATCGCACGTTGAGGGTTAGCCAGCGGTAGTCGTCACCCTTGACGTATCTGTCCTTGCTCTGTTCGGCCAGCAAACTGGGCCCGATGCGCCAGTCAGGCGCAATAGGCGTCTCACCGTAAAGTGCAAGACGCAGAGCGCGGGCGTCGTCAATCAGTTCACCGTCCGAGCCAACGTTCTTGACCTCGGCCCCCAGGCCTTGCCCATAGAGCAGCGCGGTTTTGAAGAAGCCTTCTCTGCCGAAAAAGTTTTTCTGGTGATTGGCCAACATGGTGTGCAAGCCGGAATTCGCAGGCGTCAAACCTGCCTTATTGGTGCGGGTACCGAAATCGTTTTTCTTTGCGCCGATGGCGTTGTACATCCACTGCCATTGACCCTCCTCGAAGAACTGGTTGGAGGTCAGGATGTAGCTTTCCACATTGGCATTAATACCGCCCTGACTGAAATCCCCGTAGCTACGCCCAATCAAGGAGTAATTGGAGCGCCAATTCTTGTTCATCTGCACATCGTAAATGCCACCGCCGGTGCCGGCCAGGTAGACAACGTCAGAGTCCAACCAGTGGATATCGAAATTATCTCTATCAAATCGCTTGCCTGCCCACAGCGTGGCGTTCTCGAACACTGAATTCCCTTTGAACGCCGCCACATGGTCGAGCGCGGTGAACACCTGGCGTACGTTCAGTTTGCTCTCGTCGGCCGTCCAGTCATTGGAGCTTTCCACCCCGTCGGCGATGGAGACCGTGAATTTGGAACGGGTACCGTTTTGCGCATAGATTTCTTTCGACAGGTCTATACGCATGTAGGTGTCGTCCTCGTTACCGAGTCGCCCGACTGCGCCACCGACCGAGCCGGCCGGCGTTGTATAAGGGCCACCACGGCCACCACCAAGCCCTTCGTCGACCAGCAATCCAGAGCGGGCATAGCCGTGGAAGCTGAACCCATCCGTGAGGTGTCCGGTATTGCCCTCTTTCTCCAGGCTTTGCTGACGGGCTTCGAGTTTCGCCACCCGGGTGTCCAAAGCAGGCTCCGCAATGACTTTCGCTGTAGACGCGGCGGGCTGCAAGGGAGGTGTGGCGAGTTTGATCTGCTGCAGTTCCCTGGCAAGTGCTTGGGTCTGCTGTTCAGCCGCGGCTGCACGCTGTTCTGCTGCGCTGGCACGGGCTTCAAACGCGGCCATGCGCTCTTCCAGAGTCATGGCCTGAGAGGTTGCCGCCGATGTGCCGAGCACACCTGCAAGTAGCCAGTTTGATCCTTTCCGCATGGTGGATTTCCTATTTTTTTATTGTTTGCTCCCGCGACCGGGCTTTTTTGCGTGAGTTGCGAGTTGTTCCAATTGGCGAAAAAAGGATGTCTTATCGCAAATACGCTGATACATTTGGCTGTGTTAACGTTAACTTCTCTAAAAACAAAAATAAAGGGCGATCAATGAAACATCTGAAATCTCTTCTTCCTGCCGCACTGTTCACCCTCTGTGTCGGACTTCCATCCGTCTCGAACGCAGCCGATTTGACGATCTCGTGCGGCGCGGTGGGTGCGGAGCTGCAACTCTGCAAAGAGGCAGTCGAGGCATGGTCCAAACAGACCGGCCACAACGTCCAAGTGGTTTCCACGCCTAACTCGGCGACCGAGAGGTTGTCGTTCTACCAACAAATTCTCAGCGCGCAGTCCACTGACATCGACATCATTCAAATCGATATGGTGTGGCCCGGGATGCTGGCCAAACATCTGTTGGATTTGCGCGACGTGCTGCCCGCCGATGCGACGCAAGGCTACTTCCAGGCACAGGTGGATAACGCGACTGTGAATGGACGGCTAGTAACGATGCCGTGGTTCACCGACTCGGGCCTGCTGTATTACCGCAAGGACTTGCTCGAGAAGTACAACAAGCAGGTTCCCCAGACCTGGGAGGAAATGACCACTACCGCCAGGGAGGTTCAACAGGCTGAACGCAACGCCGGGAACGCCAATGCGTGGGGTTATATCTTCCAGGGACGCGCTTACGAGGGGCTGACGTGTAATGCGCTGGAGTGGATCAGCAGCCAACCGGAAGGCGGGCTGGTCAATCCACGCGGAGAGATCGTGGTCAACAGTCAGGCCTCAAGAACTGCTTTGGCCCTGGCGAAAAGCTGGGTAGGCGACATCTCCCCACGCGGCGTACTCAACTACACCGAGGAAGAAGGACGTGGCGTATTCCAGTCGGGAAATGCGTTGTTCATGCGTAACTGGCCTTATGTCTGGGCCCTGGTGCAAAGCCAGGACAGTGTCGTCAAGGACAAGGTTGGGGTTGCTCCCCTGCCCCGAGGCGGCATGACCGGTAGCCATGCGTCCACGCTCGGCGGCTGGGGCCTGGCGGTATCCCGTTACAGCGCTCATCCCAAACTCGCGGCAGAGTTGGTGAGCTACCTCACCAGTGCTCAAGAGCAAAAACACCGTGCCCTGATCGGCGCCTATAACCCGGTTATCGAGTCGCTGTATCAGGACCCCGAATTGCTCGCGTCAATGCCTTATTACAGTCAGCTCCACAGCATTCTCAGCGACGGGGTCATGCGCCCCGCCTCAATCACCGCCGAGCGTTACCCACGGGTCTCCAATGCGTTCTTCGATCGAGTGCATGGCGTGCTGGCAGGCGAGTTGCCTGTCGATCAGGCACTGGCCGAACTGGAAAGCGAACTCACGCGCATCAAACGCAAGAACTGGTAAGCCACAAGGAAGAAAATCACCATGCCTGCCTCTATTACCCATGCCTGCCCTGATGAGCGCCTGCTCATCAGGGAAACCCCCATAGAGCGTCGCCGAATACGCGCTGCCTGGCTGTTTCTGACACCGATGTTGCTGTGTCTGGCCCTGGTGGCCGCCTGGCCGCTGCTACGGACATTCTGGTTCAGCCTGACCGACGCCGACCTGGCGGACACCGGTGGCGGATCCTTCGTGGGCTTGAGCAATTATCTGTCCCGCGACGGCGCCAACTGGTCGGGCATCCTGGTTGATCCACAATGGTGGAACGCCGTGCGCAACACGTTGCATTTCACCGTGGTGTCGGTGGGACTGGAAGTCGTCCTGGGGCTGCTGGTGGCGTTGCTGCTGAACACCAAGTTCACCGGCCGCTCCCTGGTGCGTGCGCTGATTCTGATTCCGTGGGCAATTCCTACCATTGTCTCGGCGAAGATCTGGTCATGGATGCTCAACGACCAGTTCGGCATCATCAATCACATGATGCTGAGCGTCGGCCTGATTGATGCTCCCCTGGCCTGGACAGCAGATGCGGATCTGTCGATGTGGGCGGTCATCATCGTCGACGTCTGGAAGACGGTGCCTTTTGTCACGCTACTGATGCTGGCTGCCTTGCAGATGTTGCCGAGCGATTGTTACGAAGCCGCCAAGGTCGATGGTATTCATCCGCTGAAAGTGTTCTGGCGCGTTACGCTTCCACTGTTGATGCCAGCCTTGTTGGTGGCCGCGATCTTCCGCATCCTCGATTCCCTGCGGGTATTCGACGTCATCTATGTGCTGACCTCAAACTCTTCCAGCACCATGAGCATGTCGGTCTATGCCCGCCAACACTTGGTGGAGTTCCAGGATGTTGGCTATGGCAGCGCGGCCTCGACTCTGCTGTTTCTGGTCGTTGCGGTAATCGCCATGCTTTACCTCTACCTCGGACGCCGTCAAATGGAGGTTCGAGCATGAGCCTGCGCTTACTCAAAAAAGCGCTGTTGCGCTTCGGGTTCTGGTGCCTGATCGGGGTTTTGTTGCTGTATGCGGTCTTCCCTTTCTATTACGCCATCGTGACGTCACTAAAGCCGTCCAGCGCTTTGTTCGAGGTCAGTTACTGGGTCGACAATCCCGACTTTTCCAACTATGCGACGGTACTCCACCAAGCCTCATTCCTGCGGGCTATCGGTAACTCGCTGACGGTCGCGCTTTGCGTGGTGACGCTGGCGCTGTTCCTCAGTGTGACTGCCGCCTATGCCTTGGGAAGAGTGAAATTCCGTGGGCGTGGCACGGTATTGATGATGGTGCTGGGCGTGTCGATGTTTCCCCAGGTCGCGGTACTGTCGGGGCTGTTCGAAGTGATCCGCGCTCTGGGCCTGTACAACACGTCTTGGGCGTTGATCCTGAGCTACACCATTTTCACCCTGCCCTTCACCGTCTGGGTGCTGACCACGTTCATGGGTCAACTCCCTCATGAACTGGAAGAAGCGGCAATCATGGATGGCGCTTCGCCCTGGGTCACGCTTACCCGGGTGCTGTTGCCACTGCTATGGCCCGCACTGGTCACCACCGGTTTGTTGGCCTTTATCGCCGCGTGGAACGAGTTCCTGTTCGCCTTGACCTTCACCCTTACAGACTCACAACGCACGGTGCCTGTTGCCATCGCCTTGATTTCCGGCGGGAGCCCCCATGAGCTGCCTTGGGGGCTGTTGATGGCCGCATCGGTACTGGTCACCGTCCCACTGGTGGTCCTGGTGCTGATCTTCCAGCGTCGAATCGTTTCCGGCCTCACTGCCGGCGCGCTAAAGGGTTGATGCCCAACAACTACAAGGAACAGCATCGTGATCAAATTGAAGCTAGATAATGTGAACAAACAATTGGGCGGCGCACGGATTCTTCGCGACGTCAGCCTGGAGATTGCTGCGGGTGAATTCGTGGTCTTCGTTGGCCCTTCGGGTTGCGGAAAGTCGACCCTGCTGCGACTGATCGCCGGGCTGGATTCCATCTGCGGCGGCGACTTGTTGATCGACGGGCGAAGGGTCAACGACCTGGAACCGCGCGAGCGTGGCGTCGGCATGGTGTTTCAGTCTTATGCGCTGTACCCGCATATGAGCGTCTACGACAACATCAGCTTTGGTCTCAAACTGGCCAAGACTGAAAAGACCAGTCTGCGCGAGCGCGTGCTGAAAACTGCGCAAATCCTGCAGTTGGACAAACTGCTGCAACGCAAGCCAAAGGAACTGTCTGGCGGGCAGCGTCAGCGTGTGGCGATGGGTAGGGCCATGGCGCGCGAACCGGACATTTTGTTGTTCGATGAGCCGCTCTCCAATCTGGATGCATCCTTGCGGGTGCAGATGCGCAACGAAATCGCCCGGCTGCATGATCGACTTGGCTCGACAATGGTCTACGTCACCCACGATCAGGTGGAGGCGATGACCCTGGCGGATAAAATTGTTGTGCTCAACGGCGGTCGCGTAGAGCAGGTCGGCTCACCGCGTGAACTCTATGAGCGTCCAGCAAGCCGCTTTGTCGCCGGTTTCCTCGGCTCGCCCAAAATGAATTTTCTGGCGGCACGCCTGCAGGCCCCGGGAGCCACCAGCCTGGTCGACGCCCCCGTGTTGGGCATGACCACCCTGCCCTTCGAGAGCGCCGACCTGGCGGCGGGTACGCTGCTGACCCTGGGGGTTCGCCCCGAGCACATTTCGCTCAAAGCGGCAGAGGCAGACGCCGGAATCGTCGTGACCGGGGTCGAATACCTTGGCAGCGAAACGTATGTGCACCTCGAAACAGGTCAGGACGAGCCACTGATCTGTCGTTGTGAGGTCAGCGCCGGCTGGCAGGCTGGCGATCGGGTCGAGCTGCAGCTGGACATCGACAACCTGCACCTGTTCGGCGAGGACGGCACTGCCTTGAAGCGCCCCCCCCACACTGTTGAAAACCCGCGCAGTGATGTCTCCCTGCACGCAGTCCGAGTACAGGCCCTATGACCATGCCGTCAAATAACATCAGCGATCCAATGTCTTCCTGCCTCGACCTTGCGCAGCGTGCACTGACTGATGGCCTGTCTCGCGTCATCCAGGATTATCGACCCGATTATCATATCGCCCCCCCGGCAGGCTGGATGAACGACCCTAACGGGGTCGTGTACTTTCGTGGCGAATACCACGTGTTCTATCAACATTACCCCTTCGAAGCCAAATGGGGCCCTATGTATTGGGGGCACGCCAAGAGTGCCGACCTGGTTCATTGGCAGCACCTGCCCATCGCGCTGGCACCTGGCGAAGACTTCGACCGTGACGGTTGTTTTTCCGGTAGTGCCGTGGTGTGTGGAGAGACCTTGGCCCTGATCTACACCGGCCACACCTGGCTGGGAGAAGTGGGGGATGAACGCTTGATCCGTCAAGTTCAGTGCCTGGCCACCAGCACTGACGGCATCCAGTTCGTCAAGCATGGCGCCGTCATCGAGACCCCACCGCAAGACACCATCATGCACTTTCGTGACCCCAAGGTATGGAAGGAAAATGGCTGCTGGTACCTCATTGTCGGCGCACGCCTGGGCGATACGCCGCTGCTGCCGTTGTACCGTTCCACCGATCTGCACGCCTGGGAGTTTCTCGACTATGTGGCAAGCGGCAGCGAGGGTGATGGCTATATGTGGGAATGCCCGGACCTGTTTCGGCTAAACGGACACGATGTACTGCTGTACTCCCCTCAAGGAATGCAGTCCGAAGGTTACGAACGGCTCAACAAGTACCAGACGGGTTACCGCGTGGGCCGACTCGACAACGAGTGGCACTTCACTGGCGGGCCGTTTATCGAGCTGGATAATGGCCACGACTTCTATGCCGCACAAACGCTATTGGCCCCCGATGGTCGGCGCCTCGTGTGGGCGTGGCTCGACATGTGGGAAAGCCCGATGCCAAGCCAGGCCCATCATTGGTGCGGCATGCTCGGTTTGCCACGCGAGCTTGAACTCAGCGCAGATCGCCTTTGCATGTTTCCGGCACGGGAGCTCACCGCTCTGCGCCAGGCAGCGTTGCCGAGTACGCCCTGGTGGGATGAGCAGGGAACCCGGGACGTGCCGCACGTGAATGGCGATAGGCTGGAAATCCATGTGCACCTGGATGTGCTCGACTGCACCGATGGGCACTTGGGGATCGCCTTGCGCTGTAGCGACGATGGCCATGAACAGACCCTGCTCTACTACGATGCGGTGTTGCAGCGCCTGGTCCTTGACCGCAGCCGCTCAGGTGCGCAAGTCACCGGTCAGCGCAGCGTGGCGATAGACCCGACACAAGGCTTGCTGGCACTGCGTGTGTTCCTCGATCGCTCGTCCATTGAGGTGTTCGACGAAAACGGGCGTTTCAG
The DNA here is from genome assembly GCF_013385245.1 of Pseudomonas sp. IPO3747. Lineage (NCBI taxonomy): Bacteria > Pseudomonadati > Pseudomonadota > Gammaproteobacteria > Pseudomonadales > Pseudomonadaceae > Pseudomonas > Pseudomonas sp. IPO3747. Next base: position 146,196 of record NZ_JACAQL010000015.1, read on the forward strand.
CCTCAGCAGTCGCCTATACCCACAGCCCGGTAGTTTGGGTGTGAAGCTTGTTGCAAGCGGGAGTGGCGGACGTGTCTCGATTTCCAGGGCATGGTCTCTCGCCTCGGGATGGTTATGAGCAGCGTCATTGGAGTCGCGAGAAGCGCAAACCATGTGTCATGTGTCATGATTCGTCGTCAATCTGACCGGTTTCTCTTCGCATGACTTCAGTGAAAGACGTTGCACGGCTGGCCGGCGTGTCCCTGATGACGGTTTCCCGAGCGCTCAGCAATCCGGAAAAACTGAGCCCCGAAACCTATCAACGGGTGCGTCGTGCCATTGACGAACTGCAATTCGTACCGAGCATGTCGGCGCGAAAGATTCGCGGCGACAACCTCCAGAGTCGAACCATCGGTGTGTTCGCACTGGACACCGCTACAACACCGTTCGCCGTCGAGTTGCTGCTGTCCATCGAACAGACCGCGCAGCAAGCTGGCTGGAATGTCTTTATCCTCAATCTGCTAAGCAACCCGCCCAGCGACCAGAATATCGACCTGATGCTATCGCACCGTCCCGACGGGTTGATCTTCAGTGCCATGGGGTTACGCCAGGTGTGCATTCCTGAGCGCTTGAAGAGCAAACCCCTGGTACTCGCCAATTGCCTGGCGGATGACAGTCACCTGGTCAGTTATGTGCCAGACGACGAAATGGGACAGTATCGGGCGGTACACCACGCCCTGAGCCAGGGCTATAGGCGCCCTCTGTGTATCAATTTGCCCAAAAAGAGCCTGGCCTGGCACCTGCGACAAAAAGGCATGCAGCGCGCCTGTCAGGCATTCGGCCTGGCGCCTGACGCACTCCTGCAATACGACCTTTCTGATCATGACGCCTATGGTGAAACCGCAGCCATCCTCGACAGGCACATCATGGACGGTCGTCCCCAATTCGACATTCTGATCTGTGGCAACGACCGCATTGCCTTTTGTGCCTATCAGTTGTTGTTGGGCCGTGGCCTGAAAATTCCAGACGATGTCGCAGTACTCGGCTACGACAACATGATCGGTATCGCTGAACTGTTCATCCCACCGCTGACAACGGTACAACTGCCGTACTACGAGATCGGGCGCAGGGCCGCCCGGCACCTGATCGAAGCCCTCGACGTATCCGGAGCCCAGCCAGTTGATTGCCCATTGGTTGCCAGGACATCGCTGTAAAGGATTTAGTTAATTCGGCGAAAGCCGCCCTCAGTTATCCAGCTACCGGTAGCACGACAGGGGCAGGCATTGCTGGCTCGGCGTGGTTGTGGCCGATCAGTCAACCCAGCCATGACAACACTGCCCTGCGTCATCAGTGCCTCCGAAAGTGATTTTCGGCGCAGATAGAACGTAACAAGGTCAATTCAAGGAGAATGACAGTGAAGTGGATGGATGATTTGCTAGACACGATCGACAATGCCCGAACCGAAGTTGAATTGTTGACCCGGATCGTAAGCACTGCAAAACATCTAGGGTTTGACTATTGCGCCTATGGGATCCGAATACCTATACCCGTCACCCGCCCCAAGGTCGTGATGAGCAACAACTTTCTGCCTTCGTGGCGACAACGCTATACCCAATGCGAATACATCGCCGTGGACCCGACGGTACAACACTGCACGAAATCGACGGTACCGATTGTCTGGGACGAGCAAATGACCCAGCAAAACCCGCAGATGTGGGAGGAAGCCCGCGCCGTCGGACTAGCCCACGGTTGGGCGCAATCCTGTCTGGACGGCCGCGGCAGCGGCGGCATGCTGACACTGGCGCGCCCCAATGACCCTATTACTACCCAAGAGCTTGCCGCCAATCAAAAATACATGCGTTTTTTGGTGCAGGTCGCCCATCAGGGTTTCTTGCGCGTGCTGACACCGCACTGGCAATTACCACAGGAAAAATCGCTGTCGCGGCGCGAATGTGAAGTCCTTAAGTGGGCAGCCGACGGCAAGACCGCCCACGAGATCGGTTTGATCCTCTCGCTATCGCGGGAAACCATCAAGTTTCACCTGCGCAATGCAGGCTCGAAACTGGGCGTCCATAACTGTACCGCTACCGTAGTGCGCGCCACTTCACTGGGCTTGCTCGTCTGACACACAACTCAGTTCCGCACCTCTGATGCGTTAAGGTCGCTGAGTGATAACAACAATAATGATACTCGCACCTTGGCGGCACACCTGCCCAAAAGAGCAGTACCTAAGCATTCGATTATTCTGCCGAATAGCCCCTCGATTATTTGCCGAGGGTTCCTCATGTATATGACCACGGGTACGCGCCTTACATTACCGATAGAACTGTGGCAGGCCCTGTTGCTCTATCGCTATCGCGTATTTGTCGAGAAGCTTGGATGGCATCTGGATTGTGCGATCGGTGAGGAACTGGATCAATTCGACCGCGACGACACGGTATACGTGATCGCCCATCAAGGCCCGCGCATCGTCGGCGTAGCGCGGCTGCTGCCCACGCACAAGCCCTATCTGCTGGGAGAGGTGTTCCCCCAGGTGATTGGCGGCCAGGCACTCCCTCATTCCGCAGACATCTGGGAAATCTCCCGTTTTGCCGCCGTCGACCTGCAACAACAGACCTTCACTGGCCATTCACTGTCATCGCCGAACGCCGTGGCGCTACTGCACGAAGTGCTCAAGGTCGCGGCTCGCCACGAGGTTCGCCAATTGATCACGGTCTCTCCGCCGGGGATTGCCCGATTGTTGCGCAAAGCGGGCTTCGACGCGCATTGCGAGGGCAAGCTGACCGTAATCGACGGGCATAAGATCATGGCCAACTGGATCAGGGTACCGCCCAGCCTTGTTGATCGAGCAGTGGCCTGAGGCACCACGAAAGGCCTGCCGCTGCCGGCAAGTTGGCCAAGCCGACTCCCCAAAAGGTTAGGTTACAACCTCAGGCACCTACTCTTAAATAGTGCTGCATCGGCATTCCAACCGACTCTATAAAGGACACGCGCCCTACATGAAAAACGTCATTGTCATTTCTGGCCATCCTGATCTCTCGGTTTCCCGCGTCAATACCGCGATCATGAGCAAGATCAGCCATCGTGGCGTCAAGGTCCATAGCCTGGCCAGCGCGGTCACGCCCACCGGGTTCGATATTCATGCAGAGCAAGCGTTACTCGATGCCCATGACCGCATCGTGTTGTTGTTTCCGTTGTATTGGTATTCCTGCCCGGCAATCATGAAACAGTGGATCGATGAAGTGTTCACCCCCGGCTATGCCTACGCACGCGGCGGCGACAAGCTCAAGAACAAGGAGTTCATGATCATCACCACGGTGGGTGCACCATCCACAGGCTACCGCGCTGGCGGGTTCAACCGTTACACACTGGATGAATTGCTCAGGCCTTTGCAGCAGACGGTGGCGTATGTCAAAGGTATCTACCTGCCTGTTGTCGGGATTTACGAATCGGTATTCATCGATGACGAATCAATCGACGTCACCGCTCGGAATGTCGCCGAACAGGTCATTGAGGACCAGGCATCCGCCGACCAGCTCTACGAAAACATGCTGTTGCAGGCCGAGCAGGCGCAAATCGCCCTGCTGCAATAAGGCGTCATCAAGGATGAAGACGCCAAATGACCAGATCCCACCGTGCGCCAGCCTGGTGGCCGCGCACCATGAGCTGAATTTTCTGCATTCGGCCAGCGCGATCATCGACACCGAATCCACGGTATTCGAACTGTACTGCCAAATGACGGCCGCGACGCCCGCCTGGCTCAAAGGCGCGTTCAGGCTGCGCGACAGCATCTCCCAGCACTTTCACGTCGAGAGGATCGGCGGGTTCTCGGGCGTCACACCACAGTGCGTCCCGACGGTCGGCGAAAAGCTCGATTTCTTCACCATCGAGGCCATCAGCGCACAGAAGCTGGTACTGACCTCACGCGATACCCATCTGGCGGTCATGGTCTCGATCGATGCAACACTCGCGCAACCGCGTTGCCTGCATATCACCACCTCCGTCAAGACCTTCAACACGTTCGGCCGCCTGTACATGCTGCCGGTGGCGCCGGTGCATGGGCTCATCATCAAGCTTTTACTGTCCCACCTCCCCCTACATTCCCCAACTCGCTCACTTGGAGATCGCAACTCATGAACAGCGCAGACTCGATTGACCCTCATCTGTTGCACAAAGACACATCCAAGGATGTCCTGATCGCTCGACCAAGGCTGCTTCTGCCCAGTTTTCTCAGCACTCCGATCGGTGCCGAAATACTGGCTGGCAACGCGCAGGATCAGGCCCTGTTCAAGGCCCTGTACCGTGCGCAAGATGGCCAGTATGTGCTGAGCTATCTGCCCTTGACCATCAGCGCGCAGCAGGCGAGCACACTCTCCACCTTCGAGATCCGCCTGACTGACTTCTATACCGAGTGCGGCGACCACTTCATCCTCACGGCTGAGTTCATCCCCCAGCAGGCCCAACGCTACCTGGCCCAGCATTTTCAGGGCGGTGATGCCGAAATACCGGCCGACCAGGTATTACGCATGATCGAATGCCTTGAAGCGCTCGCGCAGTGGGATAAGGCCAGGCAGGGGTCTTATCTGTTGATCAACGACACCAAGAATTACTACTTCTACAACAAGCAGCACGAACATGTACCAGGCCTGATGTTGATCGAAGTGGCCAGGCAAGCCATGTACCACTACGTCTACAACTACTTGGGACACCAACGCGGCGCAGTTTCCATTTCTATCGAAGACTTGCGCATTTCCTTCAATGCCTACACCGAATCGGCCTATGAAGTCGAAGTCGTGGTGCAGCAGGCCCAGGGCCTCAAGCGATCACAACCCAAGTCCATCGACAAGTGCGCGAACTTCTATCAGAACGGTCGGCTGGTGTCGCGTCTTTGGCTACAAGGCGCAGTGATCAAGTTACCGCTGTTCAAACGCATGCGCTCGTTGAACTACCCTCAGGATCATTGGTTTGCCCCTTCTGATCGCTTGCCCAAGAACATCCTCGTGCATCACGCCGATAGCGTGTTGCAAGCCAGGCTGAGCCTGCTCTCGGTACTGGGAGTGCTGGTGACTCATCAAGCCGGGGCCATCGATTGGAGCACGGTCAGTACCGTATCGCTCTACATCGAAGGGGGTGGTTTCCTCAGTCTGCCAGTTGCTTCGAGCTGCTCCACCAGCGAGTCCGACCAGCGAGTGCTGGTGTTCGGCAAGCTGTCCAAGAACCAGGCCAGCGAACTGCGTGAAACGATCAAGTGCCACTGCTTCTTTGCCGGGCAGATGCAATGGGCCGCTGCCGCTGCCCCTTCACCTGCCTCTCTCGCCCACGAGCAAATCGTGGCATGAGGATCGTGCGCCCATGAGCTATGAGATATCACAACGCCCACTGGTGATCGGCCAGAGCGTTTCGCTGAAAAACCGCTTGTATTTCGCCCCGATGGGCATCGACCTGGCCACCTCGGACGGTTCGCTGTCCGAGGAAATGCTCACCTTCTATAAACATGTGATCGACGGTGGCTGCGCCATGGTGGTGCTGGGCAACTCCTCCATAGCGCCCTCCACGCGCCTGCATGCGCGTGGCCTGTGCCTGCACAGCGATGCCAACCTGGAAAAGCTCGTGCCGCTGGTGGAGTACGGTCGCCAGCGGGACTGCCCAGTGGTGGTGCAACTTCAGCATTACGGAGCCCAAGGCGGCACGCAGATCAGCGGCCAACCGCTGCTTTGCCCGAGCCGCAGTGCGTTATCCGCCAGCAGCGGCGCCGATCTATTGGTAGAGATGAGTGTCGAGGACATCGACGCTGTCTGCGATCAGTTTGCCCAAGCGGCTCTGCGTGCCAGGCAGGCCGGTGCCAGGATGGTCCAGCTTCAGGCATCCAACGGCTATCTGCTGAGCAGTTTTCTGTCGCCCTGGACCAACCATCGCCGTGACGCCTATGGCGCAAGCCCCATCAAGCGAGCGCGGTTCCTGCTGGAAGTCATCGACCGCATTCATAGGGTTACCGCTGGAGACCTGGAGGTTTCCGTGCGCCTGGGCATCGATGATTGTCTGGGCGCCAGAGGGCAGCAACCGGAACTGCTCGAGGACGTGGTGGCAGCCCTGGCGGACGCGGGGACGTCGGCAATCATGTGCTCGATCACCATCAAGGAAACCTTCCGCTACATGCTTACTGCCCATCCGACAATTCAGCGACAGTTCGTCGAAGGGGTACGCCTGATCAAGTCGTTCACCTCGCTCCCGGTCGGCTATGCCGGTTTCATTGGCTCCCTGCAGGAGGCAGAAGATCAACTGCGGCTTGGTCACTGCGACCTGATCGGCATGAGCCGGGCCCTTTTTGCCGATAACGACCTGATCAGCAAGTCGCTCGCCGGCCACGAGGATCAGGTCCAGCAATGCCGGTTTGACGGTAACTGCTTTCGGGACAAGAGCAATCCGCAACTCGATCGGGTGTATTGCTGTGTAAATGAGCATTACAAGCGTCCTGCTCACATCCATTACGGGAATCAATAACATGGAATTTAAAGACAAGAACATCGTCATTACCGGCGGTGCAAGCGGCATCGGCCTGGCGGTGGCAAAGCAACTGGCCGAAGCAGGCGCACGGCTGTTCCTGATGAGCAGGAACCAGCAAAAGGCTGACGCCGCTCTGGAGATACTGGGTGCTTCGGCGCAGTTCATCTTTTGCGATGTGGCGTCGCAAACGTCAGTAGCCGAGGCATTCGCGACGGTGGCTGGCGAGGTTGATCGGTTGCACTACGCAATCAACAACGCAGGCATTACCGCCCCCTACGCGCCGATCGCAACAATCCAACCGCAGGACTGGAACAGGGTCATCCACACCAACCTGAACGGCCCCCTTTACTGCCTGCAAAAAGAACTGGCATTGATCAGCCAGTACCCCAATGGAGCGATCGTCAACGTGTCCTCGTGCGCTGGCGTGATGCCCATGGCCAATCAGGCGGCCTATGTCGCCAGCAAGACAGCACTCAATGCCTTGACGCAGGTCGCCGCCATGGAAAATGCCTGCGACAGCGAATCCCGCTTTGCCGTGCGCGTCAACGCCGTAGCGCCCGGGCCGACACTGGGAGGTATGAACTCTCCGGAACGGCTGGCTGCCCACCCGGAAAACACCCAGCGCAAGCTTGACGTGACGGCCATGAAGCGCTTTGCCCAGCCAGAGGAAATCGCCGATGCGATCGTGTTTTTGCTGAGCAAGAGATCCAGCTACATCACCGGCACGGTGCTCAGCGCCGATGGCGGCTATCACATCGGCAAATTCTAGGGGCAATCATGGCTAGCATATTGATCACCGGTGTAAGCACCGGTATCGGCAACGCTTTGGCGCGCTATCACCTGGCCAGGGGCGACGAAGTGCTCGCGGTGTCACGAAGCCCTGCGGCCAATATCCCGCCACAGGAGCGCTTCCACTTCCTGCGGTGCGATTTGACCGATATCGAGCGCGCGCCGGCAATCTTGCAGGCGTTGCTATCGCGCACCCCTACCCCGGTAGAGACCGTCTACCTGAATGCGGGAAGGTTCGGCAGCGCGCCCCAACTGGCCACGCAGACCTCGATGCAGGAGTTCAATAGCGTCTTGGCGCTCAACCTGGGCGCCGTGAAAATGGTCCTGGACATTATGCTGAGTGCGACGCAGCCCCCCAGTACCGTGGTCTTCTCATCATCGATTTCGGCACTGCGCCAACGTGCAGGGATGCTCTCATATTCGGTATCCAAGGCGGCGTTGAACGCCCTGGCAAAAATCTATCAATTGGAAAACCCACACACCTTCTTTGCCGTTCTGGGGCTCTGCAACGTCCAAACAACGGTGGCACGAACCATCATGGCGGCGGATGAGCGTTTCAGCGACCTTGTCGCGCTGCGACAACGAGCGGCAACTCCCGGCTACATCGTCGACGCCGAGTCCCGCGCTGGGCATATCGCCTACGTCTTGGCCGAGCGCCATCGTAATGGACTGAAATCGGGAGAGTTCCAAGAAATTCGTGACTTGTTGAACCAGCCACTCCAGGAGGAGACTCGCAATGACCCAATCCACACATGAGAAAATCGTACGCGTCGGCGCTGCATACGACGTTCTTGCAATGGCTCCATTCGCCTTGCCGGTGGTGTCCATCTGGGCCTATTCACTGATCCAATGGCTCGATCATCAACTGGGCTTCGACAGCCCCTTCTCGACGCTCGACCCCACGGCCATGTTCCTGCTCAACATCGGTGCGTGGGCATATCTCGTGTGGGGCTTTGTGCGTTGGCGAGCGCCCACACGCGAACACGCCCGTCTCAGCGCCTTGCTACGCGTGATCGTAGTGGTATTGCAGGTAGTGGCCGTCAGCGGTGGCGCTTCGCCGTTCTTGCTGGTGCTGGGTGCCGTTCAACTGGTGCTGGCGGTACTGGAGTTTTCCCACGGATTATTCGAGCGCAACGTCGCCAAACCCACCCAACAAGGGGCCCGCTCTTCCTGATCCTGCCGGGCCCCCATTGTGGGCCCTGTTTCACTTAACCACCGGCGCATGCTCGGCCATCAATTCTATTACCCAGTCGATAAATACCCGCACCTTGGCGCTGACGTGGCGATTCGGCGGGAATGCCAGATACATCGGCATTGGCGCCATGTGCCAGTCCTCAAACAGCGGCAGCAGCTCGCCGCTGACCAGGTGCGGTTTGGCCATGTACTGCGGTAGCCAAAGCATGCCCAGGCCAGCCAGGCCGGCGGCGAGGTACGCATTACCGTCGTCGACCGTCAGTTGCGGGCGACCCTGGGCCTCAATGCGTTCCTCACCCCGCTGCATCGCGTAGGGCAAGGATTTGCCGGTACGAAACCAGAGGAAGCCAACGGTACTGTGCCTGCCCTCCTCCATCTCACGAGGGTGCGCCGGCGTACCGAAGCGCTGCAGATAGCCGGGCGCGGCATACATGCCGATGTTCAGATCGCCCACATGCCTTGCCACCAGGGACTGATCGGTGATCTCGCCGCCGCGCAACACGCAGTCGACGTTTTCGCCAATGATATCGACGATGCGATCGCTCGCGCCCACGGTCAGCTGGATTTCCGGGTAGCGTGCAAAGAACCCCGGCAAGGCGGGTATCAGCAGCATTCGCGCCAGCGGGCTGGGCAAATCCACCCGCAGCCGCCCGCGCGGTGTCATCGACGCGCTGGACAGGCTGGTCTCGGCGTCGTCCATATCGACCAGTAGCCGGATGACGCGCTCGTAGTAGGCCGCGCCGTCGGCGGTGACGTTGACCTTGCGTGTGGTGCGGTTGAGCAAACGCACACGCAGCCTCGCTTCCAGTTGCTGAACGAGCTGCGTCACGGTGGTTTTGCTCATGTGCAGGGTGGCTGCCGCCTTGGTGAAGCTGCCGGTTTCCACCACTCGGGCAAAGGCCTGCATTGCATCGAAACGGTCCATTTCACGCCTCACTCGGATCTGGATAGTTTGGATTCTACAAACAGTCATGACCAGCGTTGCGCGTTTATTCAGGTCGCTCGTCTTTTTACACTGGCTCCATCGTAAACAGCGGGCCGCGATGGCCCCCGAAGGAGGTATGCAATGACCCGCAAACGTGATGTCGTTTTCCCGCCTGACCGCCATGCACTGTACGAGCTCCACCGCTACTCACCGGCGATTCGCTCCAACGGTTTTCTGTTCGTATCCGGTCAGGTCGGCAGCCGCAAGGATGGCTCGGCCGAGCCAGACCTCGCGGCACAGGTTCGCCTGGCCTTCGACAACCTCAACGCGATCCTGGCCGAGGCCGGCAGTAGTTTCGAGGATGTGGTGGACACGACCATCTTCATGGTCGACCCCGACTCAACATTCGAAACAATCTGGGAAGTAGCGGCCGAGTACTGGGGCGAAGCTCCCTACCCGACGGCGACCGCTATCGGCGTGACCTGGTTGTCCGGCTTCGACTTCGAGATCAAGGTGATTGCCAAACTATCCCCATAAACTCAGCTCAGGCCTTCTCCGACCGACAAAGGGAACCCTCTTGTTTTTTCTGAAGTGACCCTCCGCTCCCGGTCGGTTTATGCCTGATGTCATCGCCTGCTTCTGGCCAGGCTGTGTGAAAACACATGTTTATAACGATTCGGCCATGGGGGTATTTGTCTAGGTTTTGAGGCACCATATCGTCTCTAGGAAGCCAACAGCTCGACGCAGCTCGCAAACCAAATCAGGAAGAATGCTCCATCAGTAGATAGGGGTGTTCGTCACCGGGGATTGAGTTCCATACCTTCGACCTTTACCAGGGCATAGTGAAACAGCTGGTTGAACCAGGTTCGGCATTTTTCAGCCATGATGAAGGCTTTGCGTTGTTCGATGGTATTGAGAATGGCCAGCAGGTCATGGCGGGTGATGCTTTTGATAGGACGTTCAGCGAGGGTCGGCAAAATGTCTTTTTTGAAGACCCTGAGGATTTGCGAGAGGGTGGTTTGGCGACCTGAGGGGATCCAGCAACAATACGAATTCGAGTCTGTCGGTTAGACAGTACTTAAAACGATACTTAAACGTACCGGATTGCCCTGGATTCCAGTGGTTTTCCGCAGGAACGAAAAAAGACGCCTAAGCGTCTATTTCGTGGATCCCAGCGTCCAGTGGACATCTGTGGATCAAATTTTGGAGCGGGAAACGAGACTCGAACTCGCGACCCCGACCTTGGCAAGGTCGTGCTCTACCAACTGAGCTATTCCCGCGTCTTGGTGGTGTGCATTCTATAGAATCCAGAACCCCCGTCAACCCCTTGATTCAAAAAAGTTTTATTTCTTTTCAACGGTGGTACGCAGATGCGGCCAGGCGGCGCGCAAATACTGAAGCATGGACCACAGGGTCAGGCCGGCGGCGATGAGCAGCAAGGCGTAACCGATAAGAACCCAAATCGAGAAGTCCGATGGGTTGGCCAGCAAAATCACCAGCGCAAGCATTTGCGCGGCGGTTTTCCATTTGCCCATGTTGGAGACGGCCACGTGGGCGCGGGCGCCGATTTCGGCCATCCACTCGCGCAGGGCCGAGACAACGATCTCGCGGCCGATGATCACGGCGGCCGGCAGGGTCAGCCACAGGTTGCCATGTTCCTGCACCAGCAGGACCAGGGCGACGGCGACCATGAGTTTGTCGGCCACAGGGTCAAGGAACGCGCCGAATGGCGTGCTCTGCTCCAGGCGGCGCGCCAGGTAGCCGTCGAGCCAGTCGGTTGCGGCAGCGAAGGCAAACACCGAACTGGAGGCGGCGTAGCTCCATTCGTAGGGCAAATAGAACAACAAAATGAAAATCGGGATAAGCAGGACGCGTAGAACGGTGATCAGATTAGGGATATTCATCGGCACAACTGGCTACGAGGTGAGAAGGCATTCTATTCGCTGTGCAGACTTGCATAAATCAATTCTGCGAGCTTTTTACTGATACCGGGGGCTTTGGCTATTTCGTCAATGCTGGCACGGGATAGCTCCTGCAAGCCACCAAAATGTTTAAGCAAGTCGCGACGGCGCGTCGGGCCAACGCCCGCCACCCCTTCCAGGGTTGAGGTTCGCCGGGTTTTGCCACGGCGGGCGCGGTGGCCGGTAATGGCAAAACGGTGGGCTTCGTCGCGAATCTGTTGGATCAGGTGCAATGCGGGTGAGTCGCCCTTCAAAGTGAACTCATGGGCGGCATCATTCAAGTACAACGTCTCGAAACCGGCCTTGCGCGTGGCGCCCTTGGCCACGCCGAGCAGGATCAGGTCAGGCACGGCCAGTTCGTTGAGCACGTCGCGGGCCATGGACAACTGGCCCTTGCCGCCGTCTACCAGCAGGATATCGGGGAGCTTGCCCTCGCCGTCCTTGAGTTTGCTGAAGCGACGTGTGAGCGCCTGGTGCATGGCGGCGTAGTCATCGCCGGCGGTGACGCCTTCGATGTTGTAGCGCCGGTAATCGGACTTGATCGGCCCTTCCGGCCCGAATACCACGCAGGAGGCCACGGTGGCTTCGCCGCTGGAGTGGCTGATGTCGTAGCACTCCAGGCGCTGGGGCGGCTCGTCGAGGTTGAGGACCTCGGCCAGGGCATCGAAACGTGCGGCAACGTGCTGACGATTGGCCAGACGCGCGCCCAGGGCCTGTTCGGCGTTGGTCACCGCCAGTTGCTGCCAGCGCGCGCGGGTACCGCGTACACGGTGGCTGATGTCCAGCTCGCGCCCGCGCAGCTCGTGGATCGCCTCGATCAGCGTGGGGAAGTCCTCATGCACCACGTTGACGATCAGTTCGGACGGCAAGTCGCGCTCGGGGCTACTGACGTAGTACTGGCCAAGGAAGGCGGCCATGACTTCGGCCACTTCCTCGTCGATACCGGTCTGCGGGAAGAAGTTCTTGCTGCCCAACACTCGCCCGCCACGCACGCTGATCAGGTGCACACAGGCGCCGCCCGGGTTGACGAATGCAGCGATCACATCGACGTCGCCGTTGCCACCCTCCATGCTTTGCTGGTCCTGGACGCGGCGCAACAGCGAAATCTGGTCGCGCAGCTCAGCGGCCCGTTCGAAATCCAGGGTGCTGGCGGCCTGCTCCATGGCGCCGGAGAGTTCATCGGTGAGGGCATTGCTGCGTCCTTCGAGGAACATCACCGAATGGCGCACGTCTTCGGCGTACTCAGCAGGTTCAACCAAGCCGACACAGGGTGCCTTGCAACGTTTGATCTGGTATTGCAGGCACGGCCGCGTGCGGTTTTTGTAGAAGCTGTCTTCGCACTGGCGCACAAAAAAGGTCTTTTGCAGCAGGCTCAGGCTTTCGCGGATCGCACCGGCGCTCGGGTACGGGCCGAAATACTTGCCTTTGGCCTTCTTTGCGCCTCGGTGAATGCTCAGGCGCGGGAAGTTGCCGTCGGACAAATACACATAGGGGTAGGATTTGTCGTCACGCAGCAGGATGTTGTAGGGCGGCCGCCACTCCTTGATCAGCGTCTGCTCCAGCAGCAGCGCCTCGGTTTCATTGGCGGTGATGGTGGTTTCAACCTGGGCGATACGCGCCACCAGCGCGGCGGTTTTCGGCGCCAGCCCGGCCTTGCGAAAGTAGCTCGCCAGGCGGTTCTTCAGGTTCTTGGCTTTGCCCACATAAAGCAGGCGTGCCTCGCTGTCGAACATGCGGTACACGCCGGGGCGGCCACTGCAGGTTGAGAGAAAGGCACTTGGATCAAACGGTGTGGTCATGTCAGGCGCTGGCGTCCACCATGCCGTGGCGTACCGCGAGCAGGGTCAACTCAACATCACTGCTGATGGCGAGCTTCTCGAAAATACGATAGCGGTAGGTGTTGACGGTTTTGGGCGACAGGCACAGCTTGTCGGAGATCGTCTGTACTTTCTGGCAGCCGACAATCATCAAGGCGATCTGGATTTCCCGCTCCGACAGCGCATCAAACGGCGAGTCGCTGGTAGGCTGGAACGATTTGATCGCCAACTGCTGGGCAATCTGCGGGCTGATATAGCGCTGGCCGGCAAATACCAGGCGTATGGCTTGCACCATCTCGGCCAGGCCTGCGCCCTTGGTCAGGTAACCGGCTGCCCCAGCTTGCAGAAGCCGTGTAGGAAACGGATCTTCCTCGCACACAGTGACCACCACGACCTTGATGTCCGGATGGCTGCGCAACAATTTGGTGGTGGCACCAAGACCGCCAATCCCAGGCATCTTGACGTCCATCAAAACCACATCGGGTTTCAACTCCCGAGCCTTGATCAGGGATTCCTCCCCCGATTCAGCCTGGCCGACTACTTGCAGGCCATCGATGTCAGCCAGCATTCGTGTAATGCCCGTACGAACGAGATCATGGTCATCGACTACTAGCACCCTAATCAAGCAGACACCTCGCGATATGGTCTTATAGGTTGCTGAACACCTTAGCAAAAAACCAAGGCGCAGACCTAGCTGCTAGCGTCATATATATAGAGTTTCAACGCGATGCGGCGGCCCGTCGGATGACAAGCAGCGCTATTTCCTGGGTAAAAGGTCAGGAATCCTGGGGTTGCGGTTTGCTTTTCCCATTCGACGCAGCCGAATGTTCGGCCAGGGTAGACGTCAGGCGGCGGATTGCATCCTGGTCTTCCTTGAACATGGCGCGGTAATCACCGAGGACCTTTTCTTCTATCTGGCTGAGGTTTTCCAATTGAATCGGGGTGGCGTTGCCGGTCAACACATACAGGATGTCCACACCTTTTTCGGCTACCCGTGACAGGTAGTCGGCTTTAGGCGCCCGGCCCCCATTTTCATATTTACCCTGGGCATTGGCCTCAACCCCTCCAATTTCACCAAATGCTTTTTGCGACAAGCCAAGTCGCTCTCTTTCTTGCCGCAAACGCGAACCGATTCCACTCATTTGGATGTATGATCCTATCTGGCACACCCCAAGAGGTGACACATTCATCTCGTATTACACAAACTTGAACGGTTTTGAACTATGCCCGGAATCCGTACCGCTGCACAAGCCAAGGCCTGGCTGGAATATCAAGGAAAGTCAGTTCAAGCGTTCGCACGTGAACATGGCGTTGATCCGGCCACCACGTATCAAGTGCTTGCTGGGCGTAAAAAGGGACGGCGTGGGGAAGCCCATAAAGTAGCGGTGCTGCTGGGCATGAAAGAAGGGATTATCGTGGATGAACGCGTCGCTCAACACCTTAATCCAAGCAGTGTGTCCTGAGCGCAGTATGCGCTTATTCCTACAGCGTGCCTGATTTAGTCCACGACAGCCGCCCGACACTCGCGCTCCATGCGCCAAAAGCAGTCCTCCTCCCCGACAATACTCAACCCTTGGCGCTGATACAGGCGTCTCGCCGGGTTGGTCTTGAAAACCGTCAAGCGTAAAAGGCCCAAGCCCTGCGCACACGTCTTTAGCACCATCTGCTGTAACACCCAACTGCCAGCGCCCTGTTTGCGGCAGCGCTCGAGCAGGTGTAATTCGCGAATATAGAGTGCCTGGCTGTCACGATTCACGCTGATAAACCCCATCACGGTTTCATTCTGGCAAATCAGCCAGTTTTCACGCGAAGCCCAGGCGACGTCAAAGCCATGGTCAGACCACAACAAATCGTACTGCAGGTAATAGCGGTTCATGGCTTCATGGGTCAGCGTTCGTGCGAATGGCAGGTCGCAGTCCGTCGCCGCGCGCAGGTGAAAAGCCATATCAGAAGGCTACCACTTGGCCAGTCCATTGCTCACCGTTGCGGCGAGCAATCACCAAGGCCTCGCCAATGCCCGGTACGTCGGCAAGCAGGGTTCCATCAGCGCTCCAGATAGCGCTGCGCCCCGCACAGGTATAACCGCCGGACGGGCCACCATGGTTGGCCATCAGTACCAGCATGCGATGCTCTGCGGCATACCCCTGAAGCAGCGCGCTGTCGGTCGCGTACCCGCCTTCGCTGATCAGCACACCGGCGGCGTACACCGTAGCGCCAGCCTCTGCTGCCAGACGCGGATGGCTGGCGTGGGAAAAGTCCGCACAGACCGCCAGCGCAATCCGGTCATCCGCCCATTCGAGTGCTGCACCGCCCTGCCCTGCGACAAACGCCACCTCTTCGCCCGGGTGCAAATGCTGCTTGGTGTAGACCGCCAGCGAGCCATCTGCGCCCAATACCAGGGCGCCAATAAACACACCGGTCCCGGGTGCCAAGCGAATCGGCATGCCCACCACTGCGGTCATTCGCAACTCTTGCGCCATCTCACGTAGCGGCGCCAGCAGCACGTCCTCGGGCGTAATTGCCAGTTGGGCGGCCAAAGCGGGTTCATAGCCGGTCAACGACAATTCCGGAAACACCAACAATTGCACGCCCTGCTCCGCCGCCGCCTGCATGAACCTCAGGTGCCCCTGGATGTTGCCCGGCACGTCGCCGGCGATGGAAGTGGTTTGAGCTGCGGCGAGGGTCAAGGCAGTCATGGTCGCGTCCTGGCAATCATTATTAACGTGTTACCAGCATATCGGCACTTACCCCATAGCCGTAAGTAGGTCACGCGATAGAAATTACTGATTGAATCCACCCGCGTGCCTCTAGTAAGCTCCCCCCATCATTTGGAGACACACCATGTTGCAACTCACCCACTCTCAGGTTTGCCCTGCTGCCAGCGCCACGCGCTCGGTATCGGCTACCCGCGTGAGCGGTTTGAGCGCACTGGTCAGCTTTTATTTTGGGTATTGGTTTAGCCACTGGCGCGCCTGATACCTGAAATCGGCGCCCACTACTCAAGGGGTCGCCTACCAGAGAAATCTAACCCCCGGTCGGCTCCCCGACCGGGGGTTTTGTTTTTTAAGGCCCCAATAATTCTGCTTCACACCGAACACTAAAAGGACTCACGACATGAACTACGCCACCTATTACCGTTACGACACTTCGACTGCATGGCGATTTAGCAAGCTCCGTTCGGGACAGCCTGCCGCCTCCGATCGGTCACCTATTGGTGGCAAGCCAACACACGTAGCCAATACGGCCAATTGTCGAACACCCCAGTAGGGCAGAGCGTGCGGGAACAGCCCGCCGCTTGCCCAGGAAGCCTTGAATATGAACTCTGCCACTGCCGCCTTGCCTGTTGCCAACCTGTCCAGCGCCAATGAAGCCCTGACCCAGCGCCTGCCCAGTTCCCTTGAACTCAAGTACCAGTTGCCCCTCAGCCCGTTCCTCAACGAACAGATCCACGCCCATCGCCAAGCCGTGCGCGCCATCCTCAATGGCGAAGACTCGCGTTTGCTGGTGATTGTCGGCCCGTGTTCGATCCACGACCCCGAGTCGGCCATGGAATACGCGCGCAACCTCAAGAAGCTCGCGCTGGAAGTCAGCGACCAGATGCTGCTGGTGATCCGTGCCTACGTCGAAAAACCGCGCACCACCATCGGCTGGAAAGGCCTGGCCTACGACCCGCACCTGGATGGCAGCGACGACATGGCCGCAGGCTTGACCCTGTCGCGCGAACTGATGCGCGAGATGCTGCGCCTGGGTTTGCCGGTTGCCACCGAGCTGCTGCAACCCATGGCCGCCGGCTACTTCGATGACCTGCTCAGTTGGGTCGCCATCGGCGCACGCACCACCGAATCGCAGATCCACCGCGAAATGGCCAGCGGCCTGGGCATGCCGGTCGGCTTCAAGAATGGCACCGACGGCGGCGTCGCGATTGCCTGTGATGCGATGCGCTCAGCCTCCCACCCGCATCGTCACTTCGGCGTGGACAGCCAAGGCCATCCGGCGATCATCCAGACACCGGGCAACCCCGACACGCACCTGGTATTGCGCGGCGGTCACCGTGGGCCGAACTACGATGCGCAAAGCGTGGCGCAGGTGAAACACGACCTGGCCAAGTCCAAGGTCGCGGCGCGCATCATGGTCGATTGCAGCCACGCCAACAGCGGCAAAGACCCGCTGCGTCAACCGGCGGTGTTCAACGACGTGCTCGAGCAGCGCCTGCAGGGTGACACGTCGCTGATCGGCATGATGCTCGAAAGCCACCTGTTCGAAGGCTGCCAACCGTTGAGCGCGTCGATGAAGTACGGGGTGTCGGTGACCGATGGTTGCCTGGGCTGGAACGGCACCGAGCAATTGCTGCGCAGTGCGGCTGAGCGCCTCCGCCAGCAACACACAGCCAACTGATCCATGCAGATCAAAATGTGGGAGCTGGCTTGCCTGCGATACAGACACCTCGGTGTGTCAGGTACACCGAGTTGATGCTATCGCAGGCAAGCCAGCTCCCACATTTGAATATCGTTGCGTTCAGAACAGTGGATACAACGCCTCATCAAACTGCGCCAGCTTCGGAAACACCAAGGGCTGCTCATCCGCAAGCCCTTGCAGCCGCTGTTCATACCCCAGCAGAAAATCCTGCCGCGCCTCGGCACTGATATACGGCACATGCCAGGCCACAAATGGAGCCAGCACGTCATACCCGACATACGCCAGGGTGCCGCGCAGAATCGGCCGCAGCATCTCCTCCAACGGCCCGTGGATCGTGCCCTCACCAAACATATGCTCACGCCCGCCCAGGGTCACGGCGACCAGCGCGCGCTTGCCTGCAAGCCCGCCCTGATCGTAAAAACGCTTGCCGCCGTAACACACGCCGGACACCAGCACCCGGTCGATCCAGCCCTTGAGCATGGCCGGTGCCGAGAACCAGAAGATCGGGAAGTTGAGGATCAGCAGGTCGGCCCACAGCAGCTTGTCCAGTTCGCCCTGGATGTCCGCCGCGATCGACTGTTTTTTTACGCCCAGGCGCTGTTCCAGGGCATACACCAGATAATCCGGATTCTCCCGCGTGGCAAAGTCAGCGGCAGACGCCACAGGGTTCCATTGCATGGCATACAAGTCACTCACCTGCACATCATGGCCCTGGCCTTGTAACGTAGCCAGCGCCTGGTCGCGCAACGCCGCGGTAAACGACTGAGGCTCAGGGTGAGCGTGAACAATCAACACCTTCATGTGCATTCCTCAAACAGTGGGCGCCGCCCGTTGGGCCAGCAAATGGTCGAGCCAGTCCGGGTCCATTTCCGGCTCCGATGAAAACAACAGGCCGGTGTAAGCCTGGTACGGCGGAGTAAAAATCGCATTGCGGCTGCCTTGGTCCACTACCCTGCCCCGCTGCATCACCAGCACCTCGTCGGCAATCGCCCGCACGGTGGCCACGTCGTGGGTGATAAACAGGTAGGCCACGCCCAGTTGTTGCTGCAGGCGGTTGAGCAGTTTCAGCACGCCCTCGGCCACCAGTTGATCAAGCGCCGAGGTGACTTCATCGCAGATGATCAGTTGCGGGTCGGCCGCCAGCGCGCGGGCGATACAGATACGTTGTTTTTGCCCGCCCGATAATTCACGGGGCTGGCGCTCCATGAACACCGCCGGGTCCAGTTCAATCATCTCCAGCAACTCGGCGACCCGCGCGCGCATCGCCTTGCCTTTGAGGCCCAGGTAAAACGTGAGTGGCCGGCCGATGATGTCGACGATGCGCTGACGCGGGTTCAGCGCCGTGTCGGGGATCTGGTAGATCATCTGGATGCGCCGCAATTGCTCCTTGCTGCGCCGCCGAAAATCCACCGGCAGCGCCTCGCCGTCATACAGCACCTGCCCCGCCGTGGCCGGCAGCAGCCCGGTAATCAAGCGCGCGGTGGAGCTTTTGCCACTGCCGGACTCGCCGATCACCGCCAGGGTCTGGCCGCGATACAGCTGCATCGACACCCCATGCAGTACCGGCTGCTGCCCATAGCTGGCGCAGGCCTGACGCACTTCCAGCAACGGCACCTGCGCCACCGGGCATGCCTTGGGCTCGGTGCGAAAGCTGCGCACTGCCCACAACGATTTGGTGTAGTCCTGCTGCGGCTGGCTGAGCATGCTGCGAGTGTCGGCCTCCTCCACCAACTTGCCGTGGCGCAGCACCATTATGCGGTCGGCCATCTGCGCGACCACGGCGAGATCGTGGCTGATGTACAAGGCGGCGCTGCCGAAGGTTTTCACCGCGTCACGGATCGCCGCCAGCACTTCGATCTGGGTGGTGACGTCGAGGGCGGTGGTGGGTTCGTCGAAGATAATCAGGTCCGGATGGCAGGCCATGGCCATGGCCGTCATCACCCGCTGCAACTGCCCGCCCGAGACTTGATGCGGGTAGCGTCGACCAATGGTCTCGGGGTTGGGCAAACGCAGTACGCGGTACAGCTCCACCGCCTCGTGCTCGGCCTGGGCGCGGCTGATGCCGCCGTTGATCACCGCCGTTTCCACATGCTGGTCGATCAGGCGGTGCGCCGGGTTGAAGGACGCCGCCGCGCTCTGCGCGACATACGCGATGCGCAAGCCGCGCAGCTTGCGCAAGGCTTCGGGCTTGGCCTGCAGCAACTCAATGCCATCAAAACACACCGAGCCGCCGATGATGCGGCAACCGTCGCGCGCATAGCCCATCGCTGCCAGCCCGAGGGTGGATTTACCCGCCCCGGACTCACCGATCAGCCCCAACACTTCACCGCGCTGCAAGGTCAGATCAATGCCCTTGATCAACGGGTGCCAGGCATCCTCGTAATGCCCTTCCACCTGCAGGTTGCGGATTTCCAGCAATGGCCTGTCCATCCTCAACCCTCCTTCAGGCCGCTGGATTTGTGCAGCATCCAGTCGACGACAAAATTCACACTGACGGTGATCAACGCCACCGCCAACGCGGGCAACAATGGGCTGATATCGCCGAAGGTAATCAACACCGCGTTGTCGCGCACCATGCTGCCCCAGTCGGCGGTGGGCGGTTGGATGCCCAGGCCGAGGAACGACAGCGCGCTGATAAACAGGAACACAAAGCAAAAACGCAGGCCGAACTCGGCGATCAGCGGCGCCGCGGCGTTGGGCAGCACTTCGCGGGTGACCAGCCACCACAAGCCTTCACCGCGCAGGCGCGCGGCTTCGACAAAATCCTGCACCACCACCGTCATCGCCACCGCGCGGGCCAAGCGAAACACCCGCGTCGAATCCAGCAGCGCAATCACCAGCACCAGCGAGGTGGCATTGGTGCCGACCACGCTGAGAATCAACAAGGCAAAAATCAGCTGCGGGATCGCCATGAGGATATCCACCACCCGCGACAACCCCTGGTCGACCCAGCCGCCCTTGATCGCCGCGACCAAACCGCTCAAACCACCGAGCAGAAACGCCAGCGTCGTCGTCAGGAAGGCAATGCCCAAGGTATTGCGCGCGCCGTACATCAGGCGGCTGAACATGTCGCGCCCCAGGTTATCGGTGCCCAGCAAAAACTGGCCGCTCCACGGCGCGAAGCCTTCACCCACCACCTGGGTTTCGCCATAGGGCGCCAGCAGCGGCGCCAACAGCGCCAGCGCGACGTATAACAGAATAATCAGCAGGCCGAACTTGGCGCTCAACGGCGCCCGGGCCACTTGGCTCAACAGGCTCATGGCTTACCCCTTGGGATGCATCAGGCGTGGGTTGCTGGCGATGGACAGCACATCCGCCCCGGTATTGAGCAGGATGTAGGTGGCGGCAAAAATCAGGCTGCACGCCTGCACCACCGGGATGTCACGCTTGGACACCGAGTCCACCAGCAACTGGCCGAGCCCTGGATAGACAAACACCACCTCGACCACCACCACACCCACCACCAGGTACGCCAGGTTCAGCGCCACCACGTTGACGATCGGCGCCAGTGCATTGGGCAACGCGTGCTTCCAGATAATCCGCGATTGGCTGATGCCCTTGAGCCGGGCCATCTCGATATACGGGCTGGCCAAAAGGTTGATCAAGGAGGCGCGGGTCATGCGCATCATTTGCGCGATCACCACCAGACTCAGGGTGGCAACCGGCAGCACCGAGCGCTCCAGGAGCATGCCGAACGTGGCATCCGTCGCCAGGTTGGACAGGCTGGGAAACCAGCCCAGCTTCACCGAGAACACCAGGATCAGCAGGTACGCGACAAAGAACTCCGGGAACGACACTGCGCTCAACGCCGTGGTGTTGAGCAGGCGATCGAACCAGCTGTTGCGGTACAGCGCCGCAAGCATGCCCAGTACCAGCGCGGTAGGCACCGACACCAATGCCGCCAGGGCGGCCAGGTTCAAGGTGTTACCCAGCCGCGCACCGATCAACTCGGCGATGGGCCGCTGGTTGGCCAGCGACGCACCCAGATCACCCTGTAACAGCCGCAACAGCCAGTGCGCAAAGCGCGTCAGCGGCGGCAGATCCAGGCCCAACTGCGCGCGGAAAGCGGCGATGGTTTCCGGCGTGGCCGACTGGCCGAGCATGGCCTGGGCGATATCGCCGGGCAGCAGGCCGACGGCGAGGAAGATGATCACCGAGACGGCGAACAACGACAGTAGGCCGAGGGCCAATCTCTGGAGGACCAGTTTCAACAGACTATTCATGTGTGTGTTGACTCCTAAGCCACCACAAATCCAGTGTGGGAGCTGGCTTGCCTGCGATAGCGGTACATCAGCGATAGATTTTTAGCCTGACACACCGCCATCGCAGGCAAGCCAGCTCCCACATTGAGTCTTCATTGTTTGGAGGGTTTCTATGCCTGCCACCACCGCTCAATCAACCGCAGCCCATCCAGTTCGCCGTAGGGCGCCGTCAGCGGCCCATGACTCACGCGGTTCGAACGCGCTGCCACGGAGCTGGCGAACAGCGGCACAATCGCGCCGCCGTCATCGCGGCACAGGGCCTGCATTTCGTTGTACATCTCTTGGCGCAGCGGCGCGTTCATCTCGCCACGGGCGGCGGTGAGCAGTTGGTTGAAGCGTGGGTTGTCCCAGTGGGTTTCGTTCCAGGCTGCACCTTTGGCATAGCCGATACTGAACATGCGGTCGGCGGTCAGGCTGCTGTACCAGAACGAGGTGGTGAATGGCTGTTTCATCCACACATTGGAGAAGAACCCGTCAGCGGGTTCGCGCACCACGTCAATGTCGATACCGGCCTGGCGCGCCTGCTCCTTGAACAGCACCGAGGCGTCCACCGCGCCGGTGTAGGCGGCGTCGGAGGCTTGCAGCCGTACCTTGAGCGAGTCCACACCGGCTTTGCGCAGGTAAAAGCGTGACTTGTCCGGGTCGTAGGTGCGCTGCTCCAGCGCCGCGTTGATAAAGCGGCTGCCGGGCTGGATCGGATGGTCGTTGCCCACCAGGCCGTAGCCGTGCAATACCGAAGCCAGTAAGGTTTCGCGGTTGATCGCGTGCTTCATCGCCAGGCGGATGTCGTTGTTCTTGAACTCGTTGCTGTCGCACAGCATCGGGAAGGTGTAGTGCTGGGCGCCCTTGGTTTCCTCGATCACAAGACTCGGGTTGCGCTTGAGCAAGGCCACGGTTTTGAGGTCGACCTTGTTGATCACATCCACTTGCCCGGTGACCAGTGCATTGACCCGCGCCGCGCCGTCGGCGATGGCCAGCAGTTCGGCGCTGGCGAAGTGTGCACGGCCGGTTTTCCAGTAATCGGGGTTGCGTTCCAGGTCCATGCGCACGCCGGGTTCAAAGCTTTTCAGGCGGTAACCGCTGGTGCCCACACCGGCCTGCCAATCGGCGCCGCCGTCCTTGGCGGGCATGATCACCAAATGGTAATCGGCGACTACATAAGCAAAGTCGGCATTGCCGGAATGCAGCTCGAATACCACCGTATCATTGCCCTTGGCGCTGACACTGGCGACGTCGCCCAGTACGGTTTTGGCCGCCGACGTGGAGTCTTTGCTCAGGTGGTGATTGATCGACGCCACCACATCGTCGGCGCTGAGGCTTTTGCCATTGTGGAAGGTCACGCCCTGACGCAAGTGAAAGGTCCACACCCGCGCATCCGGGGTGAACTCAAAACGCTCGGCCAATTCGGGGATCGCGCTGCCGTCGACGGCGATTTCAGTCAGCGTGTTGTACACCGCCGAGAAGCCGACGAACGTGAAGGTGTCGACCCAGGAGCCGGGGTCGCGCGAATCGGTGGTGCTGCCGCCTGCCAGGCCCAGGCGCAGCACGCCACCGGCTTTGGGTGTCGCCTCTTCGGCAAACGCGTGCAACGGCAGGCCCATGGAAAACGCTGCCGCCACCGCACCCGCCACGGCGCTGTGTTTGAGAAAGTCCCTTCGGTGCATCGCTTGAGTCATTTTGTTGTTGTTTTCGCTCATGGTCTTGCTCCTCTAAAGGTCAACAGGCACAGGCATGTTTGAGCTCGATCAAGGTCACGCCATTGCGTTTGAAACCGTTGCGCAAGTCCGTCTGCAACTCATCCAGGTTTTTGGGTTGGTTCACGGTGCAGCCGAACGCCTGGGCGAACAGCGCAAAGTCCGGGTTGCGTGGCAGCACGCCGATGGGCTCGATGTCCAGGCTGAGCATGTCGTCGCGGATCTGGCCGAGGGCGTCGTTGTTCCATAGCAGCACCACCAACGGGCTGTGCAGTTCCTCGACCGCGGTCGCCAGTTCCTGGGCGGTGTAGAGGAAGCCACCATCGCCCACCAACACCAGGCCCGGACGCAGCGGCGCGCCGAACTTGGCGCCAATGCCGGCAGGCAAGCCATAGCCCAAGGTGCCGTAGCCGGTAGGGTGCAGCCAACTGCGCGGGGCGCGGCTGCGGTAGGCGTAGTTGCCGGTGTAGGCCAACTGGGTCATGTCGCTGCTGATAAATGCGTTGGCGGGCAGCTCGGCCTCGATACGCTCAAGAATGCCTTGGTGAATGGTCTGCAAAGGGCCGTGCCCCCGCTCGACCGCCTCAAGCAATGTCGCGACCTGTTG
The DNA here is from genome assembly GCF_013385245.1 of Pseudomonas sp. IPO3747. Taxonomy (NCBI): domain Bacteria; kingdom Pseudomonadati; phylum Pseudomonadota; class Gammaproteobacteria; order Pseudomonadales; family Pseudomonadaceae; genus Pseudomonas; species Pseudomonas sp. IPO3747. The sequence goes on from NZ_JACAQL010000015.1 coordinate 170,344, forward strand.
GCTTGCCGCATCGGCGTTACGCGGCGCAGGCGGCAGACGTTCGAGCAAGGCCAGCAAGGTCTGTTGGGCATCGCCTTTGAGCGCCACGGCGCAAGGGTAGAAATCGTTGAACTTGCGCGGGTCGATATCGATGCGCAGCAGTTCGCCGGTGATGGGCAAGCGCTCGCGCCAGTAATCGGTGTCGGCCATTTCCGTGCCGACGGCCAGCACCACATCCGCCTGGCTGATCAGTTGCCAGCCGGGTTCCACGCACAGGGTGGCACCGGCATTCAGCGGGTCATTGACCGGCAGTAAACCCTTGCCGGCCACACTGCTGAAAAACGGCGCCGCCAACAACGTGCTCAAGCGCTGCAACGCATCACCCGCCGCCAGCGCGCCGCCACCGGCAATGATCATGGGTTGCTTGGCCGCCGCGAGCTTGGCTACGGCCAGCTCCAGCGCCTCGGCCGATGGCAGGCCGCGTCCCGGGCGCCGCACGACTTCATGGCTCCAGTCGCGTTTGATCGGCGCTGCCAGCACATCCAGCGGCACCGAAATATGCACCGGCCGTGGCCGCTCGCTGTCGAACACCGCATAGGCGCGGGCGATCAATTCGGGCAAATCCTCGGCACTCAAGGCCACCGCCGAAAACGCGGTGATCGGCGCGGTGATGGCGCGCTGGTCCTGGGTTTCGTGCAGGCTGCCCCAGCCTTTACCGAGGCTGGCGGTGTGGTTGACGCTGGAGATCACCAACATCGGAATCGAGTCGGCGTAGGCCTGGCCGATGGCGGTGGCGGCGTTGGTCACGCCAGGCCCGGTGATCACAAAGCACACGCCCGGTTTGCCGCTGACCCGCGCATAGCCGTCGGCCATAAAACCGGCGCCCTGCTCGTGGCGTGTCAGCACGTGGCGAATGCCGCTGCCGGGCAAGCCTCGATACAGTTCCAGGGTGTGCACGCCGGGAATGCCGAACACGGTGTCGACGCCATAATTAGCCAGCAACCGCACCAGGGCCTGGCCGCCGGTCAGGATCTTATCTTGCATGTTCATCTCCTAGGCGAATCAACGCATCCACCGCCAGCGTGCCGTGGGCATTGACCAACAATGGGTTCACATCCAGTTCCAGCAACTGCCCGGCGTTGGCGCAGGCGTAATCGGCCACCGCGCGAATGGCCGCCACCAACGCATCCATATCCGCCACTTCACGCCCGCGAAAACCTTGCAGCAAGGCCGCGCTGCGCAGGCTGAGCACGGCGTTGCGAATCGCCTCATCGGTGGTCGGCAGCAGCAGGCTGCGGCTGTCTTTGAGCAACTCCACGAGGATCCCGCCAGCGCCAATCACCAGGGCCAGGCCAAAGTCATTTTCCCGCTTGATGCCCACGATCAACTCGGCCAAGGGCTTTGTAGCCATGCTTTCCAACAGCAATTGATCAAAGACAATGCCCGGCGCATAAGCGCCGATTTGCTCGCGCATCTGCTCCAGCGCGGCGGTCAGTGCGACACCGTCTTTCAGGTTGAGCGCCACTGCACCGGCTTCGGTTTTGTGCGGCAGGTCGGTGCTGACGGCCTTGAGCACCAACGGATAGCCCAAGAGTTTGGCGTCTGCGATGGCGCGCCCTGGCGTGCTCAGCACCGCCGCTGGCGTGCTCAAGCCAAAGGCGCGCAAGGCTTGTTTGGACGCCCATTCATCCAGCGCCAGGCCTTGGCCCGCAAGAGGCTGAGGGCACAGCGGTGCAAGGATCGACTCGCCGCGTTCCAACAACACACGGCGATGGTTTTGATAGTCGGCAATCCGCCCCCAGGCAGCGAGTGCATCTTCCACCCCCTGCAGCGCGGCAATGCCGTGGGCATGCAGGCGTTCGCGGGCATGGGCCGGCAGTAATTCGGGAAAGGCCGAGGTGACGAATCCGGTTTTGCCATGACGACTGAGCGCGGCGCAAAACAGCGCCAACAACAGGTCGCATTCCTTGCGCTCGCCAGTGAATTCGGCCGGGTAATCCAGCACCAGCATCGCCGCATCGGCATCGGTGCGCAGGGCCGTTTCGAGCATGCGTTCGAGCGCCTCGCGGTCGCCCCAGATGGCGGTGGTGAAGTCCAATGGGTTGACCAGGTTGGCATAGCTGGGCAGCACCTGCGCCAGTTCGGCGCGCTGGCCTGCGTCGAGCTTCGGCAAGGCCAGTTGGTTGCGCTCGGCGTAGTCGGCAATCAGCCCCGCGTCGCCACCGGAACAGGCCAGTGCGATCAGGCAATTGCCGCCAGGTAGATTGCCGCAGGCCGCCGCTTTCAAGGTTTCGACAAAACTCACCGGCCCACTCACGCGGATCACGCCAAGGCGCGCAAACAGGCTGTCGTACAGCGCATCGGAACCAGACAGCGAACTGGTGTGACTCAGGGCCAACTCGGCGCCGATCTGCGACACGCCGGTTTTCAGCGCGATAATCGGGATGCCTTTTTCCAGCGCCTTGTGCGCCGCGCGGGCAAACCCCGGCACATTCTTCAAGCCTTCCAGGTGCAGGCCGATGGCGGTCACGCGCGGCTCATCGAGCAGCACGTCCATCAACTCGGCAACCCCCAACTGCGCCTGGTTGCCCACCGACGCCATATAAGCAATGGGCAGCGAGCGGTCGCTCATCGACAGGTTGTAGGCAAAGTTGCCGCTCTGGGTGAGCACCGCCACGCCCTTCTCTACCGCCTTGCCGCCGTGGGCCACCGGCCACAGCGCGGCGCTGTGCAAATAGTCCAACAAGCCGTAGCAGTTGGGGCCGAGCAAGGCCATGTCGCCCGCCGCTGAAACAAGCTGCTGTTGCAAGGCCGCACCACTGACGCCCGTTTCGGCAAACCCGGAGGCGTAGCAAATGGCGCCGCCGGTGCCGATGGCGGCGAGTTCGGCCACACAGGCCAAGGTCAGCTCACGGTTAGTCGCGATAAACACCGCATCCGGGCCGTAAGGCAAATCGGCAACCCGACGCACACACGGGATGCCGTCGAGGCTGTCATGCTGCGGGTTGACCAGCCACATCGGCCCGGTAAAACCGCCGTCGGCGCAGCGCTTGAGGGCGCGGGCCATGCTGCGCCCGCCGACAAAAGCCAGGTGCCGGGGCGCCAGCAGGCGCTTGAGGTTGTCGCGAATAGCCTGGGACATAAGCGTTCTCCGCGCCGATCAGCGCAACAACGGCCGCAACAGTTCACGGGCAATAATGTGCCGCTGGATTTCCGACGTGCCTTCCCAGATCCGTTCGATCCGCGCGTTACGCCAGATGCGCTCCACCGGCCCTTCATCCATCAAGCCCATGCCGCCAAAGATCTGCACGGCTTCATCGGCTACCTTGCCCAGGGTTTCACTGGCAAACAGCTTGGCCATGCCGGCCTCGCCATCGGTCATGCTGCCCTGGTCCATCTTCCAGGCGGTGTGCAGGGTCAGAAGCTCGGCGGCGCGAATCTGCGTGGCCATGTCGGCCAGCTTGAAACTCACGCCCTGGTAGGTGCCGATGGGCTGGCCGAACTGCTTGCGGTCCGCCGCCCATTGCAGCGACACCTCCAGCGCACGCTGGGCCTGGCCGACGCAGTTGGCTGCGACCATCACCCGGCCAGCGGTGAGCCAGGCGTTGGCGACCTCCCACCCCTTGCCGACTTCGCCCAGCACTTTGGAGGCTGGCACGCGGCAGTCGTCGAAGAACATTTCATAGGTGTGATAACCGCGGTTGCTCACACACTTGGGGCCACGGCGGATGGTCATGCCGGGCGTGCCGCGATCGACCAGGAATGCAGTCACCGCATTGCGCTGGCGGCCGTTGTGTTCGTAGGTGTCGGTGACGGCAAACACGATGGCAAAATCGGCATGGCCGGCGTGGCTGATGAAGTGCTTGCTGCCGTTGATCATGAAGTCATCGCCGCTGCGCACGGCGCGGGTCTTGATCGCATTGGCGTCGGAGCCGGCGCCGGGTTCGGTCAGCGCGAAACAGTCAATTTTCTTGCCTTGCACGCACGGCAACAGGTAGTCCTCGACCTGCGCGCCGGTGCAGGCCATGAGAATCTTGGACGGGCGCGCGACAAACACATGCAGCGCCCACGAGACTTTGGACAACTCGCGTTCGATCAACGCCTGGGACAGGTAATCCAGGCCACCACCGCCCACCTCTTCGGGCATGTTGAAAGCATAGAAGCCGGCAGCGACAGCCTTGTCGCGAATCTGCGCGGCCAGCTCGGGCGAAACCGCGTCGGCGCGGTCCACCGCGTCCTCATGGGGCAGCAATTCCTTGGCAACAAAGCTGCGTACCGCGTCCACCAACATGTCTTGTTCTTGGCTGAGTTGGAAATTCATGGCGCTACCTGTGTGTGTGCTTAGCGACCGGAGAAAACCGGCAGGCGTTTTTCCATCGAGGCACGCAGCGCCTCGGCGCCGTCGTCGCTGCGCCCGCACAACAGTCCGGCGGCCAGTTCGGCCTCAAGCTGTTCAGGCAGGCTGCGCCCGGCGCCTTCGCGGATCAGGGTTTTAGTCTGGGCGAAAGCGAAGGTCGGCCCGTTGGCCAGGCGCGTGGCCAGCTCGCTTGCGTGGGCATGCAGTTGCTCATCGGCGACCACTTCGCCCACCAGCCCGGCGGCCAGTGCACGCTCGGCGCTCCACAGCTCATCGAGGAACAGCAGGCGCTTGGCCTGCTCGCTGCCGATCAAGCGCGGCAAGTGCCAACTGGCGCCAGCGTCCGGCGAATACGCCATGCTGGTGTAGCCGGCCTTGAACCGCGCCGACTGGGCGGCGATGCGCAGGTCGCAGCACAGGGTCAGGTCCATGCCCGCGCCGACGGCGGTGCCGTTGATCGCAGCAATCGTAGGTTTGTCGAGGGTATGCAGACGGGTCATCAGGGCGTGAGCGGTTTCGGTCCAGCCGTAGGTTTCCAGGGAGCCACGGGACTCGGCGTCGGCCCACTCAGCCAGGTCGGCACCGGCGCAGAAACTACGGCCGCTGCCGGTGAGCACCACCACCCGCACGCTGGGGTCGGTGTTGAACGCGTCGAGCACCGCATGCAGGTAGTTGAGGGTCGGGATGTCGAGTGCATTGCGCTGCGGGCCACGGTTGAGCGTGATCCAGGCAACGCCAGCTTGCACCTGAGTGAGCACGGGCGAATCGGTAGTCATGGCTTCCTCGAATTATTTTAATTGGCGTGAGGGGTGCGACATGGCGAGATACTAAACGAGTGTTCAGCAAGGAGGCAATCGGCAAACTGCAAATATTTTCAGGGCGAAAAAAAACGCCCGAATAGAGCGTTCAGGCGCTGAAGGGAAGGTTCAGGCTTTGAGCTGGTAGCGCGCGCGACCGCCGCCTTGCAGGCCGTCCACCCAGGCTTCGCAGATCTGGATGCCCTGCTGCGGCGTGAACGTGCCGGGGTTGAGCCCCGACTCCAGCCACAAGCCATCGAGCAACGCGCTCAAGCCGATGGCGGCCAAATCAGCGTCGAATTGCTCCCAGCCTTCCTCCCTGGCCATGTCCGCCAACGCCGAACGCATGATGGTGCGGTACTCGCCATAGGAATGCTCGTGGGCCTGGTTGATCGCCGGCGCGGTCTTGACCGCGCCCCAGAACACCAGCCAGGCGTCCAGCAGCTGTGGGTCGAGCAGTTCATCTGAAAAGGAGCCACGGAACAGCGCCGATAAACGCTCACGCGGCTGCGGCGGCGCCTTGGCCATGGTCTCGCGCAACAGGCTCATGACTTGGGCGGTGATGGTGCGATAGGCCTCGGCCACCAACTCATCCTTGCCCGAATAGTGATGGCTGATCAGCCCTACCGACACCCCGGCCTCAGCACTGATCTTGCGGATCGAAGCGCCCTGGAAGCCATCGCGCTTGAGGCACGTCAGCGTCGCCTGAACCAGGTTGGCCTTGCGCAATTGCGGCTCCATGCGGGAGAAACGCGATTCCTGAGTCATGGGGCGGTGTCCTTCGGTTGAGTCGGCTGCACGACTCTACCTCAGTCGCGGTAACCGGGCGACACCCGATCCAGCATCCGCAGCAACGCCGCCCATGCCAGCTGCATGGCATTCACATCGGTCAGCTCGCCCTCCTCCAGCGCTCGGTTGGGGTTATTGAATTGCTGCTCGGTGTAAGCGCAAACCTCAGCCGGCGGCAGGATCAGCTTGCCGCAGGCCTGCGCGGCGATCTGGATATCGCAGGCCTTGTCCAGGTAATACATGCGCAGAAACGCCTCACCAACCGTCTCGCCCACCGTCAACAAACCATGGTTGCGCAGCATCAGCACCGGCTTGTCGCCAAGGTCCTGCACCAGCCGGCGTTGCTCGTGCATGTCCAGGGCGACGCCTTCATAGTCGTGGTAGGCAACCTTGCCGTAGAACTCCATCGAGATCTGATTGACCGGCAACAAACCGCACTCCAGCGCCGCCACCGCACAGCCGGCGCGGGTGTGGGTATGCAGCACGCACTGGGCGTCTTCGCGAGCGCCATGAATGGCGCTGTGAATGACAAAACCAGCCGGGTTTACGGCATAAGCAGAAGGTTCGACCGCCTGCCCGTCCAGGCCGATCTTGACCAGGTTGGAGGCGGTGATTTCATCGAACATCAGCCCATAAGGATTGATCAGAAAGTGATGTTCCGGCCCGGGAATACGCACCGAAATATGCGTGAAGATCAGGTCGCTCATGCGGTAGTGCGCGACCAATCGATAGCAGGCCGCGAGCTCTTCGCGCAGTTGCTGCTCGGTGGAGTGAGTCATTTTTATTCTCCAGGCACGGGGTTGGTAAAGGCGACGCTAAGCCAGCCGTCAGTAAAAAAACAAGTTGATTTTTTACTGGCGCTCGCCTCTTACTAGAAAAATAACAATAACAGCGCCTGGAGTATCCGCACCATGTCGCACGCTGCCTTCCCGCATCTGTTCGAACCCTTGGTATTGCGTGGCAAACGTCTGAAGAACCGCATCATGTCCAGCGGGCATGACACCTCGATGCCGACGGATAACCGGGTCAATGCGCAATTGATCGCTTATCACCGTGCGCGCGCCGAAGGCGGTGTGGGGCTGATTGTGTTGCAGGTGGCGGGCGTGCATGACAGTGCGCGGTACACCTCCCATGTGCTGATGGCCACCGACGACGAATGCATCGACGGCTATCGTGAGTTAGCCGATATTTGCCACGCTCAGGGCACCGTGGTGCTGTCGCAAATATTCCACCCGGGCCGCGAGATCATGGAGTCGGCAGACGGGTTGCTGGCGGTGGCGTACTCGGCGTCGGGAGTGCCTAATGAGCGGTTTCGGGTGATGCCACGGGCGCTCGACCAGGCGATGATCGATGAGATCGTCAGCGGTTACGCAGCGGCGGCCAGGCGCCTGCATCAGGCGGGAATTGACGGCGTGGAAGTGGTCGCCAGCCACGGCTATCTGCCCGCGCAGTTTCTCAACCCACGGGTTAACCGGCGCACCGATGACTACAACGGCGTGCTTGAACAACGCCTGAGATTCCTGCGGGAAATTATTGCGGCCGTGCGGGCCGCGACCGACGCGCAGTTCATCATCGGCCTGCGCATTTCTGCCGATGAGCGCGACAGCGAAGGCCTTACCGAAAGCGAATCCCTGGAGGCCGTGCAACACCTGCAAACGCAGCTGGATTATGTGCATATCGTCGCCGGCACCTCGGCGTCCACGGGCGGCGCAGTGCATATCGTGCCGCCCATGGCCATCGCCGCCGCGTACCTGACCGATGCGGCCGCGACGTTCAAAGCCAGCCTGTCGATACCCCTGTTTGTCACCGGGCGGATCAACCAGCCGCAGGAGGCCGAGCTGATCCTGGCGCGCGGCCAGGCCGATGTGTGCGGCATGACCCGCGCACTGATCTGCGACCCGCTGATGCCGGCCAAAACCCTCGACGGCCGCGCTGAAGACGTGCGCGCGTGCATCGCCTGCAATCAGGCCTGTATCGGGCACTTTCACAAGGGCTTGCCAATCTCCTGCATCCAGCACCCCGAGACGGGGCGCGAGCTGCACTTTGGTAACCTGCAACCGACGTTGAAACGCCGCCGCATCATGGTGGTCGGCGGTGGCCCGGCCGGCATGAAAGCTGCCGCTGTGGCCGCGCAACGCGGCCACGACGTGACCTTGTTTGAAGCCAGCGGGCAATTGGGCGGGCAAGTGCTGTTGGCGCAGTTGCTGCCACGGCGCAGCGAATTCGGCGGCGCCAGTACCAACCTGCAACGAGAGATGACGCTGGCAGGCGTGCGTGTGCTGCGCAATACCCGCGTCGACCGCGCCCTGGTGGAACAACAGCGACCTGATCACGTCATCATCGCCACCGGCGCCGAACCCTATTGGCCAGCGTTCGAGCGAGGCGGCGAGCTGCAAGTAGTCGATGCCTGGCAGGTGTTGCGCAATCAGGTCACCTTGGGGCGCTCGGTGGTGGTGGTCGACTGGCGCTGCGACTGGATCGGCCCCGGCATCGCCGAGCGTCTGGTGCGCGCCGGCCATCAGGTGCAACTGGCGGTCAATGGCACGCACTGCGGGGAAAACCTGCCGCTCTATGTGCGCGATCAACTGGCGGGCGAGCTGCACCGCCTGGGCATCCCCATCATCCCTTATGCCCGCCTCTACGGCTGCGACGACAGCACGGTTTACTTGCAACACAGCGCCAGCGGCGAACCGATGCTGCTGGAGAACGTCGACAGCCTGGTGTTGTGCCAGGGCCATCAGCCAGTGGACACTCTGGGCACGGCGCTTGCCGGGCTGGTGCCGTTTGAACGCATCGGCGACTGCCTGGCGCCGCGCACCGCCGAAGAGGCGATCTACGAAGGACTCAAGGTAGCGTGGAAACTCTGAACGACGAACCGCAGCCACTGTTTCTCGGCACCCGCATTCGCGGCCTGCGCAAGGCACGCGGCCTGACGCTGACCGAACTGGCGCAACTGAGTGAACTGACCGCCGGCTATCTCAGCCAGTTGGAGCGCAACCTGGCGTACCCATCGATCCCGGCGCTGTTCAATATCGCCCGCAGCCTGGGCGTGACTATCCAGTGGTTTTTTGCCAGCGAGGCCGCCCCTGCCCCAGCGGATGAAGGCTATGTGGTACGTAAAAACAATCGTCAAAGCATCCGTTATGAAGATGGCATCGTCGACCAACTGCTGACGCCATTGCCCAACCACCAACTGGAGATCCTGCACTCATGCTTCCCACCCGGCACCTACAGCCATCAAAGCTACAGCCATGAAGGCGAAGAAGCGGGCTATGTGTTGAGCGGCACCTTTGAGCTGTGGGTCGGTGAGCTGCATTTTCTGCTGGCTGAAGGCGACAGTTTCAGCTTTGCCAGCAGCGAGCCGCACCGGTATGGCAACCCGGGCAAGGTGGATACAGTGGTGATCTGGGTGATTACACCCCCGACATTTTAGACCGCTGTAGCAAATGCAGACGTTTCCTACGGGAACTGGCGACAGTGGCGCGGCTTGCCATCAGTGGTGAGGCACCCAGTCGCTTGCTATAAAAATGGCTACTTCTTTTCGAGGTTGTCGCCATGTCTTTATTGCATTTGTTGTTTGGGAAACCGACTCAGGACGATTGGGATCGAGTAAGGGATGTCAAATCCCGTAAAACCTGGAAGGTCGTACGTGGAGGCATCGGCCTGGACATCGATGAGGTTATCGCGTCAGAGGGTTACAAGGACGCTCTGCGCCAAGTGCAAAAAATGGAGTCAGACGACTCATGGGCCTGCTGATCATTGTGCCGTTACTGGTCAGTGGCTATCTGGTCTGCCTCAGGCACCCGTTTTTCTACTTGCGATTGCACCGATTCCAGGGACAGTTGCTTTACCTGCAGGTAGCAAGGCTCGGAATGCTCTGCCTAATCGTTGCCACGTTTTTGAGTGCTGCCCTGCTGACGTTATCAAAACAAGCAGCCTTTATCGCCGGGCATGAAGTTGCGGCGGACTACAGCCAAAAACTGGGTACGCTATTGGTACAACTCGACATTGCCAATGAGAAAAACTGCACGCTATGGGTTTTCATGTTGCAGGCGGGTATGACCACTCTGGCGATTCCTTTTTTCTGGGCAAGGCTATATGTACGCGCGAAGAAGAAAATGCTGAAGCTGGAAACCGACACGCAGCTCTACCATGTGCTTTCGCTGGGTATTCTTGAGGGCACGCCATTCAAGCTTTTATTGAGAGAGTCCATCGTCAAGTGTGTGCCGTGCATGTTCAGTTTGAGCGACAGGAAGGTCTACGTCGGGATTGTATTGTTCGCAGGCACCCCCACGGAGTCCGAGGGCGTTGGCCAGGGGTTCAGCCTGGTGCCCATACTCAGCGGGTACCGGGACAAGGACACATTGGAGGTCACGCTCCACACTCACCACGCCCCTATAAACCGCCCCAGGCCGATCCTGCTGGTTCAGGAAAACGTCGTGTCGGCCACTCGTTTTGACTTCACCACATGGATCCGTTCCCAGTCCCGCAGAAGCCGAAAGGCGCAGCAGGGGCAGTTCTATCACCACCGCCCTGCGCGCTCGGCAGAAGCGTCGCGCATCTGCGCATGAAGCTGGGTATCACGGCCACTTGAACATATCGTCCACTGGTACACGGTAGCCGGTAGCCAGGCGGTTGGTCTCATTGGCCATGCCGACCACGGCCTGCAATTCGCCAAACATCTCGTCTGTCATGCCGGCCTTGCGTGCGGCGGCGGTGTGGGAGGCGATGCAATACGGGCAATTGTTGGTCACGCTGACCGCCACATACAGCAACTCCTTGGTCAGCGGGTCGAGAGCTCCTGGTGCCATGATTTCCTTGAGGCTTTCCCAGGTGCGGCGCAACGTCGGCGGGTGGGCGGCCAGGCATTTCCAGAAGTTGTTCACCTGGTCGACCTTGCGTGTTTGCATGATGTCGTCGTAAACCGCACGCACTTCAGGGCTGGCGTCGGCGTATTCGGTGAGGTGTTGGGTCATGGTCTTTCCAAGGCTGGCATAAAGCATTCTGGAATACCGCGCCACACCCATGGCTGGCAAGTGAAGCCGGTAAGCATCGGGTGACAAAGTTGACCAGCGGTCATGCGAACCCGTGCTGTTGTGAATCAGCGTGCTGGGCACAGCCTGCTCACCCTGACAAGGCCGCGGGTATTCGTGACTTGTGGTTAAGAGTCCTTTTCGCAATGGGCGGTTTTTCCGAGTGAACGACGGGCGGATACTCGACTCCATTGTTCACACCCCCTCTGGAGTTACTGATGTCTACCCCAACCCCAAACGTCCCCGCCTTCGGCCTCGGCACCTTCCGCCTGCAAGGCCAGGTGGTGATCGACTCGGTGAGCACCGGCCTGGAACTGGGCTACCGCGTCATCGACACTGCGCAGATCTACGAGAACGAAGCCGATGTCGGCCAAGCCATTGCCGACAGCGGCGTAGCGCGTGATGAGCTGTTTATCACCAGCAAGATCTGGATCGCCAATTTCGCCGAAGGCCAGTTGATTGCGAGCCTGCGCGAAAGCCTGCGCAAACTCAAAACCGATTATCTCGACCTGACGCTGATCCACTGGCCATCGCCGGAAGACCAGGTGCCGGTCGCCGAATTCATGGGCCAGTTGCTGGAAGCCAAGCGCTTGGGACTGACACGCCAGATCGGCATTTCCAACTTCACCATTGACCTGATGAAGCAGGCAATCGCTGCGGTGGGTGCCGAGAACATCGCCACCAACCAGATCGAGTTGCACCCCTACCTGCAAAACCAGAAGGTTGTGGATTTTGCCACCGCCCAGGGTATCCAGATCACCTCGTACATGACCCTGGCCTACGGCGAAGTGCTCAAAGACCCGGTGATCCAGCAGATCGCCGAGCGCCATCAAGCCACACCGGCGCAGGTCACGCTGGCCTGGGCCATGCAGTTGGGTTACGCGGTGATCCCGTCGTCGACCAAACGCGCCAACCTGCAAAGCAATCTCAAGGCACTGCACCTGACCTTGAGCGCTGCCGACATGGCGCAGATTGCCGCCCTGGAGCGTGGCCACCGCTTGACCAGCCCCAAGGGCATTGCGCCAAAGTGGGACTAAACCCCGGCCAGCGGTTTGCGCGATAACTCCCGCAGCCATGGCAACACCCGCAGGCCCGCCGTGGCTGCGGGTGGGTCGATGATGTCCATGAAGTGTTCGAGGTTGACGCTGTCCGGCACACCCGGCAACCGCACCAGCACCGCAGGCTGAATATCAGCCGGTTCGCCCAGTTCCTGATGGTCATAGAGCAGCACATGCCGCACCTGAGGCTGCGGCCCGCAAGCCTGCAGCGCCAGCCCCGCATTAATGATCAATACGTCGAAGGGCTCGGCAGGGATCGCGGTGAGTATCTGGACTTCCTGGTAGGTTTGCACCGGCACAATGCGGTGGTAACCCAACTGATTGAGCATTTTTTCTATGTACAGTCGTTGCAGGTGTTGTTCATCGGCAATCAGGATGGTCAGTGCTTTGTTCGGCATGGCGAACCCCTGGGCTGGCAGCGCTCGTCAGTGAGCGAGCCCCATTCTCCAGACATATACCGAAGACAAAATCAGGCATGTTCCCCCTTCATGTAGGAGTTCTCCCAAATTCACCGAATGCCCCTCAACTGCAGTCAGGCCTGCTTGCAATAGTCACCCATGCGCTGGTGCAAATCAGCAATTGCCGTGTCAATTGTTGCAACAGCCGCGCCTAATGTGCTGCGCTCCTGTCGCTCACACACCGCCTCCAGCATTTCGCAACTGGCTATCAATGGCTCGGCCTTGACCATTCGCGCCCCACCTTTGACGCGGTGTGCGAGGTCATGCAGCCCACTAAAACTATGCTGACGCGCCAGCAACGCCAGCATCGCGCGGTCTGCCTCCAAACTGTCGAGCAAGGCGCTCAAAAGCTCATTGAGCGCGGCGTGATCGTCTCCCGTGACGACCTTCAAAGCCTTTAAATCAAACCCTGGACCAGCGTCGGGTGACTCAGGGCCGAGCGCATAGACGCTCAGCGCAGAGCGCAAGTCCTCAAGCCCGGCAGGCTTGAACAGGCAACCATCCATGCCCGCCTGCCGGCAGCGCTCGGTTTCTTCCGGCTGGGCATTGGCGGTAAACCCCAGCAGCAGGCAGGCGGGCAAGCCATGCTCACGCTCTTGCGCACGGATTTCACGCGCCAAGGCATAGCCATCCTTGAGGGGCATGTTGCAATCGGTGATTACCACATCCGGCCGCTGGGTTTGCCAGCGTTCCAAGCCCTGGACGCCATCTTCGGCGGTGCTGATGCGATGCCCCAGAAAGCTCAGCTGCCGGGCCAGCAGCAGGCGATTGGCCGGGTAGTCATCCACCACCAGAATGTCCAAAACACGCACGGGACGGGTAGGTTCCGGCGTAGCCGAAACCTCGGCCGCTATTGCTGCTGTGGTGGCCAACGTGAGTGCTACGTCCACCCGTGTCCCCTGCCCCAGCGTACTGCTCAACTGCAGTTTCCCCGCCATCATTTCGCATAGCGTGCGGCTGATCACCAACCCCAGGCCCGAGCCGCTGCGCGCCGACTGCTCGGTATTGCTGCCCTGGATAAACGGGTTGAACAGCCGCTGCTGGTCCTCGGCACTGATGCCTATGCCGGTGTCTTCTACCCACAAGGTGAGGTTCAATTGGCCGGGGTCCGATGCCAACCCACAGCGGCCGCCCAAGCGCACCCGGCCGTGGTCGGTAAACTTGATGGCATTGCTCAGCAGGTTGGACACTACCTGCTTGAATCGCAACGGGTCGATCAACACCGCGCAATCCATCTGCGGATCAAGCTCTACTTGCAGCGCCAGGCCTTTCGCGCGCGCCAACCCTTCGAATACCCGCGCCACCGACTTCAATAGCTCATGCAGGTTGGCCGGTTCAAGGGACAAAGACAAATGGCCGGACTCAATTCGGGCAATATCCAAAATGTCGCCGATCAGGTCCAGCATGCCGTGGGAGGCCACCGAAGCGACTTCCAGGGCGTCACGGTCGGCGCGCCCTTGTTCAGCGTTGGCCAGCGCCAGCTCGATCATGCCGATCACCGCGTTCATGGGGGTGCGAATTTCGTGGCTCATGGTCGCCAGGAACGTGGTCTTGGCACGGTTGGCGGCGTCAGCGTCCTCCTTGGCTTCCTGCAACTGGCCCAGCAGCCGCTGGCGCTCGCTCACATCGACCCAACCGGCAATCATGCCCACGACATTTTCGTCGCCATCACGGTACGGCAGCATCCAGTGGTAAATGGTCAACACCTTGCCCGCAGGCAACCTGAGCACCCGATCATGAATCTGCGGTTCGCCCCGCTCCATCAACCGCAGATAGTCCTCATGGAATGACTGGGCCTGCGGCGGGTTGCCGGTGTCGGTCTCGATCACCGTCTTGCCGATCACCGCTTCAAGCTTGAAGCCAAACACGTCCAGGTAGGCACTGTTGCAGGCCATCAGCCGCCCCTGGCGATCACGCACGTAGATCGGGTGGGGCGTACCGTCGATCAGCACGCCCATAAAGCGCATCTGGTCACTTAACGCGCGTTCGGCCTGAGCACGCTTGCGTATCAGGCTGCGCAGGTAAATCGCCCATCCCAGGGTGATCAGCAGCAATACCGCTGCCAGGCCGAATCCTTGGATAATCGTGCGGCGATGGCGTAGCCAATGGTCTTCGATGATGACATCGGTGCGCCATTGGCTGATCAGTTCATCCATTTCCTGAGGCGGGATGCTCAGCAACGCCTTGTCCAGTATCGAGTACAGCTCCAACTGCCCCCGGTTGACCCCGAACGTCATACGCACAGGTTCAGAGCCGACGGTGCTGGTCACGTGCAAGCGATCGCGGTACTCAAAGGCGATCAGGTAACGCGCATAGATCAGTGAACTGACGGCACCCTCGGCGCTGCCATTGGCCACCAGAGCCATGGCATCCGTAGGATTTTTCGCCTCCACAAACTGGATACCGGGATAGTCGCGATTGATGACGTCACGCAGCGCATTGCCGCTGGGTATTACCAGGCGTTTACCCAGCATATTTTCCAGTGTCATGGTACCAGGCGTGTCGGTACGGGTGACCAGCACCAGTGGATTGGTCAAGTAGGGCCGCGTAAAACGCACCTGGTCAGAGCCTTCGAGGCTGGGCGTGACCACCGCCATCATGTCCGCCCGGCCGGAACGGACCGCCTCTATTTGCTGAGGCATTGAGCCGCCCGGGACCACATCGAACTTCAAGCCGGTGCGCAAGCTGATCCGGGATAGAACGTCTGCACTCAAGCCCTCTGATTGCCCTTGTGCCGTGAAGGATGCCAACGGCAACATCTGGTCGGACGCTACCACCCTCACCCGTGGGTGTTTTTCCAGCCAGCGTTGCTCGCTGGTGCTTAAGCGCAGGCGCTCGGTACCCAGAACACCAAGATTGCCAGCACTCCAACGGCGCAAAATATCCAGCTGCTGGTTAGCCGGAATCGACCTCAGCGCGCTGTTGATGATGCGCAGCAAGCGAATATTGTCCCGGGCCAGCGCGAACGCAAAGGCGTTGGACTCCAAAGTGGAAAAGTCCGCCAGCTGTACATTGTTGAGGTGGTTGCGGTTGATCTGGTAGTGGGCGGTGATGGCGTCTCCGAGGTAGACATCGGCACGGCCAAAGGCCACGGCGCCGATGGCTTCGAAGACCGACGCAAACAGTTCCACATGGGCCTTGGGGTAAAACGCCTCGACCACATCGGGCGGCATATAGTGATAAAGCATCGCCACACGCTTGCCGGCCAGGTCGACACTCAGGGACTGGGTGTCTCCGGTACGGGTGACCAGGATGGGCTGATCATTGGCATAGGAGCGCGAAAGGACGAGTTGCGGGTCCCCCGCTTCAAACCCGTTGGCCGACCCCAAGAAATCGATAGAGCCCTGCTTGAGCGCCTCAATCACTTCATCACGGGTGTCATAGCGGCGCACTTCAACGCTGACGTTGAGCGCCTGGGCAAGCAACTTGGCATAGTCGGCGGTGACGCCTTCCAGTTCATCGTTATTGTTGGTCAGTTCGAAAGGCCCGTAATCGGGCGCAGAAACCCCCATCCACAGCGTGCGGCGCTCACGCAGCCAGTGCCAGTCAGCGTCCCCCAGCACCACGGGCGGGCCATTCTCGTCGAGGCTGGAATGCCCCAGCAACCGCAAGGTGTGGGGCTCATCAAGGGCCGCAGCGAGCAACGGCAGCAGGCTCATCAACACCAGCATGATCAACCGTCGGACCTGGGCAAGGATCATGTCGATTCAGATCAGATGATTACGCTGGGCAAACTTGGCCATGTGCACCACAGACGTCATCCGCAGCTTCTCCTTGAGCCGGGTCTTGTAGGTGCTGATGGTCTTGTGGCTCAGCAGCATATCTGCAGCAATTTTGTTGTTGGTAAAACCCAACGCCAACATCCTCAGCACTGCCAGCTCGCGGTCTGAAAGCGAGTGCACCAGTTCGTGCTCGGTGGTCTGCAAATCATCACGACGCACCGAACTGCTCGGCAGACTGGGGAAGCAGTTGTAGTTGGACATCACCGCCTTAATGGCTTTTTGCAGCTCCTCCAGCTCTCCGGTCTTGGCGACAAACCCCATGGCGCCTGCACGCATGCACCGCGTGGAAAAAAACTCCGGCAGATACGACGTCAGTACCAGAATTTTGCACGGCACACCCAGCGCCTTGACCCGGCTGATCACCTCCAGCCCACCCAGTTTTGGAATGGCCAGGTCGAGAATAATCAAGACTGGACGCTTCTCTCTAACCTTCTGAAGCGCGTCCGCCCCCGTACCGGCTTCCTCGATGTCAGTGAAGCCTTCGCACTTGAGCAAATGCTTGACGGTTGCCCGTATAAACGGATGATCGTCCACAACTAACACGGTCCCACTACTTAGCGCTTTGCTCATATCACTACCCTGAAAAGAATAAGTACCCTTACACATCACACGGGACACCACTACCTGTGAGAAATGACAGTTTCGACCAGCGGTACTGCCGTCACTCAGGTGGTCCGCTTCTATCGAAGTCACATCGAGCACGTATAGCCAAACCGTGACCACCGGCTAGCTGCAAGTGCGCAACCTTAACAACGAAATGACGTATTGACCGAAGGGGCAATCCCAATCAGATGTAGGATTTTTCTTCACAAAAGTAGCCGTTGAGCGCGTGTCAGTCAGTGGTACTCGGGCTCCAGAACGCTTGCACCACCAGTGTCGAGGTGGAAATTCGCGCCACCAGCGCGTCCAGTTCGTCGCCGTCTACCGAGGTCGCGGCCAGGGTGGCCTCGATCTCCACTTCTTCGCTGCCGAACGGCCGCACATCGACGTCGCTGGCCGGGTAGTTGCACCGCGCCAGTTCGGCCTCCAGCAGCACCATCACTGCCTGCTGCTGGCTGCGCTGGGCGATGACATAGAGGATGTTGGTGACCTCCGCCGACACCACGTCCAAAGGCTGACGGTTGATGTTATTGACGATCGGCCGCAGCAAGGTGTTGGCCGCCAGCACAAATAGCGTGCCCAACAGTGCTTCGAGGATCAGGTCAGCCCCCGCACACGCCCCCACCGCTGCCGAAGCCCACAACGTCGCAGCAGTGTTGAGCCCACGCACGTTGCCTTCCTCACGCATGATCACGCCAGCGCCCAAAAAGCCGATGCCCGAGACCACGTACGCAACCACCCGCACCGCGCCTTCCGCGCCACCCAGGCGGTTGGCCATGTCGACGAAGATCGCCGCGCCCACTGCCACCAGCACATTAGTGCGCAAGCCCGCCGTGCGCTGGCGGTACTGGCGTTCGAAACCGATCAAGCCACCGAGGATAAACGCCGCGGTAAGGCTGACCACGGTATCGACTAAAGAGTTGAGGTTGATGTTGTTGATTGCCTGCATAAAAATTCTCCATGACTGCTGCGCATGCCAGAAACCTTAGTGCAGGTACGACCGACTGCACCGTCCCCGTTTAAAGGCACGGTCAGCTTGGCCCGCCCGCCGTAAAAGGCAGGCGCGTCCGTAGCATCCCAAGTGATTTGAGGTGCTGGTCAGCGTCGATGAGAGGGATGCAGGCAGGTGCCAGGACTGGCCGCTGCCGGAATACCGCTTCTCGCTTTTTGAGGCGAGACAACGGCATCAGGAAAAATGCGCGTTACCTTGCCAAGTATGTGCCAGTTACCGAAACCGGCCGACGACTGTCGCTCGAACAAGTACCCACTGAGGGTCTCCGCTATTGATGAAAACGCGCGGAGTTTACGCCGCGTTTTCGAGGGAGTAAACCGTAGGAGAATTTACCATAGGGGTTTAGGTGGATTGTTCAGGGTGAGTTCAGCAACTGTTTTTTGGGTCACGCCGAAGATCAACTGTGGGAGCTGGCTTGCCTGCGATGGCGGTCTGTCTGCTGGAGGTTTATTGCCTGACACTGCGTCATCGCAGGCAAGCCAGCTCCCACAAGGAGTGTGCACGTCCGCTATTACGGCATATCGGGCCGATCCCGCTCAACCCGTTTCAAGTACTCGTCCATCTGCCCACCTGCCAGCGGCTTGACCTGAATAGACACCCTGTTGACCTGCCGTCCCATCCTGATGCCTTCACGCGTGCGCACCTGCACATACCCAAGCTTGGGCCAGAAGCGCTCGGCCTTGGTATTGCCGACCACCACCGTCAACCGCAGCCACTGGGCACCGTTGCTCACCGCCCACGCTTCAAGATCGGCATGCAATTGTCGCGCGAACCCGGTGCCATGCAGGCGCGTATGCACCAGCAGCAAACCGATATGCCACACGCCGACGGCCAGCAAGTCGGCCGCGATGTTTACGACGGCGGCCAGTTGGTCCTGCGTATCGCGATAACCCAGCCAGTACATCCGGCTGCAACGCCAACCTGCCGGCAACTGACCCTGTAACTCTTCGTGCGCTTCGGTCGGTGTGGCCGGTTCACCATTGACCGCGATGAAATATTCGGGTGCCTGGTCAAAAAAACACTGCAGTTCGGCCGCGTCGCCGTCGTGCAGTTCAACCACTCGAATACCTTCGAGTGCGCAATCAACCTCCATGTTTACTTCTCCTTCAATCGTCGCGCGTCAGCACTTCCAGCAACTCGATTTCAAAGCGCAGATTGCTGTTGGGCGTGATATGCGCGCCCATCGAACGCTCGCCATAGGCCAGGTGCGCCGGCACAAACAGTGTGCGCACGCCACCCACCTGCATGCCCATCAAGCCCTGGTCCCAGCCCTTGATTACGCGCCCGGTGCCGATCACGCACTGGAACGGCTTGCCGCGCTCCCAGGACGAATCGAACACGGTGCCGTCTTCGAGGGTGCCGGTGTATTGGGTGGTGATCAGCGCCCCCTTGACCACGGCTTTGCCGGTGCCCAGGCGGGTGTCGGTGATCTGGAGTTCATCGTTGCTCATGGGGCTCTCGTTGGATGAGTTAAGACTGGGTTTTCCCAGAATAAAATGAGCTTGGCAAGTGCGCCCTCGCCACACCCTTATGCCGAGCGTTCCCGCGCTCTGCGTGGGAATGCCGCCTGTGACGCTCCGCGTCACCCTTGTGCAAGGCTTGAGCCTTACGCTGGCAGCCGGACGCGGAGCGTCTCTGGATGCATTACCACGCGGAGCGTGGGAACGATCAAAAAGGCGGAATTAGCGATATTTCCCTTTAATTTGCAGGACGTTTCCGAGAGAATCCCGAGCGCTTGCGCCGCTCAACTTACATGGCTAGTCTGCGTCGGTCACTGCAATTCAGTGATTCGGGGTTTGGTAGACCACGAGTGATTAGGCGCTAAGCGCCCCCTTCTGCAAGGCGCTTTTTTTCGGCCCTGCGTTATGGCGGCCGTGCGTTATGGCGGCCGTGCGTAGGGCACCTTCGGGTGCACCGGGTCCTAATCACCGGTCTACCAATCTGCGCACGGTCACCACCCTAAAGTCGTTTGGTAGCGATGGTGGTGACATTCCAGCTTTGGTTAGGAGTTGAAACCATGGACAAATTAGTCCCTGCACCACCCGCATCAGAACCGCACTTCTTCACCACCACCCAAGATCTTAGCTTTGAAGACGCCCTGGCACATGCCAGCAGCGTACTCCGTTGCGCAGCTGTCGCGGCGCAGACGGCGAGTGATCATCTGGCCGGTGATACACGCGCCTTGGTGATCTCGGTATTGCACTTGGTGGACATGGCCAGTGTGATGGTCGACCGATCATTGGAGTGCATGCAGCCACACTGAGTAACTCTTGTGGCAAGTGACCTCTGATCGTTCCCACGCTCTGCGTGGGAATGCCGTCTGTGACGCTCCGCGTCACCCTTGTGCAAGGCTTGAGCCTTACGCTGGCAGCCGGGCGCGGAGCGTCTCTGGATGCATTACCACGTGGAGCGTGGGAGCGATCAGCCGAGCGTTCATTACAACCAATGCCAGAACCGGCTCCAGAAACCCCGGCCCAAATCATCCTTACAGCGCGCATATTGCGCCGCGTACATCTGCGAGCGCGCCTGCACCTTGCTCGCCACCGGCGGCAGCCAGGCTTTGGCCGCATAGGTACGCTGGCGATAGCCGCCCCAGCCTTCGTGGTAGTTCAGGTATTGGCCGTAGGCGTCGTATTTGTACACGCCGTTGATGGTGTAGGTCTTGTCCATGTACCAACCCACAAAGTCGATGGAGTCATCGAAATCCTGACGGCTCGCACCGCTGCGGCCGGTGCTCTTGCGGTAGTCGTTCCACACTTCATCCTTGGCCTGGGAATAGCCTTCGGCGGTGGACACGCGCCCCCAGGGGATGATCCATAGCAGGTATTTGCGTGGTGTCTTGGCATCCTGGCGGAAGCCCGACTCTTGATACATGATCGCGAACGGCACCTGGATCGGCACGCCCCAGCGCTTTTGCGTGACCTTGGCGGCGTCGTACCAGTCATCTTTTTCACGGAAGATGCCGCAGATGTCGTTTGGCGTGCGTGGCGGCGAAGTACCGCACGCCGCCAACAGGGAGGTGAGTAATAACAGTCCGACAGCTTTGCCTGCGCTCAAGGGGCACCTTTGCGTGATACACGTAAAAGGCCGGTATTTTACGCATTCATTCGAGCGCAGGGGGTAGCGAGTTCACTCCATAACCAGCTTCCACAGGCGGCATCCATGCCGCACATGCTCAGCTTAAGCCAACGGCACGCGACGCGTGGTCAGCGCGGTACGACCCACAAAGAAGCTCAAGGCTGCACCCAGCAGCAACATGGCCAAGGTGCTCCATGCAGCGCGGGACAGCTGCTTAGCCGCTACTTCACCGGCTTCACGGGCTTTCTGTTCGGCTTGCTGTTTCAGCTCATCGACCTTCTGCATGGCTTGCTGATAAGCCTGGGCATAGTTGTCGACGATCTGCGTGGCTTCGGCTTTGCTCTTGCCGGTACGGGCGGCCACGATGTTGACCAGCGCGTCTTTGTCCGCAGCATTCAACGCAGGCTCGCCGGAGGCTTTGACGCGTTCGAACCACTGCTTCAACTCATCACCGGCCTGGGCAGGGTTGGTCGCGGCGTCCTTGGCCGATTGCTTGCCGTCGGCGGCGGCCTGGTCGGTTTTCTGCTCGACGTTGGCAGGGTCCAGCTCAGGCTTGCCGCTTTGCTTGAGCAAGGTGTCGAGTTGGCCTTGCAGGCTGTTCCAGTCCAGTTGGATACCCTGCTCGTTCAACTGCTGCTTGATGCTGTTGCCGATCCCAGGCGCAGCAGCGGCGATACCACTGCCGGCGGCGGACAAGCCTTTGCCTACTACGTTACCGGCGGTGCCGACCACGCTGGCGGCCAGGCCAGCCAGCAGCCAGGTGGTGAGCAAGGTGGTGAAGGTCCAGGTCAATACGCCGTGCAAGCCGCCACGGTCCGGTGCAGTGCGCCCGGCCACAAAGGCGCCGAGGCCGACAGCCACCAGGGTGGAGACAAACAGCCAGATCCCGGCGCCGGTGCCGAAGCCGCTCAGGGGGTTGCCCGCTTCCATCGGGTTGACGGCACTGGCGCCGATGGCCGTGCCGAGCACGCTGAGTACCAGGTAGGTCACCAGGGCAATTGCACTACCGGCCAGCACAGAGCTCCAGGACACGCGAAACGGTGAACGGTTGGTTTCATAGACAGTTGTCATGATTAATCCTTTGAGTGGTTGACCGTATCAGTCTGGCGAGACCGCTGCCGGTCGTCCCCGCTCAAATGCACCAGAGCATCTGGTGCATTCGCACCCCTCAACGGGCACTCTGTGTGCACTATCCTGATGCCTGGGTGTCGTACCCTTCATGCGCCCATCCCCGGAGAGACCATGACCCAGGACGTTCTTGCCAAAGAAACCAACCGCCGCCAATTGCAGCAGATCATCTCCGGGTTATCGGACGGTGTGATCCTGGCCGAAGTCGACCAGACCATTCTGTGGGCCAACGAAGCCGCGCTGGCCATGCACGGGGTCAGTGAGGTCGAGCAGCTCGGCGCCAATACCGAGCAATACGCCAAGCGCTTCGCCTTGCGCTATCGCAACAACCACCCCTTGCCGCTGGACAGCTACCCGCTCAGCCGAATCGCAGCCGGTGAAGAATTCAGCGATGTGGTGGTGGAAGTCACCCCCGTTGACGACGAGGACCGCAGTTGGGTGCATCGCTTGCGCAGCCTGGTGCTGACGGACGCCCACGGTGAACCGGAACTGCTGGTGCTGATCCTCAGCGACGCCACCGAGTGGGCCAGCGCCGAGCAGCGCTTCGAAAAAACCTTCAACGCCAACCCGGCACCCGCGGTGATCTGCCGCCTCAGCGACCTGCGCTACATCAAGGTTAACCAGGGTTTCCTGGAGATGACCGGTTACAACCGCGATCAGGTCATCGGCAAATCCGTCTATGAACTGGATGTACTGGAACACGCCGATCGCAAGGACCTGGCCATTCAGCGCCTGAGCGAAGGTGCGACCATCCCGCAGATGCAGGCTGAACTGCGCCTGCCCGAGGGCGGCAGCAAACTGGTGATTGTCGCCGGCCAGCCGTTGGACATGAACGAGGAAGACTGCATGCTGTTTTCCTTTACCGACCTGGAGCCAAGGCGCAAGGCAGAAATCGCCCTGCGCCAGAGCGAAGAACGGTTCGCCAAATCCTTTCGCCTCACGCCGGTGCCGACCCTGGTGTGCAACGCCGCCAACCGGCAAGTGGTGGACATCAACGAAGCGTTCATGAACATCACCGGTTACATCAGCGAAGAGCTGATCGGCAAGAACGTTGAGGACATCAACTTCATCGACAGCGCCCCTGCTGGAGCGCAGTTGTTCGCCACCCTGGAAAAAGCCGGCAACCTCGAAGGCCAGGACCTCAAGGTGCGCAAGAAAGGCAACGAGGTGATCGACTGCGTGGTCTCCGCCGACACAGTGATTATCGAGGACGTGCCCTGCTACCTGTTGGTGCTGATGAACATCACCGAACGCAAACGCTCGGAGCTGGAGCTGGTGGCGGCCATTGAGGAGGTGATGCAAGACGCCTCCTGGTTCAGCCAGACCCTGATCGAGAAACTGGCCAACGCCAAGAGCGTCAACAGCCCCAACCTGCCGAACGTAGCCTTCACCGACCTTACCGCCCGTGAGCGTGATGTGCTGGGTTTGATCTGCGAAGGCCTGGCCGACAAGGAAATTGCCTCGCGCCTGAAGCTTGCGCCCAACACGGTGCGTAATCATGTGGCCACGGTGTACTCCAAACTCGGTGTGCACAGCCGCAGCGCGGCCATTGTATGGGCCAGGGAGCGCGGCTTGTTTGCCGGCGAACTGCGCGTCAAAAGCAAACCATAGAGTGCAAATGCACTAGTGCGACCAGTGCAAATTCGCCTTATTGCGCTGGCGTACGCTGCTTAACCTTGAAGGGTGGGCACAGGGCCTTTGGTCCCGTGCCGTAATGGTTTGATCTCTTCCAAGGAAAGCACGATGAAAAGCGAACAAGTCAAAGGCGCCGTAGAGAAGGTTGCCGGCAAGGCCCAGGGTTTTATCGGCGACCTCACCGGCGATGAACAATTGCAGGCTGAAGGTGTGGCGCGTCAGGCCGCAGGTCAACTGCAGCAAACGTACGGCGACGCGCTGGACACTGTCAGTGATTTTGCCAAAAACAAACCCCTGACTACCGTGGCGGTCGTCGCCGGTATCGGCCTGCTCGTGGGTCTGTTGCTGCGTCGTCGTTGAGGAGGCAGAGGCCCATGTTTACCCTCTCTCAATTGCGCAACTGCATCGAAGAAGGTTTGTCACCGCTGACCTGCGAGTTCACCCTGTGCCGGGACGCGTCCCTGACCCTCAAGGTCTACGACGCCGAAACCGGCCGTGTTGATCTGGTGGTGACAGGCATCAGCACCAACCGGCTGCAAACCGCGCAAGAAGTGGCCAAGATGGTTGAAGAGTTGCGCTACGAACTGCAAAGCAACAACGTCGGCAAGCTCACACTGGATGATCTGCCTTCAACGACGGCCCAATGAAAATGAAGGCAGGCTTATATCCAGGTCGACCTGGGTGACGCCGAGGCCGAAGTGATGGGTGAGGTAACACGACCGGTGTGGCCGGTTACCTTAACGCAAGAGCGAGGAAAACAGACCGATCACCGCTTGACGGGGGTGATCTCAAGAATGGTGCCGTTGGTGGTTTTGAGCAGCACAAACTTGTCACCCACCCGCGCCCATTGGCTGTCTGCCTCAGGCTGCTTGAGGCCGCGTTTTTTCCAGTCGCTGACCGCCGATTCCTTGCGCATCAGGATATCCGGGGCGCGATCACCTTCTTTCAGATCCCGCGTATTGATGCTGGAAGGCTGCACGGTTTCCTGGGGTGTATCACCGGCCTGCACGACAAAGCTGACGGTGGACAGGCCAGCGGTGAGCAGCAGGCAAGCGGCTAGGGTCTTGGACTTCATGGGTGCTCCTTCAATGATTGATGCGTACCCAGGTTCCGACCGCAGGCGCATGGAATCATTCAAGTTTGCACCCTTCCTGTGGCAAGGGAGCTTGCTCCCTCGCCACAAGGGCGCCGGGTCTATAACCAGGCTGCGTCCCAGAGCGGATAATCGCCGATATGTTCAGCCAACCCAGCGCGCAATGGGTTGCCAATTATGTAGCGTGCGATCTTTATAAGATCCTCCTCAGCGCGCGCTGCGCGATCATGGTACCCGCACTGCCAGAACGCGCCCCGTGCATGACAGGCTCGATTGATGGTCAATGTGCTGCGCGACTTCACCCTTTTCATCACTTGCGGCAACGATGCGGCTCTGAGTTCAAATAGCCAATGGAAATGGTCTGGCATGATGACCCAAGCCAAAGAGTTAACCATCTCAAGGTCATGAGCCTGTTTGAACTCTGCCACCAACAACCGCCCCAAGCGAAAATTGGCAAACACCGGGCGGCGCTGATAGACCACAGCAGTTACCAAGTAAGCCCGACCCGCCTCTGAATAACGGCCACGTCGCAATAGGTGAGAATTGGGTTTCTGAAGCAATCCTTTGCTCTCCGATTGAATGAATGATCCATTCACCCTAGCAAGCCACAGCAATACCTCCGTTCAATTCAGTTTCCCAATATGTCACGCCCCTCCACTGTGGCGAGGGAGCTTGCTCCCGCTGGGCTGCGCAGCGGCCCTAAAAAGGCTGGCCGAGTAACACCTGAACGAACGCAGTGGATCGATTGGGGCCGCTTCGCGGCCCAGCGGGAGCAAGCTCCCTCGCCACAAAAGCCTAGGCAGCAGGTGTGCGCTGATAAAACACCCTCCTCCACTGGTCTGGACCATTCAGTTTCCCACTATGTCATGCCCCCCACTGTGGCGAGGGAGCTTGCTCCTGCTGGGCTGCGCAGCAGCCCCAAAAAGGCTGGCCGAGTAATACCTGAACCAACGCAGTGGATCGATTGGGGCCGCTTCGCGGCCCAGCGGGAGCAAGCTCCCTCGCCACAAAAGCTATGCCACACCCATTGCCACCGTGAAATAATCCGTGTAATTTTTCATGAAATTTCTCGACATAAATTTCATGAACCAACAACAAGAACTCGACGCCCTGGCTGTGCTCATCCACGATCTGCGCAAGCACAAGAAACTCACCCTTGCCCAACTCGCGCAAAAAATCGAGCGCTCGGTGGGCTTTTTGTCTCAAGTCGAACGCGGCCTGTCACGCCCTACTGTGGCCGACCTGACTGCCATCAGCCACGCCCTGGATGTGCCCACCACCTACTTCTACAGCCTGCCCAAACCCAAGGCCGTCGACTGGGTCACACGCCCCAACGAGCGGCGCACGGTGTATTACGCCAATGGCATCACCGACATTCTGGTTTCGCCAAGCATGCACGGCGCCTTTTCGATGCTCGACAGCCTGTTGGCGCCCGGCGCCAACAGTGGCGAGCACACCATGAGCGACCGCGCCGAACAGGCCGGTTTTGTACTGGAGGGCGAGTTGACGCTGTGGGTGGAAGGTGAAGCCGATTCGGTCACCCTCGGCCAAGGCGACAGCTTCCACCTGGCCAGTTTTGCCCATTGCCGCTACGCCAACCTGACTGATCTGCCCGCCCGCGTATTGTGGGTTTACAACTAGGAGCAACACCCGTGAAAAGCCAACCCTCCACGTTGCTGGCCGAAGTACGGACCTTTCGCCAGAACCACCCCGAGGTGCGTTACGTCGACCTGATCGCCCTGGACATTCCCGGGCATTTCTACGGCAAGCGCTACCCGGTGGAGATGCTCGAAAAAGTCGCCGCCGGCAGCCCGTTGAAGCTGCCGCAAAATGCCGTGCTGCTGGGCGCCCAGGGCGGGCTGTTCAAAATTGGTGACTATTGCTTCCACGACGGCGACCCGGATGCCAATCGCCGCCTGGTGCCGGGCACGCTCAAGCCGGTGAGCTGGGAAGCGCAACCGCTGGGGCAGATGCTGATCACCTCGGATGGCACTGAAGCGCCCATCGAGTTTGAACCACGTGAAGTCCTGGCCAAGGTGCTGGAGCGCCTGCAGCACAAGGGCATTCACCCGGTGGTGGCGTTTGAGCTGGAGTTTTACCTGTTCGATAAAAAGCTCGACGACGGCCTGCCGCAATTCGCCCGCGACCCGCTCAGTGATGACGCTGACGACCAGCCCAACCTGCACATCGAGCGGTTGTCGCGCTTCAGCGAAGTGCTCGACGACATGGCGCAAACCGCCCAGGCCCAAGGCATCGACATCACGGTGATCACCGCCGAACTCGGCCCTGGCCAGTTCGAGATCAACTTCGGCCACTGCGACGACGGCCTGCGCGCCGCCGACTGGGCCGCGCTGTTCTGCCGTAGCACGCGTGGCGTGGCACTCAAGCATGGCTACCGCGCCAGCTTTATGGCCAAGCCTTACCTGCAATTTCCCGGCAGCGGCATGCATGTGCATGTCAGCCTGTATGACGGCGCGGGCAATAATTTACTCGCGGCGCACCAGCAGCAACCGCTGCGCCACGCGGTGGCCGGTTGCCTGGAATTGTTGCCGCACTGCATGCCGATTTTCTCGCCCAACCACAACGCCTTCCGCCGCTTGGGTGGCACCGTGAACGCGGCAACGCGTGCCAGCTGGGGCTTTGAAGACCGCGACGCGTGCGTGCGTATTCCCGATTCCGACCCGCGCAACCTGCGCATCGAACACCGCCTGGCCAGTGCCGATGCCAACCCCTACCTGGTGCTGGCAGCGATCCTGGCAGGGTTGGAGCATGGCCTTGAAGCCAGGCAAGAACCCATCGCCCCGCTGAATGAGGACCGTAACAGCGGCGCCGACTTCCCCCTGGAAATGCTCGATGCCGTGCGCGCCATGCAGCATCAAGCGGTATTGCGCGATAAGCTGGGCGCCGAATTTATCGACGTGTACTGCGAAAACAAACGCCAGGACCACTTGGCCTTTCAACAAGAGATCAACGCGCGGGAATACCGCTGGTTTCTCTAGCCATGGAATCACCGATGACCGACCAAAGCGCCCCGGCCCTCAAGGAAATCTTCAACGTTGAACGCCTGCAACACATCGCCAGTGAAATGACAGCGGTGTACCCGGCCTTTGATGCAAAAGGGTTTCTAAAGCACGCCAAAGCCGGGCTGGCCGAGTTGTCGGTGATGCAGCGCATGGCGCGGGTCAGTGAGAGCCTGCATGCGGTAATCCCACTGGATTACGCGCAAACCCTCAAGCTGCTGCATGCGCTGGCTCCGCGACTGAACAGTTCATTTGTGTGCCTGTTTCTGCCGCACTACGTGGCCAGTTACGGGCAAAGTGACTTCAAGCGCTCCATGGCCGCGCTCAAATACTTCACCGTATTTGGCTCGGCCGAGTTCGCCATTCGCCCGTTCTTGTTGAACGACTTCGAGCGTACCCTGGCCGTGATGCAGCAGTGGTCGCTGGACGCCAACGAACATGTGCGGCGCCTTGCCAGTGAAGGCTCGCGCCCTCGCCTGCCCTGGTCCTTTCGCTTGGCGGCGGTGCAGGCCAACCCGCAGCTGTGCGCCTCGATCCTGGATAACCTCAAGGCCGACAGCAGCCTGTATGTGCGCAAGTCGGTGGCCAACCACCTCAACGACATCACCAAGGACCACCCGGACTGGGTGCTCAGCCTGATCGAAGGCTGGAACCTGGACAACCCGCACACGGCCTGGATCGCCCGGCACGCCTTGCGCAGCCTGATCAAGCAAGGCAATACCCGCGCACTCACGATCATGGGCGCCGGCGCCAAGGCCGAGGTAAACATTCACCACCTGAAAGTCACACCGGCGGTGATCAACCTGGGCGAGCGGATCAACCTGTCGTTCAGTCTGGAATCCACCGCCACCGCCGCGCAGAAGCTGGTGGTCGACTACGCCATCGACTACGTAAAAAGTGCCGGCCATAGCGCGGCCAAAGTGTTCAAGCTCAAGGCATTTACCCTGGGCGCGGGCGAACATCAGAGCATCCGCCGCGAACAACATATTCGCGAGTTGACCACGCGCAAGCATTACGCAGGCAAGCACTGGGTGCATGTGCTGGTGAACGGCGAAAAGCTCGCCAGTGCCGAATTTGAACTGCTAAAACCCTGACAAAAATCAACCAAAAGGCTCTAGAACGGGCCTTTCAGACACATTAATTGTCAGACAATCCTGGCTTTTGTTGTTGCGATCCATTATCATCCGGCGCCTTCTCACTACCCATCGGGTAGTTGTTCCACTGTGTCACCCGAGGCGCCCATGTACCGTTTGTACCGTTTGTATCGTTTGTATCGTTTTTCGTTTCAAAGACCCTTGCTTGCCCTGAGCCTGGGGCTGGTTTCCCACGGTGTCAGTGCCGCCCTGCAACCCATGGCCGAAGCCCCGCTGGCCAGCGACACCGAGCTGCACTGCCACTTCAACCGCGACGCCAGCACCGACTGCACCACCACCCAGCACTACACCATCCTCAAGCCCAACGGCCGCGAAATGCTCTCGCGCATCGACTTCGATTACTCCGAAGGGGACACCTTTGAAGTGATCAGCGCGCAATCCACCCAACCAGGCGCCAAGCCGGTCGCGCTGGACGCCGCGCAAATCGACACGCGCACCGCGCCCAACCCGGACCAGGGCTTCAGCCGCTACAAGCAAACCTCGCTGGCCTTCCCGAACCTGCGCGTAGGCACGCAAATTCGCTACACCGTGCGCGAACGTCGCGCCGCCAAACCGTTGGTGACCCAGTTTCACTACGCAATCATGTTTGGCCCCAGCGCATTCCGGCGCGACCACGTCAAGGCGCGCTTTACCGCCGAGCGCCCGATCCAGTGGCGCAGTGAGTTGTTCGACGGTTTCAAAGTAACGGCATCTGCCAACGGCAAAACCCTGGACGTGGTGCAAAAAAAACCGACCTATCTCAATTACATCAACGAATCCTCCAGCGCCGCGCTGCAACGCATCCCGCGCCTGGAAGTGGGCAGCGCCCTGGAGCGCCAGGCGTATTTCGGTGATTTCGCCCAGCGTTACAACCAGATCCTCGGCGCCAACCTGCCGGCGCAAGCGGCCGCGGCCGTAGCTGCCGCACGCAACCTGGCGCCGGCACAACAGGTCGAAGCGCTGATGCAGCACATCAACGATCACTACCGCTACCTGGGCGACTGGCGCGCCACCGAGCGCGGTTATGTGCCGTTCAACCTGGCGGAAATCGAGCAGCATGGTTATGGCGACTGCAAAGACCTGGCGATCCTGCTGACCGCAATGCTCAAGGCCAGCGGCATCAAGGCCGAAACCGCCTGGGTCAGCCGTGGCGACGTGGCGTTCTCATTGTTGATCCCCGGCACCAATGCAGCGAACCACGCCATCGTGCGTGCCGAAGTCGATGGCCAGGTCTGGTGGCTCGACCCGACCAACCCGGTGTTCGCACCCGGCCAGACCATGCCCGACATTCAAGACCGCTGGGTGCTGGTCAATGATGCTCAGGGCCAGGTACGCGAAGAACAGACCCCGCTGGAACGCCCGGAAACTACCCTGCGCCTGGACAAAAAAGTGCACTTCGACAAGCAAGGCAATGGCGCCACCCAGGCCACCATCACCTTCAGCCGCCTGCCGCTGATGCAAATGAGCGTCGCCGACCGCCAGCAAGGCACCACCGCCACCGACCAGAACATCTGCGGCAACTTTGGCAACGAAATCAGCGACTGCAAAATCACCCGCCAACCCACCGCCTTCGTGGTGCACGACGGCTACACCGTCAACGCCAGCATGAACGACCAGCGCGCGCTGGAAAAGCTCGCGAACGACTACGTCTACACCGACGAGTCACTCAAAGGCCGTTGGGATGGTTTCATCAACTACCGTCGCCATGATCAACAAGCCGACCTTTACCTGGGCAACCCCGAAACCTACGACTACCGTTTCACGCTGACCGGTGGGCAGATGGAAAAAGCCATCCCCGGCTGCCAGGTGCGTTCGCCCTGGTATGATCTGGATCTGGATGGCAAGCGCACGGATAACGGCCTGCAGTATCACTATCGCCTGAGCCAGAAGATACGCTGGCTGCCCCATGCAGAAGTCGCCAGTGAAGCGTTTGGCAAGATGATTGACGAGGCGCGGGCGTGTGCTGAGCAGGTGCATCAGGTGGTGAAGCTCTGACCCCTAACTGACACAACACAAACCCAATGTGGGAGCTGGCTTGCCTGCGATTGCAGTGTGTCATTCAACAAATAAGTTGACTGACAGGGACTCATCGCAGGCAAGCCAGCTCCCACATTTTTTTATCCGGTTTCTTCAGTGGGTTTCGCCTAACAGCAAGCTTTGCTCGCGCGCACACAACTCCACCACATAATCCCACAACACCCGCAACCGCACTGACTTGTGCAGCTCCCGGCGCGAGCTGATCCAGTAGCTGCGCTGGATGCTTTCTGCCGGCAGCAAAGGCACCAGGTCCGGGTCGCCAGCAGCCATAAAGCACGGCAGCACCGCAATGCCCAATCCCGAACGCGCCGCCTGGTGTTGAGCAATCACGCTGGTGCTGTGGAACACCACTTTGGGGTTGCGGCAAAAGCTGCTGAGGAACTTGAGTTCCTGGCTGAACAGCAGGTCATCCACGTAATCGATCCATGCATGGGCGGCGAGGTCTTCACGTTTTTCAATCGGCGGATTGCGCGCAAGGTAGGCGCGGCTGGCGTAGAGCGCCAGGCGGTAGTCGGTGAGTTTGCGCGTGACGAGTTGGTCGACGCTGGGGCGTTCGAGGTGGATGCTGATTTCCGCTTCGCGGTTGAGAATGCTCACAAAGCGCGGCACCGCCACCAGTTCCACTTCCAGCCCCGGATAACGCTCGAACAGCCCGCCCATGCGGCTGGCGAGGAACATCACGCCCAACCCCTCAGCCACGCCAAGGCGGATCTTGCCCAGCGGCGCAGCGGAATGGGTGAGTTCGTCTTCGGCCAGCAACGCGACGTTTTCCATGGCCTCGGCGTGCTTGAGCAGGGCTTCACCGGAAGGCGTCAGTTCGTAACCCTGGGCATGCTGCACGAACAGCGCGGTGCCGAGGCTTTTCTCGATGGCCTCGATATGCCGGGCCACGGTAGCGTGCGTGGTTTTCAGGCGCTGTGCAGCGGTGAGCAGGCGGCCGCTGCGTTGCAGCTCAAGAAAAAACCGCAGGTCATTCCAGTCGAACATGTCGCCTCCCTTGGACAAATGTACCTTCTAATGCCTGGCCCGGCACCTGTGGCTGGCGCTTACTGTGGCGAGCGAGCTTGCTCGCGCTGGGCTGCGCAGCGGCCCCAATGCCTGCCACTACACTTCATCTGAACCATCGCGCTTACTCTGAGGGGGCCGCTTCGCGCCCCAGCGCGAGCAAGCTCGCTCGCCACAGGCTAACGTTGCTTCGAGGTTTAAGTGCCGCTGTTTAAAAACGCACAGCAGCTGGGTAAAAACTAACATTTTTAAGACGAAAACTAACAACTAGGATGGGCCCAATAAGAAAAACAAGCGAGACCTCAGATGCCCATTGCAACTGCTGAATACGATTACATCGTCGTAGGCGCCGGCCCCGCAGGCTGCCTGCTGGCTAATCGATTGTCCGCCAACCCCGCCCACCGCGTGCTGCTACTCGAAGCCGGTGGCCGCGACAATTACCCCTGGATCCACATCCCCGTCGGCTACCTGTTCTGCATCGGCAACCCGCGCACCGACTGGTGCTTCAAGACCGAAGCCCAGGAAGGCCTGCAAGGCCGTGCACTGAGTTACCCACGCGGTAAAGTGCTGGGCGGCTGCTCGTCCATCAACGGCATGATCTATATGCGCGGCCAAGCCCAGGATTACGACGGCTGGGCCGCCGCAGGCAACCCCGGCTGGGCCTGGAAAGACGTGCTGCCACTGTTCAAACAGAGCGAAAACCATTTTGCCGGCGGCTCGGAATTTCACAGCGACGGCGGTGAATGGCGCGTGGAGCAACAGCGCCTGCACTGGCCGATCCTCGATGCCTTTCGCGATGCGGCGGCGCAGAGTGGTATCGCGCCGATCAGCGATTTCAACCAGGGCGACAATGAAGGTTGCGGCTACTTCCAGGTCAACCAAAAGGCCGGGGTGCGCTGGAACGCGGCGAAGGCGTTTCTCAAGCCGATCCGCCAGCGCCCCAACCTTACCGTGCTGACCGAAGTGGAAGTCGATCGTGTAGTGCTGGAAAACGGTCGCGCTTCGGCCGTGGTCGGGCGTCAACATGGGCAACAACTGAGCTGGAAGGCACGCAAGGAAATCGTCCTGTGCGCCGGTTCTGTCGGCTCGCCGGGTATCCTGCAACGCTCGGGGATTGGCCCGTCCCATGTGCTCAAGCCATTGGGCATCAACGTGCTGCATGAACTGCCGGGTGTCGGTGGCAACCTGCAGGACCACCTGCAACTGCGCCTGATCTACAAGCTGGAAAACGCACGCACCTTGAACCAGATCGCCGGCACCCTGTTGGGCAAAATGGGCATGGGCCTGCGCTACCTGTATGACCGCAGCGGCCCGTTGTCCATGGCGCCCAGCCAGCTTGGCGCCTTCGCCCGCTCCGGCCCGGAACAGACTACGGCCAATCTTGAATACCACGTGCAGCCGCTGTCACTGGAGCGTTTTGGCGAGCCGTTGCATGCCTTCCCGGCATTCACCGCGTCGGTGTGCGACCTGCGCCCGCAAAGCCGTGGCCGCATTGATATTCGCTCCGCCAACCCGGCGGATGCACCCCTGATACGGCCCAACTACCTCAGCCATCCCGAAGATTTGCGCGTGGCCGCCGACGCGATCCGCCTGACCCGCCGCATCGTCGCCGCACCGGCCTTGAGCCAGTTCAAGCCGGTGGAATACCTGCCGGGCGACGCGCTGCAAACCGAAGAACAACTGCATGAAGCCGCCGCGCGTATCGGCACGACGATTTTCCACCCGGTGGGCACTTGCCGCATGGGCGATGACCAAGATGCAGTGGTCGATGCGCAACTGCGCGTACATGGCGTGCCGGGCCTGCGTATTGCCGATGCCTCGGTGATGCCACGCATTACATCCGGCAACACCTGCTCACCTACACTGATGATTGCGGAAAAGGCAGCGCAGCTGATGCTTTCGCCGAACACAAGGAGTCTCGCCCCGCAGAGAGAAACGGTTCATGCAATCTGAATAGCGGCGCCGCACCCGGCGCCGACAGTGGAACAACAATAAATAATCACTGTGAGGGATACCCGATGTCAGAACATGCTCAACCCCTGGGCTCGGCCGTCAAGGCGAGCACCGGCAGCGAATCAAGGAAAGTCATCTTCGCCTCGTCTTTAGGGACGGTGTTCGAGTGGTACGACTTTTTCCTCTACGGCGCCCTGGCGGCGGTGATCAGCAAGCAATTTTTTGCCGGGGTCAACGACACCACGGCGTTCATCTTCGCCTTGATGGCCTTTGCCGCAGGCTTTGTGGTGCGGCCGTTCGGCGCGTTGGTGTTCGGCCGCCTGGGCGACATGATCGGGCGCAAGTACACGTTTTTGGTCACCATCATCCTGATGGGTGTCGCGACCTTCTGTGTCGGGCTATTGCCGACCTATGCCAGCATCGGCATTGCGGCGCCGATCATTCTGATCGTGCTGCGCATGCTGCAAGGCCTGGCGTTAGGCGGTGAATATGGCGGCGCAGCCACCTATGTGGCCGAGCACGCACCGGCCGGCAAACGCGGCCTGCACACCAGCTGGATTCAATCCACAGCCACCCTTGGCTTGCTGCTGTCGCTGCTGGTGGTACTGGCTTGCCGTTACTTCACCGGCGACCAGTTCGAGGTGTGGGGCTGGCGCATTCCGTTCCTGTTCTCGATTGTGCTGCTGGGCATTTCCACCTGGATCCGCATGAGCCTGCATGAGTCGCCGGCATTCCTGAAGATGAAAGAGGAAGGCAAGGCCAGCAAGTCGCCGATCCGCGAATCCTTCGGTAAATGGGAAAACCTCAAGGTGGTGCTGATTGCGCTGTTCAGCATCAACGGCGGGCAGGCAGTGACCTTCTATGCGGCGCAGTTCTATGTGCTGTTCTTCCTCACGCAGTTCCTGAAGATGGACCCGGCCCTGGCCAATATGCTGTTGATTATCAGCGTAGTGATCGGCGCGCCGTTCTTCATCCTGTTCGGCTGGCTGTCGGACAAGGTTGGGCGCAAACCGGTGCTGATGCTCGGCTTGCTGTTGGCCACCGCACTGTACTTTCCGATCTTCAAAGGGCTGGCGCATTACACCAACCCGGCGATGGACCAGGCCAGCCACCAGGCGCCGATTACCGTATTGGCCGACCCGGCCACCTGCACCTTCCAGTTCGACCCGGTGGGCAAGGCGCGTTTTGACAGCCCGTGTGACAAGGTCAAGACCTTCCTGGTCAAGCAAGGTCTGCCATACAGCAGCGCCGCCGCGCCAGCCGGCAGCCCGGTACAGGTGAGCGTGGGTGATGTGCGTATCGACGGTTACGATGAAGCGGCCCTGCGCGGCGCGGTAACCCTGGCCGGCTACCCGACTTCGGCGGATGTGGCCCAGGTCAACAAAGTGATGGTGGTGGTGCTGATCGTGGTGCTGATCCTGATCGCCGCCATGTGCTACGGCCCGTTGGCAGCACTGATGGTGGAACTGTTCCCGACGCGCATCCGCTACACCTCGATGTCGCTGCCCTACCACATCGGTAACGGCTGGTTTGGCGGGTTCCTGCCGACCGTGTCGTTTGCCTTGGTGGTGTACACCGGCGATATCTTCTACGGCTTGTGGTACCCGGTGGTGGTAACCGGCGTGAGCTTGATTGTGGGGTTGTTCTGCCTGAAAGAAACCAAGAACGTGGATATCAATAACAACTGATCTTCAAAACGCTGAAGCCCCCTGTGGGAGCTGGCTTGCCTGCGATTGCATCACCTCGGAGTGTCAGATGTG
Source organism: Pseudomonas sp. IPO3747 (assembly GCF_013385245.1). NCBI lineage: Bacteria > Pseudomonadati > Pseudomonadota > Gammaproteobacteria > Pseudomonadales > Pseudomonadaceae > Pseudomonas > Pseudomonas sp. IPO3747. Next base: position 206,051 of record NZ_JACAQL010000015.1, read on the forward strand.
CCGAGTTGTCCGTATCGCAGGCAGGCTAGTGCCCACATTTTTCTGAGTGCTGACCACACAAATTGCTGTACATCCATACAGATAACAGTTGCTCAATTGCCTTTGACTGAGCATCCTGCAAGGCATCGACCCGATCTGATGTGATGACCATGCGGCTGTACCTCTGTGAAAAACCCTCCCAGGCCAAGGATATCGCGGCCGTGCTCGGCGCCAGTCGGCGTGGCGACGGGTGCTGGCTGGGTAACGGGGTCACAGTCACCTGGTGCATCGGTCACCTGTTGGAAACCGCCCCACCCGACGCCTACGACGCCAAATACAAGCGCTGGGTGCTGGCCGACCTGCCAATCGTGCCGGAAAAATGGAAGATGTTGGTCAAGCCCAAGACCGCCAGCCAGTTCAAGGCCGTCAAGCGTTTGCTCGGGGAAGCCCAGGAACTGGTGATCGCCACCGACGCCGACCGCGAAGGCGAAATGATCGCCCGTGAGTTGGTGGAGCATTGCCGCTATCGCGGGCCGATCCAGCGTTTGTGGCTGTCGGCGCTGGATGACGCCTCCATTCGCAAAGCCCTCGCCGCCCTCAAACCCGGCGCCGAAACCTTCAGCCTGTATCACTCGGCCCTCGGCCGCTCACGCGCCGACTGGTTGATCGGCATGAACATGAGTCGCTTGTTTACCTTGCTCGGGCGTCAATCCGGGTATCAAGGCGTATTGCCGGTGGGCCGCGTGCAAACCCCGACCTTGCGCCTGGTGGTGGACCGCGACCGCAGCATCGCCGACTTTGTGCCGGTGGCTTACTGGGCCATTGATGTCGACTTGCGGCATGAGCGCATGACCTTTACGGCTCAATGGCGGGCCGCTGAGGATGCCTGCGACGATCAAGGCCGCTGTCTTAACCCACAACTGGCTCGCGATGCTGCCGATGCGATGACCAACGCCGCCAGCGCCAGGTTGGTCAAACTGCGTACCGAACGCGTGCGCGAGGTGGCGCCCCTGCCCTTCGACCTCGGCACGTTGCAGGAAATCTGTTCCAAGAAGCTCGGCCTCGGCGCCCAGGAAACCCTGGACATCGCGCAGTCCCTTTACGAAACCCACAAAGTCATCACCTACCCTCGCAGTGATTGCGGCTACCTGCCGCTCAGCCAACACAGTGATGCGCCGAAGATCTTGGCCGCGCTGGCCCGCGCGGATGCGGCGGTGAATGAGTTGATGCCGCATATCAACCCGCAACGCCGCTCGCGGGCCTGGAACGACGCCAAGGTCAGCGCGCACCACGGCATCATTCCTACGGGTGCCGGTAAGGACGTCGCGCAACTGGCCGGCAAACACCGTGCGGTCTACACGCTGATTCGCGCGCGTTACCTGGCGCAGTTCCTGCCCAACCATGAATACGATCGCACCCAGGCGGATTTCGATTGCGCCGGCCAAGCCTTGCGCGCGGTAGGCAAAGTCATCATCGAGCCGGGCTGGAAACGCGCCCTGCCCGAGGCGCTGGCGCCTGCCAAAGGCCGTGAAGCTCCTGCACCGCAGGCCTTGCCGACCTTGGTGCAAGGCCAGAATTACGCGGTGGCCAAGGTCAACCTCAAGGACCTCTGGACCCAGCCGCCCAAGCCCTTCACCGAGGGCGACCTGATCAAGGCGATGAAAAACGTCGCCAAACTGGTGGAAGACCCACTGCTCAAGCAAAAGCTCAAGGACACCACCGGCATCGGCACCGAAGCCACCCGCGCGGGGATTATCCAGGGTTTGCTCGACCGGGGTTATCTGGTCAAAAACGGCAAGGCACTGTCAGCCACTCCGGCGGCGTTCAGCCTGATCGACGCGGTGCCTCGGGCGATTGCCGACCCAGGCACCACCGCGATCTGGGAGCAGGCGCTGGACATGGTGCAAAGCGGTGAAATGAGCCTGGAAGAATTCGTCGCCAAGCAGGCGGCCTGGATGAGCAAACAAGTGGCACGCTGCAATGGCATGCGCATGACCATCACCGGCCCAGCCAGCCCGGCAGGCCGAGGTGCTACGCCGTGGAAAAACAAGCGCAAGGCTGCACCGCGCAAGACGACAGGCGCTCCAAAGCGGGCGAAAAAGCCGAAAAGTGCCGGCTGAATAGCGAAATAATCCGGCGAATGACGTTTTTCGACGGGTTTAACGCCGCTTTGGGCCTTGCGGCGCTGTAGCCCGTCTAGGATTCTGTAAGGGACTCGCTGACTTCCTAATAACAACACCGGAGTGGCCGCCATGAAAACCGTTGCACAACTGCTCAAAGCCAAGGACCAGAAGAACCAGGACGTCCATACCATTCAATGGGACCACACGGTCTTTGAGGCGCTGGTGCGGATGTCAGAGAAAAACGTCGGGGCCTTGCCGGTGGTCAAAGACGGCGCGGTTGTCGGAATCATCAGCGAACGTGATTACGCCCGCAAACTCATCCTCAAGGGACTCTCTTCGGTTACCACAAAGGTCCATGAGGTGATGAGTTCACCGGTCATCACCGTGGATACCCATAAAAGTGTCGAAGAATGCATGAACATCATGACCGACAGTCACTTGCGCCACCTCCCAGTGGTCGAAGACGGCGAACTGAAGGGCCTGCTGTCCATCGGTGACTTGGTAAAAGAGGCCATTGCCGAACAGACCGACCTGATCAAACAGCTGGAGCAGTACATCCGCGGCGAATAGGGGAACCCATGCTCGATACGCTGGACCATCAAGAAAATCACCTCGACACCCTGTACCGGGCCATGGCTGAACGACGCTTTTTGGTCTTGACCGGTGCAGGTATCAGCACGTCATCGGGCATCCCGGATTATCGCGACAGCGAAGGCGTGCGCCGTGGCAAGGCGCCGATGATGTACCAGGAATTCCTCGCCACCGCGCAAGCGCGTCGCCGCTATTGGGCACGCGCCATGCTGGGTTGGCCACGGGTGCGTATTGCGCAGCCGAACCAGGCTCATCTGGCGCTGGCCACGCTGCAGCAGCGTGGCCGTATCAGCGGGCTAATCACGCAAAACGTCGACACCCTGCATGATCAGGCCGGCAGCCATGATGTGATCGAACTGCATGGCAGCCTGCATCGTGTGCTGTGCCTGGACTGCCAGCAGCGCAGTACCCGCGATGTGATTCAGCGGCAAATGGAAATCGACAATCCTTACCTGGTGCAGGTCCACGCGGTGCAGGCGCCCGACGGTGACACCCTGCTCGATCCGACCTTTGAAGAACGCTTCCAGGTGCCGCGCTGCCCCCATTGCAATGGCGAGCGCTTGAAGCCAGACGTTGTGTTTTTTGGCGAGAACGTGGCACCGGCTACGGCAGCCAGGGCCATGGCCGCCGTGGAGCATGCAGACGGGCTGCTGGTGGTGGGTTCTTCGCTAATGGCCTATTCGGCGTTTCGTCTGTGCAAGGCGATGGTGGAGCAAGGCAAGCCGGTAATTGCCATCAACCTGGGCAAGACCCGTGGGGATGAGCTGTTGCAGGTGAAAATCGAGGCGTCATGCGAGCGGTTGTTGCCTCTGCTGGCCGAGCGATTGCGTCAGTAGGCACACTGCAAATTCAATTGTGGGAGCTGGCTTGCCTGCGATAGCGGTGTATCAGTTAACAACTCTTTGGCTGACACACCGCGATCGCAGGCAAGCCAGCTCCCACAGGGTTCTCGCGTCGTATTGACTACCTGCCCACCACGACCCACCGCACAAAAAATGACGCCCAAGTCACGTTTTCCCGCATTCTCCCGTCCCCACAGCAATTTATGTAGTGACTAAAAATAATCACTACATAATCGTTGACGTAACCTTTTTGTCCTTGCATTATCGAGACGTCTCCCGGATCGGGAGCGTTGGTAACACGCGTTTTGAACAAGCTCGTCTGACCGCCGAGCTGTTTTTTCCGGATGTGCACTGCCCACAAGGCAGATTGATGAAGCTGACCGGCCCGCAAGGATCGGTACAAGGAGCTCAAACGCTGCTTGTCTTCGTGATGAAACCATTACGTAGCCGCTCATCAGCAAGACTACATGCATCAGGTTCAAGACCCTGCCCGTATTCGGCAGACCGTTACTGACGCCCGGTTTTCGCAACCGGAGACAACTAAGCAGTTTTAACGAACCAACTGATAGATCGCCAACTGGTCAAGGGGCTTACACATGAATCTGAACAACCAACCAACTATCGATGAATTGGCTGAGATGTTCGCAGCGCAAAAAGACAAACTCGACGACCATATCCTGTGGGTTGGCAAGTCGGGCGAAGTCAAAATTGACTGCCTGGCGCCCCACACCGAAGAAGCCGAGTTTGACCGCACTCACCGTGAACTCGCGGCGCGCCTGAAGATGTACCGCCGCGGCCAGGGTTATGTCGGCAAGAAAGCGGCGGCCGATCGAAACTTCATTGAGCAAGTATTCGACACACTTAACAATGCCTGGGCATCTTTCAAGGATAACTCGCAAGTTAAAGTGATCGACCGCTACTACTAAGTAAAACTTGCCCACTGTGGGAGCTGGCTTGCCGGCGATAACGGTTTAACTGCCAACACTTTTGTTGAATGTTAACTGGCTATCGCAGGCAAGCCAGCTCCCACATTTGTTTTGTGGCACGCTCAAAACGTCGGGAAACGTCCCTTCGCGGCTTCGTCGCGAAAAATATCAAACAACACCTGCGCCGCCGCCGACAGTTCATGACCGGGTTTGGTGAGTACGCCAATCGGCCGCTCGATCACCGGATCGCTCAAGGTGATGCAATGGGCGCCCGCCTCCTCCATCTGACGTGCGCACAATGCAGGCACGGCGCTGACACCCAGGCCACTGGCAACCATCTTGCCGACCGTGGCCAATTGATGGCTTTCCAACGCCACCGGCAATTTCATCTGCAAGGCCCCAAGGTGCTCCTCCAGCATCACGCGCACCGTCGAGGGCCGTTGCAGGGTGATGAACGGGTGTTCCAACAGGGTTTTCCAGTCGACTTCGGTACATTGCGCCAAGGGCGAATCACCGGGCACCACCGCAATAAACCGGTCCAGGTATAAAGGCGTGAATGCCAGGGACGAACCTTCGGATGGCTCGAACGCCACGCCCAGCTCCACTTGGCGATCGCGGACCATTTCCAGCACCTGTTCATTGATCAGGTCATGCACCGTCACATTCACCTGCGGGTAACGTGCGCGGAATATCTTAAGAATCGGTGGCAGCAGGTTGCCCGCAAACGAAGGCATCGCCGCCACGGTGACGCGGCCACGCTGCAGGGTGAAACGCTGACGCAGTTCGTCTTCGGCATTGTCCCAGTCGGCAATCAACCGGCGCGCCAACGGCAGCAGCGATTCACCTTCGGGTGTCAGTGCGACGTTGCGGGTATTGCGGCTGAACAGGCGCCCACCCAGGCCCTCCTCCAAGCCCTTGATGGTCAGGCTCAGCGCCGATTGGGAAAGGTGCAGGCGCTCGCAGGCGGCGGCAAAACTCAGGCTTTGGGCCACGGCGAGAAAGGCGCGCATCTGTTTGACGGTCATGAGGCTGCTCCGGGCGGCGATTGGACTATGCTGTTTTCTAAATCAATCAACCTTAAAAAACAACTTAACAAATCAATCCGTCGGCGCAACACTCAGTTCATTGGCTGGCCCACAAACAATAAAAGAGGTGCATATGGCAGGTTTCGATAAACGCGTGGCGTCCTATGAAGAAGCACTGGCAGGCCTGGAAGACGGCATGACCGTGCTCTCCGGTGGTTTTGGCCTGTGCGGCATTCCAGAAAACCTCATCGCCGAGATCAAGCGCAAAGGCACCCGCGACCTGACCGTGGTTTCCAACAACTGCGGCGTTGACGGGTTTGGCCTGGGCGTACTGCTGGAAGAAAAGCAGATCAGCAAGGTAATCGCCTCCTACGTCGGTGAAAACGCGCTGTTCGAGAAGCAACTGCTCAGCGGCGAAATCGAAGTGGTGCTCACGCCCCAAGGCACCCTGGCCGAAAAAATGCGCGCAGGCGGCGCCGGCATCCCGGCCTTCTTCACCGCCACCGGCGTCGGCACTCCGGTGGCCGAAGGCAAGGAGACCCGCGAGTTCAACGGTCGCCCGTACTTGATGGAAGAGTCCATCACCGGCGACTTCGCCATTGTCAAAGGCTGGAAAGCCGACCACTTCGGCAACGTCATCTACCGCCATACCGCGCAGAACTTCAACCCGCTGGCGGCTACTGCGGGCAAGATCACCGTGGTCGAAGTTGAAGAAATCGTCGAACCGGGCGAGCTGGACCCGGCGCATATCCACACCCCAGGGATTTACGTCGACCGAGTCATTTGCGGCACCTTCGAGAAGCGCATCGAACAGCGCACCGTCCGCAAATAATCCGCCAGCCCAAATAATAAGGAGACAACACATGGCTCTTACCCGCGAACAAATGGCTCAACGCGTCGCCCGCGAAATGCAGGACGGTTTCTACGTCAACCTCGGCATCGGCATCCCGACCCTGGTGGCCAACTACATCCCCGAAGGCATGGAAGTGATGCTGCAATCGGAAAACGGCCTGCTCGGCATGGGCCCGTTTCCGACCGAAGAAACCATCGATGCCGACATGATCAACGCCGGCAAACAAACTGTGACCGCACGCATCGGCGCCTCGATCTTCTCCTCTGCCGAGTCCTTCGCAATGATTCGCGGCGGGCATGTCGACCTCACCGTGCTCGGCGCATTTGAAGTGGACGTGCAAGGCAACATCGCGTCGTGGATGATCCCCGGCAAGCTGGTCAAGGGCATGGGCGGCGCCATGGACCTGGTGGCCGGTGCAGAAAACATCATCGTGATCATGACCCACGCGTCCAAGGACGGGGAGTCCAAACTGCTCAGCCAATGCAGCCTGCCGCTGACCGGCGCCAAGTGCATCAAGCGCGTGCTGACAGACCTTGCGTACCTGGAAATCGAAAATGGCGCTTTTGTCCTCAAGGAACGCGCACCTGGCGTCAGCGTTGAAGAGATTGTGAGCAAGACCGCCGGTAAACTGATCGTCCCGGACCACGTTCCAGAAATGCACTTCCAGTGAGGACAGATTCCATGCAAGACGTCGTGATTGTTGCTGCCACCCGCACCGCCGTGGGCAGCTTTCAAGGAGCGCTGGCCAGCATTCCGGCACCGGAGTTGGGCGCGGCCGTGATCCGTCGCCTGCTGGAGCAGACCGGTCTGGACCCGGCTCAGGTCGATGAAGTGATCCTCGGCCAGGTACTGACCGCAGGCAGCGGCCAGAACCCGGCGCGCCAGGCCTCTATTCTGGCGGGTCTGCCCCATGCGGTGCCGGCTTTGACCCTGAACAAGGTCTGCGGCTCGGGCCTCAAAGCCCTGCACCTGGGTGCCCAAGCCATCCGTTGTGGTGACGCTGAGGTGATCATCGCCGGCGGCATGGAGAACATGAGCCTGGCGCCGTACGTATTACCCGCTGCGCGCACCGGTTTGCGCATGGGCCACGCCAAGATGCTCGACAGCATGATCACTGACGGCCTGTGGGATGCGTTCAACGACTACCACATGGGCATCACCGCCGAGAACCTGGTGGACAAGTACGGCATAAGCCGTGAAGCCCAGGACGCCTTCGCCGCCGCCTCCCAGCAGAAAGCCGCCGCCGCTATCGAAGCCGGCCGGTTTGTCGATGAGATCACTCCGATCCTGATTCCACAGCGCAAGGGTGATCCGTTGTCCTTCGCCGTGGATGAGCAACCGCGCGCCGGCACCACAGCCGAGTCGCTGGCCAAGCTCAAGCCCGCGTTCAAGAAAGAGGGTAGCGTCACCGCCGGCAACGCCTCCAGCCTCAATGACGGCGCCGCCGCTGTCTTGTTGATGAGCGCCGAAAAAGCCAAGGCTCTCGGCCTGCCGGTGCTGGCGCGTATCGCCAGCTATGCCAACGCCGGCGTGGACCCTGCGATCATGGGCATCGGCCCGGTCTCGGCTACCCGCCGCTGCCTGGACAAAGCCGGTTGGAGCCTGGGTGACCTGGACCTGATCGAAGCCAACGAAGCCTTCGCCGCGCAATCTCTGGCGGTGGGCAAAGAGCTGGAGTGGGATGCGAACAAGGTCAACGTCAACGGCGGCGCCATCGCCATCGGCCACCCGATCGGTGCCTCAGGCTGCCGCGTGCTGGTGACCCTGCTGCATGAAATGATCAAGCGCGACGCCAAGAAAGGCCTGGCCACCTTGTGCATCGGCGGCGGCCAAGGCGTAGCGCTGGCCCTCGAGCGCAGTTGATCTAAAGAGCAACAGGCTAATTGTGGCGAGGGAGCTTGCTCCCGTTGGGCTGCGCAGCAGCCCCTGTCGACAAGAGCAACATGAGAAAAGGCTCGATTCCACGAAAAATCGGGCCTTTTCTTTGCCCGGTTTTCCTGAAAAAAAACAATACTCATGTGGGAGCTGGCTTGCCTGCGATAGCGGTGTATCAGGTAACAACTGCTTGGCTGACACACCGCTATCGCAGGCAAGCCAGCTCCCACATTTAATCTTCATCGTCAGAGTGAGGTACCGCAAACACCGCATTCGCCCGTGCCACCACCTTGTCCCCCACTTGCAGGCTCACGGTGGCAAACGCCATCTGCCTGCCACGCTTGTGGTGCTCCAGCCGCACAACAATCCACTCCCCCACCTGCACGACACCCAGGTAGTCCAGGGTCATGCTAGCGGTTATCAGCGGTAACGGCGGTTCGCTGGAAAACGCCATCGCATAGCCCATGCCGACATCCGCCAGCGTTGCCAACACCCCACCGTGCACCGTGCCGCGCCCATTGGCGTGGCGGTTGTCGGCACGCAGGCCGATTTCCAGTTGCAACCCTTCACCCCGGCAATACGCCGGACCTAACAGGTCGAGCAACGGGCTGCTGCGTGGCAGCGAGACAAAGCCTTCGGGCACGGTGTAAGTGATCATGGCGAGCTCTTCCTTGGCCAAAACACGAGGTGTACCCCAGCCTCCCCAAGTTCACCATCAAGATCAGCCAAGCCAATGATCAACAATCAGCTAACGCTTCATGCAACGCTGATAGCGCTCATCCACACGCTTGGCAAACCACGCGGTGGTGAGGTTGCGGGTGATCTTCGGACTCTTGAGCACGATGCCCGGCAAAATCGCGCGCGGCACAGGCTTGCCGGCAGCTTTGTCGGCCAGGGCAAATACGCGTTTGTAGAGGGTGGTTTCTTCGAAGTCGAGCTGCTCGCCCTTTTCCAGCTGGCTGCGGATGCTGGGGTTGCGCATATCCAGCTTCGCGCCCAGGGAACGCACCGCCAACTCGGTGGTGCCGGGCAGCAGTGAGCCATAACGAATCAGGTCCCCATCCAGCGCCAGCTCGGTGCCGCTGACTCGGCTGACAGCAGCCTGGAACGCGGCATTGCGGCTGGCATACCACCCCGCGTTGAAATCGGCAAAGCGGTACAGCGGCTGGTCGTAGCTCACCGGGTAACCGAGAAGATGCGTGATACCGAAGTACATGCCGCCACGACGGGTGAAGACTTCGCGACGAATTGTGCCATCCACGGTGTAGGGATAATCGCGGGCGTGTTGCTGCGCAAAATCGATGCTGACCTGCATGGGGCCGGCGGTGTGCACCGGGTTAAAGCCGCCGAACAAGGTATTACCCAGTGGCACCATGCTGATGAAATCGTCAAAAATGCCGCTCAAGTCCTTCTCTGTGCGCGCGGCATTCAGGCGCTCGGCGTAAGTCTTGCCGGTCGGCGAACGCAGTTGCAGCGTGGTACGCACCACAAAGGCCGGCACATGGACCTTGCCGGCGCGGCGCAGGATTTCATCCTGGGCGATCTTGCCCATGTTCGGCACCGGCGGGTCTACCTGATAGGTGGACTCTTGCTCGGTCACCGCCAGCACAGCGCAGATATTTTCGCTGCTGGGGTAGATTTTCTGGGTGTCGAAGGCGGTGTAGATGTCTTTGGCCCAGCCGTTGCGGTCCGCCACCGTGGCCGGTAACAGCCGCACAATCTGCGCCTTCACCTCGGCCTCGCTGCGCTCAGGCTGCTGCGGGCCGCGTGGAGTGGAGCAGCCGGCCAGCACCAGCAAGGTGGTGAGGCACAGGATCAGGCGGCTTGAATACATGGGGTTTCCTTGAATAACGACGGGCCGGTTGTGCGGATATCGACAGGTAAGTCTAACCGGGGTTCGCCGACCTGTTGCACTCGCCAGTTATCACTGAACGTGACAGGATCGGTCATCGACCATTCGTACAAGGAGTTTGAATGCCATGCTCAGCCTGAACTTCTTCGTCACCTGCCTGATCGTCGTGCTGATCCCCGGCACTGGGGTGATCTTTACCGTGTCCACCGGCCTCACTGCCGGCAAGCGTGCCAGCCTGTTCGCCGCGTTGGGCTGTACTGCCGGGATCATTCCCCACTTGCTCGCATCGATATTGGGCCTTTCCGCCCTGCTGCATACCAGCGCCCTGGCCTTTGAGGCGTTGAAATTCGCTGGGGCGGCCTACCTTTTGTATCTGGCCTATGCCACCTGGCGTGACCGCTCGGCCTTCGCCATGAGCGACACACCAGCGGTCGCGACTGCACGCAGCCTGATGCTGCGCGGCTTTCTGCTGAATATCCTGAACCCCAAGCTGACGATTTTCTTCCTGGCCTTCCTGCCGCAATTCGTCACCCCCGGCAGCACGGCGCCCGCTGTGCAGATGCTGGTACTAAGTGGCGTTTTCATGGCGATGACGTTTGCGGTGTTTGTGGTGTACGGCCTGCTGGCCAATGTGTTTCGCCGTGCCGTGATCGAGTCACCACGGGTACAGAATTGGTTGCGCCGCAGTTTTGCCGCAGCCTTTGCGGGGTTGGGGTTGAACCTGGCGTTTGCGCAGCGCTGACAAGAACTAGCGAAACCTCCTACCCAACACCCGGATAAGCTCTACAGATCCTTCCTGAAAACCGCTGCAAAGTCCTTCGCCTGATCACACAGTGCGAGGGATTGCAGATGGTTTTGTTAGTTAGAGCCCGGGCCAAAGGGGCTAGCGCTTGAACCCGGCCATTGGCAGGCTGGCCCTGACCCCAATGGACGTGAAGACGGTCGACGTTGAAAGCGTCTTCCGTGATTTTCGCGAATGCCTGAATACCTTTGACGAATGGGCGTCGAGCTTCTGGAGCTTCTCGGCGCTGGATGTCGAGCAGGTGTTCAAGGTCGGGGATGAGGTGGCGCTGGTCGCCCCGATCAACCGCTCCATCATTCCCAGTAGCACCGTTGCCACGTGCCAGGCCAATGGCACGTTGACCCTGGTGCATATGTTCCAAAGCACGCGTTTTGTGCCCATCGGCAATACGCCGGTGGTGCTGCAACGCGTCGATCCCAACGGCGGCCCATTGGGCGAGCCGATCCACCACACCATCGGCCCCAGCGGCATTCTCGAAATCACCGAGTGTGATCGTAATCAATCGTACCGAATCAGTTTTTACCCCGATGTTTCCAAAGATCACGTCAAGGCACTGTACGCGTCTTATCAGTCAGTGATTGCGGGGTTGGAAGAGCGCCTGCGTAAAGAGTGGAACGACACCTTCCAAGCGCAGTGGAGAATTTATACCGACGCCAAACCGCTTGATCAACGCAGGATGCTGGAGAAAGCGGCTCTCAATGGCATGGGCACGGCGCTCTACACCCTTTGGGACAACTTGACGCAGCTGTTTGACATGTTGGCGGACATCAAGCCCAACAGCGAAAAGTTGCTCAAGTACATCTCCCAGGCCGAGCTTGATGAGCTGCTGACACTCAGCAATGACGCGATCGCCAACGGCCTGCTGGTACTCAGCGATGAGCCGCTGTTGTTCATTTACGTGTCGGCGATGGTCAGCTGGATGCGCCTGCTGCCGCCGCAAGACATGCAGGAGCTGATGGGCGAAATCACCGGCGAGGTGTTGATTAACTTGCTGTTGATTCGGGCGACGGCGGGCATGGGCGTGGCGGTACGCCTGGGCACTCAAGTCCTCGGGCACATCAAGTCTGGACGGGCGCGGAGTTTGCTCGAGTTGCTGGCAAAACAGCATGTGGGGCCGACGTTGGAGCCACATGTAGCGGCGGTTAAACCCTTGTTGCTGAGCAGTGCCCCGACGCCGATCAAGACCGTGCCGGTTGCGCCGCTGAAGGCTGGGGATCAGTTGGTTGCCAACCCGGTGCCGGCGGTGCGCGGCAAGACGCAGCAGACCGCGTTGGTGCGCCAGGAACCTGTGGATGATGTGCCGGCTTCTGGCAAGAACCTGAACGGCGATGCGGCGGCCCCTGCGGACAAAACCGTCACCCACGGTTGCCCCGTTTCGATGGTCACCGGCGAGGAATTGCTGACGCTCACAGACGGCACGCTGGATGGGGTTTTGCCGTTTGAGTGGACGCGGGTGTATCGCACCAGTGCGGTGGAAGTCGATTGCGGGTTGGGGTTTGGCTGGAGTCATTCGCTGGCGCAGCGGTTGGTGGTTTCGGGTGATTCGGTGGTGTGGACGGATCATGAGAACCGCCGTACTGAGTTTGTGCTGCCTACCGCTAATCGACCGGCGATTACCAATAGCTTGGCTGAAGCGGCGATCTATTTGGGTGAATTGCCCGATGAACTGGTGCTGGCCCAGGCGTCGCTGTTCTACCACTTTCAAGAGGGTGTGCTGACCGCCATCAGCGATGCGTATGACAACCGGTTGCGGGTTTTCCGCGATCGTTTGGGGCGGGTTGAGCGGCTGGATAACGGTGTGGGTCGCTCGCTGTTTCTGCGTTATGAGCTGGGCCGCATTGTGGCGGTGGACTATCAGGTTCATCGGGCCAAGGGGCACGAACCGTTTGAATGGGTGACGGAGCAGAAGGTTGTTTCCTACGCCTATGACGACCTTGGCCGACTGGTTTCTGCGACCAATGCCGTGGGTGAAAGCGAGGTTTATCGCTACGACGAGCAGCACGTCATTCTTGAGCGTGGGTTGGCCGGTGGGGCGAGCTTCTTTTGGGCATGGGAACGGGCTGGCAAGGCGGCGCGGTGTGTTCGGCACTGGGCCAGCTTCTCGCAGATGGATACGCGGTATGCCTGGGGGGATGACGGCCGTGTCACGGTGCATAACGCTGATGGCAGCCGGGAAGTGTATGTCCACGATGACCGTGCGCGGCTGGTGCAGCGCATTGATCCGGACGGTGCTGAGCACTTCAAGTCTTATGACGACAAGGGCCGGCTGACGGTCGAGCAGGACCCGCTTGGGGCGGTGACGGCGTATCAGTACGACGACGCCGGACGCTTGGTGGCGCTGTTTCCGGGGGACGATGAGCCGACGTCCTACGAGCATGACAACGGTTTCGTGCGGGTTGTACGCCGTGGTGAGGCCGTTTGGAAGTATGAGCGTAACGATCAGGGCGACGTCATTCGCAAGACCGATCCTGACGGCAATATTACGGACTACAGCTACAACAAATATGGGCAGCTGACGGGGGTTTGGTTTCCCGATAACAGTTGCCATCGGCTGGTTTGGAATGAGCGTGGGCAGTTGCTTGAGGAGCTGCTGCCCAATGGGGGTATCAAGCGTTATCGCTATGACGACCTTGGTCGGCAGGTTGCCCGCGAGGATGAACAGGGAGCGCTGACCCAGTTTCAGTGGGACAGCGTGGGTCGGTTGATTCGTGTCGTATTGCCAGGCGGTGCAACACGCGAATACAGCTACAACGCCTACGGAAAAATCACCGCCGAACACGACGAACTTACCCACGTCACCCGCTACGAATACGCCGACGGCCTGCACCTGATCAGCCGCCGTATCAACGCCGATGGCACCCACGTCAAGTACCGCTACGACAATGCGCGCCTGCTGCTGACCTCGATCGAAAACGAGGTGGGCGAAACCTACCGACTCGCTTACCACCCCAACGGCCTGATCCAGCAGGAAATCGGCTTTGACGGCCAGCGCACGGCTTACGTGTATGACCTCAACGGCAACCTGGCGGAAAAAACCGAACACGGCGACGACGGCAGTCAGCTCGT